>JBHLPF010000002.1:0-116162 GCA_048939765.1 Promethearchaeota archaeon
CCTTGATTGAACTTGATATATTTGAGAGCAGATCTGAGGCAATCGTCGCGATGGTTGAATCCGTGATTTCATCAAAACACAAGACGTTCCATTCTCTGAAGTCACAGGCTGATGATTTGAAGCGTAGAAGGGAGGAAGCGAAGGAGCTGGCTTCTAGAGTGATCAATGGTGATGTTGAGTAGCAGGATGGGTGCCTTCACCATTGATATCCGTGGAAGTTCAACTGTGATTGTATGTGCTGAAGTTTAAAGGGAATCTCTTGCTAAGAAACAGAAACTGCTTTCAATACTAAGAACCAGTCTAACAGTTGAGGCATAGAAAGGGAGGGAAGAGGATGCCTGTCTGCCTCTTCTATCCTTCGACTATGTTCCTTCGGCATATGCTCTAGCGTATCGTTCTTGCTCTTCAGTCCACATATCAATGGAGATTCCCATGGTTTCAAGCTTGGCTAATGCGGTTTCATTGTCAAGCTCTTTCGGGAATTCATACACCGCAGGCTTGAGGTCTTTACCATTCTCTGTCATCCAAATCATCGCATTGAACTGACTAGCGAAGCTCAGGTCCATGACTTCCGAGGGGTGGCCTTCAGCAGCTGCGAGATTGACCAAGCGACCTTCACCAAGCAGGTATAGTCTGCGTCCATCTTTCAGCTCATATTCATCAAGAGCATGACGAACTCTCCTCTTGGAGCCTTTACTGAGGGCAATAAGATCCGGTTCATTAATCTCAACATTGTAGTGCCCGGCGTTTCCGAACATTGCCCCGTCCTTCATGACCTCAAAGTGGTTTCTCGTTATGATATCCTTCATACCAGTGGCAGTCAGAAACAAGTCCCCTTCAGATGCAGCATCATTCATCTTCATGACTCTGAAACCGTCCATTCGAGCCTGCAGTGCACGAACAGGGTCTACCTCAGTGACAATCACGTTTGCACCCAGCCCTCTTGCGCGTTCAGCCATACCACGGCCACAGTAACCATAGCCACCGATGACCACAGTTTTCCCGGCAATCAGTATAGCAGAAGCTCTCATGACCCCATCAAAAACACTCTGTCCTGTCCCGTATACATTATCGAACAAGTGCTTAGTATCCGCATCGTTGACAGCCATGATTGGATACTTCAGGGCACCGTCCTCGGCCATCGCACGTACTCGAATCACGCCGGTGGTGGTTTCCTCTGAACCCCCGTAGAGGTTTGGTATTAGCTCCTGATGCTTGTTGTGAAGAGTGAAGATAAGGTCTGCGCCATCATCGAGTGTTAGCGTGGGCTCAGTCTTTAGTGTTTGTTCAATACACCAGTAGTACTCCTCGTTGTTCAGATTGTGCCAAGCATAGACTGGAACATCATTTGCAGCAAGTCCAGCAGCCACCTTGTCGTTGGTGGACAATGGATTGCATCCAGACCATGCGACTTCGGCCCCTGCTGCCCGAAGAGTTTCAACCAGTACGGCAGTCTCTTTGGTCACATGGAGACATCCAGCAATTCTCATCCCCTTCAGGGGCTTGCTCTCAGAGTATTTCTTCCTGAGATGCATCAATACAGGCATGTGCTTCTCAGCGTACTCGATCAACATCCTACCTTCTTCGGCAAGACCAATATCCTTGACCTTATAGTCAGTCATCTAAATCACAGGTGGATGCGGAGAGGAGGACATATATGAATCCATCATATTGGCAAGGAATAGATTGCACATAATCGAGGCATTGGAAGTGCAAAACATTACAGAGAGTGAGCAGAAAGTCCTATGTGAACTGATGCGAAACTCAAGATCAAGCCTTGCCGCCTTGAGTGAAAGGATTAGCAAGAGTAGAAACTGGGTTGCTCGAACCATCAAGAAGCTCGTACGCAATCGTGTCATCCTGGCATATGTGACTGTGTTTGATCCTGCCCAGGTCTATGCAGAACGCAATACAATACTCCTCTTGAAGACCAATCCACGAGAGCTTGATGTAAGTGCAGGCCTTCTTGATATGCCAGAGCTCGAGTCCTTGGATGGAATCTCTGGCGACCATTCCCTCCTTGGCCTATTTCGATTCCGGGGATCCGGTTCTTTTGTCCAATTCCTTGACAATGTTGACCATGTTGTTGCAAAGGCCAAAGCCGACAAATACCAGCTAGTGCAAGTCCTCACAACTTACAAGACTCATGGGTATATATTGACCAGTCGACCCGTGCAACCAAAACTTGTGTCATCGAAAGACTGGGACCTGTTGCGCATAATCTACCGCCAGGCTCCCACTAGGGATAATCCGTTTCCTCTCTCCCAGAGTGAGATTGGCGACAGGATGAGACCGTGTCTAAGTCAACCCGCAGTTTCCAAGGCAATAAGACGATTGGAAGAACGGGAAGCTATAGTTGGCTACTCAGCCGATATCAAATTCACAGACATTGGCTTGCCAATCAAGTTCTTTCTTCAGATTAAGCCAACTCCTGGCACGATTGCCCAGACAGCTCAGAAAGTGAGCATGATGAATGAAGTCTGGGACCTCCATCGAACCAGCGAAGATTATAGCCTGTTTGCCACGGTCCGAACAGACAGTGTTGAAGGATATAATCAGTTCCTAAGAAGGCTCTACATGAATGAAGCCATTCTTGATACTCAATCCCAAATCTCGCTGGAGGAGTGGTTTGTACCTGTTCGGTCATAGTCCTCCCCCGAAGTGCTGTATCCGAGCCAGATTTCATCCCAGAGATTTTTGTTGATGTTTGTAAAGAGTATGAGAACTCCTAGGACCCCCATGATGACTGAGAAGAGCATGTTTGCTCTCGAGAATCCTAGAACAACACTGCCTTCTCCAAAGAAGAGTACTACTGCGCCCACAATCTCGTTGGGTGGAACCCACGGCCATAATGTTGGATTATACGGATGCATAGGAATGTCAACCAATACATGAAACAGTGCACCCAGCATGCAAGAAACTACCAAGGCAGGAGTGACTCGACAGGCTTCTCTCAACTCTCTTCGGTCCACCCCAAAGATTGTAGAGATGACTGGAGGATAGATGAACCGTGTAACTACTACTGCGAGAAGAGTACATACCGTAAAAACACCAAGCAGGCTGTGAAAGAGCAGATGATCTGATACCCCTGGAAATAGAACCCACATGAGAGGCACTTCGATATCAGGGATGAATGATCCTACCAAAAGCCCTGGCAATGAGAGCCGCTTGTTAGTCTTGGAGAGAATGTATCCTGCAGGATAATGTAATGGCGTAACGGGCATCTGCATCCTGAACCGCCTATCAGCCACGCCTTTTCAATATGCTTAAAGACCAAGCGATGTACTCCCGCTCTAGGGTGCATCTAATGGGACTCTATGAGTTTGAAGGCAAGACACCATCAGTCGATGAACGAGCATATGTATCTCCACGTGCCTCAGTGATAGGCAATGTTGAGATAGCTGAGGACTGCAGCATATGGGAGTCTGCAGTTATTCGAGGAGACTTCAACAAAGCCAAGATTGGGAAGGGGACGTCTATTCAGGACAACTGCTCAGTTCATGTCACTCCCTTCAATCCCACCACAATTGGAGAGTATGTGACAGTCGGGCACAACAGCGTTATCCATGCATGTGAGATTGGTGATCGAACAGCTATTGGAATGGGAGCGGTGGTGCTGACTGGTGCCAAAGTTGGAGCCGACTGTGTGATAGGCGCAGGGTCGGTCGTGACTGAGAATAAGGTGATCCCAGACAACAGCTTGGTTCTAGGAGTACCAGGGAAGGTAGTGAAGGAGGTCTCTGAGGGGATGAAAGAAGCCTTCATGATTGGAGCCGAGATGTATGTAGAGCTTGGTCGGCGGCACAAGAAAACAACAAAAGAAGCCAACAAGTCCTAAGGACCTGTTCTTCCCAAGACAGTTTAATGGAGACGGAAAATTGCGAAGATTATCGGTCATTCTATTCACCTGTGCACTACTCGCCCTAGTCGTTGTCAGACCTGTCACAGCGCAATCAAATCTTGAACCAAATGTCCCACGAACAATGGAGCATCTTTGGAGTGAAGAGTCGGTGACTTATGTTGCTAGTCTGACTGCAGGTCACTGGACAGTCATTGTCACTTCGGAAGCCTTCTGGGGGCTCCAGGTCAGAATCGATGTGGCCACTAACAGTTCTTTTACTGACATCATAGCGGAGAATGGTCTGACCACTGGCAATTTTCCATCAATAGAGTTTGACCTATCATCAGATGCGACAGTCTATATCCGGCTCGAGGAGAACTCCGTCTACGGTGACACATCTGGCTTCTACGACATTGGTATCTATGATGAAGGGCATGTCCTTGGAGCGAGATTTGGGTCATTCCTCTCAGCTAATTGGATGATCCTGTTGTTCACGGTGCCTTTCATATTCATCATCTTTCCGTGTATATTTGCAGCAAGACGCGGCAGAGGCCCTGGAGCTCAGCAATACTACCGTCGGCGAAGGTCGTTTACCATGAGTGCGCCTCCCTTTGCCATTCCTGATGAACACCGTGGACGTACAAGAGCTGATGGGAGTGACCTCACAACGGTCCGTGTGCCAAATACGTGTCCAAACTGCAATGCAGTGCTGGCGCAGAGCACACTGGAGTGGACAGGGCCACTTGAGGCTAGATGTAGCTATTGTGGTGCCACGGTCCGAGCTACCTTTGAGAGAGTATAGCCTTCGCTTCAATTGACAGAAAGAAAGATACGTGGGCATCACATTGGACACCATTTGTCAGAGTGATGCAAATGGTGTATACAGGCGGGACTCCAAAGGAGCAAATCATCAAAGACTTTGCAGCACACGTGTCATCAGGAAAGGCTGACTTCTATGGCATGGTTGATTTGAACTTCATTCTTGGCAAAAGGGAAGGGCCCTGGATGTGGGACGTAGATGGCACGAAGAAGATCATCAACTGTCATTGCAACGGTGGGGTCTTCAATCTAGGGCATCGTCACCCTGAGATTCTCAGAGTCATGAGAGCGGCTCTAGAAGAACTGGATATTGGGAATCACCATCTAATGAGTGAACAGCGTGCGATGCTGGGAAAGAAGCTCGCTGAACACACTCCACAAGAGATTACCAGGACCGTCTTTGGTGTGGGCGGTGGCGAAGCGATTGACTTCGCTTTAAAGCTGGCTAGAGGACATTCCAAGAAGCACAAGATCGTCTATGCAACATCCGCATATCACGGGCATACAGGACTTGCTCTAGCAGCAGGAGATACTCATTTCAAGGCACCATTCGAGCCTCTCGCTCCTGGATTTGTGGATGTTCCATTTGGAGATGCAGATGCTGTCGCTAAAGCCATAGACGGTGAAACAGCTGCGGTCCTGTTCGAAACCATTCCAGCCACTCTCGGAATGCCCCTTCCGCCAGACGACTTCTACAGGAGGATTCGGGAGATTTGCGATGAAAAGGATGTGTTGCTGATCCTGGATGAGATTCAGACCGGCCTCGGTCGGACCGGCAAGTTGTGGGGCTTCGAACACTATGATGTTGTTCCGGACATTTTTGCGATAGGAAAAGGACTGGCTGGAGGGGTCTACCCCATAACGGCTACCTGCTATAGAGAAGATTTGGATTCATTCATGAACGAACATCCTTTCATCCATGTTTCGACATTCGGAGGGGCTGAGGTAGGCTGTCCTGTGGCAGCCAAAGTGCTTGATATCACATCAGAGGCAAAATTCCTCGATAATGTCAATCGAGTGAGCGATAGATTAGTTTCCGGTCTAGAATCCGTCAAGGAGCGATACTCGGAGATTCTTGTTGAGATTAGACGAAAGGGTCTGTTCATGGGGCTCAAGATGAGTGATATCGGGTATGGTCCACTGATGAGTATCGCAGGCTACAACTGTGGGGTATTTGCTGTTTATGCTGACAATGATCGCTCAGTCCTTCAGTTTCTCCCGCCCTTAATAATAGGGAACGAGGAAGTGGAGTACATCATTGATGCAATGGACAAGGCCTATGCATATGCAAAAGAACGTCCCAACTACTTAGAGTTGGCTAGGAACTTAGCAATGTAGGAGGATGATGGAGATGACAATAGAGATTGATCTGGCTCTTTTGAAAGAGTTTGAAGAAGAGCTGAATCCAGCCAAGCCTGAAGAATCACCTATACCGGCTGGAGTCCTCGGTTATGGAGAGATTAGCACGGTCTTTGAGATTCATCATGAGTCTCAATCAGACATTGCATTCAAGCGAATGCCACTGTTTGATACTCATGAGCAGATTGAGCAGTACTCAGACGTCTACTTCAGATACCATGAACGACTAAAGGAGATTGGGATCGAGTTGCCTGAATTCGGTGCATCTTCTATATCGACCGACGACAAGAGGTTGGTGTTATATCTCTGGCAGCGGAAGCTGCCTGCAGAGTCAATAGGTGACAAGATAATCCAGACTGCGTCTGAGGAGGAGATCAAGGCTTTAGTCAAGACCATTCTACGTCAGCTCCTCAAGGTTTGGGAGTTCAATGAGAAACAGAAACCGGTAGTCGAGGTGGCAATTGATGGTCAGGTTTCCAACTGGGCAGTAAAAGACACTGCTGCTATCGTGCAGGGAATACGGGAAGGAGTCGAATTGATCTATCTCGACACTAGTACGCCCCTCTTCAGAGAGAATGGGATTGAGCAACTGGACGTGGAGCTCTTCCTCCGACCAACACCGCCTGGGGCTCGATATATTCTCAAGAAGTTCTACCTTGATGACATTGTCAACAGATACTACGACTTCCGAAAGGTGATTATCGACCTAGTTGCAAACTTCTTCAAGGAGCAGAAACCGGAGCTTGTACCTGTACTCATAGAAGTTGCAAATGACTTCATATCTTCCGAAGCCGGCGCTCTCGCCATTGATCCCATCAACTATGAAGAGGTGGAAGACTACTACAAGGATGATGCATCAACTTGGAAGCTCTACCTTCGAATGCGAAGATTACATCGTTTCATTCGCACAAAAATACTCAGACGGTACTATGCCTATATCCTCCCTGGCGAGATTCAGAGATGACGATTACAGCTAGAATACCTTGAGCAGCTTATAGCCTTGGAACACGGAATAAAGCACAAGCGAATAGACTGCGACCTTCTGCATTGCTGCATTGCCAAATCCAGGAATAAGCACATGTGTGTAGCAGATGATTGCAACGATTATTCCAACGAGAGCATAGACATTCTCATAGTCCTTGTTGAGAAGAATCGCTATTGAGAAGATGATGATTGCTGAGGAAAAGAGCAGAAAGAAGTAGATCGTTGAGAAGCCATGCTGTGCAGGAAACACATCCGCAGCGAAAATGCCTACGCCCGCCAGTAATGGGCCTGCAACTAAGCCTAGAATCGTTCCTACACCAGTCAATGCCTTCAACGGGGTTGTTTCGGTGAAAAGCGTTCTAATCGTTAGCCAGAACGGCATTGAGAGTGCGCCTGCCAAGGTCGTAGCTGTGGCAAACATAAACCAGTTCATAGGTGTCGGATAGCCGCGTGTGACTAGCAGTCCTAAGGCGCTGAAGGGTATTTCCATGAAAGAGTATCCTTCGGGATAGAACACCATCAGAATGAATGTGATGATGACGAACTGAATTCCCGCAAGGATTCCACACCAAGCTCCGATTCTCTTCCAGTTCACGACCATCATCTTCCTCATTTGCCGCTGCGTTTCTTGATTTCCTCTTCCCTCAGTACTCGGCGCAAGACTTTCCCTACGTTGCTAAGGGGTAGCGAGTCGACAATGTCTACCTCCTTAGGTCTCTTGTACCCCGCCATCTTCTCCCTTGCCCATTCGATGAACTCCTTCTCTGTGGCAGATTCTCCTTCTTTTAGCACGATGTACGCCTTCACAAACTCATTACTTGGATCATCATCTCTTGGAATCCCAACTGCGGCAGCCAATTGCACCTTTGGATGCGTGAACAAGATGTCCTCTATCTCTCTCGGGTATGCTTTCAGGCCTCCGACATTGATCATCTGCTTCTTCCTGTCACTGATGAAGGTGTATCCCTCTTCATCCATGCGCCCTACGTCTCCAGTCAGGAAGAAACGCTTGCCATTGATGTTGCGCATCACGTTATCTGTTTCTTCGGGTTTCTGCCAATATCCTTTCATAACCTGCGGACCATGAATCGCTATCTCACCAGTTTCGCCAATGGGCATCTCCTTTGTTCCTGTTTCAATGTCAACAATCTTGCATATCGTGTCCGAAATGGGAAGACCAATTGAGCCAAACCTGCGGTTCCGTGAGTTAAACGGGTTCATGTGGGTCACTGGGGATGTTTCAGTCAGACCATAGCCCTCGAAAAGAAGTGCTCCAGTCACTGCTTCGAACGCATTGGCCAGCTCAGGCGGTAATGGTGCAGCTCCAGAGCTGCATATCCTTACATTGGTCAAGTCGTACTTGTCCACTTCGGGATGGGTAGCAATGCCTGCATATAGGGCTGGCACACAATTCAATGAAGTTCCTTTGCTCTTCTCCAAGTCATTGAGCAAGTCTGATAGAGGGGGTTTACCTGCTCTAGGATCTGGGATACACACGAGTTGGCCTGCGTTCCATACTGCCAACAATAGAGTTGTAGTAAGTCCGTAGCTGTGATACCATGGAACTGCTCCAACAAAGACCTCCTCCTCGTATCTGATTCCTGCCGCAAGCTCAACATCCGGAGGCTCAAGATAGACCCACTCACAGATTTGTAGAATATTCGATACCAAGTTGGCATGAGTTAGCTCAGCTCCCTTCGGAGTTCCCGTGGTCCCTCCCGTATAGATGAGAACTGCAGTATCCTCGGGGTCCACGTCTGTTTGAGGTGACTTAGGTTCATATTCAGCAATAATGTCATCGTAGAAGAAAGTCTTGTCCTCTTCATAGTACCCGCTCTTTGGAATCTTACCCGTAAGACCTCCTAGGAATGCCTTGACAGTTGGTATGAATGACTTGAGACTGCAGACCACTACTGTTTCAATATCTGTACCCTTGATAGCCTCATAGCAAGTCGGAGTGAAAGTTGGGTGGTCCAGCACAAAGACAGCTACAGCTGCCGTGTCCGCGAGTTGATAGTTCAGCTCTCCTGCTTTATACATGGGGTTGCAGGTCACAACCTTCGCTCCTGCTTTCAGTGCTCCAAAAAACACCGATGGAAAGTGCGGTACGTTAGGCAGGAAAACCGCTACTCGATCACCCGGTTTGATTCCTTGAGTAGATAGGAAGTTTGCTATCCTATCAGCATGATCTCGAACCTCAGCAAAGGATCTTGTCTTTCCCATAAACCATGTAAAGGGGTGATCTCCGCTTTTCTCAGCAGTCCTGTCAAGCATGGTATACAGTGGTTCCTTTGGATATTCCAATGTCGTTCTTGCAGTAGGTGGCCACCTTGGACCTTTCTGCCAATACAGTTCTTTCATCACTCATCTGCTCCTAAGTCAATACTACAGACTATCTGTTCGCTATTGCATTGCCTACTCATATTTCTTCGGGAAAAATAGGAAACAGGGGGAAAATCCCCCTATTGATGTTCTACTTCTTCATCTTGGCGAGTTCTGCATCGCGAAGCTCTCGACGAAGAACTTTTCCAACTGCCGTCATTGGAAGCTCTTTGACAAATTCAACTTCCTTGGGTCTTTTGTAGCCCGCCATATTCTCCTTCGCCCATGCGATGAACTCGTCCTCAGTGGCAGTCACTCCCTCTTTCAGGATAACATATGCCTTGACATACTCATTGCTCGGGTCGTCCTTTCTGGGTAGACCGATGACAGCGGCCATCTGCACCTTTGGATGCTCAAAGAAGATGTCTTCAATCTCTCTCGGATACGCCTTCAGGCCACCAACATTGATCATGTCCTTTTTCCTGTCGGAGATGACAAAGAATCCATCCTCATCGATGTGTCCAATATCACCAGTGAGGAAGTAACGCCTTCCTTTGATTTCTCTCATCACCGCCGCAGTTTCCTCGGGTTTATGCCAATATCCTTTCATGACTTGCGGACCACTGATGGCTATTTCACCAGTTTCTCCCTGCTCAAGTTCCTTCTTTCCGGTTTCAATGTCGAGAACCGTGGCATATGTATCAGGGATAGGAACCCCTATTGAACCAAACTTGCGCAATGACTTCAACGCAGGATTAGCGTGAGTCATTGGGGATGTTTCAGTCAGACCGTACCCCTCAAAGAGCGTAGCTCCAGTCGTGCTCTCAAAGACTTTCGCGAGCTCCGGAGGCAGTGGTGCAGCACCAGATCCACAGGCCTTGAGACTGGTCAGGTCATATTTCCCTACATCCGGGTTGTTCACCATACCTGCATAAAGTGCAGGCACACAGTGAAGGATTGAGCCCTTGTATTTCTGAATATCTTTGAGAAGATCGCTCATAGGTGGCTTTCCGCCCCTTGGGTCTGGCACACAGACTAGTGAGCTTCCCATATAGTAGGAGGCTATCATGGTCAGTGTCAACCCATAGCTATGGTACCATGGGAGCGCTCCCACGAATACTTCTTCGCCAGGCTTAAGCTTCTCGGGTGGTCCTCCTTCTTTAGGTTCCAACTGACTCCACTCCTCAACCTGCATGACATTGCTGTACAAGTTGCTGTGAGTGAGCATAGCACCCTTTGGTGTACCTGTTGTACCCCCAGTATAGAGAATCAAGGCGAGGTCATCCTTTGGGTCGATAATCACATCTGGTGATTTCGCATCGAATTGCGCAATGATGTCATCATAGAAGACAGTTCCCTCCTCGTACGAATCACCCTTCGGAATCTTTCCCAGAAGACCGCCTAGAACCGCCTTTGCTTTCGGCAAGAAACTCTTGATACTGCATATCACAACCGTTTCAACGTCAGTGCCTTTGATCGCTCCATATGCAGTGGGCGTGAAGATTGGATGGTCAAAGACAAATACACCCTTTGCCCCTGAGTCCTTCAGTTGGAAGTTCAGTTCGTTTGTCTTGTACTGGGGATTACAGGTCACAGCGGTTGCTCCAGCCTTCAGAATTCCAAAGAACACAGGTGGATACTGGGGCACATTAGGCATGAAGATAGCCACTCTATCACCCTTTCCAATGCCTCTACTTGAGAGGAAATTGGCTATCCGGTCAGCATGATCCTTTACTTCAGCAAACGAATGCGCTATCCCCTCGAATAACGTGGATGGCGCTTCAGGATGCTGAGCAGCGATCTTGTCCAATATAGCAAAGAGTGGCTCATCAGGATAGTCAAGTGATTTCTTGACAGTCTCCGGCCATCTATGCTTGTGCCAAATCATTTCTTCCATAGATATGTTCACTCCATTCTCTCTCATTACTTGTCAGCCGCAAAATGCCCGAGATTTTGCGGGTGTCATGATGAAATCCTAAAAAAACACTGCTTGATATAATCTTCTGCTCACCTTTGAAACACTATCTGAGCCAGGGAATTGCTCTCTTTTGTCAAAATTCGTTCTGAGTTGAGTGGTAGCACAAGAAATAAGAAAGCAGAGGAGAGGTTGTTCGCTATTGTTGATACTATCAACTACTGAAAGATGAGGTGTCCAAGTGAGCTATCCTACAGTCATCGAACAATCTAATCAGGTCCTGAAGGCGCTTGTTGATGCTGGCGAGCGAGTTCTTGGCTACATATATCCACACCCTCCGCACGAGTTGATCATAGCTCATGGGTTCAAGCCCTCTCTTGTCCGCACTAATCCGGCGGTGGTCGGGGCATATGAAGCAAGTCTACAGACTTTTGCCTGCTCCTTGACGAGAAACCTGTTCAGTCAAAGGGTCAGTGACAGCTTCCCACAACTGACTGGCATACTCTTCTCAGGAAACACGTGTGACGCACTCCAGAACGTTGGTGATGTCTGGCAGAAGCGATTTCCTGAAGACAAGGTGTTTCGTCTAACATATCCAGTTGGTGATGCAGGCGAATCAAGTGTTGACTTCCTAGCCATGGAGATCAAGGCCTTCTCCGAAAACCTGGCCACCTTATATGGCAATGATTTTTCGGAATCGAATTTCAAGACCGCTGCACTACTTCTTCATGAGATTCGAGATGTTTTGCAGTTGATGTATTGTACTCGACTCCTCTATCCATCTTTTCTTTCATACGATGAGCTCTCTCATTTCGTTGGAGAGTTTCTCACAGCTCCTACACAAGAGGTTTCAGAACGAATGAAAAGAAAATGGGAGGAGGCTATGGAGAGTTTCGAGAATGAAAATCAAAGGAACAAGGTAGAACAACTTCGCGAATCCTTGCTAAACCAAGATCTATCAGACTTTGAGGTGGATATCGATACATCTAGTCCAAGAATTGTTGTGATTGGTGGAATGATAGAGCCGAGAACATTTGCTGGACTTATCGAAAATGTCCCCGGATTCACTGATACAACACTTGTGCTCGATATGTTTTCCCTTGGATTCAAGACAGTCTTCACGCCTCCAGTGAATGTTGAGGGCGAACCTTTCAAAGAATCAGCGAGATCGATTCTTGGAGCTCATGGTGAGCCAACTCAAGAAGGCTTGCCGAAACGTGTCGCCTTCCTCAAAGATGTCCTTACAAAGCTATCAATCCAGGGATTGATAGTATGTGAGCAGTCTTTCTGTGACCCAGATGAGTTTGAATCCCCATCCTTGGAAAAGGCCGCGGAAGAAGTTGGTGTGCCAACAGTGAAACTTCCTCTTGACTCTGAACTCTCTGATCGTGCCCGAATTGAAGGCAGGATTCAGACTTTTCTAGAAACCATTGATGCCAATTGAAGGAGTGATAAGAATGAGTGACGACGAGAAACCCTATAGGAAACTAGAAACCCAAGCTCTCCTGCAGCAGATCGCCTTTCGTCACGGAATGGAAGCTATGGCGGCATCAGAAGAGGGAAATTTGGCATGGGTTTCATCTGGATTTCCAGTTGAGATTCCAGTTGCCATGAATGTGTTTCCAACCTATCCCGAGCAGGCTGGAGCTATTATTGGTGCAACAAAGATAGGACCGGAAGTATGTGGATTTGCAGAGGACTTGGGATACTCGCAGGAATTGTGCTCTTATGCTCGAGCGAGCATTGGGTCAACAGACAGGCCTGATGATGTAGCCATGGGTGCATTGCCAAAGCCACAGGCTCTTCTTGGGTGCAACAACATCTGCGGTACTATTTTGAAATGGTATGATGCAAATTCAGAACAGACCGGAGCTCCCGTGTTTCTTCTTGACACGCCACCTCTGGAAGAAGAGCAAAAGCCTCACCATCGAGCATATGTTAAACAAGGTCTGTTGCGACTTATTGATTTCTTGGCAAAGACGTTTAACACGACACTGGAAGAGGACAGGTTCCGTGAAGTGTCAGAACTCTCGAGTAGGGCAATAAAACTCTGGACGCAATCGCTCAGTGCCTGTCAGAATAGGCCCAGTCCACTAAATTGCGCTGACCGCTTTCTGACAATGGCTCCGGTCGTTTCCAGTCGCGGTATGGAGCATTGCACTGAATTCTATGAGGTCTTGCTGACTGAAGTCGAAGACCGTGTCAAGCAGGGTGTCGGTGCAATACGAGAGGAGAAGATCAGGCTATTATGGGACAACATTCCTCCATGGTTCATTCTCAAGTTCTTCAACAAGCTAGCTGCTCGAGGTGTCGTGTTTCCTGCAGATACTTACACTCATGCTTGGTGTGGGGCCGTTGAGGGAACTGACACAAGCTCACTTCTCGATGGCATCGTTGACATCTATTCGAATGTCTACCTCAACAAGAATCTGGATGCCAAAGTCGACAAGATGGTCCAGCTGATAAAGGACTTCGACCTTGATGGATTTGTCATGTTCTCAGTCCGGTCCTGCAAGCGCTATTCACTAGGTCAGCTTGTGTCAAAGGAGATTGTGACAGAGCGAACCGGCGTCCCTGGCGTTGTGATTGAGGGTGACATGGTTGACAGTCGGCTCTTCAATGAGGCTCAGATTCAGACTCGTGTCGATGCTCTTCTTGAGATGTTCGTCTAGGAAGTTAAAACTGTGACAGAGAAAGCATTTGGAATCGGACTTGATGTTGGGTCAACAACAACGAAAGGGGTCATGGTAGACAGGGATGGTGCCATCCTTGCAAGCCATCTCCAAGGCACTGGAGCCTCAGCAGCATCTGCAGTTGCCCAAGTCTTGGGAAATCTATTCACAGCATCTGGAAAGACCAAGGATGAGTGTCGCATCATAGGTACAGGATACGGTAGAAATATTGTTGATATGGCTCATAAGACTGTGACAGAGATTACCTGTCATAGTGTTGGTGTGAATTCACTGAATCCTGACATTCGGCTCCTTATCGATGTGGGTGGCCAAGACTCCAAGGTAATTCGAATAGGGTCCAATGGTCGACCTGAAGACTTTGAACTGAATGACAAATGTAGCGCTGGTACAGGCAGATTCCTAGAAGTGATGGCACGTGTACTAGAAGTATCACTGGACGAGTTGGGACCTTTGGCTCTTGAGTCCAAGTCGCCTTGTACAATCAGCAGCACATGTACAGTATTTGCTGAGAGCGAGGTAATTGGACGCATAGGGTCTGGCGATTCCCCGGCTGATATCGCCGCAGGGATCCATCAGTCAATGGCCTCAAAGATCGGGTCACTTTCTAAGAGGGTAGGAATTGCCACCCCCATAGGTGTGACCGGGGGCGTTGCATTGAATCCTGCCTTCCGATATTACCTTTCAGAAGTCCTGAAGACGGAACTCTGGATGCCGGAGATTCCTCAACTCACAGGAGCTCTTGGTGCAGCAATTATTGCTTTGAAAGATGCGGAAGCATAGTTGTACTGTGGCAGTAGAACTTCTGCCCCAGTATCTCGGGCTTTTCCTAGGAATATTCATTTGAGCTACTGTTTGGCGGCCAGTGCTGCCTTTCCTGCCTTCATTCCCAAATCGAGGGCCTTGAGGTTCGTGTCCACAAATCGTGGCCATCGCTCTTCTATCCTCTTCTTCAGACCCTTGACCGAGAGCTTTCCCGTTATGGCTGTAAACGCCCCAATCATTACAACATTTGTGGCCTGTTTTGTTCCAACCTCTTCATCAGCAATCCTGGTGGCTGGTATCTTGTAGAGAGTCACTCCTTCTGGAAGGTCCCCCTCAATTGACACAAGGTCTTCGTCGATTATGAGAATTCCATCATCCTTGAGACCATCGACGTACTCCAGATAGGCTGCCCTACTCATGGCAATGAACACATCTGGTTCCAGGACCTTGGGATAGTCGATCTCTTCATCACCGATGACAACCTCGCTCTTGCTGGCTCCTCCACGCGCCTCGGGGCCGTATGATTGAGTCTGGACAACGAACTTCTTGTCATATAGGGATGCAGTTTCTCCCATCACCACAGCCATGGTGACTACTCCCTGTCCACCAAACCCGCCAATTCGGACCTCATACCTGCTCACCGAGATCACCCTTTCTTCTTGAGCTTCTCATTCATCTGCTTCAGAACAGAGGTGTATTCCTGCTTCTCGATGTCTACAAACTCGCCGCATACTATTCGTGTATCATATTCAAGTTCGGCCTCATGAGGAGGAAGGCCATTTTGAATTTCCGCAACCTCAAGCAGATGCTGGTGCATTTCAACACCATCACCGAGTCTGTTCATCCTGCCGAATTCGGTGGGGCATGCACCAATAATCTCGATGAAGGACAAGCCCTTCTTCTTGAGCCCTCTCTCAATGGATTTGGTTGCTCTCCTCGCCTGCACAGCGGTCCACCTGGCGACGAATGTAGCTCCTGATGATGCAGCGAGTTTCACAAGGTTGAAAGGATGCTCCACATTGCCAATTGGCCTCGGGCTCGTCTGGGAATATCTCTCATGCTCCGTAGTTGGGCCGAATTGCCCTCCGGTCATTCCATAGTTGAAGTTGTTCACACATACAATGGTCATGTCGATGTTTCGTCTACAGGCGTGAATAAGGTGGTTACCTCCAATAGCAGCGAGGTCTCCATCACCGCTGACTACTATGACCTCTAGTTCGGGATTCGCAATCTTCACTCCCTCCGCGAAAGCAATCGCCCTCCCATGGGTTGTGTGATATGTACCAGTCTTGAAGTACCCAGAAGTTCTTCCTGTGCATCCGATTCCTGAAACAACAACCACTTTTGAGAAGTCGAGACCCAGATTGTCAATAGCGCGTGCTATCATCTGTGTGACAACTCCAATGGAGCAGCCAGAACAGTAAATCCATGGTTGTCGGTCATCTCTGACGTACTTCGCCATTGGATGTCGCAGTATTGATTCTGACTCGGTCATGACGATGCCACAATAGCGCTCTCGGCACCATCCTGATATAACAGTTGTTGATGAGGATGCCCTCACAGCTCTCCGAAGAATGCTAATATTCATTCAGCACCACTTTCTGGAACTAGGTGGGCCGAAATTACAGGACATTCCATCGAGGCCATTCTCATCACAGATAAGGGTGGAAGCCCTCGATTCTATATGCAGCTCGATCCGCGTGCATTTGGAATGGACCCTGTAATGGCATCAAGCTTCTTCGCAGCCATCGACATGTTCTCAAAGGAGGTCTTTGAGCAGACAGCACCTCAGTTCCAGATTGACTATGGAACGAGAATTTTCACGGTGATAAGTGGTGCGCAGACCAATCTTATCTCCGTTGGTGTGCATCGTCTCATACAGGATACTATAGAAGTGTTGGACTCTCTCTTGGCGGAGTTTGAACTTGAATGGCTTCCAGCGTGCACATCAGTAGAGCTAGGCACATCATTTGTTGATGCCTACCTGGAGTCCTTTGGAGAGAGTGTGATGAAGAAGCTCTCCTTTGAAGAACTCTCAGATAATTGGGTGCCGTATTTCACTATCAAGCCCGATGCAATTGAGCTTGTTGACAGCGTAATTGCTCCTTTCATTGATGGTTCGAGAAACGTTAGGGAGATTCGCGAGGTAAGTGGGATAACTGAAGAAGAGATGATTGTTGAAACCTCAACACTATGGGCACATCGCGTTATTCGCTTTCGAAACACACTTAGTTTCAATGACTTCGTGACATCCCGCACTCTATTCCTAAGATATGTACAGTCGACATCCAAGGAGACAGCAGACCTGCGCAATCTGCACCCAGAGATGGTAGGCGTCATTCCAAGACTAGCTGGGCTTATGGATGGCCGGCGTACTGTTCGAGAAACGCTAGCTGAGCTAGGAGGGGCTTATGATGAGCGTGAGATTCTCCGAGTGATGGACTATCTGCTTGAGAACGATGTCATCGAGGCTTTGTCCCCTGAGAAGAGGCGAATTCTGCTGGTTAAGGAAGCCCTAGAGTCTGCGCTTCGCGTTGCCGAGGAGCATTATCAGAGACAGGCAACAGAAGCACTAAGAAGCGTAATGAACCGGAGTGATACTCCCGAAACTCTAGGCCAGCTCCGCTTCGTGGATGGCCGCTGGAGGGTTGACTTTGACTTCAAAATACTGGAAGGTCTGACCCAGCAAAGGCTCATGCTTCTATATGGCGAATGGATGAAGATGCTAGCCCAGTTTGTTGGAGAATTGGATAGAGAGCGGCTGGATGGGTTCATCGCTGGCCTAACCCAGACATTCTATCATCGCATCCTCGATCGGTATGCTTCATATGATCTTAGAGGATTTGAGGAGTTCACCTTTTGGCTTGAGCAGCTCAGTGCGGATCGGTGGTCTCAGGTCAAGGTGATAAAGACTGGATCATTGCAGCCCACGAAAGTTGAGGCTGTGGAAGAAATGGTCTATATTCTTGTAACTAGAGGACAGGTGATTTATGGTCCTGAACGTATCTCCCGAATTTGTGCTGTAGTTGGAATACCTCTGGCTGACATTCCTCCAGATTTCTGGGTGGGCTGGCAAAAGACAGAAAGCCTTGAACGATTCCTAGTTGAATATGGGAAGCTTGGCAACGCCGCGAAGCTCACTCTGCTTATTCTATCAAGACAACTAGGTGTAGCCCTTCCAAGAGGGATTTTTCGATGAGAACCCAAACAGAGCCTCAAGTTTAGAATCTGGATATGTCAGGATAATTATTAACTGAGAATCTGCTCAAAGAATACCGTTAATCCGTGGGAAGTCTGATAATGAGTCCGACTTATCTCTTCAAGGTGGTTACTGTTGGAGCTCCATCAGTTGGTAAGACCAGTCTCATCATCCGCTACTCCACGGGAGTGTTTCGCGAGCATTATTCACCGACACTTGGAACTGGATTTGCATACAAGAAGATGCGTATTGACAACAACACGGTGAATCTTCAGATATGGGATCTTGGATCCCAAGACTTCCTGGAACGAGTTCGTGCCAACTACTACGGAGGAACGCAGGGAGTCATTTTCATGTATGATGTGACTTCTTGGGAATCACTGACCGCGATTTCAGATTGGAAACTTGAAGTTGACAGAAATGTAGAAGAATACCAGGCGCTGTTAGTCGGCAACAAGACGGATTTGATCGATGATCGAGTGGTGTCTGCGGAAGAAGGCCAGAATACAGCCACAAGGCTTGGCATGAATTATATAGAAAGCTCGGTCGCACTTGACAAGAATGTCAATCGGGCCTTTGAACTGATTGCCCGAAGTGTCCATGACTGGCTCTTCTGAAACCAGGAGTCAATCCTCTTTCTTCGGCATGTATGGAGACGATGCGACAATCTTCTTCATAGCCTGCCCCTTGAAAAGATTCGCAAGATACCGCTTGAATCCCAATGCTTTCTTGATTTCCTCAATGTACTCGTCAAATGTTCTACTCTGATATTGAAGCAGCTTCTGTGATTCTTCGGTGTCTAACCAATCTGTGTAGAAGTACTCTTCTGGCTTAGACGGAGTTCTAAAGGCTTCCTTGGGGGGCAGATCAAGTCCGGTAGCTGACAGTATTCTTCCAATGAAATCAATCTGAAGCATTTGGCTGTCCTTTCCTCCTCCGATTAGCAGAGTCTTTCCTTGGGTCTCGGCCGTCACTGAATTCGCAAAAGCAACACCGACATCTCGAGTATGAACGAACTCTATCCGTTGGTCAAGAGGTATCTCAAACATTACAGATGTGTCGCTATTCATATCGAGTGGTGGGACTGCAGTCAGTCTCAGAATCGTCCATGGAATCGTACTCTCTCGAATCATGGCTTCACATTTCATCTTCGTCTGAGTGTAGGTGTCAGTTGGATTAACTGGGTCAGATGTTCTACGTGGAGGCTGAAGATGCATTGTTGGCCCGAATATTGACACCGAACTCGCAATGATGAGCTTGGGCTTTTTTGGGCTTCCTTCAGCTGCATTGATGATGTTTCTTGTTCCCTCGACGTTCACGCGAAATGCAAGGTCCGGGTTCTGGTCACTCATGGGTGGGATGATCGCAGCCAGATGAATGATGCACTCTATGTCCTTTACGGCATCACTCACGATCTCTGAGTCTAGAATATCCCCCCAAATTGTTTCAAAATCGCCTACGCGTCGAAGTAGCTTTTGCTTCCTATCATTCGCTTTTGTCTGAAGGTCAAAGCACCGAACACGATGATTATTCTCCAAAAGCGCGATTAGCGTGCTTTCGCCAATGTTACCAAAGGATCCCGTCAATAGAACGAACATGCGACAGCCAGTTTTGAGTGTATTTTAAGCATTTAGCTTATGAACCATCAGAGGGCCTTGACTTCCTTAATCTTATCGAGAATCTCGCTTGGAATCTGCGGCATGCCTGCAGGCTTGGCCATCAAGTGAACCGGAGTCGGGGCTGCCTCTGCCCTGACCATGTGATACATTTGACCAAGATTCTGTTCAGCGACAATGATATGGTCAACTTGAGAAGCAAGTTTCGCTACCTGCTTTTCTGGAAACGGCCACACAGTTTTGAGGCGTAGCATCCCTGCTTTGATTCCTTGTTCCCTGGCATCCTTGATTGCTCTCCTTGCGCTTCTAGATGGCGTGCCGTAGGCGACAACTGCTATCTTGGCGTCATCAAGCATGAATTCCTCAATATCAATTATCTTGTCAGCATTGTGGATTATCTTGTCGTTTAGCCGAGTAATCAATTCAATCTGGACATTCTCCTTGTCACTCGGATATCCGCGCTCATCATGGGTGAGACCAGTAGCATAGAATTGATATTTGGACCCAAGTAGTGCCATGGGTGGTACGAGGTCCTCGTCTGGCTTAAATGGAAGGTAGTCCTCGGGAGGTCCTGAAGCCAGTTTCCTGTATTCAACCTTGAGGTCTTTCTCATCAGGTATTACAAGACGTTCTCTCATGTGACCTACGGTTTCATCTGCCAGTACAAATACTGGCGTTCTATATCTTTCAGAGAGATTGAAAGCCTGAACTGTCTGGTCGAACATCTCTTGGACAGATGCTGGTGTGAGGGCGATGATCTGATAGTCTCCGTGGCTTCCCCATTTTGGTTGCATTACGTCACCCTGCTGACCCCTGGTAGGCTGTCCAGTACTTGGACCGCCCCTCATGATGTTCACTAGTACGAGTGGAGTCTCAGTCATGACTGCCAAGCCAATTGCCTCTAACATGAGACTGACACCTGGTCCTGACGTTGCAGTCATAGATTTCGTGCCCGTCCACGATGCTCCAATCACACTTGTAATTGATGCAATCTCATCCTCGTATTGGACATAAGCTCCGCCCACCTCTGGCATTCTGATTGCCATCCACTCTGCAATCTCAGTCGCTGGTGTGATGGGATATCCCCCGAAATATCTGCAGCCAGCACTTAGTGCTCCTTCTGCACATGCGATATCACCCATTGTGAACATGACCCTCTTAGGCATCTAGTTCTTCTCCTTAGACTCTCGGTCAAACTCGGGAATCGCAGTGTTGTCCTCCATTGCTCCCTCGTCGTAGGCCTTCCGTGCCTCATCTTTCTTTGCCAAGAATATCGCCATGTCTGGGCATATCCGTTCACAAAATTCGCAGTTCACACATGCATCGATGTCGCATGCAGTCACTGGATGGTAGCCCTTCCGATTGTACTTGGACATGTCAAAGCAGAGAACTTTCTTTGGACAAAACTCGATGCAGAGGCCACACTGCTTGCACTGTTCCTCTAATATCACCAGGACTTTCTCCCTTTCTCTTGCGGGTTTTGGTGTTATTGGTTTTCGAACAGCTGACACCACTGTTATTCTCCTGATGCCTTCCTATCAGTTTTCAGAGGGTTGACTGAGGCAATATCTTGACTGCCTTGAGCATGGGCGAACTGCTGAGCTATATGAGCCTTACCTTGGTGGACTATATATTGGATGGGCAAAGGGCCAGAGTTCAAAGCGTGCATTTACATTCCATCGATTATCGAAATGAGCTGTGGGCATTACCTGATAACGAGCCAACTGAAGAAGAATTGGCTGAACGAATCAAAGGCAAGACCCTACAAGGTCTACTGGTGTCTCTTGCGGCATCCCACGCCTTTGACAGCGCGAGAGGTCCAACGCGGAACAGAACTCTCTAGCCCCTCTCTTTCACTTCACCATCTCGAGAAGCTGCGTCAGTTTGGGCATGGTTCTGAAACAGACAAATCCCGGCTATCATCCAGATATCTTGCTCAATAGTGGTTGAGTACTAACAACATGCTTGTCAAGACCTAATTCACCTGCGTCCAGACCAAGGGCCAGACCGAGGAGCTGCGTGTAATATACCACGGGTATGTGGTATCTCTCCTCTCCAATCTCCTTGTTCAGCTGTGGCTGGGCTAGCTCATACTGGAGATGGCAAAATGAACAGACGTTGAGAACACAGTCAGCTCCTGCCGCCAACATGTTGTCTAGCTTCTCTTTGGCGATATCCACACTGATTGCCACATTGCCTCCCCTCATGCCTCCTCCAGCGCCACAGCAAAGCGATTTGTCCTTGTATCTCACGCTCTCTGCGCCTGTCGCTTCGACTAATTCATCGAGAAATGTGTGGTTCTGCGTCTTCTTCCAAGGTTTATTCTTGCTTGGCTTAAGGAGGTGGCACCCGTAGTGAACTGCGATCCTGATGCCGTCCAGTGGGCGTGTAACAAGCTCCTTGATTCGATCTGCACCGATATTGTAAATGACTTCTATGACATGCTTTGCATCGACTTCCCCCTTGAATGTGATATTCATCCCATCAAAGACGTTCTGTACCTCTTTCAGCCTCTCTGGATGATCGTGAACCTCTGAGAGAGCCTCCTTAAACGTCCCATAGCAGCCGTTGCATCCCGTGATAATGTTGTTTCCTGCCATCTCCGCAAGTGCCAAGTTCCGAGCCGCAAGGGCAAGCCATGTAGGTTCATCGAATGATCGGACCACACCAGGTGCAGGACAGCAACTAGCCCCATCCAGATCCTCGAGTTCTACACCAAGCAGAGGGAGCACGACTCTGATGCTCTTTTCCAGATTGGGGAATCGATTAGGCATGACGCAACCAAGGAAGAGCGAGTACTTTTGACTCTCCGTTTCTGTCATGTCATGTCCCCTCCTTGTTCTGTCTATCAATGAGCGTCTTAAACCCAGTTTTCTTCATTATCTTCTGAACATCTTTCAGAGCCTTCTTCCTTGAATGCGTTGTGGGTGGCAATTCTTCCAGACCTAGGTCTTTTCGCATCTCACGATGTTCCTCATCAATCGGAACAGCATGTCCAGTTGAGATGAGCTTCTGAGAGGCTTTCCTGTGTTGAGGAAGCATGAACCCCTCGTCAACGGCCATGTTCCTCATGATAATTATCGCATCCGTCACCTTGATTTCTCTGGGACATCTCTCAAGGCATGTATAACAAGTCGCACAGAGCCAGAGATCAGGACTGGCTAGAACCTCTTCTTTCAGCCCCAGAACCGCCTTTCTCATCAGTTCACGTGTTCTGAATGCAGTCCGACGACCACTCGGGCAGACACTGGAACATGTCCCGCACTGAATACATGTCCGAATTCTATCTGCCCCCGCCTCAATGATTTTCTCAGTGAATTGTGGGTCGATGTCTTCGGAATGTATTCTTTCGCCCGAGAAACTGTTCTCCATGAAGCTACCTTCGTAAACTTGGATTCCGTTAGGACGCCGAGTACTTGGCGATATAAGGATTGGTTTTGGGTCTAGATTTCTTGGAATGCATTAATCATATGGGTATTCCTTTGTCGAGAGCAGACCCATGTTTCCTATTCTCACATTTGTCAGACCGGCCTCTTTCGCCGCCTCCTTCGCAGCCATTGCATGGGCCCTGCTTGTGCGAGGCAGATCAGACATGGCATGATGGGGATGAAATCCAAGAAGGGCAGTTGGAATAGTCGAATCGCATTCCACTATGAATTCACACAGCCTCTTTACCTCACTTACCCCCACATATCCTGGTACAAGTAGAATGCTTGCAACGAGAAACTCTCCATCCCGTTTCAATCCCTTCTTTGCCAGGACCCTGAAGTTATTGAGGACAGCTGTGTTGGTCATGCTGGTGAGCGAAGCATACAATCTAGGAGATACTGCCTTGAGATCGAACTTGTAGGTTCCCCCAGATTTCAGGACTATATCCGCAGTCCTGATGAGCCACTTTCGGGACATGTTCCCATTGGTTTCATAGCATACTCTAGTTTGACGTTCCTCATAGAGTATCTTTGATGTGTCCAAGGAATGAACTGGATTGCATGCTGGGTCGCCACCGAAATAGCAAACACAGGCAGTCCTGTCATTTGCTACAGACGCCAACTCTCTTGGCGTCATTAGGGGTTCTCCTTTCGCCATCATCTCCCTGAAACTGTCATTCTGGCAGAATAGACAATTGGAATTGCATGACCCATAGAATACTGCAAGATTGTTGAGCTGTCTGGCGTAGGTGAAAGTTGGATCTCCCTTTGTGACAGGACATACCCAATCAGCCACGCAATTGGTAGGAAGCGGGTCAAAGTACCACGAGACTATTGCCTTTCCCTGAAATCGATGAGTGACCACTCCCTGCTCTACGACACGGAGGTTGCAGTATCCAATCTCCCCCTCATTGAGCCTGCAATGGTTTCCGCAGTCGGGACATACTATGTTCCCGCTTTCAGGTATTTCGGGAACCAAGTTCTGATTGAATCTAATCTGTTTGTGTTTGTCCTTAGCAGCCTGAATAGCACTGTCATCGGTATCCAAACACGTTGAACAGTGTCCAATGGACCTTGATGCGATTCTGCCTTCACGCTCATGCTTTGGACAGAGCATGGGTCAAGGTGGACGCAAAAGGGAATGAGTCTTTGCGTTTCGCGAAACGTCCTTTTGACAATGGATTTAAGGTTGGAATCTAAGCACCGCGGGTAGTCGGTGCATCACCATGACTAGCGCAGACCAATCGGATGTCCATGTGATTGATGAGGTCGACACAGAGTTTGTTGACATGATCAAGAGAATAGGTGGTCCGAATATTCAAAGCTGCTATCAGTGTGGGACATGTAGTGGGAGCTGCCCTGCAGGAGCTCGTACAAACTACTTGGTTCGAGGTATCATCAGAAAGGCTCTACTTGGTCTAAAAGAAGATGTGATTTCTGGCATGGAGCTATGGTTCTGCACTACATGCTACACCTGTACTGATCGATGTCCTCAGGATGTTCAGCCCACAGAGGTCATCAAGGCGATCCGAAATGTTGCAGTTGCCGAAGGATATATGCTCGAGCCTCATCGAAAGGTGGGGATGAACGTGCTCACGACAGGACATGCAGTTCCTCTCGGCGGTGAAACATGGGAAGGTCTCAGAAAGAAGGTTGGCCTTGATGAAAAGCCGCCAAACGCAAGTAGCTTCCCTGAAGCCATTGAGGAAATAGTCAAGATTGCTAAAAAGAGCGGTTTCGACAAGCTCGTTGCTGAGAAGGAAGAGAAGGAGGAGTGAAGCAAGATGGCGAAGAAACCAAAGTTCCTACATTTCCTAGGGTGCATAATCCCCCATAGATATCCAAGCGTACAGAAGGCAGCCGAGCTTGTGTTTGAAGACCTCGACATGGATCTCCTACCGATGGAGAAAGCCAGCTGTTGTCCGGCTCCTGGAGTCTTTGGCTCATTTGACAAAGTGACTTGGGCATCAGTGGCAGCACGAAACCTCACCATTGCAGAGGAGGCGGGAGCAAACATTACCACGGGATGCAACGGATGCTTTGCAAGTCTTTGGGACGCTGACCACGAGCTCAAACATGATGAAGAGCTCAGAGCAACAGTAAATGAGAACCTGGCTGAGATTGGGCGGGAGTTCAAGGGCACAATTGAGGTCACTCATTATGTTGATGCACTCTGCAACACGGCAGGATTGGAAAAGATTCGAAACCGAGTTACACGCCCGTTTGAAGGTGTACGAATGGCACTCCATCCCGGTTGTCATTGGATGCGGCCCAAGCTGGTCAAGAAGAAGGATGATTCAGAGAGACCGCATATATTCCGAGAACTCTGTGAAACCTCTGGTGCAACCTATGTGCCGTACAAAGACGAGCTAATTTGCTGTGGCGCTGGAGGAGCAGTTAGGACTGCAGACGTCAAGACCGCCCTTGACTTCACGAAACAGAAGTTTGATAGTCTCCTAGCCGCGGGAGGGGCTGACATCATAGTTACTCCATGTCCATTCTGCGAACTTCAATTGGACCTTGGACAGGTTGAGATTCAGAAACACTTTGAGGCAGAGTATCATTTCGATGTCCTGCACGTCATGGAGCTACTCGCCCTAGCCTTCGGACATGAGCCTGATGAATTTGGTCTTGCCACTCACTTACAGTACCTGCAAAGGAAGAGCCAACCAAATTGGGAGAAGCTTGGCATTGAGATTGAAACGCCTAAGGATGCGGCAGTCTCCGAGTAAGTCAAGAGCGGCAAGTCTTATGTTTCCATCTTGTGGACGACGTTCTCGCGGCCATCTCGAAATCGCTTGATTAGGCCCCTCTCCTCGAGCGAGTTCAGCAGCATGCTTGCCATTGATTGAGACATATTCAACTCCTCATAAATCTCTCTCTGAAGACATGACCCTCCCTTCTTATCTAGTAAGGATAGAACCTGCTGTTCCTGACTTGAAACAACACTGATTGTGCTCTCTCTCCTAGTGCGGAGCAGTCTGAGGGCCGCAGGTAGCCTCTCAATCAATAATGCAGCAACTGCACCAATTGCCACACCTAACCCCGAAAAGAGGAAAGGATTAACTGGATCTGAAGATTCGGTCTGCAAAAGGCCAGTAGGCAGTTGATACTTCACGATAAAGGCTTGTTCGTTTCCTGGGAGTAGAGTCGGGGTTTCCCACGTGAAGACTATCCTGTTTCCATCGGTGAAATTGCTTGTTGGTATAGGGAACAGTGGCGCTGGTGCATCCGCTTCCAATGTAGCGTGAGCAGGGAGGTGAGTCCTGAAGGTCAGACCCTGTATCTCATTCAAGGGCCGTATGTAATAGATGAAATGATTCGTACACAATGGTCCAGTTGGCGTCGGATCCTGACGTTGTTGGAGTTCATCAGTTGTCAATGTGAGCGAAAGATGGCTCGTACTATTGAACGGAATCAAAGATGCTGAAGAAACTCTGACAACAGTATATCGCTCCTCAGGCGCAAGAACTGCTTCAGCATGACTGCCTCCAAGAACACTGCTTGTCAAATTCAAACTCCGAATATCTAGCCTCAGGTCGATGAAGCTCAGATCGACTAGCCCATCATTCACAATATCCGCTTCAATTGAGATGCTTGTAGTGCAATTCTGGTTTAGAATGGCATCTATCACCATATTGGAGAGCGAAAATTGCTGTGTCTGACCCTGAACTGGAATAGGAGGTCCTATCACAATTAGCATCACAAGAAAGATGGTTGCTAATGTGAATGTCTTTGCGTTCATGGTGGGCATCGTCAGCAATCCTGTCATGTCTGTTGTGACAATTCATCCAATAAGGTTGTGGTGTGAAACTAAATGGTTGGAGGGGATGATTCCCCCTCCAGTTTCCATTAACGTTTCTTTACTGCTATTCCTACACCAAGTACTGCAACAAGTGAGATGGCAGCAATTGCCGGGAGTACTATGCCCTCTGGGATAATGAGTCCACCATTCCCTGTAGGTGCTGCAAGCTCCTCAAATCTCATAGATGGGTCGTGTAAGAGCGACCCGCCGTCAAAGTTGGGGTAGGAGAAGAATAGCAGAAGAGCATTTCCGTTGGTCCAGTACGACGCTTCGACATCAACTGCCTCTTGGCTTCCGCCAGGAAGGGTCATGACAGCTTTATCCAGCCAGCGATAGAATCCGTGTGTTGTATCTGTTGAATCTTCGACCAGGGAGAGTTCCTGAACATCATCATGATGCCCATCATCGTCCTCATCGACATCCTGGAATTTCTTGCCCCAATCCTCCTCCGGCATTAAATCCTCAGAGTCACGGTTCTCATCCCCCTCATCCTCATGAAGTCTGAAGTGATGATCAGAGTCATCCTCAGAGGCGAGATCCTCTTGCAGGAAGTTCAGTATAGCGACATGAGATGTTTCAGAGAGATACGGGAAGTTTCCGATCTCGATGTCGATTTTCAACTCGACACCTCCTAGCACTGTGTAATTGGCCTTGACGCCTTCGTCATCGCTGACAGTCCCATTGTAGTCATCTAGGTACATATGGGCGTAGAATTGGAGGGTCATTCCTTCGAAACGAGTGAAGTTGATGTCTTCGTCGCTACTCAAGATGAAGGGCTCTTCAGGCTCATCCTCCCCTCCGTAACCGGGCATCCAGTCCTTAAACCAGTCGTCCTCCCAATCTTCACTCAGCCCGCCCTTTGTATACGAAGCATAGACCTCAGTGTTATGTCCAAGTTCATCAGTGACTGCTCCAGTCTGAAGGACCCAATCAAAGGCGTCCAGCGGAGCAAAGTCTAGGGTTTCATTAACCTGGTAGACATTATCACCGTTGAGATCTTCAAACTCAACAATCATCAGATAGCTCACAAGGAATCGGGCGCGGCTTCCATTGCTATCGGATGAGTACCAGAACTGGAAACTCGGTTGTTCACTATCAAGCCGTACAGTGGCTATGTCGGTCTGTATCCAAGCTGTACCATCGCTATCTCTAGAGTATTCAGGCTCATGTGCCTCTTCGTACTCGTCGTCATCGGTATGATCGTCACCATTATCGCTTTGTGCAAGTACACTCATTGGAGAGAGCACCAAGACCAGAAATGTGAGAACAGCTGCATATTTCAGAAGTCTGGGATGTTTCACCGTATCACCAAGACAAGTCTTGAATTGAGTATATATAATGAAGATGAAGAAGAGTGCTGAATTCCGCCTGCTAGAAGCCCCCATAGTCCTCCTAGGGCTAATAGAACCTTCATGATGCTTCAAATTGTCCCGTGGAAACACAATAGTTGGATACAACGAGCATCTAGGGAACACCCTGAGGGGCTATTATCAGAAGAAGGTTCTCTTTGGAAACTAGTTCTTGATTCGCTGCGGCAGAACAATCTCAATTTCAGAGAGATCATGCGTCCTGTCAACATAATCCCTTGATTTCATCCGTGTAAGATATGCCCGCGTGTATAGCCGCCTGCACTTCATCTGCGTCTCCCGCATCGGATGTTATCCCTGTAATATATGAGGTCACCTATTTGAAATAGTTAAGTCTGGGACTCGAAAATGGTTTGGCGCCAATCAATGCATGTAAAACTCTCGAGAATAGAGGTAGCAGCTGTTTTTGGCCTCTAGCGATACCCTAATTGCCAGCTTCGTGTTCCCTTCCATCGCCTGCTGAGGGGAAAGACTTGTCCAGACTGGAAAAGGTCTGGTCAGGAGGAATTGAGATTGACGAATATTGACGCAGATGATACTTATCTTCACAGGCTCGGTAAGCTGACGCCTATCTACATAATTGCGCTAATGACTACCGTAGAGGGATTGTTGACTCCATTTGCCACACTGAACGTTCCCTTTCAAGTCACAGCAGTCGTGATGGTTCTCATTGCAGCAATTGTGCTGTTCTGGCATTTTGAGATTCGAGATCAGAAGGTCGATCTTCGACCCCAACTTGTCATTGCATTCGTGACATCGATGCTCTACATCATTCTATCAAGTATAAGAATCTTGGACATTAGCTTGGGAGACTTGAACTACATAGTCTTGCTTGGGGTAGGGCTCTGGACGTTTGTCACACCCATGATCGTCAAAGGCTGAAAACCGCTTGAGATAGCAGCATCCTGATATAGCTAAACCGTCCCAGGTACATGTGGCGCATCCATAATGGCGACCATACTGATGAAGCTATCAGAGGATAGAGCAGCAACTCAGTACGATAGATGGATATCTCTCCTCACATTAAGACAGGACACGTCACTCAGGAATTATGTCATCGGCCATCTCTTGCCTGGGAAAGGCACCTTGCTTGATGTGGGCTGTGGTACAGGGAAACTCCTAGTGGAAGCTGGACGACGAGGAATGCGAGGAGTTGGAGTAGATACTAATAGAGAGATGCTCCAGATTGCTAAAGAACACGTCAAGAGGCACAATTTGACAAGACGTATCCATCTCAAATATGGAGATGCCACCTCACTGGAGTTTGATGATGGAGCTTTTGATGTAGTAGTGAGCACTTTGATGGTCAGCGAACTACAGTCAAGACAACTGAAGGCATTCTTGAGAGAGGCGGCAAGAGTGGTTGCTCCCGGAGGGCAGGTCGTTATTGGAGGCGAGGGAATTCCAGAGAGTAAACTCATGGGACCTTTCTTCGGACTGATACGGAGCTTCGGCTTTAGATTGGTTTCACGATGGAGTGATATTGAATCTCATCCCCATCACAATCTTCCTGCAGCAATGAGTTCTGTTGGTCTGAATCCCAGGTATAAGGTGATTCTGATGGGGGGTCTCTTCGAGTTGTTCGTGGCGGAGGCATGAAATTGAAGAAGGGTTGGAAGTACTACGCGTGTCTACTTGGTTCACAGCTGATGTGGCCCGCGTTAGCCATTAAATCACCGCAAGGTCTATTCTCCTTTAATGAAGCGGACGCTGACTCACCGGTGCTCATCACCACTAATTACTATATGACCGTGTTCAGAGTGACTCAGGAGATTCAGAAGCAGAACCTGAGATGCCATCTTCTCGTTGTTGATGGTCATGGAATTAATGTGTGGTGTGGAAGCAGAGGAGGTCATGTGAACACTGACTCTGTACTATCCGCGATAAGCTCAACCAAGCTGGAGAGTATTGTTTCTCATAGAAATCTCATCCTCCCTCAACTAGCGGCAAGCTCAGTTTCAAAGGCTGTTCTATCCGACAACGGCTGGCATGCTGTCTTTGGACCCGTAGATATCGTGGACGTCGCTGAGTTCATCGAAAATGAAAACAAGAAGTCGCTCGAACAAAGTGTTGCTAAATTCGATATCCACAAGCGAATGGAGTGCAACCTTGCTCATCTCATCTTTGAAACCACGATGTTTCTGTTTATGACACCCATTTTCTGGGCACTCGGTCTAATGGGTGGCGTCTTCCTGTCCTGGTCCAACTATTGGATGGCAAATCTTCTACTGTTACTTCTTGGAGTATGGATTCTGGGCACCGCTATGGCAATTGTTGATCCAAAGATGCCAACATCTTCTGGTTATGTGAGGGGTGCGATTATTGGAGTACTGGCACTGATTATATGGAAGACTGCTCTATTAACCATGGCATTCCTTTCAAACACGGTGATTTCGCAATGGGCCTGGCTGGACACAAGCGGAATCACGGTGTTGGGTCTATCCTTATTTGTGGGCTTCAATTGGGGCGGTGCTACGCCTCAACTAGGTGAAGACCAGATGACTCGTGATATAATCGCAGGCATTGGAACACTGATTGTTCTCTTTATTCTGGGGTTCTACTTCCCTGTGGGTATCTTTTGAGGTGAGAATTAATGATAATCTATGATTACAAAGCCTGTTCAGGGTGCAGAGAGTGCTTGAATGTGTGTCCAAGGGGCGTCTGGGGCTTCATTGAGAGCACCAAGAAGGCGGATCTTGTCAATCCCAAGAAATGTATTGATTGTACTTCCTGCGAGTTTCAGTGTCCAGTGCGCGCTATCCGGATTGAGAGAGCTCTCATTCCAAGGAGCCCGCGTATTATAGGCTTGCCCGAATAATCCGAGCCTATCATCTGTGAATTCAGATTTCTTTGTCCGATAACAAACATTTTATCATGCTATTCAACCGATGCGCATTGTTACGTCGGAGTGGACTAACGAATGGCCGAGTCTGCTACAAAGCCAGTTGTTATCATAGGCGCGGGTATTGCAGGAATGCGTGCTGCACTTGATCTTGCTGACATGGGTGTCCAAGTCTTTATGGTCGAGAAGAATCCTTCAATAGGAGGTCATATGTCCCAACTGGACAAGACGTTTCCCACGCTTGACTGTTCAATGTGCATTCAAGGTCCATGGATGGTCGATTGTTCTCGTCATCGCAATATAGAGCTACTAGCTTATTCTGAAGTCACTGATGTCTCCGGAGGCCCTGGTGACTTCATGGTCAAGGTTCTGAAGCATACAAGAAGGGTGGACCTCGACAAGTGTACTGGGTGCGGTGACTGCGAGCGTGTCTGTCCCATTGAAGTCAGAAACGAGTATGACATGGGACTGAAAATGCGGAAGGCAGCCTATATTCCATTTCCACAGGCTGTACCAAACATCGCCACCATTGACATTGAAAACTGCATTGAGTGCATGACTTGTGTCAAGACCTGCAAGGCGGAGGCTATCGACTTCGAGATTTCCGATGAGGTTGTCAATATCAATGCTGGATCGGTAATCATTGCGACTGGATATGACTTGCTTGATGCGGCATCAGTCCCAGAGTACGGGTATGGACGATTTCCGAATGTTATAACGGCACTGGAATATGAAAGAATGGTTTCAGCCAGCGGTCCAACGAAAGGTATTGTGATGCGACCATCGGACGGGAAAGAGCCTCATCGAATTGCGTTTATTCAATGTGTAGGTAGCCGAGATGTAAACCACTGTGCATATTGTTCGAGAATCTGCTGCACTTATGCTACCAAAGAAGCGATCATCACCAAAGAGCATACTCCTGAGGTCCATATTGATATTCTCTACAATGACATTCGAGCATTTGGGAAGGGCTTCGAAGAGTTCGTGGTGAGAGGAGAAACAGAATACGGGATCAACTATGTCAAGGGACTGCCTAGCTATATCACTGAGGAACCTGAAACCCAAAACCTGATTGTACGACACAGTGATGCAAAAGGTCATGAGGTCCTGAAGGACAGCTACGACCTTGCCGTTCTCTGTCCTGCTATGGTACCAAACAAGAACTCCGAACTGATGGAGAAGTTGGGAATAAAGGTAGACCAATACGGATTCATTGAAGGCAAGGGTGATGGGATTGACTCTGTCCAGACAGGGGTTCCTGGTGTGCACATGTGTGGAGCCTGTAATTTTCCCAAGGACATCCCTGATTCCGTAGCCCAGGGGAGCGCAGCAGCTGCAATGGCCGCCATGGATATCGTTCTGCCAGAGGCCTCAGAGAGCGAGGCTCTTACTGAAGCAGATTTGGAACTCATTGCTGCTGAGCCCCGAATTGGTGTAATAATATGTTCATGCGGCATCAACATCGCTGGGACAGTTGATGTTGCAGAAGTCACAGATTATGCAAGTACCCTTCCCGGTGTAGTCTATGCTAAGAATCTTCTCTACTCATGTTCATCAGACGCCCAAGACGTCATCAAGGACGCCATAAAGGAACATAACCTCAACCGTTTGGTAGTCGCCTCTTGCACACCTCGAACGCATGAGCCTTTGTTCCGAGCCACTATCGAAGAGGCTGGCCTCAACAAATATCTGTTCGAGCTCGCGAACATCAGAGAACATTGTTCATGGGTGCATCAGGCTGCAAAGGACGAAGCGACCTCCAAAGCAAATGACCTTGTAAGAATGTCTGTTGCACGAGCGAGACTGCTTGAAGCCCAGGAGGAAGCCGTCAGCCAGATTGAGCCAACCGTTCTAGTCATTGGTGCTGGCGTTTCTGGAATGGCTGCAGCTGACCTCATCGCTCAGAAAGGTTTCAAGGTACTCATTGTTGAGAAGGATGACAAGGTTGGAGGCTTTCTGAATGAGCTGCGGACAGTCAACTTTGACCATCGCCCGAGTGTGGAAGTGGTAAGTGAGTTCGAGGCGGCAGTTACAGGTAATCCGAATATTGAACTGATGCTTAATTCCGAGATAGTTGATGCAAAAGGGTCGATCGGCGATTTTGACATCACCATCAAGACTGGGAAGCAAAAGCAAGAGGTCAAGGTCGGTGTCGTCATCGTAGCCACAGGTGCTACCGAACTCGTTGAAAAAGGCCTCTACGGCCTGAAGAAGCTGGACAACGTCATCACTGAGGTCGAGTTCAATCACAAGATAGCAGACGGTGAAGGAATTGAAGATGGTCAGACCTTTGCCGTCATACATTGCGCCGGATCTCGTGAGGAGGAGTCACTCGAAGGCGCCCGAACCTGGTGTTCCGGGATCTGCTGTACAATCGCCTTAGAACACACACTAGAACTTCTTGACAAGTATCCCAATTCTAGGGTCTTCCATCTCTATCGTGACATCAGAGTGTCCTATGAGGACGAGGACAAATACAGAGAGGCTCGAGAGAAGGGAGTTGTGTTTCTCAGATTTGATCAGGCTAGTCCACCAAATGTGAAGAAAGGCAAGGACAAGGCGCTACGAGTAGAGGTCATGGACCAGGTTTTCGGTGCCGAGGTGGCATTTGATGTTGACCATGTTGTTCTCTCAACTGCCATGATTCCACGAGAGAAGAACAAGGAGATCTCTGAGATTTTCAAAGTCCCACTCAACATGTCGGGGTTCTTCATGGAAGCACATCCCAAACTCCGACCAGTAGATTTCCAGACAGATGGAGTCTTTGTTGCAGGGACTGCCACTGCTCCAAAGACAATTGCTGAATCCGTGGCTCAGGGTCGAGGTGCTGCATCAAGAGCACTGATTCCCTTGGCTAGCGGTATCCGGAAGGCTGAGGCCATCGTTTCTGTAGTTGATCCTGAGGTCTGTGTTGGCTGCGGCACATGTGAGATAAACTGTGCCTACAATGCTATCGAAGTCGTACCTGGGGACGGCGGTTCTGACTATGCGGTATCCAATCCAGTTCTGTGCGCGGGCTGTGGTAAGTGTGCTGCTGGATGCCCCGCTGGAGCCATCACAATGAAGCACTTCACTGACGACCAGATACTGGCTCAAATTCGTTCGGCTTTGGAGGACATGCCCGCCACAGCGTCGAGGATAGTGACGGTTCTCTGTAACTGGTGCTCCTATGCTGGGGCCGACAGTGCAGGTGTTTCGAGGTTTCAACAGCCTACAACGGTCCGTGACATCCGGGTGATGTGCACAGGCAGAGTCAGTGTGGCTCACATGCTGGAGGCTTTCAGACTAGGTGCTGACATGGTGTGGATTTCGGGCTGCCACTTTGGAGACTGTCACTATGTCGATGGGAACGTGTCCTTTGAGCGAAGGTTTGCCATTGCAAGGAAGATCCTTGAGAAAGCAGGTCTGGAGCCTGAGCGACTCCAGTTCACTCAGATAAGTGCAAGCGAAGGTCCAATCTGGGCGGAGACCGTGAAGAAGCTGACAGAGATTGCAGACAAACTGGGCCCAAGCCCGCTCAGACCAAGGAGGCGATAAGAGATGACAGAGTCGTGGGGTCAGTTCAAATCATTTGAGGGCAAGAAGCTCGAGGCTCTGGATGCAGAGTTCACAAAGGAGGTTTCCAACCTACTTGGTGGGGCGGATCTCACAGCATGCTTCCAGTGTGCCAAGTGCAGTGCAGGCTGTCCGGTGAGTGACAAAGTCAACATTCAGGTCCACGAGTTAATGCGAATGCTTCTCTTCGGACTCCAGGAGGTCCTAGACACCGACATGGTATGGTTGTGCACGACCTGCTATACCTGTCAGGAGCGATGTCCACAAGGCATAGAGATCACTGACATCATCTTTGGCCTAAAGAACATGGCATTCAAGAAGAAGATAGCTCCGCCCGGTTATGTCGCCGCTAGGAAGTCATTGTATGACAACGGGAAATTGTACGAGCCTACTGAATGGGAACGTGAGGACCTAGACCTCGATGACGTGCCGGAGTTGAATGTAGAGGACACGCGAAAAGTCCTGGACAAGATGGGTCTGATGAAGTTGGAGGAGGATGAGTGAGATGACCCAGAGCTACGAGGTGTTCCTAGGGTGCGCAATCCCCAACCGCTTCAACAACTATGAGGCATCGATGCGTGCAGTGGCCAAGGAACTCGGTGTGAAACTCATCGACTTCGAAGGCGCATCATGTTGTGGTACAGTGGTCCTGAAGTCGATTGATGAGAATAGCTGGCTCTCCATGTCAGGCAGGAACATTGCTCTGGCTGAGAGTAGAGGTCATGATATCGTGACCCCATGTAACGGCTGCTTTGGTTCACTCAAAGACACGGATCATGTACTGCATGATGACGAGACCTATCGAAAGAAAGTCAACAGCGCCTTGAAATCACTAGGACTTGAATACACAGGAAAGACCAAGATACGCCATTTTGTCGAGGTCCTCTATGACATGAAAGACGACATAAAGGCAAAGATTGTGCGACCGCTCACCGGGCTCAGAATCGCCTTTCATCCTGGCTGTCATCTGATTCGACCATCAAACGTAGCAGGCTTTGATGATCCAGAACTCCCAAGAAAGGTAGATGAACTCCTTGAACTCACTGGTGCGCAAAGCGTTCCATGGGGTGCAAAACTCAATTGTTGTGGATCTCCTCTCTTGATCGCAAGTGAAGAAGTGGCAACAGACGTTCTGAAGGACAAGATGATCTCTGCGAAAGAAGGGAGAGCCAATGTTCTCGTGACCAACTGTCCAGCTTGCCATACACAGTTCGATGTACAGTTGATTGGGATGAAGGATGACAATGGTGAGTCTCTCGAACTCCCAGCTATGTTTGTCACTCAGATTCTTGGGCTAGCGATGGGTCTTGACCATGAACAGCTCGGCCTCGAACTGAACAGAATCTCTTTGGACCCAATCAGTGATATACTTGGAATCTAGAATGGTCAATCTTGATAGTGATACTATTTCTTTAGCTTGCTATCTCCATAGAATAACTCACCAAGTCGTTTCATAGCATCCCTAACGCAATCCTTCTTCCCGCTTACTTGCAGATGTCGATCGCCGTCCAAGGAGATGAGGACTCCACAGTCTTCAGCCAATTCTGATATGATCTCAACTGGAATCTCGTCCGGCAGCCTGATTCTGAAGAAGCCAATGTCCTTCTCCCTAGGTATATCGGAGATTGGAGTCTTCTCCTCCTCGACATATTTGGATTCCCCTTCCAGGGCCCGCTGAAACCTGTCTTCCCAGACCTGTCTGTATCCGGTGCCCTCCCTGTCCTCAGCCCACACCATCATGGTTTCGCGGAGTCTTAGGATTTTTGTTTCCATCTCAATCCGGAGTTTCTCATCTGCATGATCTGAGGCTCTGAGGTCACCCTCAAAACTTGAGAGATACTCTAAGACCATCTTTGAGTTGCGCAGATCTGCATAGGTCAGGTCGGGTATAAACACCTCCTTCTCTCGCAGTTCCCCAAGAAGGTCGTTCAAAACGGTCCACGCTGCACGAAGACCGTCTAGGTTCACCAAGGTGCTCACTCCTTGAGCATCTCTTCGATTTGCTCCATGAAGCTTCCTTCACGCCACCATCGTAGATCACGAGCCCCGGTAGGACAGATTGCACAACAGGCTCCACAGCCTTCGCAGCGCATCTCATCAGTGGCACTCTTCTTTACCCCTGGCTCGATTTCAATCATTGAAACGGCATCATAAGGACAGATGTCTGAATAGTGACAGAGATCACATCCTACGCAGAGGTCTTGGTCCACCTCTGCAGTTTCAAGCTCAATCTCCACGGTGCCTAGGTTCAATGGGACTGCAGCCTCACCAGCAGCCCCTCTCGCCTGGTTTATCGAGTCTACGACATTCTTTGCATATGTGACTCCAAGAAACACTCCGGGGACGGTAGTTTCTACTGGACGGTATTTCATGTGCATCTCAGCTAGGAAACCATCTGCTCCCCTGTTTATGCCAAGTGCCTTCGCCAGCTCATCTACATCGTCGGGAGCGTGGAGGCCTAGAGCGAGTACTACCATGTCCGACTTTATCTTGAAGGTCTCTTGAGCCAATGTGTCGTAGATTGTTACAATGGCATCATCACTGTCAGGGTCTTGCTCCACGGTGACAGGTCTTTCTCTCACCCATCTCAAATAGGAAACGCCATTTTGCCTGTTCTCGCGCCACATCTCCTCCATGCCATTTGCATAGGGTCGAATATGCTCCTTGTACGCTGAGAATATCTTGATTTCAGGAAACATTTCCTTCAATTCATGCTGCATAGTAATGACAGCTGAGCAGCAGACTCTTGAGCAGTGTCTGAAACCCTCTCCTGGATTCTGTCTCGAGCCTACACAGTGAATGAACACCGGATTCTTTGGTGCCTTCTTCAGTTCGCCGTTTCTGAGCTTCTTCTCAAGATCCAGAGTTGTTATGACACCTGGGACTTGTCCATAGCCGTACTCTCCAAGTTTTGGAGTGTACGTATCAGTGCCTACTGCAACTACCATTGAACCAATGCGATGGATTTCCTTCTCGCCAGTTTCAACGTTCTCTACCTCAATGTCATAGTTGCCGTAGGAGCCATCACGGCCCACAACCTTGGAGTTGAGCATGACGCTGATCCGCTTTTCCTTTTGAACCTCATCAACAAGCCTGTCTACAATCTCTTTTGCTGACTCCATCTCAGGGAAGAGCTGATGGAGGTCATTTAGCCTGCCTCCCAGCCTATCTTGCTTCTCCACTAGTATAACATCAAAGCCTTTCCGAGCAATATCCAGTGCAGCGGTCATTCCAGACACTCCGCCTCCGACAATCATGCTGACACGTGTGACTTCAACCTCCTTGACAGGGACCACTTCTGAATTCACTGCCTGGGCCACTGCACTACGAATCATGTCCTGAGCCTTTTCTTGACGCTCATCAGCAGGCGCATTGGCATTTACAAGAGAAAGCTGTTCTCGAAGGCCAACTGGCCCAACGAAGTAGTAGGGTGAAAGCCCTGCGGAAACCAGAGCCCGCCTAAATGTTTCCTGATGCTGAAGCGGAGAGCACGAGCCAACAACCACCCGGTTCAGCTTATGTTCCTTTATTGCTTCCACGATCAATTCTTGGCCCGGATCTGAACACATGAAGAGATAGTCGGTCGCGTATGCCACATTTGGGAGTTCTTTAGCCCATTCGGCCAGTCCAGGAGAGTCTATGACATTGCCAATTATGCCTCCACAATGACAAACGAATACCCCAACACGCGGTTCTTCACCAAGCTCGGCAGGTGGTATCTCCTCTGGAGCTGCTGGAGTCGGGATTGGAAGCAGAGAATGAGCAGCCATGCCTGCGCCTTTTCCCTCATTTACACTATCAGTACCATCCTTTGGCCCTGTCGCGCAGCCGGCAACAAAGACTCCTTTGCGAGTTGTTTCCAGACCCTTCGAGTTTGCATGTGCTTTTTTCACCCATCCAGTTTCATCTATTTCGATTCTCAGGATTTTTGCGAGTTCCTCCTGTCCTTCATTTGGCCTGAAACTGGCATTCAGCACGACCATTGAGATCTTGTCGATCTCGATGATATCTCCCTTATCCGTGTCCTCCATCTTGATGTAGAGGTCATGAGTATCCGGGTCTTCAGAGATCTCCGCAACACGTCCTCGAATGAAATTAATGGCATGATTTCGTTCCGAGTCCCAGAGAAACTCTTCTAGTGCCTTTCCAGCAGTCCGCATATCCATGTAGGTATAGATGATCTCACAGTGATCCTCAGGATAGTGCATCCGAGTGACCTGGGCCAGCTTGAGTCCAAAGGAACAACAGACCCTATTGCAATGTTGGCTGTATCCTCCGATGTTCTCTCGAACATCCCTGCTTCCCACACAGTTGATGAACAGGATCTTCTCAGGCTCCTTCCCATCAGATGGTCGGACCATGTGCGCATCAGTAGGCCCGGTAGGATGAGTCATCCGGTCATATTCCAAACTTGTGACAACATTTGGAAAGACACCATAGCCATACTCGCCATAGTCAATTGGCTTGTATTCCTGAAATCCTGTGGCAACGACTATTGAACCCACATTGAGATCATAGACCTTATCTTCATCATCATAGCTAATGCAGTCTTGGGGACACACTGCCGCACACGTCCCGCAGCCTATGCATGCTTCTCTGTCGATAGTTGCAACAAGGGGAACCTGTTGTGGGAAATTCATGTATATGGCCTTCCGCAACGAAAGCCCATGATTGTACTCATCAGGGACCTCTACCGGACAATTACGAATGCACGCCTGACAACCAGTACAGGTATCCTCATTCACATATCGAGCTCTCTTTCTAACTGTGACAGTGAAATCGCCTGCGGAACCAGTTACCTTTTCCACTGTAGACAACACATGGACCGTGATGTTTGAATGCTTTCCCACGTAGGATGTCAGAGGTGTCATGACACACGCACTGCATTCAAGAGCTGGAAAGATCTTGTAAACCGCCACATAGTTGCCACCAATATTCACCGACTTCTCAATGACATGAGCGTGGTGCCCGCCTTCGGCTAGAGAAAGCGCTGCATTGATACCAGCCATTCCAGCGCCAATGACTAGGACATCAGTTGGTTTGGTCGCAGGTGCCGACTTCTTGGACGAGGTTGTGGCCATCTTTGAGTCCCCAAGCTGCGGTTGTACTCGGGGCTTCAGTTTACTGGGGATATAATCTTTCTGTCATGACCAGATTCTGTCAGGGATTTTGGGTTTCATCATGCGATTCAATAATTCCCCCCAGAAGCATGGCTACGACCAAGGGTCCCAGTTTTGTATAGATGAATCATTCTTGGCCTAGCCAACTGGTTGTCCAGGAATGCTATCTACCAGTTTTGTTTGACTTTTTCCACAGTTTGAACCATAAGGCTTGTTACTATTGCCAGGACGAGTGCTATAGACCCGATTACTGCCAGAATTGAGTCCGGTAGTGGGTCGACTGGGATCCTTACATTCGTGGCACTAGCTTCAATGGAGAGGCTAACTTCAACATCATTATCCACTCTATCAAGTTTCAGACTGTGCTCCTGAATTACAGATCCCCCAATAATCTCCCATGCTATGGATGAGTTTTCATGAGTTGCAGAGAGGTCCACCTCACCAGCGACACCAAGCAGTTCAAAATGATACCTCTTGTTGTCATCCTCGAACGAATGGATTCTGAATGATTCCACGTCGTTTGGAATCTCATTGCCAAAGAGGAGAAGGCTGTTGGGATTGGAATCATTCAGCACTAGAGTTCTTGTATCAGAATAGACCAGCTCTGTCATCTCTGTGGGAGTGAAGAAACCCCCCAGAGACCCGGAAATGAATGGAGTTACTAGTACGAGGCCAAGCAATACTAGGACAGCTATCAAGGCTGGTCGAATGCTTTTGCGAACTGTCTTCATTGTGACTATTTTCCAAAAAACATACGCCGCAAATCCCAGAGGGAACAAGATGCTGTAATAGATGACTACGACTGTAGGATCGAAGGTTGGTACGATCACTATTTCCCATATCAATATCACGAAACTTCCGTTGGCATCTCCAGTTTCTCTAGTCACAATGACTCTAGAGTCTTCTGAAGCTTGAACGACCAGAGAGCTATTGGAAATGAGATTAACACCAGATATTGCAAAGACCGTGACATTATTCCTATTCTGGATGGAAAGCCCAACCGATGTCCCATTTGTTTCCATGTCAGTAATTCCAATTCGAGTGACCATGCTGGCGTAGGCGAGGGGCTCAATTGGATAATATCGTTCAGAGTCATCTAATGAAACGTTGAAAGAAACGTAGTGAGAATGTAGAGATTGTTCAGGTGGAACATAATAGTGTGGATGAGGACTAATTACTATAAAGAATGAACCTAGTAGCATCAGGACTAATGCCATTCCAACGAGCTTTACATTCCCACGCTTCAATCTCAATCTCGGCCTTTCCACTCTACCACCCATACCAAGTGGTAGATTCTTGTGTTATTGAATGGACCGGATGAATCATATTGCAACTGGAGGTTCCTTATTCCGTCTTCTTAGTAGCCTTCAAGTAGACATAGCCAATTCCAGCTACAACCGCAGCGAGCAGATACAAGATGATGGGTATCCAAAGCATCTCAAATCGCAACAGATACGAAATATCTCGTCCATATCCAAATGGTGCCGGGATGTAGATCCATGCTAGGAATACGAAGTAGAGCAGTGTGACAAGAGTCTTGACTTCTCTTCTAACATTCAGCGCGTACATGTATGTGAAAACCCACATGAACACAAATCCCGAAAGGAACATCGGCCACATGTCTGTGCTTCCATGGTCTAGAGTGTTGAAGATGGCAACCACCAACGCATGTACTCCAACAAAGCCCTCGACAGTGATGACCCACCTCTTGTCAATATGGACCGATGTATAGGCCACCGTCATCTGTGTGAATAGCAAGAACATGTAGAAGAATCCAGTGAGCAGTTGTGGGTCATAGAACATTGGATGGAACCAGAATGTATAGACTAGTCCCCATGCAATTGGGTACATGTGGATGCGTCTTACAAGACCTGATACACGTGCAGTAAATGGTTTCCCAGCTCTCTTTCCGAGAATTAAGCCTCGTCTGGGATTCTCAATAACAAGTATGAGAACAAGCATCAGAATAACTGAGCCTTGACTGGTCCAAATGGGGACATCCTGAGCAAGTCCATCGAACCAGATGTGCGTCTGAACAAAGTGCAGTGCAACAAAGAAGATGTTGATGATCACCATGGCCCAGTTGTATTTCGTCAGAGATGTTGTTGGCTTTGTCTTCTGTTCTATCAGATTCTTCTGAGCCCAGTATATTGTGAACCACACCACAAACTGGTGGGCAAGATAGAAGGACCATACTATGAGCTGGGCAATTGTGTCAGGGGAAGGGAGCTGCCAATAGTACCATGCAGGGCCTTGATCTGGACCCAACACAAATCTGTCAAGCAGAGGTCCAAAGAACCAGATAACAAAGGTGAAACCAAATGCGAAGGCGATTCCACCGGCCCAAAGCACATAGGCTGCTCTTGATTTCTTGTCAGTCGGGGTTGGATCAGTATCCATGGACTGGTCTTCAGAAGCCATCTATTGATCACTCTCGACGAGGCGCGGGGAACGTGCCTATCCCCTTGATAAAGCCTACGCATAACCAAGAACATTGTAGAAAAAGAATGAGAGAAGGGAAATTATCCCTTCTCTAACGGGTTGCTCACCTTGTTCCAAATCGGCGAAAGAGGGCTATACCGATAAGAAGGAGCGCAACACCAATGACTGACACTAGAGCCAGATTCGTCCAGATGGAGAGAGTTGTCACGGATGCCCCACGTAGGAACAGAGTTGTCAAGGACTCGGTCACATAATTGCTTGGCATGAACTGGGCGATGGCTTCAGCTCCTCCACTAAGAGGCATGAAAGTGCCCAGAAACATCTGTGGCATGATGAAGACGAACGAAACACCAGAGGCTATCTCTGCGGATTTAGATATGGTGGCAGCAATCATGCCAAAGCCGACGTTTACAAGAGAGAATGCCAGCAACATCGCAAAAGCAAATGCCAATCCACCGACATCAGTGACAGGTCGATAGCCTATTGCATATGACGTGGTGAACACGAGGAGAACTTGGACGACTGCAATGATCATGTACGCAATCACATTACTCAACATGAACTCATGTGACTTGAGTGGAGTCGTGCCCATTCTCTTCAGCAGTCCACCATCTCGTTCCCCAGTCAATGACTGTGCGACTATCATTATCATGAAGATGCTCGCAAAGGCGAATATCCCTGGAGCCATGAAGTCCCACTGTGAGAGAGTGCTTGCTTGTACCATGGAAGGACTGCCTACATCCACTGGTAGATCCAATGTAGTAGCCTCACTTCCAAACATTGTTGTCAAGACAACTTGCTGCACAATCGGAGGAACTGCACTGCTAGCAATCATGGACCCACTGTCTACATAGAGCTCTACGGTTGTATTAGTCCAAGAACTTCCATTGAATGGAGAGTTCCAGTAGGAAGTGCAGCTGTTTCCAAAACCTTCCGGAATCACAATGAATGCGTCAAGGCCTCCCTGAAGCAACTCTGCTTGACCAGTTTCATTTGTTTCATAGTGAAGTACCGTGATCCCCTCGAGGTCGGTGAGGTTTCCTTCGAAGCTGTCAGCCCACTGAGTATTCGTCGTGGAAGTATCTAGATTCAGGAGCCCCACATCGAAGTTGGTTGCCCCTCCTTCACCCACACCTCCAAAAGCCAGTCCGAAGGTTGCTGTGACAATTAATGGAAATAGCAGGAGAAGGAATAGGACTGCAGGCTGCCTCGTGAACATCTTCAGGTTCTTCTTGGTGAGGGCTGTTATCCGTCGTAGACCCATCTAAACTCCCTCCCTCAGTTGCTTGCCAGTGAGCTTGATGAAGACCTCTTCGAGATCCTCAGCGTTGTACTGCTGCATCAGTTCCGTTGGAGTACCAAGAGCTATGAGCTTGCCTTGGTCTATGATTCCTACTCTGTCGCAGAGCTCCTCAGCTTCCTCCATGTAGTGAGTAGTGAGGATGATGGCTTTCCCATTATTCTTCAGCTCCCTGATGAAGTCCCACACTGCACGTCTGGACACAGGATCCATAGCCACCGTGGGCTCGTCAAGTAGAGCAACTCGAGGGTCGTTTATGAGAGCCATTACAGTACTCACCCGGCGAATCATTCCGCCGCTGTATTGACCAGCACGTCGGTCTGCTGCCTCCACCATCCCGATCTTCTCAAGCATGTTCTCAACTCGTTCCTTTAGCACATCTCTTGGTACATCATGGAGGTCTCCAAAGAGTTCGATGTTTTCCCTTCCGGTGAGGTGCTGATAGAATGCTGGTTCCTGCGGACAGACACCGATTATTTCCCGAACTGCATCAGCATCAAAGACCACATCGTGGCCAGCAACTGCTGCAACTCCCTCAGTAGGTTCGAGAAGGGTACAGAGTACATTGATTACGGTGGTCTTGCCTGCACCATTTGGTCCAAGCAAGCCAAACAGTTCGCCCCAACCAATCTCAAGGTTAAGTCCATCAACAGCAGTGACTTCCTCAAACCTCTTGGTCAGGTTTTCTATCTTTATTGCTTGTTTAGTAATTGTAGATGACATATGTATGCTAGTACATAGTTTGTATATAATACGTGGAATCTTTTTGCATCAGAAAGCGTTTTGCGGCGCAAAGTGGCTTTTCTTGCATTTCCTATCCATATGCACACAAGATATATCGCGTAATGCATGCGATTCTGGGTGGTGCTTGAATGACTAAGGATGAGATCTTAGCTCAATTGAAAGAACTGGGGACGCGGTTTGAAGATCCCAAGATTCAGCGACGATTCAAGGGTTTCCACAAGACGCTGCAGTTCATCTTCCCCGACATTGATGCTCAGATGTACATGAAAATTGGCGACGCCGAGCTGGTGGAACTTGCAGAGGGAACCGTAGAAGCTGAGATGACGGTGACAATGGACTCGACAGTCTTTCTCAGGATTATGGACAAGAGTGAGAGTCCTATGGCTGCCTATCAGGCTGGGAAGCTGAAGACCAAGGGAGAGGTTCCAGACCTTCTTAAGCTACAGAAGTTGCTGCTGTAGTTCCAATCCCGTCGCTGTGATGAATATTAAGGAGGCCATGACTATGAAGGTGCTAATCACCGCGCCTTTCTCAGAGTCAGGATTAAAACTACTAGAAGATGCGGGGCTAGAAGTTCGACATGAGAGTTGGCAAGACACGGGCAAGCTCTACCTGGGGGATAAACTCCTCCCAATCATCAAAGAAGGCGGCTATGAGATTGTAATTGTTGAGGGTGACGAGGTGAAGGAAGAGGTCATTGAGGGATCTGATTTGAAAATCATTGCTTCAGCAAGAGACAACCCCAACAATGTTTCCATCTCTGCAGCCACAACAAAAGGCATTCCTGTGATTGGAGCACCAGGTCGAAATACAAATGCGGTCGCTGAGCTGACACTCGCTCTTATACTGGGTCAAGCACGGCGAATTGTGACAGCAGATCGCCTATTGAAGAATGACTTTATGGTCGATGACTACTCAGACTTTGCACAGATGTACAAGACGACGAAAGGCTTCGAACTGAATGGACGGACGGTTGGCATAATTGGTCTAGGGAAAATCGGATATGAAGTAGCAAAGCGATTACTAGCATTCGGTGCCGAGATTATGGTCCATGACCCCTACGCACCTAAAGAAAGGCTGAAAGAATTTAATGCAAAAGACGTGTCATTGGAGGAGCTCCTGAGAAATTCCGATATAGTGTCAGTCCACTGCCCGCCAACAGACGAAACCAAAGGAATGCTGGGCGCGGAGCAGTTTAAAATGATGAAGCAGACTGCGATCTTCATCAACACCGCCCGTGCATCAATCACGGATGAGTATGCGCTCCGAGAGGCATTGAAATCAGGGACTATTGCAGGTGCCGGACTCGATGTATTCTCAATGGAACCAGTGGACTGTGATAATGAGTTTCTGGAATTGGAAAATGTCATTGTGACTCCGCATATTGGAGGCAATACTGTCGACACGATTGAGCGGCAGTCCATGATGATTGCAAGGGATATTACAGCAATCCTTAACGGAGGACGCCCTGAGAACGTGCTAAACCCAGAAGTCCTGAAGAAGGAGGCGACCTAGAATGCCTGTTGCTGCGATAGATGCTGGTACTACTGGCGTTCGATGTATGATTGTTGGAAGACAGGGAGAAGTCTTAGGCTTTGGAAGAAGGACATGGGGATATGAAACCCCTGAGTTTCTTGAGATAGCAAAAGAGTTCGATCCCCCTCACTTCTGGGATTTGATATGTACAGTGACCAAGGAGGCGGTGAAGGCCTCTGGACTGCCTTCTTCAAAGATTGAGAGCGTAGCCACAACGAGCCAGCGTCACGGAGTAGTATTTCTAGATGCTGACGGAAAGGAGCTTTACGGTGGTCCAAATATAGATGCACGGGGCGCTATGTCTCAATATGTAGTCGAAGACGCACTAGGAAAGAAGTTCTTGGAGGTAACTGGTTGCTGGCCTCCCATGATGTTTACTCCCGCAAGAATGGCCTGGTTTGAGGAAGAGGCGCCTGAGATTCGTCAGGCTGTGGCGCATGTTCTTCCCATCAACGACTGGATCACGTTTAGGCTCAGTGAAGGATATGTCACAGAGCCGGCCTCAGCCAGTGCCACGGGCTGTTACGATATCAAGGCTCAGAATTGGAGTCAAGAAATATTCTCAGCCTTAGGTATTGACAAATCCATTTTTCCCAGTCTGAGGGAGGCGGGTGACGTTGTTGGCAGTGTCACAGTCAATGCAGCCAAAGACTCAGGACTTCCTGAGGGTCTGCCTGTCATCCAAGGGGGCACTGACACACATTGTGCTCTCCTTGCCGCGCAGGCTAATCCTGGTGAAATCACTGTCATTGCAGGCAGTACAACTCCTGTAATGCTCACATTGGACAATCACGTCTGCTCGTCTGAACAGACACTCTGGTCTTCCTGTCATATGGTTCCCGGTATGTGGACACTAGAGAGTAACGCAATGCTCACAGGAGCATACATCGAATGGGTCATTGCTCTTTTGTGTGAGCTCTCCGAGGATCCTGTTAGATGCAGAGAGAAGACGCTTGACAGTCTGCCCCAGCTCCTCAAGGATGTTCCCCCTGGAAGCAACGAGGCCTTTGCCGGCTTAGGGCCCCGAATCATGGACTCAACTAGAATGGCTGACATACCCATGGCTCGGCTTCATTTTCCACAGCCGGCATTGCCTCAGGTCAAACCCCTCGACTCAGCTAGTCTGATTCATGCAGTTCTTGAGAACATCGCATTTGCGGTGCGAGGCAACATAGAACAGTTGCAGGAGTATAGCGATCCGCCAGTTGTAAAAGCAATCGGCGGTATCTCAAGATCGGAGGTCTGGCGACAGATTCTTAGCAATGCCATAAGAAAGCCAGTGATGAATCCTAGGGAGTTCGAAGGCAGCCTCATTGGAGCCGCAATCTGCGCAGCGGTTGGAGTAGGCTGGTATCCTGATCTGAGGAAGGCCTCGGAAGCAATGGTGTCATGGCAACCGACACTGATACCTGATGAGCGAGCGTCTGAGTATGATTTCTATTACTCCCGCTGGAAGGAGATATGGTCTCTTGGAAGTGATGAATAGTGTATGAGAAAGTGAAAGAGGAACTTCTAGCAGCTTGTGGTGAGATGATCAAAGAGGACTTAGTCATCATCTCAGCGGGCAACGCGAGCATCCGAGTGAGTGATGAGCATGCGGTAATCACACCAAGCTCAGTTCCTTACGCCAAGATGACATTGGATGATATTGTAGTAATCAATATGGAGGGGGATGTCATAGAGGCCGACCGGAATGCGAGTGTAGAGACCCCCACGCATCTTGAGATATACAAACAGCGAGATGACGCAAACGCAGTCGTTCATTCTCACAGCGTGTATGCCACAGCTCTTGCTGTTCTCCACAAGCCTCTTCCTCCAATTCTGGATGAGGTGGTTCCAAAGCTGGGCGGCGAGATTCGCGTCACATCCTATGCGATGCCAGGGACAAAGGACTTGGCCAAGAATGTTGTTGAATCCATGGACCGAAGAAGTGCGGTTCTTATCGCCAATCATGGTGCAGTGACTTGTGGAAACACTATCAGAAAGGCCCTTGACAATGCCATGCTTCTCGAGAGGACCTGCCGGATTTATCTGCTAGCGTTGAGAGCTGGTGAGCCTATTCCTCTTCCTGAGGATGTTGTTGAGGACGAGGAAGACCTTTGGGAAATCATGAGGGATTTCTAGGAGACTTGGACATGCATGGCTACATGGGTCAGATACTTGTAGTTGACCTTAACGAGAAGACAACATCTCAACTTCCTATTGATGAGGAAATCGCCTCAAAGTTCATTGGCGGGAGTGGCTATGCCAGCAAACTGCTTTTTGATTCGATGGGCCAATCTGTGGACCCTTTGGGACCTGACAACATGCTTCTGTTCATGACCGGTCCACTGACAGGTACTCTTGCCCCAAGCACAGGACGACTTGTGGTTTGTGGAAAGTCACCTCTAACTGGTATCTGGGGCGAGGCACATGTAGGAGGGCATTTCGGTGCGAATCTGAAGTTCTCTGGCTTTGATGGAATCCTCATCAAGGGAAAATCTGACGAACCTGTTGTTGTTCACATCAATGAAGGTGAAGCTGAGATTGCCCCAGCCGAAGAATTATGGGGCATGAAGACTGATGAAGTTCAAGAGAATCTGAGGAAGAAACTCGGACGCGTTCGTGTAGCCTGCATAGGCCCTGCGGGAGAGAACCTCGTCAAATTCGCATCTATCATGACGGATGAGAGAGCCGCAGCCAGATGTGGACTGGGAGCCGTGATGGGCTCAAAGAAATTGAAGGCAATCACTGTAGCAGGCTCGAAGACAGTACAGGTGGCTGATTCTGAGGGATTCACAAGCCTAGCCAGAGAATCATCAAGGACTCTCGGTGAAGTCATGCATCATCTCCGTGACTCCGGCACTTCCATGTATGTTGAAGTCGGGATGATGTTCAATGACATGCCTATCAAGTATTTTCAGGAAACTGAGTTTGACTATGATTCATTGACCTCAGCAGCAATGAAGGAGTTCCTGACTGGCAGAACAGCCTGTTATTCATGTCCTATTGCATGCGGGCGAGTGATTACCTTACCAGAGTACGGTCTTGAAAAGGTAGCAGGACCTGAGTATCAGACAATCGCGGCATTTGGGTCCAATATGATGATTTCCGACCTGAAGAAGGTATCAGTCATCAACAATCTATGTAATCAATACGGAATTGACACCATCAGCTGTGGCAGTACCATCGCATTTGCCTTTTATCTCTGTGAATTGGGCAAGCTGGACCTTGGTCTAAAATGGGGAGATGCGGACAAGGCAATCGAGCTTGTTCATGCGATTTCATCAAGGTCAGGCATCGGAGATGAGTTGGCCGAAGGCTCAGTACGGTTTGCGAAGAACCACGACGCATCCGAATTGGTCATCCATGTCAAGGGGCAAGAAGTGCCAAACCATGATCCAAGGGCGTTTGGAGGAATGGCCACAGTATATGCAACTGCCTCTCGCGGAGCAACTCACCTGGAGGGTGATATGTACAGTGTCGACATGGGCGTGGATGTACGCGAGATTGGCATCGAATCCGGTGATCGTTTGGACAATGAGGGTAAGGGAAGTACAGCCGCAAGGGCACAGGATTTCAGAGCCTTCTTCGACTCAATCATGATGTGCCATTTCGTGCAGGTGCCATTTGGAACGATTCTGGGTCTTGTGAGCAAAGCGACAGGATTGACAATTACAAATGAGGACGTCCTATTGATAGGTTCACGGGCAGTCACAATGAAGCGTCTGTTCAACCTCAAGTGTGGACTCAAGCCAGAGGATGACCGCCTTCCAGCACCACTATTGAAGCCATTGCCGGATTATGCTACGGATGACTTTGTGCCTGATATGGAAATGCAACTAAGCGACTACTATGAGTACAGAGGATGGGATCGAGAATCTGGAGCACCTACTAAAGAGACCCTAGAGAGGTTGGGTCTCTAGAAACAGAATTATCTGATGGGTGGAAATAGTTGCAGGTAATGGATCTTTTGATGAACTTAGGCTCTTTCTACAGTTCGATTGTCATAGGTTATGCTATCGCCAAGATTTCGGGTCGGGGACAAGAGGTGAATAATCATCTGATAGCACTCCTCGTGAACCTGCTAGTACCCATCCTATTCATCCAGTCCCTACTCACTTCCTCCCTGGAAACCCTGGTTGAACTTCCTATGGTCCTCTTGGCTGCACTGATTGTTCATCTATCCGGCACGCTAATCATGTATATTCGGCTTAAAGGCAGCACAATCGAGAACAGGAGAAAAGGGGTTCTTCTGCTCTGCTCCACATTTCAAAATGCTCTGTTCATCCCTCTCCCATTGGCAATTCTATTCATTGGCGAACAGGCAGTACCCTTTGTTATCATGTTCTCGCTGACACAGATGCTTCTCTTGGTTAGCTTAGGATCGATGATTGGCTCGAGGTATAGTGAAACTGGCACTAATTGGAGGAGCATGGCAGAACAATGGCTGAAGTTTCCTCCATTCATCGCTGTCCTCTTCGCGATTGTGCTATTGCTTGTCGGAGTCACATTGCCATCGGAGGTCGTTTCTGTCCTCTCATTCAACGGAACCATCACAACCTACCTCTCGCTGGTCACTGTTGGACTTGGCATTGGCACACGATTCTCTAGGATTGATATGATAGGCGGTCTGGAAGTGGCAGCAGTCAGGCAATTGATAGTTCCCATCATGATTGGTGTTCTGCTTTTCCTACTTGGCCTCTCGGATTTGGCGGCGAGAGTCGTTATCATTGAGGCGCTCATGCCACCTGCAGTGTTTACTGTAGTATTCGCTGGGGGTCTTAAGCTAGACACAGAATCAGCCGCGACCGCGGTTACAATAGGGACTCTTCTACTTCTTCCGGTGGTGCCGATACTACCCTTCTTGCTTGGGTAGGTCTTTTACAGCCCCATCTCAACGCATATATCGAATCAAAATCGAGGTGATTATGGTGTTGAGCCTGAAAGAGGACCGCAAAGACGCTGAGGAAATCAAGAGTTCTCTCGATGAGGTAGTTGGCAAACTCGAGCAGGATTCCGAGTCGAGTGAGAGCTGGGGTGAATCGGTTTCCACCCACCGTAATCGTTGGCAAGAGATCAAGGAGAAGATAAGAGAGCGTCAAAGCGAGCTAAAGCGACTTGTGATGGAGAAGAAGGCCGGAACCATTGGTCAAGATGAGTTCGATAGGAAGTATCGCAAGCTTCAGGATGAACTGACTGAGCTGGAGTTTCAGGTCTACAACATGCGACTAGGAACCTCCGTAGAATTCTAAATCTCCTCATCGACTTGCTCTATCACTTCAAGCACTTATCTTTGAATCCTGGCCTCAGGAAGTGGCTTTTGATAGGTGAACCCCAATCTAAGGATGAGTGCACCCGCGGTAGACACTGTTCCACTCAGGACAAGCACGATAGGGATTCCAACTAGGGGGACCAACCAACCAAGTATTGCGGTCAGTGGAATTGAGGCAAATACAACCAGTGTAGGCAAGAGTGAGTATACGCCATTTCGGATTCGATTTGGAACCACGTCAATCAGCACGCGCATCCAGAGAATGGCTGCAATTGTGAAAAGGATACCACCTGAGAACCAGATGACAAGAATGAGAAATACTGGAGTAGCGGACAGCAATGGTACATGCAATATTGATACATCTGTAAACGGTATGAGGATGCTCATCATCTCCGAATCAACTGGCGGGGGAGGAAATGCCCACATTAGAATGGCAAAGAGCCAGAAGAATACCGCTCCTGTAGACTGAATGAATCTAAGGCGAGGTATCCATTTCTCAGGTTCAAATCTTTTTGCCCAGACACCTGATCGCTCCCAGAAGCCTGCAAATGCTATAATCACGACAGTCATTAGACTTGCAACCGCTACATCAGAACTCAAGTATTCGTAGAGAAAGGGATACATGATTAGCTCGCTCCATGTAAAACCGATGCTGAGGAACAACGTATTTCCGAGTACGATGTATTTGAGATATGGGCTGCTAACAATATGCCTGGCAGCTTGTTTTAGCAGAGATACATAATCCTCTGCAATCGTTTCCGATTCTCTGTGTTCCTGTATCATAGGAAGGTCTCTAACGAGAAAAAACGATGCAAGTGCCAACAGGACGCATGCGACTGACTGTATCTGAAATACAAAGACTCGGGCAATTAGTACTGCGAAAATCGCTCCAGGTAGTATCACGAGAGCACGAGAAATTCTGAGCAGCATAGCAAGTTTACCAATGAACACGCCATATTGTGCCTTATTCTTGTCTTCAGGTACAGATAGAGAATAGTTGTTGTCAAACCATGAATTCATCGCCCCGCTTTCTTGCGACGCAGCGAATCCCATCAATATGTAAACAAGAAGATAGTGATCAAAATGTGAACTACTTGAGATTAATGACACAAAGTAAAATGCGATTGAGTACGTTAGAAATGCCGATGACAGAACCCATCGCTGCCCCACAAGATCTCCAATAGTGCCTGTGGGATAGTCAAAAAGAGTCTGCACGACTTTCTGCACAACAATTAGCAAGCTAGCTAGCGCCAAGCCGTCTATGTAGGATCCTTTCCCCAAAGCCTCAGCTACGAAAATGAGGTAAAACGTTGTTGAAATGCTTATTGCAGCAGTCATTGATGTGGATAAGATGATGAATCTAGCTGCTAGCCTGACAACTTCTGGATTGTCATCCGGCAGGCCAAAGTAAGAGGTGATCCTACTCAAACGCAAGCCCCCTTCTCTCTAATGATAAGGTCCCGCCTAATATGTGAAACCAATTGCTTTTCTGACCTTGGAACAACCTTGAATCGGTCGGTATCTTTAAGTGTGACACACAGACATCTCGGACTCCAAGACCGGTGTGAGAAACATTGAGTGACGAGATTCCCGAACGAAGCGAAATTATACGATCTACAATCATCACGATTATTCTTACAGTGGTACTATTGAGTGTGGGATTAGCACTATGGGCATGGTCTTCTCCAGAGGTCATCGAAACCGAATTGAGTCCTATTGACGTGCTCAACGACATTAATCCATTTCTTGCTCCTATCATTGAGATACTTGTCATGTCTGGCATGTTTCTCTTTCTCACAATCACAGTGGTCAATATTCGTCTCTATCTGACTCAAATCCGAGCAGGATGGACGGAGCTGATTCTCCTTCTCATCGTAGTCTTTGTGATGACCTTCCTGATGTTCGAATCTGGTGTTGCAATAGTCACACTGTTGCTCTCATTGGCAATCGTTGTGTATCTATACATGTTGCAAGAGTGAATCTCTACATTCACACCAGAAGCTTTATGAGTCTAGGTCAACGAAGGCCATTTGAGCCTAGAATGCAGAAATGCCGAGGGCTGGGAAAATAAAGGAGTTTGACAGTATCTATTCGGAATTGTCAGGCGTTGCCCACTATGAGGCTCTGGCTTCCGGATTGATACAGGTTGACTACTTGGAGGAAAGCACCGTGTTTGGTTTACCCGGACAAGGCTATGATATGTCTACAAGCATTTTCAGTCCTGAAGGACGAATCTTCGCAGCGGAATATGCCAAGAAGGCAGTCGAACAAGGAGCCACGTCAATTGGAATCCTTGTTAATGAAGGGATTATCCTGCTCGCTGAGAAGAACATAAAGGAACTTCAAGAACCAGACAGCATTGAGAAGATCTCTAAGATTGATGATCACATTGGTGTGGCAACATCTGGTCTTATGGCTGATGCTCGAAAACTAATACAGGAAGCCCGAATCAAGGCTCAGTCATATTGGCTAACATACGAGGAGCCTATTCCTGGAGAAGTGCTAGCTGAGCACATCTGTGATGTGAAGGCTCAGTTCACTCAGGGAGGTGGAGCGAGACCCTACGGTGTTGCAATGATCATCGGTTCTATGGACCATGATGATTCGCCAAGGCTCTTTGTGACGGATCCGGTGGGTACATACTGGGGATATTTGGCTGTAGTAATTGGTCGAGGAAGCGCAAGAGCTGGAGAGTACTTAGAAGGCAAGTATGATCTTAGTAAGAAACAGACTCTTGATCAGGCCATACAACTTGCTCTCGAAGCACTTCGTCAAGCCACCGAAGCGGATCTCTCTGCTGACAATGTAGAAATCGCCAAGATTCCTGTCAGCACCCGGAAATTCGAGAAGCTCAGCAGATCTGATACGCAGGCCATCTTGGATCCCTCCAGTACAAAGGCGAATGAATAGGAGTGGACTGCCGCTTGATGGGTTCAGGGAAGAAATCCGGCGAAAAATGGCTTGAACTTGATGCTGTCGTCATTGGAATTCAAAAGGGCCACCTGCGATTTGAGATATTTGTTGATCCGGACCTGGCCTTTGAATTCAGACGAGGCGAAGACATCCCGATCGAGGAAATCTTGAAGAGTTATGACCTATACGAAGATGCCAAGAGAGGAGAACGTGCATCTGATGAGCTTGCAGAAGAGGAGTTTGGGTCGTCTGATGTCTTTCAGATAGCGCCAATTATACTCAAGGATGGAGAGTTCAGACTCACCCATGAGCAGCGCAACCAGCTTGTAAAGGAGAAGACCGAAGCAATAATCGAGAGCATCTCTAAGCGGGCAATGAATCCGCAGACAGGGCATCCTCATCCGCCTGACAGAATTAGGCAGGCTATGGAGGAGGCAAAGGTCCATGTCGACCCCTTCATCAAGGTGGACGAACAAATCCCCGGAATTGTGAAAGCTCTCTTGGTGATTATCCCTATCTCATTTGAGAGTGTCAAGCTTCAGATCACTCTTCCAGCAGCCTTCTCAGGGAAGGGCTACAATCTAGTTGCAAATGCTGGACTAATCAAGTCCGAGGCGTGGGCACAGAACGGGGAATGGTCTGGCATGGTTGAAATCCCTGCATCAAAACGACAAGAACTCTATGATGATCTGAACAAGCTCTGCAAAGGACAAGTAAGGATAGAGACCGTTCGATAGCGGTTGAGAATATTGATGATAACAATTTGAAATGAGGGAATACATTGGCTGTATACTTTCAAAAACGAGAAGTAGTGGTCCCGGGGCAATTATTGGCCGAAGGCAGATATCGTGCCTCTTTTGGGACCTATGACGACGGAGATAAGATATACTCCGCATTGGTAGGCCTCGCTGAGCTGCGGGGCAATACTGTAAAAGTGGTTGCACTTGAGGGGGTTTATATCCCTCGCGAGGGCGACCTGGTCCTCGGAACCATTACAATGGTGATGGGGAATAACTGGAAGGTGGACATCGGAGGGCCATACCTCGCATCTCTTCATGCAAATAATGCTCTACGACGGCCATATGATGACGATATCAGCAGATACATGGACATAGGTGATGTTATTGCTGCTGAAGTAATTGCATTCGACAGGGTGACAGGACCTTTCCTCGGGATGAAAGGAAGAGGGCTCAGGCGTCTGGATTCCGGAATGATTCTTGAAATCCGCCCGGCAAAGATTCCTCGCGTGATTGGAAGACGGGGATCGATGATCAACATGATTCAGGACATACTCAAAATCCAGACTATGGTTGGTCAGAATGGCCGGATTTGGATTCGCACACCCAACACTGAGGTCATGCGTCTAGCAGTAAAGGCGTTCAAGATGATTGAAGCCCAGGCACACACATCGAAGCTCACCGATCGTGTGAAGGCGATGCTTGAGGAGGAAATGGCCAATATTCGTGGTGATGAGCCTCTAGAGGATATGCCCGATGAGTCGATGGAGATGGAGGATTCTGAGGAATCTGAAGGCTCTGGCGAACCTGTTGAAGAAATCAAAGAGGAGGACACGGCTGAAGGTGAGGAGCCAGTGGTGACTGAAGAGCCTCTTGAAAATGATGTTGCTGATGAGGCAATTGAAGACTCACCTGAAGATGTTAAAGAAGAAGAAACCGAGTCCGAAGAGAATGATAGTGAAACTACGGAGGAAGTGAGTGAATAATGAGTCCAGAAGTGAAACCTGACTCCTTGCTTAACGCTGAGGGCCTACGAGTTGATGGCAGAAGACTAGATGAGCTAAGGCCAATTCAAATGGAGGTTGGAGTGCTCAAGACTGCTGATGGTTCAGCCTCTATAAGGCAAGGCAAGACCTACATCATGGCAGCAGTCTACGGTCCACGAGAGCTACATCCTAGACATTTGACGTTGAATGATCGTGCATATCTTAGAGTTGTCTACAGAATGGCCACGTTCTCAGTTCCAGACAGAAAGAGACCTGCACCATCTCGACGAGAACGTGAGATCTCGATGGTCATTGCTAATGCACTGCAACCAGTATTGTTCTTGGAGCAATATCCAAAGGCTGTGATTGATGTATTCATACAAGTCATTCAAGCTGATGGTGGCACAAGATGTGCTGCCATTAATGCAGCTTCGCTTGCATTAGCTGATGCAGGAATCCCGATGAGGTCTCTTGTTCCTTCTGTTGCCGTGGGCAAAGCTGAAGGTAAACTAATTGTGGACCTTGGTGATGAAGAGGACAAATACGGGCAGGGTGATGTTCCACTAGCCATTCTTCCTGATACAAATGAACTGACACTATTGCAGCAGGATGGGTCATTCACACGTGAGGAGCTTGTTGAGGCAATGCAGATGGGAATTAACGCCTGTAAATACCTGCATGAACTGCAGAAAGACGCTCTGAAGCGGTCGTACTCAAAAAGGGCTCCTGAGGATGATGACGAAGAGATGGACGACTACGATGACGACCTTGAGACTGACCTCGGCGAAGCCGAGATAATGGAGGATGAGTAGAATGACTGATTTCAGCTCAGAAATCATCAGCCACATTGACAGGGGCTATGTTGCAGACCTGCTGAACAAAGGTGAAAGGGTTGACGGTCGAGCCTTTGACGAATATCGAGAAATTGTCATTGAACCTAATCCCGTGGCTGCAAAGGCAGAAGGATCTGCAATTGTACGGATTGGCGGCACATCTGTCGTTGCTGGCGTGAAGGTACTGACAGGAGCACCCTATCCAGACACGCCCGATGAAGGTGTGACAATGGTAACAGCTGAAATGGCACCCATGGCTTCTCCTCTATTCGAGTTGGGTCCCCCAAAGGAACCCGCCATCGAACTGGCAAGAGTTGTTGACAGAGGAGTCCGTGAGTCAGAGACAATGGATGCCAAGGCCCTTTGCATTAAGCCAGGGAAGCTTGTGTATATGGTCTTTGCAGATGTCTATACACTCGAATATGATGGCAATCTGATTGATGCATCATCAATAGCGGTTAATTCTGCGCTAGTCGGAACCAGGTTTCCAGAAGTCAAGCTGGAAGATGATAAGGAAGTAGCCACTGGCAAGATGCTCGCTCTGCCTCTTCAGAATATGGCAATAGAACATACTGTTGCTAAAATTGGAGAGCACCTAGTCATCGATCCTGTCATCAAGGAAGAGATGGTCATGGATTGCCGTCTAACCATGGCGGTTGACAAAGACGATAACTTCACCGCTATGCAGAAAGGTGGAGGCGTAGGCCCTATGTCGCTCGAGATGATTGACCATTCAATGGGCATGGCTCTTGAGAGGTCAAAAGAGATTCGAGAGCTCATAGACGAAGCAATGAAGTCCGCAGAATAGGAACAGATGCGTGTCTCAGTCAATCTGGGATACGCTCTCTTCTCTTCACCGATAGATATGCTAATAAGCGAAATCGTTGGGCGACTGATAGACTCGGAGCGCCAAGTCAGGCGCTCCTAATGACCACACCAGGAGAATACCGGTTTGGGAAGAAAGACAAAGAAAGTTGGCAGCACTGGAAGACTTGGTGCTAGGTACGGGGCGAAACTACGACGCAGAGTGCTTGATATCGAGAAACGTCGTGCTGAACCGCAGCGTTGCCCGTCCTGTGCCACAAGAGCCCTCACCAGAGAAGCTGTTGGTCTGTGGAGCTGCAAGAAGTGTGGTCTGAGTTTTGCTGGCGGAGCATATGTTCCATTCACAGATGCAGGTAAGGCTGCTAAACGTGCCATTGCACAGAGGGTTTCAGGTGACTTTCTTGCCTTGAGAGACGAAGACGAAATCGTCGACCCTTCTGAGTTCCTTCCTAACATTGAGGAGGAAGTGGCTGTAGCAGTTTCCATTGATGATGAATCGGATGTTCCCGTTGAGGAACCTGAGGCTAGTGACTAGCCGCTAACAGGGCAGTGAACTGCATTGCCCCAAGCATTGATCACCACATCCCGAAAAACATCAAATCGAGTTCGCTCTTTTGTACGCGATCTCTGGTCTGTTCTACCCGGCACTGAAAGGTTCAACCGAGGAGGGATGAGTATCGATGAGTTGCGGTCAAGAGTGAAACAATCCGGTGCGAAACTCGCCCTCATCGTTACAATATGGAAGGGCAATCCAAGAACTATCAGGTTTCTATATCCGCACGGTGATGATGCACTGGAAGTCAGAGTGGAGAGTGCTGCGCTTAGAAAAGAAGTTACGGGGAATAAGGCGCCTAGAATACAATCCCTTTATGGTGTAACTGTTGAAGAGAATTGTACACAAAATGCCCGAGAGTTTGCTTCAGCTATTGCATCAATGCTTGGGACTGATGTGAAGAATGAACCACAGCCAGTGATTCTAGACGAAGCGGCTTCTGGCATGGTCGAGATAAGAGTTACCGACCTTCGCGGAGGCAAACTCCTTTGGACATTTTATCATGCGCATAATGGACTGGAGGTAGGTCCACGCATTCGAATTTCAAAATTCTGGAGAGGATTGTCCTGATACGACAAGGACGGGCCATTATCGAAATCCCAATGGAATCAGAAGAAATCGCCGAAACAATTCGTTCTGCATTAGATCCTGAGACAAACTCAGCTCCATCAGATAGAGCTCGTGCTGCAGTGATTATACGCGGCTCAGTCCTAGTCATTCAAATCTCATCTAGTGACTTGACTTCTTTAAGGGCTGCAATGAATTCGTATATCGCATGGGTTTCAGCGAGTCTTGAAACGATTAATGCAGTCCTAGGCCAAAATCCTTAAGTCGCTTACCAGATGGCGCAGGCGAAGTTAACCTCGCAATTAGAGGGAGTAGATGCATATGGCACAACAGATACCACCAGAAATTGAACATGAGATTATGAAGCTTGAGAATATGCGGCGTCAGTTCGAACAGCTAATGGCCGCAATACAGACCAGGCAGTCTGAATTAAGGGAATCAGAAATCACGCTTGAGGAATTGAAGAAGCAGCCTGATGATACAGTCACATACAAGTCTGTTGGCCAAATCATGTTTCAGGTTGACAAGGCACAACTCCAAGAGGAGCTGACGAGCAGAGTCAGTGACCTCAAGATTTGGCTGGAAGCCAAAACAAAGGGCGCTGAAAAGGATCGAAAAGAGATTGAAGAGTTAACAAAGAAGATTCAGCTCGATATCTCCACGCGAAACCTAAAGGTTCAGTGAATCATATGTGTCCCACACCAACTGAGATTGGATTACCCAGTCTCAATGCTCGGCTGATAGAGAGTCTTGCGGAGGATTGTGAGGACGAGATAACCAAATTCATTCTTGGCAAGATTCCTAGGAAGAGCGTGGCAGAAATCTCTGTTAGTTGTATTCTAGAATTCGATGAAGAGCTTGACGTCGACATCCAGATTGACCTTGAGCAGAGCTATGACACTGGGGACAACCTTGATGAGATTCTGGATGCTGCGACGCGATATGGTACTGAGTGGTTAGAGAAGCGCCTAAAGGAGCTGAAGGCAACTTGAGCTCTAGATCTCTTCTTGCTGAATCATCGAACCCCCTGATATTGGGTCATCAGAATGCAGATCCTGATGCAGTGTGTTCCATGGTTGCAGTAAAAGAGCTCTACCTCGCACTACGCCCGGATGGCAACGTGACGCTCGTGTGTGATGATGTTAGCCGCTTATCCAATCAGGTGTTGAGTCATTTCTCATTAGATGTTGCTATTTCTGATTATTCAGAGGACACACATGATTTTGTCATCCTCTTGGACACAAATAGTGAATTTCAGCTGGGCCCTCGAGTGAGAACCCTTCTCACAGACCCTACGAGAACCCTTGCTATTGATCACCATGAAGAGACTGCGGATTTGTCATCAATTGCAACGCACCAGATAGTGGATAGCAATGCCTCATCCACATGCGAGCTCGTCATTGGCCTATATGATGACCTGGGAGTCCCAATATCGTCCAACGTAGCCAATCTGCTTCTTACAGGCATGATTTTTGATACTCGTCGTTTCTTCCACTCCGGACGCGAGTCTCTTCAAATGGCTGTGAAGCTCATCGACGCAGGTGCTGACTATGACTCGTGTGTAAGAGCATTGGTCATCAAGCCGGACCGATCTGAGAGAATCGCTAGACTGAAAGCTGCCGGACGATTGCAGGTTCACGATATGGGTGGTTGGATAGTCGCTGTTTCCAAGATAGGCGCCTACGAGGCGAGTGCATGCAGAGCCTTGATTGAGATTGGTGCGGATGTTGCTATTGTTGCAGGAAAGACCACAAAGGGGGTCGTTAGATTCAGTTCTCGGAGCAGTCGTCACTTCTCCTCGGAAACTGGCGTCAACCTTGGGACTGATGTAATGGAGCCTATTGGGGAACTCATAGGGGGCGAAGGCGGGGGACACGCTAATGCAGCAGGGGCAAATGGCACAAAGAATCGAAGTGAGGGGCTGGCAAAGGCAATTGAGCTTCTCCAATTGGCAATAGAGAAAAGCACAGGAGAGAAGGTAGGCTAGGAGGCATTTGTCGATGGCCTTGGTCGAGTTTGCAGATTTCAGTTTCAAATACTTGGGAGCTGATTTTCTTGCTCTACGCAAGGTCAGTGTTTCAGTCAATGAAGGGGAATATGTTGTTATAACGGGCCCATCGGGATGCGGAAAAACAACTCTGTGCCGAGCTATCAATGGGCTAGTCCCGCATTTTCATCGAGGATATATTGCAGGAAATGTGTACGTAGACGGACACAATACACGCGAAGCAACAGTTGCCCAACTGGCATCCACGGTAGGCTTGGTTTTTCAAAATCCAGCCAACCAACTGGTCACATTGAATGTAGAGAAAGAGATTGCCTTTGGACCTGAGAATCTCGGTGTGGAGCCACAGGAGGTCAGGAATCGAGTTGAGGAGATTATTGATCTTCTGAATCTTGAACATCTGCGAGATAAACATCCACATGAGATGAGTGGTGGCGAACAACAGCGACTTGCTATGGCTGCAACATTGGCACTCAAGCCTAAAGTCCTGGTGGCTGATGAACCAACCTCAAATCTTGATCCAAAGAGTGCTGAACTGATTCTAGAAATCATTGCTGAGCTTAACAAGCGAAATGGAATGACGGTCATTCTTGTGGAGCATAGACTTGATCTAGTGGCCAAGGATGCATCTAGAGTAGTCCTGATGGATAGGGGGCAGATTGTGGCTGACGGGCCACCCCGAGACATTCTGCCCATGGACATCTCTATGGAAATTGGAGTAGGGGTTCCAAAAGCAACCCAAGTTTACAGACGACTTCAAGCCAAGGGAATAGAACTAGGCCGAGTTCCTCTCACTGGTGAGGAGCTTGCGACTTTAGTTGGGGAGGTGCCCCATCAGTGATAATTGTGGAGGACGTGCATTATACCTATGATGGTATCTATACTGCTCTCCAAGGAGTGTCCTTGCAGATTGAGAAGGGTGAAAGAGTTGCCATTATGGGAACCAACGGAGCAGGAAAAACGACTCTAATCAAGCATATGAATGGGCTTCTTCGACCTCAGCAAGGAAGAGTGATTGTGGATGGTATCGATGCGAAATCTCTCTCTATCGCTGAGCTCTCGAGGACTGTTGGTCTTGTCTGGCAGAACCCTGACCACCAGCTGTTTCTTGATAGTGTCAAGAAGGAGATTGAGTTCGGACTGAAGAACCTTGGCTTCACCACAGAGGAGGCTGAGGAAAAGTGTGTCAAGACACTTCAGGATCTTGGACTGGAAGGATTTGCAGAGAGATCTCCCTTTGCTCTTTCCGGAGGCGAAAGAAAGCGAGTCGCATTAGCAACTGTATTGGCGACGGAGCCGCAGGTTCTTGCACTAGATGAACCTACTATTGGACAAGACGCTCACCAGAAAGAACGACTTGCTCGCATGTTGATCGATCTCAACGAGCGAGGGCGCACAGTTATTGTTGTGACTCACGATGTTGAGTTTGTTATTGAAAACTTTCCACGAACCATCGCAATGGCTGAGGGACGAATTGTTGCAGACGGTTCGACTGGGGCAGTCTTGAGTCATGATGATGTTCTGGAACGCTGTTCTCTGACACCTCCACAGTTGACAGTGGCAGCACGGACACTTCACAGAGTCTTTCCACAGGTACCTGCGCGTCTATCCCTGCTATCGGAATTGGAGGAAGCGGTCTCTGAGATACTCGGAGGTACGACGTGATGTCATTTCTTGAGGTGTTTCAGTATACGCGCCAGGCCTCTCTGGTCCATGACCTAGACCCACGGTCAAAAATGATGTTGACTCTCACTCTTGCCGTTATATCTCTCCTCTTTCTGGACATTGTTCCACTGCTGATTATTCTAATCACAATGGTTCCTCTTCTCATTGCAGCTAAATCCCTCCGAAGATGGGCACGTAGCATGAAGGGGATGTCCTATCTATTGCTCTTCATTGTCATCTTTAACACACTACTCTCAAATGTTTCAAATCCATTCTCGCATTCAATAGCATTGGCCATCAGGCTTCTTGCGTTGATGACTTCCTTCTCCATCTTCTTCTTGACTGTGCATCCAGACCAACTTGCGCAATCCCTGATTCAGATGCGGGTTCGTTTCGAGTTTGCATTTGCTATGAGCATGGCTATGCGATATGTTCCCACACTTGGACAAGAGGCTTATGCAATCATGGATGCGCAGAAGGCCCGCGGGGTGGAGCTGGACAAAGGCAACATTCTGAAGCGCATTCGCAATATAGTGCCAATCATTGTTCCTCTGATTATTGTTTCAATACGAAGAGCCTTGTCTGTGGCTGAGAGCATGGAATCGAGGGGATTCGGAGCAAATGAGAACAGAACATACATGGAGCTTTTAAGATTCAGAAGGAGGGACTGGGCGGTCCTGCTCGTATCACTTCTCGTGCTAGTCTGTGGCATCTATGTGAGGTTCTTTGTTCCACTTCCATCCTGGATGTTGTTCCAGCTACCATTCTAACGCTTAATGGTTCATATGGATTTTATTTATCTAATCCCACACGTAATTTCTGGGGTGCTTCAGTAGGTGAGGAGCTTGTCTAAGAAAAAGTCTACCGGACTCACGAAGAGAAGGAAGTATACGGTCAAGAATCTAGTTACTGATTTGAAGAAGATAGGGTGCTCTCCTAGAGTTCTTGACAACATCGGTCGCGAAGTAGTCTATTTTGAATGGACTCAAGCTCAACACTTGTTGGGAGAGGACCATCCAGTCACCACGAATTTAGAATCACTTCTAGAGTTTATGCAAGGTGGCTGTGAGAAACAACTTGTTGAGGGTGAACTATGGCGTGCTGCTGACACTCCTCAGTCCGCACTCAATGACGCAATAAAGGGTGCACCAGCGGAGTTTCTATCCTACCAATTCGTTCGTTCGTCAGATCACGTCCATGAAGTTCTTGAAGCTGCCAAGAAAGAGCGTAAGATGGAAATCAAGACCTACAAGGAAATTGAGAAAGGTGTGAGAAAAGAAATCAAGGCAGACCCAGATAATCCTGACCTTTGGAATAAGCTACGGCTTGTCCTCTGGCTTGTCGGAAAGCACAAGGAATCTAGTGAGGCCTTCAAGAAGGCAAAGAAGCTTGGCTGGGACAGTGCCACAAGTGCCTTTGTTGCTCTCTAGACGAAGTCTGATGATTAGTGCATATTGATTCATCTCATCCGAATGATGAATCCAGAGGTGAACGATACAATCATTGGGCGGCTTTGTCAATGTTTCAATGACGCTCATCATGACTCGAATCCTACATCTCATGAGGCACGCAGAAACAGAAATTGATCCTAATATTCCAGCATCTGATTGGCAGCTCACTGAGGATGGCCTTTGCCAAGCAGAAGAACTTGCTTCGGTGGGCATCTTTTCTGGTGTGGATGGCATCTTTTCATCAACTGAAAGCAAGGCGTTGCAGACGGCACGCCCTTTTGCTGACAGGCTCGGAATTGAGATTATGGAATACTCTGAGTTCAGAGAGCTTAACAGAGGAACCGAAATGCTCTCTGATACGGAATACTTACACTCTGTGGAGGGGCTTCTGAATAGATCTGATGCCGTACCTGGCTGGGAGTTACGAGAGCATGCCATGAATCGTTTTCAAACAAGGCTAGAACGAATAATGAACAAGGGTGATTTCAGAGAGGGTCTTCTCATTTCTCATGGACTTGTTCTCTCAATGCATTTCGCAGATCTCTTGCAACTTGATGATGTCTTCTCAAGATGGAAAAGACTGAGATTCTGTGCGTGGGGAACAATTCAAGCCAATCTGGTCATCAAGGATATAGTCTAATCGCCTATTTCCGAACCAGTGCATTCGGATTCTTGCTTTTTTCATAGCCTAGCTCGCACAAACAGGAATCTTGTATCTCCCGAGCATAGATATTCTTTCCATGAGTTATCTTGTAATGGGAAAAGAGATGACAGATCCCTCAGAACTGATCAAGAGATACGAACAAATCATTGAAACTCCTGCGAAGGAGCTGAGATTCAATGAGCACGGTGAATCAGTGGCAATACTTTGCCAGTCTGAATGGGTTCGTATTCTTGTGATTCAGCGTCAAGATACTGCCAATCTGGTTTCAATTGAGGTTGAACTGTCACTTCCTGCGCGAAGCACAAAGGCGTCATCAGGTATTCGCGAAAAAGGTGATTTGAAAGAAGCAGATACAAAGGTGCTTGCAGATCAGGTTATAGAGCACCTTCGTTATATGACCCTTCTCCAAGATGAAGGATTCACTCTTGAGCTAATTGGACAAGAGTGCCTCTGGACTGCGTCCAGAGACCTTCAGGAATCCCCCCGTCAGGAATTTTTCGAATTACTTACTCCTCCTTCCGAATGTGTTCCATGGAGCGCTGAGAATTCTGTCATCTCCCCATTCAAATATGCATCATAAAGTGAAAGGTGGTTAGAAGATGACTATGGAGTTGCCTATGAGTGCGCTGATAGTACTCGATTTTCTTACAAAGAGAGGCCCCCACTCGCCTAAAGTGATAAGCAAGAAGGCCAACCTTCCACTTAGGACGGTTTCCTTTGCCCTACGCCACTTGCGAAAGGGCCAACTATGTCGCAGAATTCCAAATCTCAGTGACATGCGTCAGCCCCTATATATCGCTGACATTGAGCGTGCTAGAGCGGTCTTTCTCAGGCACGGCAGAGTTCCAGTATAAGCCCCACAAGGCATGCCTGCGCGCGTAGGCGCCCGGCCTCATGTGGGGTCATTTCCTCTTTTCTGATCAGTCAATAATCCAAAGAGACGACTTGTTTATGAGGAAGTGCATATTGAGAACCTTGCTACAGGACGTGATACTGCGATGATTGATGTGTCCAAGGCGATGGCCATAAAGCTCCCTCAGGAGCTACCGCCACATCCTGAATTTGATGCACAATACAGGCGAGCACCGAATAGAGGATATACTCTATCCGAATCTGATACTGTGATAGCTCTCAAGAATGCTCTCAGATATGTTCCAGCAAATCTTCACGAGACTCTCGCTCCAGAGTTCTTGGATGAGTTGATGACCAGAGGGCGGATCTATGGGTACCGCTATCGTCCTCCAGGGCCCATCAAAGCACTGCCCGTTGATGAATACAAGGGAATCCTAGAGGCCAGAGCGCTTCAACTAATGATTGATAATAATCTGGACTTCGATGTCGCTCTGTATCCCTATGAACTTGTGACTTATGGAGAGAGCGGGCAGGTCTGCCAGAACTGGATGCAGTACAGGCTCATCAAGCAATACCTAGAAACAATGACAGATGAACAGACACTCGTAGTCAGTTCAGGCCATCCCGTCGGCCTGTTTCCCTCTCGCAAACTTGCTCCTCGTGCAATCACGACAAACGGACTCATGGTGGGTATGTATGACACGCTTGAGAGCTTTCACAGAGCTGCAGCTCTAGGAGTTGCGAATTATGGGCAGATGACAGCTGGAGGTTGGATGTATATCGGTCCTCAAGGCATAGTCCATGGGACCTACATCACATTGCTCAATGCGGGACGGCTGTATTTGGGACTGCCTGAGGACCAAGACCTTCGAGGTCGAACCTTTTTGACCTCTGGATTAGGAGGGATGAGCGGTGCCCAGGCGAAAGCAATTGAGATTGCAGGTGGCATAGGTATTATTGCAGAAGTGGACAAGAGTCGCATTGAGACCCGTCATGAACAAGGTTGGTTAAGCAAGTATTCTGCTAATCTAGCGGAGATCTTCGAATGGGTCGATGAATACAAGGAGAAGAGTGAGCCCGTTTCAATTGGCTACTATGGAAATGTTGTCGATCTATGGAGGTATGTTGAAAACAATGAGATACCGATTGATCTCTCGTCAGACCAGACATCCTGTCATGATGTCTATAACGGCGGGTACACTCCCCACGGACTGACCTTTGAGCAAGGACGAGAGCTCTTGAAAACAGATCGAGCAGAATTCAAAGTCCTTGCTGACAAATCATTGAGGCTGCAGTTTGAGCTCATCAGGAAGATGACAGAACGCGGCTCATACTTCTGGGACTACGGTAACAGTTTCTTGAAAGCAGTATTCGACGCTGGTGTGACAGCCATTGCTAGGAATGGCGAGAATCCTGACGACGGTTTCATATTTCACTCCTATGTAGAAGATATCATGGGACCGATTTGCTTCGATTATGGGTATGGCCCATTTCGGTGGGTATGCCTGAGCGGCAAGCATGATGATTTGATCAAGACAGACCAGGCTGCTATGTCTTGTATAGACCCAACAAGAAGAGGTCAGGATAGGGATAATTACGTCTGGATTCGGGATGCTGAGAAGAATGCATTGGTTGTCGGCTCTCAAGCCAGAATTCTCTACGCTGATGCAGCTGGAAGAGTCAAGATTGCGTTGGAGTTCAATAGGAAGATTCGCGAGGGTGAGATAGGCCCAGTAATGATGGGGAGAGACCATCATGACACAGGTGGCACAGACTCTCCATTCAGAGAAACCGCAAACATTCGCGATGGCAGTAATGTGACAAGTGATATGGCTCATCAAGTCTGGGCTGGGAACGCAGCCAGAGGGATGACCCTCTGTGTCCTTTCAAATGGGGGTGGCGTGGGTACCGGGAAGGCCATCAATGGCGGATTCGGCCTTGTGCTTGATGGAAGTGAGAGAGTAGACAACATTATCCGCCTTGGTCTTGATTGGGATGTGATGGGTGGAGTTGCTCGACGGGCATGGGCTAGAAATGACCATTCGATTGAAACTGCGATTGAATGGAACAGGTTGATGAGCGACAGAGGTCAGATCACTCTGCCTTACGTGCCAGAAGAAGGACTTGTCGAGAGTATTGTGAAGAAGAAGCTACAATGAATATCATTGTACCATAACCAAAGAGTATTAACTATTGTTTCCGCTCCAAAGCTTGTTGTTGAAATTGAGCGGATGGACAGGTGCCTATAAGACTACGCCCCCTTGGGACATTGGTCGTCCACAACGGGCTGTCGTTGACCTTGTTGATAACCGAGATCTATCAGGAAGAATCTTGGATGTAGGTTGCGGGACTGGCGAGAATGCGATTTTTCTGGCCGCAAATGGCTTCGATGTTGTGGGCATAGACTTCACTCCTAGAGCAATCGAGATAGCACAAGTGAAAGCCTTCGAGAGGGATGTGGACGTCGAATTCCTGGTGGGTGACGTGTTGGAACTGGACTATTACTTCCGCGAAGCTGAGTTTGATGCAGTGCTTGACTCGGGGCTTTTCCATACTCTGACTGATGAGGAACGACCGCTCTACGTCGAACAGGTTGCCAGAGTCTTGAGGTCTAGAGGGTCATACTTCATGTTAAGCTTCTCTGCAAAGCAACCTGGAATGACCGGACCAAGAAGGATGAGTGTGAGAGAAATCACCGAGTCTTTCCAAGACAGATTCCATCTCAACTACATTCGAGATGTGATATTTGAGTCAAATGTACATGATTCTGGTGCTAAGGGCTATCTGACCTCCGCAACTCGACTCTCAAGTGAGAGGTCGATGAAGAATGCCTCATATAGGTCAGATTATGAACGGTCTTTCCTCTGGCGAACCCGGGAGTACAGTCAGTGAATCCTAGTCTTTACCAGTCAGTCAAAATCAGATTAAACTTGATAATGTGATGCATCAGATTAATGCATTGCCACGTTGACGCATTCTCCGGTAATTACTAAAGCAGGACCACCATGTCATAGAAAAGGGCACGGGGTCACGAGGTGAATCCATGACTGTGGCTATTGATGGCATTAGTCTAACCATCGAGGATGTTGTGAAGGTGGCTCGCCATGATGAGCCTGTGGAGCTATCCGAAGCTGCGCTAGACGGTATTCTCAGTAGCAGAGATGTAATCGAGAAGGCCGTGAAGGAGGGTCGCACTGTCTATGGTGTGAACACAGGCTTTGGTGACCTTTCCAATGTCTGCATAGACCCTAAGGATCTAGCAAAGCTGCAAGTCAATCTTATTCGGAGCCACTCTGCTGGAGTTGGCCTTCCCTTCTCCATTGAAGTAGTGAGAGGAATGATGCTTTTGCGTGCCAATGCTCTCGCGAAGGGATTCTCTGGAGTACGATTGGATGTCATTGAGATGCTAATTGACATGCTCAATGCAGGAGTGACCCCTGTGGTTCCACAACAAGGATCTGTTGGTTCTAGCGGCGACCTTGCTCCGCTTGCACATATGGCCCTAGTCTTGATTGGTGAGGGTGAGGCATATTTCAAGGGTGATCGAGTTGCGGGAAGAGATGCTCTAAGCCGAGCTGGAATCACGCCCCTGGTTTTACAGGCCAAGGAAGGAGTCGCTCTGATAAATGGGACCCAACCAATGTGTGCCATTGCTTCATTAGTCGTACATGATGCATTAGCTCTTCTCAAGGACGCATGTATTGCAGCCTCAATGAGTCTGGAGGCACTAAAGGGAACACGTGCAGCACTAGATGAGCGAATTCACCGAGTGCGTCGCTACGAAGGACAGAGTGACGTCGCCCGCACAATGCTTGAGATACTCAGAGACAGCGAAATCAATCAATCTCATGCAGACTGTGGCATAGTACAAGATGCATATTCACTGCGCTGTGTTCCTCAGGTTCTTGGCGCATCTCTAGATGCACTAAGATACGCTCAAAACACGCTTGAGATTGAGATCAACTCGGCAACCGACAACCCTCTAGTGTTTTCCGAAGAAGGCGATGTTGTTTCTGGAGGGAATTTCCATGGTCAACCAATTGCATTGGCGATGGACTTTGTGGGCATTGCTCTGTCTGAGATTGCTAACATCTCAGAGCGAAGGGTGAATCGACTTGTTAATCCGAGTCTGAGTGGTTTACCCGCATTCTTGACAACTGAAGGTGGACTCGAGTCGGGAATGATGATTGCCCAGTACACCGCGGCAGCACTTGTTTCAGAAAACAAGGTTCTAGCACATCCAGCAAGTGTTGACTCTATTCCCACAAGTGCTGACCAAGAGGATCATGTGAGCATGGGCACCATCTCAGCCAGGAAGGCCGCAGAGATACTTGGCAATGTGAAGAATGTCATTGCGATAGAATATATGTGCGCTGCACAAGGTCTTAGTCTACTATTGCCTCTACAACCGTCTGAACCTCTCAAACTGGCATTTGGCGCAATCAGAGAAACCGTTCCGCAGCTAGATGACGACAGACCATTACACATTGATATTGAAAGGATTCGAGAAATGATCGACTCTGAAACCATCGTAGCGAGTGTTGAGAAAGTCACGGGAACTCTACTGGAGGGTTAGCGCATGGCATTCGTCAAGCTTTATCTGGTTTTCAAATAGTATCTTGTTTTGTATCCAGAGGTGTGTGAACCAGTCTTGAAAGGTCTGACAAAAGCCATGGAGCAGTACCTTGAGTCAATATATGAGCTGCAGCAAGAACATGGCTCTGCAAATGTGACTGATATCGCTGAGATGAGGGGTGTGAAGGCACCCAGCGTAACATATGTTCTTCAGAAGCTCAAGAAGATTGGACTTGTAAACTATGAGCGTTATCGTAGTGTCAGTCTGACACCCAAGGGAAAAGAGATAGCAGAGAACCTCGATCGCACTCACAAGACCATCAAGTGGTTCTTCTGTATGATCGGCATAGATGATGAGATTGCGGATGATGACGCCTGTGAATTTGAGCACATCGCAAACCCCGAAACAGTAGAGAAACTCACGCAATTCGTGGATTGGGTGAAGGGCGCTCCAAAGAGCCCGAGGTGGCTTGAGCATTTCAAAGAGTACCAGGAATCAGGAACTCGCTCTGAAGAATGCCTGTCCTAGGGCCCTAGCTTAGTGTGGACAACCTCGCCATTTGCAACAACTGTATGTATCAGATTGACTCCGAACCTCCATGATAGATACTCTGGATTTGGACAGTCCAAGATTAGGATGTCTGCCCGCTTTCCTTGTTCTATGCTTCCCAGTGTTTCACTTCTTCCAAGAGCATGAGCCGCATTTATTGTGGCTGCTGAGATCGCTTCTCGTGGATGCATCTTCATCTTGTAGCAAGCCAAGGATATTGTGAAGAACATAGACTCGTTTGCGCAATTTGGATTGAAGTCAGTGGCGAGTGCCACAGGAAGCCCCATTTCTATCATCTTGCGGGCATCGGCGTATTCGGTATCAAGACTGAATGCAGTTCCAGGTAGCAGGGTAGCAATGGTTCCAGCTTTACGCATGGATTCCAAATCATCATTGGAGGCCATCAGAAGATGATCTGCGGAAACTGCCTCGACTTCTGCTGCAAGGCCTGCCCCTCCAAGTTGGACAATCTCGTCTGCATGGACCTTTAGCTTCATGCCCTTGGCTTTTGCTGCTTGAAGAATCTCTCTCGACTGCTCCACACTGAATACACCGTCTTCACAGAAAACATCGCAGAACTCTGCCAAATTCTGTTTCGCGACAGCTGGAATCATTTCGTTCTTTACAAGGCCGACATAGTCATCAACCCTGCCCCTATACTCAGGAGGAATCGCATGAGCTCCCATGAAAGTTGATACAAACTCTGAGGGCAACTTGTTTCTCAATGTCCCTATAACACGGAGCATCTTCAATTCATTCTCTACATCGAGTCCATAGCCGCTCTTGGCCTCAATTGTTGTGGTCCCAGATGCAAGCATACTCTCAGCATATGAGAACGCATTGGAGATGAGTTCGTCTTCAGACGCTGATCGAGTCGCTTTCAGGGTGTTCAATATGCCTCCGCCCCCCTCCAGTATCTCCATGTAGGTCCTGCCGGCAAGCTTCATGGCGAAGTCATTCTCTCTTGAGCCTCCAAACACTAGATGCGTATGACTGTCGACGAAACCTGGAATTGCTAGCATATTGGGAAACTCGATTGGTGGGAGTTTAGGCTCGTCACTGAGGCTCGACATGACTTCCTTAGTCGTTCCAACCGCTATAATCTTCCCATCTTGAATGGCAACAGCTCCATCCTCAATTATAGACAACTCTTTCAGCGTTTCTCCTGTCTTTGGCGCGCTAGTATGTCCCGCAAGCGTGGCAAGTTGAGCGATGTGGGAGAGGACAATGTCCGGTTTCATATCTATTCACAATGAGTGACGAGTATCTCCCCCCTAAATCTACGTTGCGCTGAAGAGTTTCTCAGCAGTACTGTTAATATGGAGGAAGTACACTGAGCTGCAAAGCCCGTGCGGGGTTATGGAGTAGAATGGAGTATCTAATTCTCACTTGGGATGACGTCTACAATCTCACGCTTCAGCTTTCGGAACGTGTTGTTGAGAGCGGCTTCAAGCCTGATGTAGTGGTAGGAATAGCAAGAGGTGGTTGGATACCAGCCAGGGTGCTTTCCGATGTCCTGTATGCAGATAGTCTCCAGAATATCCGCATTGAATACTACAGTGACGTAGGTCAGAAAGGACGCGAGCCTAAAATCACCCAACCCATCACAGGATCAATGGAGGGCAAGAGCGTATTGCTGGTGGATGAGGTCGCCGACACAGGAGACAGTCTCTATCATGCAATCGAACATGTTCAGGACTTGGGAGCGGCCGACGTGAAGACAGCAGTCCTACACTGGAAACCTTGGTCGAGAGTCAAACCAGATTTCTTCATGGTGCAGACCGAGAGGTGGACAGTATATCCCTGGGAAATGCGGGAGTCAATCATTGCGTTGGTAAAGGTGTTCAAGAAGGAAGATCCTTCAATGGACCTCAAGCAAATTCGCAATAAGCTCGTCTTCGAGGTGGGATTCCAGCCCACTGTCGCAGACTATTTCATCAAGAGGCTCTAAAGTATAGAAGTGTGGATGGATGTGCGCCTGGAAACACTGACCTATAAGGATGAGGTCTTTCATGTAGCCGTTGGGGAACTCGCCAATGTCAGCTGCTTGAACAGGGAGGAAATTGTTTCCTTGTCGTCTGAGCAAATTGAAGGAATTATGGCAGTACAACTGCTTGATTCGACTCTTGTAGCTGGAGCGTTGCACCTTCTCTCAGCTGCACAAAATGCGTTGAATGCTTGGAAGGGAAATTATGCGATTTCAAGAAACCTTGCCGTTGAGATACTACTCTATACTTCGGGTCAACATCAAATCGGAGTTGCATTAGACAAGCTAGGCGTCAATGATGAAACAACATCCATTGCTGCAGTTGTCTTGGCCTCAGATGAAAGTAAACTGAAGCGTCACGTTGACTACCTCATCGATGAGATTGGGCCTGTAGTTCAGCACCCTTTTGCTCCCACAGAGGAACGGATGCAGCTCATAATGATGCACTTTGGAATTAATGACGCCGAAATCACTGCGGTTTCAACTTCAGAATCACTTGAAGCAAGATATCAGGCTCTTTCAGGCTGTGTGATAAGCAGGGTATCCATGGTTGCCCTTGAAGCGTAACTCAGAACTAAAACATATCATCTCGCATGGTCATAATCGAGAGAATGTCCTCATTTTGGCTTAGAATAGAGACCCCTGTCCATTCACCCACGATCTCAATCCACACAGTCTTATCAGGCTGGTCCAGGTTCACCCGTCTGGAAATCACAGCAGCCGCAGCATTCACTATCTCCATGTGTTCCAATTCAGTATGGCGCCGCCTCACAGTCACCCTGAATGAGTCACTCTCATCTATCTTATAGCTCAATTCCTTTGTTGCATTCACTATGTTTTCTATTGATGTTGATACACATTTCTCAATTGGTGTGAATCGGATCGCGAATCGAAATTGATAGGCGTTTTCTAGGGCGAACTCCTTCAATCTGTGAACAACCTCAAACGGATCTAGAGTAGTTAATGCGGCAAGCAGGCCAGAGATTGGTGTTTGGTACACTCTAAGCTCGGCATCTTCCAAGAGGTCGCCAATGAAGTACTGTACTTCGGATTTTGCAGCTCTTTCCCGATCTCTAGGGCAACCCACAAGTAGATTGTAATTGTGCAGACCGTTCGCCTCACATTTCTGGATAGATGATACGATTTGTCCAGAGTCGCAATGCATCTGAATCAATTCTAAGGCTATCTGTTATCCTCTCCACACTCAGACTCCCCTCTCGATAGACCCTAATGTTCAATGGCCCTTCAGTTCCAGTTTCTTCTACTCCCAGAATTGTTGAGTTGGCATTTGCAGAGGATGGTCCGCCATCAATATAGAGGTCCACCTCATCTCCCAACTGCTCTCTTGCTGAGGATACTGTAAAGGGAGATTCGCCGCCGCTCAGATTTGCACTTGTGCCAACTATTGGCACTCCTAATTCCTTGGCAATCCTTCGTGGAATGAAATGATCGGGGACTCTTATCGCTGCGGATGTTCTGCCGCCAGTAATATAGTCTGGAATTGTGTCCTTTACCGTCACTATTAATGTCAATGCGCCAGGCCAGAAGAGTCGTGTTAAGACCCTCTCTAGATTTCCAAAGTGATGATACCTCTCACATTGGCGAATGTCTGAAAATAGAAGCGGGACCCCGACTCCCCTATCTCTTTTCTTTGCTGCAATCAAGCGTTCAAGTGCCTGTTCTTGCATGGGGTCACAGGCAATGCCGTAGCTCGTATCCGTCGGATAGACTACCAGCCCACCTTCCTGAATGACTCTTACTGCCTCCTGAATAACGGGGTCACAGCCCTCCTCATCCTTGACAGTAAGGACTCTAGATGTCAAGATTAGTTACCATCTCCTTTCCTTACAAACACTGATATGAACCATGCTATTTGGCTGGGTGAAAGGAGGAATATGCATACACGCAGTAATTCTGGCTGCTGGCCGTGGTTCGCGAATGGGTGTCCTAAGTGACTCAATACCTAAGGGACTCATCCCTTTGGCAGGCAAGGCAATTCTAACACGGCTACTTGATGTTTTGGTTGAGTCTGGAGTACATTCTATACATGTGGGGATTGGTTGGAAACATGACCTCTTCACGAAGCACTTGCATGACGTCGCTAATTCCTACTCCACGCACATAGAGGCGGTTCAGGTTTCATCAATCGAGAGGGGCCCTCTTCATACTCTATCTACAGTCCTCGATGATTATGATGATGAACCATTCCTGATATGCCCAGTCGATTATGTTGTTTCGCCATCCATAGTCGAACAACTCATAAAGGCACATGAGAGTGGTGGGAACTCTCGCATGCTGACAATCAGTGTAACATCGGAGTCGTCCAATGAATCCCCGACGTATATTCGTGATGGTGGCTTGGTTGCTGGCATAGGAACGCCCCTGATGGAGTTCAATTCGGTTCATCACAGTGCTATGCTTGTGGCGGCCAATCCGGCCTCAATCAGTCATTTTCGAGCTGCTCATGCATCAGGCGAGAAGACCGTGGTAGCAGCCATAAATCAAATGATATCTCAACGAATGAATGTTTATGCAGCTAAAGTGGCTGGGAAGTGGGCAGATATCGACTCGCTCCCAGACCTTCTTCGTGCAATGGAGCTGATTCTGTCTGAACAGGTCGAGCCAATCGAGGGCTGTATCATTGTCCCACCTGGTGATACCATTGAGATAGGCGATTCTTTCGAAATCTCATCGGGAACACTCATTGCATCCGGTGTGACCATAACTGGGCCAGCATTCATAGGTCCTGCATGCAGCCTTGGAGAGAGATGTAGGATTGGTCCGAGCGTGAGCATGGAGCATGATACAAGACTTCCCAAAGAGGTCACTATCGAAAACTGCCTATTGTTCAATTCAGCCCGAGTCAAGGCGAGAACTCAGGTCAAGGATGCTATTGTGTTTGGCAGCAAAATCATTACCAAGGAGAGTGTATGATATCTCACCAAGCAAATTCAGAGTTAGAGGCATTTTCAGAAGTGCTGTCACTGCGGTCGCAAAACCGCTTGTGAAGCGTAATGTGAAACCTGACTCGATCACCTACCTCACAGTCCTGATGGCTCTTCTCGCTTTCCTTGTATTGACCATTATGAATTCCCAGCCTATCTATGGGTTGCTAGTGTTTTTCGTAGGATTTCTGGACGGTGTTGATGGAGTAGTAGCAAGAGAGGGGAATCTGACTTCAAAAGCAGGAGCACTTACTGACTCATTCATGGATAAAGTATCTGAAGCAATCCTACTTTTTGCCATCGCTGTGGCTTTTGAATCATCATCATTCGCTGGAATTTCAATTCCACTCTGGGTGCTTGTTTGCATAACCGGATGGCTCCTGACCAGCTATAGCAGGTCACGCGCAGCAAGTCTGGGAGTGACGGACCTTGATGTGGGATTAGGCGCGAGGTCAGAGCGTCTACTCACACTGGTCATTTTTGCCATGCTTAGCTTTGTCATATGGGGTCTTATAGTCGTGACAATCATGGGTCTCTTAACTGCAGCCTACCGATTCTATCACTATAAGCGAGATCTTCTTACTACGAGTGATGAGCCTCAGGGCCATCACATTTAAGAGCGGAGCGCCGACAGGCGGCTTCATCATATTGATGGAGCCAATGTTCATGCCTAAGTTCAGAGCTGATCATTACCTGATAGCGGAGTTCGCAGAGATTAAGGATACAAAGACCTCGGGCCAATTAGTTCTTGATGCGCTAAAGGAGCTCCCAGAATTAAGGGACCTGGCCATAGTGTCAAAGAGATTGGAAGGTAAATCCTGGTCGGAAATCCTCGGTCGAATCGACATCCCTGCTGGTTCCAAGGCCTTCTGGGCGATGATTAAGAAAGATGTGTCTGAAAGGGAGCCCTATAACTTATTCATCAGGTTTGATATGAATGCAGAGGCAGAGAATATCGAGATGGCACGGGCAAGTGTAAAGAATTGGCTTGAAACCGAAGTAGTTCCTCGCATTAAATCCAAGACCTCAGTGAAAAAGATTGAAGTGCTACAACCAAACGAAGTCTTCATGCCAGCGCTGTAAATGTCACTCATCTTGAATCTTGATGAGGAAGATCTTGTTCCCTATTGCCTGTACAATTTCATTTCTTGAATCCCCAGTAACATCACCAAAAGCTACTTGCGACTCAGCAGATTTTGAGGCGGTCTTTAGAGCAGCCTCCTCAACAAGCTCAATCCCATTGAAACCTAGCAAGAGAATTGTGGAGTCCAGCAAGCTCAGGAGAATCTGTCCCGCAGCGGTGTCTTTAAGTATTCTACCCATTCTCACTGCTGTCACCGGAGCCGGGGCTTTAATTTCAAGAACTTTTTCCAGAGTCTGTTGTTCCACTCTTAGGAGTGTGATTGTACGCTTGTCTGACACACAGACAATCTCGTCATATCTTCCGCCTGCAATATTACCAGTGGCAATATGATAGACCTCCTTTCCCACCTTCATCCTCCATACTTCATGAAGCCTATCATCCGCATATTGATACACGAAGATGTTGCCAGTCTCATCCCCGAAAACAAATCTGCTGTAGGGAACATTCTCTATTGATAGTCTTCGCATAGAAAGAACAGGATTATCGACTACCTTGTGGGCCAGCTTGTCCAGAACCACGTCAAACCATCCGTAGCATCTAAGGGCTTGGTCAGTTGTAGATACTATGACTTCTGCGCTCTTGTCACTAAGCACATTTGCTACTACCAGCGAGGTAGGAATGGCTCCTACAGGGATGGAGCTCTTCACTTGGAGCTTGTTGTCCATGAACACAAGCAGCCGGAGCTGGTTGTCAAGCCCTGCTACAACAAAGTCAGGGGTTCCATTTCCCAGAACATCTCCAACATCCAATGCAGCTACTGGTGGGAGGTCGCTTGTGTTTGCTATCTCCTCAAGCCTTGGCCTCTTACCTTTTGTCAACTCAAAGACCCGCAGATCCCCGTTCATAGTGGATACCACAACATTCGCTCTTCCACTGCCCGTGAGATCTACAACTTCGAGTGATGTGACTCCTTCTTTGAAGGAGTGCTCGGTTAGTAAGCTAAGCTTGGTCATCTGGCACTGACCTCGTGAGAAGAGGCGCTGTGAAGCAAAAACTCCGTTTCCCTGATTTAAGAGTTGCTCCAACAAGCTTCGAATCTTTTCAGCCGGATCGCTCAATCCAACTGATGCGTTTAAGATGACCTTTGCGGGATATGAAGATGAATATATGATGGCTGAGAAAACGCGAAAACCACTCCTTACTGAGGAATACTGGACTTCTACAGAATATGAAGTCCAATCTGAGATCCAATCGTTCATAGATGAATTTGGTGCTTTTACACCCGAGTGGTTTGTAGACATCAAGTTTCATCTGCTGCGTGAATCAGGACTGACAAAGGAGAGTAGAAATGAATTATGCAGACTCTCAATTCACGCAAGTCTTTGTCCTAAGTGCGATTTTCTCTATGTTGCCAAAAGGTGTCTTCTTTGGAGCAGACTGTTTCGGATAAACCCAAGGATTATCGAACGTGCACCACCTTGCATTCAGGAAGCATTCAAGAACAACCGGATAAAGATAGTCGCAGATTTTCTAGTCGTTGCTAACCTCATCGACCCTCCTTTCTATAAGGTGCGATCAGCCCCGTGGTGCAAGACCCTGCGAGGGTGGGGTTATTGCACTCCTGATGAGTATTGTGAGGCAATGGCGCGCGAGAATACACTGGAGTATAGTGCCGCGCGTGAGAGGGTTAAGAGATCCAGGGACTTCTCCCCCGAGTGAAATGCTCTCTATCATAGTCATTGCTTAAATAACGGGGGACTATGGAATACGCAGGTGAAAGGAGATTATACGTGGAGATAGTGCGGCCATCCAAGACCTTGATGCAGAAATGGCTGAATTGATTCGACTGACAGGTTTTCGTGAGCACACCATTTTGGAAGCCAAGTCCAAGAAAGGTGCTGCTTGGGATGAAATCCAAGGTAAGATAGAACGACGTAAACGGCTTTGGTCTGTAGAAGAAAAACACACTCGGCAGAAAGCAATCCAGGATCCGGTGCATGGTGCTATCCTTTTTGCACCCTGGGAGTTGGATATCTTGTCAAGCATTGAGATGCTACGGTTGCGTTTCGTGAAGCAACTCGGTCCGGCTCATCTGGTGTATCCCGGGGCAACGCATACTCGTTTCCTTCACTGCATTGGAACTAATTTCTTAGCGCAGAAATGCATACGAGTCGTCAACTATTGCGATGACTTGGATGACGCATGTTTTCACCCACTTTCCGACCTATTGGATGACTACCAGCAGAGAGTATTCCGTGCGGCGGCGCTTCTTCATGATGTTGGCCATCCTCCAACATCACACACTATTGAGTATGCATTGGAGAGTTGGGCTGGAATTGATCATTTGGATTTGGGTGAGTATCTTATCAAGCATAGTAGTCTCTCAGATATATTGAAGGATCATGGTATCGAACCAAGAATTGTTGTCGATGTATTCAGAAGAAAAGCAAAAGATCCTGTTTGGATGCTGCTGTCAGATTTTCTTGACCATCCTTTGGATATTGACAAGACAGACTATCTGATTCGAGATGCTCATTTCAGTGGAGTCCAGCTTGGCATATTTCCCGCTGAGCGTGTTATGTTGACCAACCGAGTTGTCAGAAATCGAGATGGCAACTATGAAAGAGCGTTCATGCTAAAAGCCCTCCATTCTCTGGAGTCGCTAATTATGAGTAGGAATTGGATGTTCAGCGACCTCTATCTTCATCATGCTGTGAAGCTGGCAGAAGCAATAACATCTAAGGCCACCTACTTCCGGCTTCAAGAGGAAGACCTCTCTAGAACTGAATGCTTTGGACTCTTCACGCGAATGACTGATGCTGACCTCTATCTGTGGTTCAAGAATTCTGGGATTGAATTTGTGAGGGACTATGCACGGAGAATCAGACACAGGAGGATGTTCAAAGTGGTCCTAGCAAGGTCCCTCTCATCATTTGAAGAAGCTTCGAGAGATGCATTACTTGCAACTCTGACAGATATTGAGAAACTAATAGATATTGAATCGGAGGTTGCTGGAGATATCGGAAAAGTCATTGTTGATGTTGTGAATCCTAAGCTGGGCGAAGATATCCTCGGCAAGATTCCTCTTTTGGTAGGAGGAGAAGGTAGCAGCCTTGATACAGTGACTCTTGACTCCATCGAAGAGGGCCAACCCCTAATGCAGATCCTCAATAAACAGAAGCATACAGCGCCGGCAGTTCGTGTCTACTCCGACCCCCAAGACGCAGCCGGTATTCGTAAGAGATTCTTTCAGATGTTCTCTGCAATTCCAGGTGCAAAGGATTTGCGCAATGAATATGACATGACAGAAGCCTAGAGCAATTTGCCTATCATCCCATGATAGCAGGTACCAACGCTTTGACCATTTTGAACCCATGTTCAATGTAGACAATGCCATAGATTGCTTCCACAAGGGTTCCCTTATCGTGGTCCATCTCAGTCTTACTAGGACTATCTGGGTCAAAATGGATACGTTGTTCATAGAGGCCCCATGAGTCACAGACTTTCGCCAGATGCTCATTGCTCACAACGTCAGCCCGCCGCTGAGTCAATGTACCTACATCTACAGCTCTAGGAGTCCAAATATGATGCAACACCGCCATTGAAATTGCCGCATCACCCACAAGTGCTAATGATTGAGCCATCTCACTAAGGGACAGAAGTACCGCGTAGTCTTCATTCTCAAGTGGACACCTTTTGTCATTGACAAGATGAACCTCCATTTCACTGAACAGGTTCTTGGTACTTGGTTGGAACATAGCAACCTGCAGAAGTTCCGGCTCTACTATTGAAACGCCTAATGCCTTCTCAATTCTAGGTCTAAGCCTAGTCCGAATCATGTGCAGGGATTCAATGATTTGGGAGAGCTGTCGACCCCATTTCCTGGTCTTACGTAGCATTCGTGTGCTGTTGGAAGGTATTGTCGTTTCGACATCTTTGACAGTCTTTGCTATTACCTTTAGGGTCCTTTCAAGCCCGATCGGCTCCCATGAAAGATCACGGCCGTCTGTCATTAATGCTTCAACCCCTTGGCAACACTCTGGTTATGATATTGTCTCCATCCTTGTGCCTCACAAATATAGCACTCAGTGAGTAATGCATAGCCAATAGTGAGAGTGCAAGCACAATCAGAGGAGGTCCTGTTGAGAGATCAATAACAAGGTCATATTGTGTGATGTTGTCTGTTATTATGTTCTCAATCTCCCGCTGTGTGAGCATGACATCACCTGGAATATTCGTGTCATAGTTGCCTGCTGAGTCGACAGGCAAATCATGCCACTGTATCTCCCATTTTGGTTCAGCCTTCTCAGGCAGGTATCGTGCCAGGTCTCTTGATGAGCCTCTAGCAAAAGTCCTGTCTTCAACAATGACATGAAGAACTCTGACATCGAAATCTTTCTGGTCATTTAGCCATGTGATGAACGGTCTCTGATCTTCTGGACGTGACATCGAGGTTATGAGAGCAACCGGTCGTGTTATTCCTAGTACTCTTCTCACTGGTTGGATAGCCCATGGCACTAAACCAAAGAGTCGAATTCGTGAACTCTTCCTGCTAGTGATTATCTGGAGGTTCTCAAGATGTTTCGTATTATGATACAGATGTGGATCGGTGACATTAATCGCTTGTATCTGCTTCTTGGTGAGCTTGCGCTTCTCATCTCTTGCCCTATCCATCTCTTGAGTCTGCTTGAAGCGTTTGATTGCCTCTCGCAGTTCTATCCCTGTCTTTGGGCCCCCTTCCAGAAGGTCCAGGATTATTCTCCTGGCGTCTATCTGAATCTCCCGACTGATGACCGTGTCTGCTGTTTCCCAGAACATCGTTTCGCGCCACATTAACTCAAAAACATATATCATATATATATTCCGTCTATGTAATGGTGTTTTATACACTGATAATTAATACAAAACTATGCTTAATGATGTATATATGGCCATTTGAGAGGCATTTTAAAGCTAGTAAAAGCGTCAGACATATAAGACCTATGTATATCTCGTATCAATCGAATATACCTTAGACTTCTATTTGAATTAAAGAGACCAAGACAGAATAGCCTTAAATATGGTCGGAAGACAACTGTACATCAGCCTAGAGTTCCATGAACTCTGAGTTAGAATCTAGGTTCTGAGATCTACTCATTAACCGAAAAAGAGGACCGAAAAAAATGGCTGAAGACGAGTTTCTTGGCGCGAAGCCCATTGTCATTGACAACGGCACTGGCCTTAGCAAGAACGGATACGCCGGCGAAGATCAGCCACGGAGTGTTTGGCCCACACTGATTGGATATCCAAGATATGAATCAATCATGACCGATGTTGACCACTATACCAGAGACTACTACATCGGTGAGGAAGCCATCAACCTGCGTGGTGTTCTGCGACTGGTCTATCCTATCACACATGGTGTGATTGATGACTGGGACGCTATTGAGAAGATATGGAGCTACACGTTCTATAATGACCTCAAGGTAGACCCGAGTGAGAACCCAGTCCTACTGACTGAAGCACCATTCAACCCACGTGAGAACCGTGAGAGAATGGCGTCAGTGATGTTCGACAACTTTGGTGTTCCAGCAGTGTACGTTGCCACACAGGCAGTGCTTTCGCTATACGCGTCCGGAAGAACGACGGGGTTAGTTATTGACTCTGGAGATGGTGTGACGCACATTGTCCCAATCTACGAGGGCTTTGCTATCACACACGCCATCAAGAGGATCGACCTCGCAGGCCGTGACATCACCGAGTATCTGCGTAGACTGCTTAGACAGAGGGGTTACTCCTTTGTAAGCGGTGCAGAGAAAGAGATTGTCAGAGATGTCAAGGAGAAGCTATGTTATGTAGCCCTTGATCCTGAGAGAGAACGAACCGTTGCCGACAAGGCAGGTGTTGACAAACCATACATGCTACCGGATGGTGAGGTAATCACTGTAGGTGCAGAAAGGTTCCAGGCACCAGAGTTGTTCTTCAACCCAAGCGCGATCGGTCTTGACACCCAGCCTCTAGACGACCACATTGTTGAGTCAATCAAGGCATGTGACGTCGACCTGCGACGTGACCTGTATGCCAATGTTGTGTTGTCCGGCGGTTCGACCATGTTTCCAGGACTCAAGGAGAGACTCCACAAGGAGATCACCGAGCTAGTCCCAGAGAACATCGAGGTCAGAATCATTGCTCCACCCGAGAGACAGTACTCTGTCTGGATTGGTGGAAGCATCCTCGCCTCGCTGAAGACCTTCCAGAAGATGTGGGTTTCCAGAAAGGAGTTCGAGGAAGCAGGACCTGAAGTCATTCACAGGTGTATCTAGACCAACAGTCTCTGAAGGTAGGGCTGCAACGCCCTCCTTCAAACTTCTATTTCTCTGGACTCCATTTTATCGCAAATGAGCTTATTATGCAACCCGCCTTCTTTGACATGCGTCAATGACCCACTGAGGCTGAGGTAGAGGTCCGTGACATATACTAAGAAAGAATTGAGGAACCACCTTAAGGATTTAATAAAAGGAAAAGCTGACTTGGCGAACTTCATATTTGAATACCAATCTGGACATACTGCATATTATTCGCGACTCAGAATCACTGTGACCTCTGATAAGATCGTACATTGGAAGATACCGAAAGGAACACCAATCGATATCAAGCAAGAAACTAAGGCCGCAAAAAAGAGAGAGATTGCGTTTTCTGATGATATGCTGGCCGCATTCATACAGGAGTTGGTAAAGCAGAAGATATGGGACTTGGAGAACTGTTCAGAAAGAGCGCTCCCTAATGCTGCAGTGCTCACATTCTCGATTAGGGACGGAGATAATCTAGTGTTTGAGCAAAAGGTCTGGGAGAGTTGCAGATTTGACGACAAGACGACAAAGGAACTGATAAGAACTCTCGCTTCAAACATTCCTCTAGATTGGCCCCCTCCATGAGTCTATTAGAAGCAACAGCGTCTGAAGAAGGGCTTTGCCCTATCTTCAGATTTCTAATGTATTCTGAGTTATCGCTCTCGCAATATCCAAGACATCATGCTGTTAGTAATCTTTCTTGAGATGTCCCAATAAGATAACCGCCATAGCTAATTATCCATGCTAGAATTGGATAGATAGCCCAGCGTTCCATTGATCCCTTTGGCATTCCGAAGAAAGTCACTGTCGAACCAGACGGAAGGCCGAGGTACGGGAAAAAGACTATTGTCAATGAAAGTGACATGAGTCCAAGTATGAGCGCAACGATTGACATTGGAGCTTTCTGATAGGAGTATGAAGCAATCGTTCCTAATCCCCCAAAGAGAATCGCGATCAAGGTAAATATGCTATGCATTGGCTGAAGGTAGCCGGGGAATATGCCTACTCCCATTGCACCAACTCCAGTCATAGCCAGCAAAGCTGGTAGGAGTCTTCTCTCTTGGCACCTATTTAGGAAGAACGCTCCGGCAAAGACAAAAACGCCCAGAATGAAAACTGATAGATTATAGAGCCAGGCGGTTGGTCCAATTCCCAGCTCACTGACATAATCGATGCGACTACTATATCCATCATGCCATGATTCCGCAGCAAGAATTCCCAGGAACCATTGAACGCCTCCAATCAAGAAGGAAGCGCCACTCAAGGTTTTCCCATCATATCTATTTTGTATTGAGTTACCTGACTGTGACATGTTATTTCACAGGAACCGACAAGTATTGAACGAATATAAGAAGTGGATATTCTTTGAACCACATAGTGGTTTGCACCACAAACTTGCCTGCAGGCAGCTCACTATCTGCGCAGCGGCTTGAAGCTCAAGACGAATGAGTGGGCTCCATTTTCACCAATTTTCCGGAATTCGATGCTCCCACCATAATAGGTCATTAGGATTTTCGCAGTGAAAATTTCAAGTCCCAGATGTTTTCTATCGGGGATAATTCCACTTGTTATGGCAAGCTCAGCGTCACTAGGCAAAGTCAATCCTTTGCAGGCGATAATGATCTGGACTCTGTCCTTGTGAGATGCAATATTCAATTTTAGGGGATCATCGGAATGGAGATTGCGTAGAATGAATCTAAAGAGGCAAATGAAGACCAAATCAAGAAAGTCGTCAGCTATGACTTGCGTCTTGCTGTTGCCTTCTAGGATAAGACCATCAGGATTTGCCCCAAGTGTGTCAACTACTTCATCATAAGCCTTTTTGATCATGTTCGACAGGTGAACTGGCCACGTTCTGGAAACCTCGTTCTCCTTTACTCTTAGTAATGCTGCAACTTGTCTATTGATTACTATCGCCTCGCCGGATAGGTCCTTTGCAGTTTCTTGGGGCTTGGAGAGGAAATCAGGATCGATTGACGCCGAGAACAGATCAAGATACGTTGTCATCCCTTGAAGAAGGTTACCTACTTTGTGGGCCCAGATATTGAGATAGAACTCAGTTTCTCTCTTGGCTTGCTCAAGCTCTTCTGTTCTTATTCTCACAGCTTCTGCCAATTCCCTGCGCGGCTCGATTATATTGGAGATGAGCATAGCCACAGCTATTATTGCGAAACCCGCGTTAATTCCCCAGAACCAGAGTAGTTCTGCCAGATGAAATGGATTAGTTTGCACTGCGAAAGTCATAATAGAACTGACCCAGAGGATTAGTGCAAAGAAGTAGGCAAGTGTGATGCGGCTTTTCTCCTTCTTCCACGCAAAATAACTCTTTGCTAGCATGCCTGCGATTGTAGCCAAAGCCACAAAGAGGATGACCAATGCCAGCGGTGTAATCCCTGAGAGTCCTTCTCCGGTCGGAGACGTGATGAATACTGGCTCGGGACTAAGAAGGAACCAGAATAGCACAAAGGGAATCAAGCATAGTCCCCAGGCTACAGAAGCAATCTCCTGCCTCTTAGTCGCCATTGATTTCTTCTCTATTGAGCCAAATAATAGGAATGGAATAAGAATGAATGCGAACGCAGTTATGATGGTTCGGTTTCTTTCTCGGTCGGCAAATGATGACCAAGATACTGATGATGGATTTGTGACGAGATGAAATAGCATGAAGATGATGCCATCAATCACAATTAGCATGAGAGCAAGGTCTCTGAAATCTCTCTCCTGCAGATAATTCACTAGTGAATATGCCACGAGTGTGCTGTTCACTCCCATGCCTATTGACAGAAGCATGATGAGTCCCAAAAGAAGGGTTTCTGGAGCCAGAACGATTTGCGAGAAGCCGAATAAATGACATAGTGCAATAGGCGAGAGCGCAAAGAGGAAGAGAATGGTGATCAATCTCTCATTGAGCTTTCGTGGCTCATCGCCTAGCAACCAGAACATCCTCTTTTGCTTCAATGGAATTGGCAAAGAAATGAAGCCTATTAAAGCAATGTCGGGGGAAGGAGAGGAAATCTGTTGAGCTAGAAAAGAGAGAGGATACGAGATAAGGTGTTTCATTCCAGAGCGACAATTTGAGGAAGTGCCTCTATCTTGAATTGAAATCGAGCAAGACGTACATAGGAGTGCATCCAGTGTAAGACCTTGAACGCAGGGATTATGAGGTATCCACTTCTACTCCACGCCCGATGAGATTATCAGTAGTTTATTCCCAATTTTGTTTTACACACAACAGCACTCATATTTCCACCAAGTCTGTGTCCACGTGCTACAGAGATAGAATTCAACTGACTAATGCGAATAGGTGAAGATTCTATGAGACGAAGAAATCTGGCGCGTCACATGATTCGTTTCATTGGAATCATCCTTTTCATTTTTCTTTTGTATAGTATTGACTTTACACAGGTTGCCCGATTGGCACTAACACTTGATGCAGCTTCTGTTCTATTGGCGGCAGCATTGGTTGTGCCGGTTATGATTTTGAAGGGAGCTCGGTGGCATGTAACCACATCCGCGCTGGATTTGCGCCTAGATGTTCTGGAAGCAGTTGATGGTCTATGCATCGCCCAGATGATGAGCTTCGCACTGCCCGGAGCACTCGGTGACCTCGTTAGAGTTCCATATTTGAAGGGTAGAGGTAATACAACTGAGCGCTCGATAATGAGTGTGTTTCTAGATGCCGTCATTGCATCTTTTGTCCCTTATTTGGTAACCACAATTGCCATACTCGCAATACTAGAGATTGATTTTCTCTTTGCATTGGCTGTAATTGGGTCTGTAGCTATCTTTCTGTTCGCTTGCTATGTCACTTACAGAGCTTTGAAATTCTTGCTTTCCCCGTGGCTGATAGGAGTGCGGATACGGAGATTGAAGAAGAAAGGGATCCCTGGCACGCATAGTGTTGGGATCAGCGAATCCCTCCGCCTCGCAGGGTGGAAATCACTGTTCGTAGCCCTCATGCTAGCTGGTGGGGCTTGGCTGCTTTATACAATCCAGGGTGTGCTGCTGGCAAGAGCTCTAGATATCCAGCTTCCTTGGATTTCTGTAGCTTTGGCTGTAACAATAACTGCAATGTTTGTAACAGTACCGATTTCAATCCAAGGGGTTGGTGTGAGGGAGGGGATTCTTTTGCTCGTACTCGGAGCAATGGGAATCGACTACGCAACGGTCATCACATTCTCAATAATCCTCATGACAATCTCTCTTGTCCCTTCCATTTGGGGATTAATAAGCTGGCTTCGAGACCCCTTCATTAGAATCGAAGAGGCAGCTATAGAAGATGCAATTCTAGAACCATCCGTTTTTGTGGATTAGCTTCTGCTAGACTCCGACGTAGCCCCTTGAGGTTCTTGCAAAGCCATTCGCAATGATGGTGATTAGAAGAAATAGCAGAATAGTTGAGAAATCAGCTACAGGGAACATTACAACCACACCCGTAAGGGCCACAGTAGTCAGACCAACCACAATCTGTAGTATTCGTGCCCAAAGAGGCACGTCCCTTTCAATCAATCCAATAGAAATCCTCGCCAGTCCCATTATCATCCATGCGATTGCAAGTAGAATCAAAATAGTTTCTTCAGGTAGTTGAATGTTGAATATGAGCAGCGAAGCAGCTCCAATCCCAAGAATCCCTGCACCTAGATTCATCGCACGCCGTGATGTCCCCTTGGCCTTTACAGCAGCAGCTCTAGCAAATCTAGCAAGCCCTACCATGAACAGTGTTATTATCAGAAGAATGAATATTGCCACGCTGGAAGGTACCAACCCTATGAGCACAAAGCTACACAGTGCAATCGAAAGTGCACCCACCAGAATATCAATCGCTCGAAGCCAATCAGGTATTATAACTTGTTCCAAAATTGAAACCTCCGATATTCAGCTCCATTTTACCAGTCTGGCTCACCAACTAGAGTCACTTCAGAACTTAGTCCTGTGAGCAGGTGGTGAAGCTAGTCATATCCGCTTACAATTGCTGAGCCATCTCACTCAATCGTTGGACCAGGGTGCCGATGTTAGTCCCCTCCTTTGAACTCACAAGCAAGAAGTCAATTCCGTGACGTGATGTGATATCATGGATGGCATCATAGTCCACATCCTCACAGAGGTCCAGTTTGGTTCCGACAAAGAGCTTCCTGCTGCGTGACATATTGGAGACCATTCCTACCCACTCTTCAACTGCCAATAATGACTCGAAAGATGAGCAGTCGAAGACAATCAATGCAATTTTCGCTCTTGTGACCGCAGCTGCCTCAAAGAACTTGAATTCTTCATGCTCATCGAACTCGAAAAACGATGCTTCAATTGAGGTGAATTCATCAACTGAGATCATCCAAGTAGCAATATCTACACCCATTGTTTCGGATGAGTCAATAAAAGTACCAGAAACCAATTTGGCGATTAGCGTACTTTTGCCTGCATCGATTGCTCCAATGACTGCTAGTTTCACCAAGCCTGATTCTTCGTCTGTCAATTCATCAAAATGGTACGTTTTGTTTGATAAAACGTTATTTTGGACTTACGAGCTAGCTCTTTTCCTGTGCTGCTTGTTTTTCTTTCTCTTTATCGAGGTCTCGAACGCGCTTCTCAACTGTAGACTCTGCCTTACCTATGTTCTTCTGGATTTTGTCGATTCTCTTCTGTCTGGTCGAAATCTCTTTCTTCTGGCGATCCTGAGCAGCATGATATTCTTTCTCTGCAGCACTCCACTCCTCCTTTGCTAGACGAGCCTGCTCCTGAATACTCTCATAATGAATCCTCTTTACTTCCGTAGAATTTCTGCAATTCTGAACATCATTCTCAAGATGTGCGGATACAGTTCCAAGATCCGCATTTGCCTGCTTTAGTTCAAGGTGGAGATGCCTAAGGTCTGTCAGCGTGCTGCTTATCTTCTTGTCCTTGAGATATTCTGGGTCGGATATCTTCATCTCAATTACTTCTACCTCTGGGATTACCTGTTGAGCAACAGGCACACTCGGTGGTGGTGCCGTTACTGGAGCAGGAGCTGGCGTAGTCGGAGGTGGTTTTGCTTTAGGAGTAGGAGGCTTCGGCTTGGGTGCAGGAGCAGCAGGAGCCGCGGGAGCTGCTGGAGCAGCAGGGGCGGGTGGCCCGCCAGGAGGCACACTTGTTTCTGGTGGTGGTGTAGGTGTCACAGGGGGCGCCGGCTTATCTACAAGCGACGATTGTGAGCCTAATATCCCCTCTTCAAGGTCTTTTGGTGTGGGTATGGCAGGTGCCGCTGGTTGTGGTGGAGCTCCAGGTTCTATTGCTTCTGGTTGTGTCGGCATTGGAGGAGCCTGAGCCTCGTATTCTGCAGCAGACTCCAATAACTCTCTCACTTCACTTGCTCTGAGCATACGGGTTTCAACAATCCCCTCGTCACCTTCTTCTATTCCTACTTCTTCAGCTCTGGCGAATGCCTCTCGGGCCTTTTCAAGCTCTGATTTCATCTTTGGTGCGCTTTTTCTCACTCGATCAGTCGAAACCTCACTCGGTCTAACCCATTTGTCTTCTGTTGTAGTGCTGACTTGATTAGTAGGAGTAGATGGGGCTACTGGCTCTGGTTGCGGAGTAGCCTTAGGGGTTTCAGGTTCTGCGGTAGAAATGAGTGACGCACCACAGCGCAGGCAGTATTTTCTGGTTGGGAGGTTTGCCTTACCACACTTGGCACATGTTCTCAAATTTCATCATCCCCAAGTCATCGCACTCCCATCAGTAGGAAATGAATACTGTAAAGGTTTTCTGAGGAGTATTCACGCAGAATTTGTTACAAAAGTTGCATTATTTGCTTATGTGGTATCTCATTACACGCTATAGAAGACTCCCCCAGCGCTTCGGCGTCCCATCTAGGTCTGTGAACACACCACCTGCTTCTGTTATAATCGGTTTCAGTGGTGCAACGTCCAATATCTTCATGATAGGATCAATCATTAAGTCTACTCTCCAAGCTGCAACGAGAAAATGTCCATAGTTGTCTTGCCTGCTTGTATAGCGGCATCAACTGCAAAGTCTAGAATTCCTCTGATTTCTAGCGTAGCAGTGAGGCCTGCTTCTTAGTTGAGTCGAAGCATTTCTGAGATTAATTCCCACTGGTCTTTGCCAGCCTTTTTAGAACCGATATTTGACCGATGTGCATGGCCTCATGCTCCAGAATATGGAACAGTATCCATTCAATGCTCACTTCAGCGCTGCCCACGTCGACTAGAACGTGAAGATTCGAATCGTCTAGGTTTCTTAGTCTGAGAAAGACTTGACTCCGAACCGCTGCGAGTCGGTCGATATAGAACTGAAGACCTTGCTTTGTCAATTGTGCGAGCCCCTCTTCTCTCAGAGCAAATGCATGCTTCCATTTTTCATAGTCCATCTCCTCTCCATCGATATCCTCGAAGATCCATGACCATTCTACGCCTGCTATATGAAGGAGAAGTGTGCCAATTGTTTCAACATTTTCCATGTCTGGAGAATAGTCTAGCTCATCATCTGAAAGGCCATCAACGCTCCGGAGGAGTCGCTCGCGTGTTTTGTCCATCATTGAGAACAAGAATGCAACTCGAGGAGACAAATCTCCCCGTCTATCCAGCATTATCAGTTCCTTCGACTCTTCTGACATGCCTCGGGGGTAGAGATACATGCAGATAACATATTGCTTCTATGGATTTCACTATTCATTTACCAGGGCGAATGCAAATCCGAGAGCGAACTAGCGTGTGATCTGATAGCTCTTGACCTGTTCGTACAATCTGTTAGCGCTTCCCTTCTTCTCAAAGTGCTCTCGAATTGGTCGAACCGCCCTATCCAGATAGATGGTCATGGCATTCTTTAGGTCCAGTGGATGGAGATCGCCAGCTATGTAGCTCTTCTCCAAGTCCTTATAGGTTATGAACTCGGTGTCTCCTCCAAACTTCGGCTTTCTTTCCACAACCATGGAGTCGAATGACCTGAAGACTATGTGTTTTGCATAATCAAGTAGTGGATTGCCAACAACTTCTTTCGGGGGGCAGTATGCTCCCATTATCTTCGAACGAATCTCATCTAGTGAGTCATGGACAAATATGCTTGAAGAGGGTTTGCTCTTGCTCATCTTCGTCTGTATCATATGCCAGTCGCGTTCCGCCTCATCAAGTCCATCGGGCTCAATTGCTCCCTCGAGATTGACCAACATATGATGGCTTATCACAACAGGTTTCCAAAGACCTAGCTTTGGACCGACTTCCCGTGCAAGTATGTTTGCTCTCCGTTGATCCATGCCAAGCTGGGTAATGTCAGCCTTGAGGTGAAAGATATCTGATGCTTGCATCACAGGGTAGAAGTACTGTGCGACTTCTGACATCTCTCCCTCTCTTCTTCCCATGATTGTCAATGCACGCGTTGCTCTAGCCACAGTGGTGACTTTTGCAATCCTCACTACTCTCTCCCAATAGTCAATGGAGTCCATCGCATCGGATGCAAACAGGAACTCGACGCTGTTGCTAGGAACCCCAGCAGCTTTCCAGACCTCAATGAAATATTCCCCTGTAGTCTTTATTTTATCTAGGTCACCACCCATCTTGTTATTGATCCATGCGAACCAATCAGCAAGCCAAATCTTGAATCTGACTCCGGCTTTGATGAGGTCCTTCAGCAAGAGTGGTCGATACACTCCGAATGGAAGATGTGCCATGCCTGATGGCTCGAACCCATCATAAGCAATTGGATTCTTTTTCTCTTCCAGCAATTGCCGAAGCTCCTTCTTGGTGACTATCTCTTCTCCAACTCCGGCGATTAGTTTGAAGCGTTGTTCGAGGTCCATGCTTTGAAAAGAACATGTGATGTTCTTAACTGTTGCCCGAAGTTGAGGAGAAAGCTCCTCTAGCTGACACCTTATTACTGTACGAAGTACACTGTATAAAGCTAGGACGCAAAGCAGGAGGAACGTGATGAAACACACTAAGGCTAAAGCTCCACACCAGACCAGCACTGACTCTCCAGTACCCCAGAGAGTCTGGGGATTTGAGGGATGTGGTGCGATGTGGACATTCTATTCTGACAGAGAACAAGCCATTGAGTCTGCAATGGACAACCGAGTCCATGAGCTTGAAGTCTACGAGGCATTCTCTTTGGATAATACACGACGCCATGAGATGGGATATCCAAGCATCACATTCAAGCAGTTTTTAGATTGCGTGAATCGTCAAACTCGTTGTGTTCCTGAGGACATAGACTGCATGGAGTAGCTATGTGCTATGTCATTCCTTCCCTCATAAAGGTGACAAGTATCGAGTTCGCTTCAAAGAAGTCTGTTTCCGCCCTTTTTGCAGACTCTTCTGCTGCGTTTTGAGCGTCGGCTAGAGTCATCCTCTCTTATCTTCTTATCTCCATAGATGATACTTGATATGCAATGCACATGAAGCCTGACAAATGACTTGTTCATGTTACACCTATTCCAACGGTGCAGTAGTGTTTATAGGCCAATCCACTACTGCTCCGTGATTGGTGGCAATTGATGTCTGATGCTGAATCCAGAAATCATCTCTCTGTCTTCTGGGACTTCGAGAACGTCCATGAAGACTTTGGCACACATAGAGAGCTGACTGAGCGGATTCGTGAAGCTGGAAAAGTCGTGAAGGCTTACGCCTTTGCTGATTGGACCAATCGACGGCGAATGGCGGAGGAGCTACATAACCTAGGCTACGACGTAATCCACGTGCCTGACAGCAGAGACAATGCTGCAGATTACAAGATGGCCGCATATATCATGGATCATATGGTCCATTACCCTGAAACAACCTGTTATGTCATAATCACAGGTGATGGCGATTTCAAGCTCATCGCAGGAGCAATCCGGCAACGCGGGCTTGGTCTTTGGATCATAAGTAATCCAATCATCACGGCAAGTGAGCTCACTGACCTGGCAACCAAATATACTGACATACATTCTTTCAGGAGAATATCATTGGACTGTCCTGAAATCGGAGATTGCCAAGAGCGGGTTCGAAGTATTACTGAGATGAGACGCATTATGGGCGGGAAGCTTCATGATGCAATCCAGACAATAATAGAGGCAGGGAATAAACCAGGCATTGGAAATGTGAAGTATGTCATGTCTTCACTCAATCCAAGCTTTAACGAGAGAGAGCTGGGATTTCTGAGTTGGAATGAGTTTGTGAGATGGGCTGAATCTGAGGGCTATATTGTCAAGGAGGGAGAACTACCAAGCACTATTTTGAAGCTCCCCGACACACTCTCAGATGATATGTCGAAGCTCTCTGAAGAAAACAGAGAGGCCTTTGCCTTCCTTGTTCGAGTGGTCGAGGAAGGAATTGATGAAGGGCACCCCTTCACTCTACCCAAATTAAATGAAGAACTCCAAGAAAGAGGCTTGGACATCTCAGAAGTAGGCTTCAGTAATCTACCCGATTTTGTATTCTCTGCGGAGAAGAGAAGCCTTGTCCGTGTAATGCCCTATGGAGAAGAAGAGGTAGTGGTCCTCCCGTATTGCAGGGTTGATCGAGTTCGTGAATGGTTTGAGAAGAATGTTAAACGACTCTACGGAGAGTCTGTGAATGTTCCAAAGGATCTTTTCCTCGAAAAGATCAGAAACATGCTACTGGAGAATGGTAGCACTCTACCGCAAATGGAAGCCTTTCTCCAAGATGAGAAGATAAGACAGGAATACCAGAGCATTTTAAACGCCAGTGATATTCCCTTTCTGCCACCATATCAAATGACCTTGACGCATGTGCTGTTGGGCAAAGGTCATAGCTGTAATGAAACCCTAGTAAAGGTCAATGAGGAACTAAGCCCTCTTGGAATTACCTTGGAATGCCCCTAAAAGAATGAAAACGGAGATCACATGAATGTCTGATGAAGTATACGAAAGACTTGCTGCAACTCTAGACAAAATCCCAAATGGATTTCCCCCGGTCCCAGATAGGAGTCACATCAAGCTGCTCAAGTGGATTTTCGAGGAGTCCGAGGCCGATTTGGCGAGCCAGATGAAGCTGATGGGTGAAACCATTGAGGACCTGAGTACTCGACTTGACCGGGACTCTGCGTCTCTAAAGGAACTGCTGGAAACAATGGCACGTAAAGGCCAGATTCGGGCTTGGAACTCCAGCACTGGAAGAAGGTACGCCCTAATTCCATTTGCCGTGGGAATATATGAAGAGCAGGTGGGCAGAATGGACAAGGAGTTTGCCCAGCTTTATGAAGACTATTACAATACAGTGAAAGGTGTTGGTGACATGTTCTCTACTGAACCTCCGATCTTCAAGGTAATCCCTGTCAACAGGGCTGTAGAAACTGACCTTGAAATCTATCCGTATGAGAGGGCGGAGCATCTCATTGAAACCGCAAAATCTTGGGGTGTAAGGGAGTGTATCTGTAAGAGGCAGAAAGAACTAATGGGTGAGCCCTGCAGCTATCCGACTTCTGTTTGTATCATGATTGCTCCCAAGAAAGAGCATGCCTACGATGACGACGAGCTTACGAAAGTAGTCACCAAAGAGGGAGCTCTGAGAATCCTGAAGGATGCAGAGGAGGCTGGACTTGTTCACTGCAGCATGAATATTCAGAGCGGTCAGACATACCTCTGCAACTGCTGTACCTGCTGTTGTGGTGTACTAAGAGGACTCACAGAGCATGAACGACCCTACGCATTCGTCAAATCCGACTTCATGATTGAGGTCGACGATGATCTTTGCACAGGGTGTGGCACATGTGTGGATAGATGTCAATTTGCTGCACTTGATGTTCCTGAGGATATTAGCGTCGTAAACACAGATCGCTGTGTCGGGTGTGGCGTATGTGCCATATCCTGCCCTGAGGGTGCTCTTCAACTTGTGGCACGACCTGATAGAGGTGAGAAGGTACCACCGGAGAAGTTCATGGATTGGATGACAGAGAAAGCGATTTCCAGAGGAGTCGACCCGTCAGAATTGATGTGAACAGCGCTCAATCCGATAATCAGACACATGCTTTAAGAGGTCCATATGTGACTAAGGAGCGAGGCTCCTTATGACAGTCCACTCTGAAGAAGGAGAAGAAAAATCACCTGCTCGGCGTCGGTCAAAACGGTACATACCGAATCTTGCCGAGTTCTACTTCGAACCCACATATGACTGGACAATAGAGGAAGCCAGAGCGCTCTATGACGCTCGTGTTGGATTTGCGCAGGGAATCGAGCTGAACACAGTATTCTATGAGGACTGCATTCAGGGTATGGGAAGGCTTCCAGAAGGTTCTATTGACTTAGTGATAGCAGATCCTCCCTTTGGTATTGACTTCAACGGGAAAAGCAGTGTATACAACAGAGATGAGAGGCTAGTTGTTGAAGACTACGAAGAGGTGAACGAATCCTATGTTGAATTCACGAAAAGATGGATTCGTGAGCTGCCACGACTACTCAAGGATGAAGGATCTATCTACATCTTCAGTGGATGGACGAATCTAGAACCCGTTTTGAGTAGTGCAAGAGAGATCGGACTCTCAACACTGAATCATATAGTCTGGCACTACCCATTTGGAGTATTCACCAAGAGGCGATTCGTCACTAGTCACTACCACGTCCTGCTGTTGGTCAAGAATCCAAAAAGCTACTTCTTCAACAAGATAGAACACTATCCTGAGGATGTATGGCCGGTAAAACGCAGGTATCGAGCCGGAGAAATCAAGAACAGTACTAAACTTCCATTAGAAGTGGTGAGTAGATGCATTGACTACTCCTCTAAGCCCGGAGACCTAATCCTTGATCCTTTCATGGGCAATGGCACCACAGCTGTTGCTGCAAAGACGAGCTGGAGACACTATGTCGGATATGAGATTAATGAGCGGCTTAAACCAGTGATTGAATCTGAAGTATCCTCAGTGGCTCCGGGTGAATGCTTTACACCCTATGCCATCCGTCTTCCAACAATCGATGAGCTAGCAGAGGCATATCCAAAGGCCTATCGTGAGTACCTTCGAAGAGAGAAGGAGGGGAAAAGGTAAAGCCTTGTACTCAATTGCAGATGTGAAGGACACCAGAGGAATAGAATGGAGGCCAAGCATTGAGTGCTGAAGACATCTACGACCTTCTCGATAAATCAGAAGATAGGCTGGCAGATGTGAGTGCAGCGAGTGATGTCTTCGACAGACAGTTTGGTTCAGAGCTGGTCAATTGGGAGCTTAAGCTGCAACAGCAGTTCAAGCATCGGATATCTGGAGCTAGATATCACTACCATGGGTTTGTTCGATATACCTCCGTTAAGTCCCGCTTTCTTCTGACTCCAAGTCCATGGCTGGTTGAAGGTATTTTCATCGAGCTGCCTGATGATGTTGAACCCCCAAATGAAGGTGCAAGGATTGAGGTCACAGGTAAACGGGTCGCTCTCCCAGACTACTTGGAGCGCAACAAGCCTTCTCCAGCCGCAATATTGGCTGATTCCATCGAGCTATCGACAGAAGACTATCTAGCAGACATACATCCACCCATGAATCTCAAGGGCCTCTCTCGTCTATTGTTTGAAAATGTCGGTATGGCTGAGGCAAGCAAGCAGGTGTTCGCACGTCTATTCGTATCAAGCCCTCCCTTTCAGGAGAGTGTGGGGGGCCTTACTGCGGGAATCCAAGCAATAGCGTCCAAGCAACAGGTTCAACGGCTTATGAGGTTCATGCGTCAAATCTTGCCATCCACCTTTCGCGGAAAGTGGACCAAGACTCGGAGCGTGAGCGGCATCAGCGTTTCCACTCCTCGAATATGGAGACTGGACATTGGGCATCCTGGCAAGAAGGGAATGGAAGAGCTCTGTGTGAGTCGCCACGATAGATCTGGATTTAGGGAGGTTTCCTTGGGCGCTCTCACGACTCAAGAGACCGCGGCTTTGCCTGATGTGCCGCTTGCTTTGGCATCAGAGGACTTCTGGATTGAAACCACAAATCCGTCCGATCTAAGACTTCCGATACTGAAGTCAGCAATCACTTTCCAAATGATGGACCCCGTGATATCAAAGCGGAGTGTTGAGTCTGGCACAAAACACATCCTGTCCAAGCTTGAAGGTCTAAAGGAGAGTTTTGGGCTAGACGACTCTGCATTTGCGAGAGGTCATATCTTGGATGCGGACGCCTATGGAAGGCCCCTCGGGGCAATACGACTTGCACGTTCCACCGCAAGGGCATATTGGAAAGACAAGATAGCGACTGCAGACATCAAACAATCGTGGGACCGAGTGCTCGAGCCTGCGTTGAAGGAATTTATGGAACTCACTCAACTCAAGAGTGAAACTGAGCGAGATTGGGGCAAGGATCGACCAATTCACAGGTTCAACACTAAGGTGCTCCGTGCTCTGAAGAAGCTGGACACTGGAGGAAGCGGATTCCTCGGTCCTACATTGGAAGATATAGCTGCGGAGGCGGACGTAGAACGACATGTTGCTGCTGAAGCGCTGGAGAGGATGAAAGATAGCGGGGTTCTCTACGAACCCCGAGTTGGCCATTATAGGCTAGTGTAAGGGAGATATGATTAGAAGGACCTCCAGAACTCGTCTGGTTCATTTCCCTCTTCGATGAGTTCTATCTCTTGAACTCCCACACGTTCGGCATCATATTGTCGGGCTAGGATTGTACCATCGAACTTCTCTCTGGCACTGGCATCTGAACCTCGCCAAACATAGATGTCATCCCATGCATCCAGAAGAAACACGTCATCGCTTCTTAGAGAATCACGGGTCACAGGGACCTCTGCAAAGTACGTGTCATCCCCTTCGCGATGGACTCTCCAGAGTCTGTGCTCGTGGGTCTCCAGCTGCACTTTCCTCAGGATACCGGCGGTGTCTTCATCAGTCAGCCTGAAGTCATCGAAAAGCGCCTTGAACGAATCAGGTTCTTGACCTCCATCGATCCGATCAATGTCCGCATGACCTTTTCTTTCGGTGTCCTTGAAGACTGCCGATGCTGCAGTGAGGAACTTCTCATCAACTGAGGAGTTGGGACCTATCCAGAGATAGATTTTGGGACCCGCATCAACGAGATAGCAGTCACCTCTCCCAAATGCGCCCGGGTCTTTCATTCTCACCAGGCGGCCCTTCTGAATGTGGAAAACTGTTGACTCCATGTCGAAGTTGATGTTCTATTCTAGCCTTAAATTAACGTCAGATATATTCACTAGGACTCAGGTTCTCTTGGCCACTTGAATATCGAGTCTTGAGCGTCGGTGGAGAGACGGCAATTCTTGCAGAGCGTTCCTAGCGATTCATTAGAATCTGAAACTCGATCTCCGATGCCCTTTGCATCATTCACTACTGAGTTCTTCCAATGGGAGAAGTTCTAAAAGCAACCAGATGTTATTGTCATGTATTAGGAGAGAACTGAAGTGACGAGCATCATAGAGATGCCTCCCACGATTATTACCCTCTGGCTTCATAACGCTGCTATCATTCTATCCATTGCCGTAGCTCTTGGAACAGTTAAGTGGAAGATGATGAATTCCAGAACGCTCTTTGCCCGCTTCTTTTCTGTGGAGATAACTAGTTATTGCGTGTTCTACCTATTCTACCAAATCGCCTACCTGATTTTCCCACCCTTCTTACCAGCGAATATTTCTATGATCCCTCTGGGACTCGAAGCCATTGCAGGCGCCGGATTCCTTCTTCTGCTCCCATCTGGACTTATCGCTTTGTTGAGAATGCCAATAATCCAGATACCGCATTTTGGACCAGAAGTCGACGAGTTGGATGTTCAAAATCGTTTGGACTCAAAGCACATGGGATTCAGGGTCTATTTCATCACAATCACAATTCTAGCCGTTCTATTCTTCCTTCTCATTTAGAATGTGGCCAGCGAGATTCCTCACTAGCTCCTCGATCTTCTCAATCAACCCCAATAGCGCCCACTTGTATACAAGCTCCGGGGTGGCCGTGCAATAGATGTACTAGGGTCTGCATAGGTATTTGCGCAGTCGAATATCTTGCCTGACCTCTCCCCCTGAGTCGTCTGCAGAGGACCTCCACTTGGATTCCTCTCTGTGATGGTTTCTCTCAATTTTTCCTTAAGCTATCGTCAGACATGCTCACAAAGACTCCAGTTCTCTTGTCCACATGAATACCGACTCCTGAGCATCGGCGTCTAGGAACCCTTCAGAGAGAATGCTCCTAAAGCGCGGAACCTGCTGACGCACGAATCTCAACCTTTACTGCTACTCTGTCATGAGAATGCGGAGCAACGACGATGTTCTTGAACAGGAGTTTGGCATCGGAGTATTCCTGAAACCGTTTTGAAATTCGATCCCCTATCTCATTGAGAGAATCAAGAGACGCCGAAGCCGTAGTATAGACCACCACGATTCTGGGCTCCTCTCTGACAATCTCCACAAGTTCTTGCTCCCTGATGCTGGAGTTGACAGAATCGAAAAGAGTCTTCTCGAGCTTACCCATTATATCAGGCACCAACAAGAACTTGTCCCACTAGGCTATAAGTCTTGAGACGCACCTCGCATTTCCCAAAATCCTTGGAGCCTCTGAACTAAGCCCCCGTCGGGTGTATTCAGTTGGTCTCAGACTTTCCAAGCCGCTTGAAAATCGACTCCTAGGCATCACTTAAGAGATGCCTGTCCTATCTCCAAAAGATGCAAAAGCACGAACATCGTTTTCACACAGACTACTGCGTATAATTGACTGACAATTGGAGGAAACCAACTCGTGAGCGGTGGTATTGGAGAGGACGAGGCTTCCTCTCATCCGAATAGTCCCACTGAACAAAAGAAGTTCCTATACTCTGGGATGGTGGGGAGTTTCATTGCCAGCATTAGCTACCTCGCAGCATTAACGTACTATCTCTTGACTCTGCCGCTTGGATACTTGGACGTGAACGGCTACATGTTCCACTTTTCATTCATATATGGACTCTTTATCCCATTCAGCGCACCACTCCTCGCGGGAGGATACTACGGTCTATCCAAGAAATATCATCAGGAGCATCTCAGAATAGCCGCTGGTATAATGACAATTCCTTTCGTCCTGTCAATCTATGGGATTGCTGTGCTGGTAGCATGGTTCAATGTCCCAGCATTCGCATTGATGCATTTCCCATCTCTATACATTATTGTCTTCAATTCGATTTTGGCTGGAATTGGGTTCCATAAGGTTCACGAACAGTTATTCAATCCCAGAGCAGTCCGAATCTATGCTCTTCTGCTCATAGGATGGAACACTATCTATTTCTTCATGCAATTCTACAACTTCATTAGCCTAAACAACATCGGGCTAATATTGTTCATTGTAATTCACCATTCTTTGAATATCATACTAGGAATCCTAGCAGCTTACATCTTTCACGGAGAGTCGCGAATGCCTTCGTGACACAGTCTGGTGCGGTTTTCATGCATGTTTCCGGACATATCTGCTATGATTTGGAGTGTTTCAACGAGTTATATGAAGCATGCTTATGACCCTGGTGATGAAATCAAGATTCCAGATCACCATACCAATCTCAAATGCAAATGCCAAGATCAGGATCAAATACTGTCCAGAGAATAGGACTATGTCGGGCACAAGAAATCCGACCCAGCGTCCTCCTCCCAAAATCAAGATGGCGGCTAGAATCACCATCATGAACCCACCGCATAGGAATCCCATTACTATTAAGACGCCTACCAAAACACCGCCTATGGAGAATAAGGTGAAGATCTCTTCTATGAACCGCATGAAAACCATCAATACCATACTGACCAGTAATGCAATTATCGCTGCTATTGCAGCCATATGAGGCATGAACGGACCACCAGCAATCAATTGGAATACTATCAATGACGCAACTAAGAAAATCCATTGCGATATCTTGCTGAACCACCTATGATTCGAAAACATTGTTTCTTCGCTATCCATTCACTTTCACTACCGTTTCTGACTATTCTTCGAAATCGAGCGGGCGTCCATATGGTTCCAAGATAAACCAGACTATTAATGCATAGAAAGCCCTATTCTGTACGAATCAGAGCCTGTCTTTACATTCAAATGCCAATCCAAGATGATTTGTGAGGGGGTCTTCTCTCTATTGTAGAGGATTTTTATCGAGAAACTATCGACGTCTGAAACGAATTATTAGACTCTGGTGCTAATCTATGCCTGAACTGCCTGAGCTTGAAGTGATCGCAAAGAGACTCAATGAGCGACTAATTGGCTCCAAGATTCAGAGTGTAAAAGTACATGACCACATTGTCATCCATAGTACAACTGCTGATGAATTTGAAGCCAGCTCGGTAGGCGAGTCGTTCCAATTCTTCAGACCCGATGGTAAGTTCATCATAATGGAAATGGATGAACATGATTTGGTCGTAAATCCAATGTTAACAGGCAGGTTTAGGCTATTGGAAAAACACCGTACACCTACAAAGACGGATATGTTCTCCGTAAGGACTGACACTAGCACTCTATGGTACTATGACAGAAAGCGAATGGGCCGTGCCTACCTTGTGTTAAAAGGCGATTACGCAAATGTGGCCGGGTTTTCTGGAAGAGGACCTTCGGCATTGGACCCCGCTCTCACACTTGAAGTATTCAAAGATCGCCTCAGGCGACATAGAGGGCAGATCAAAAATGTCCTACGAAATCAGAGATTCGTGAAGGGCATAGGGAATGCCTACGCGGATGAGATATTGCTCTATGCAGGGATTCTTCCCTTCAGAAAGCGATCAGCTTTGAGTGACGAGGAGGTCGCGAAACTATTCAAAGCCATAAGGGCAGTCCTAGCAAGAGTCCTCGAGATCATCTCTGGCAGAACCCTCAATGAACTAGGCACAGAGAGACGTGACTTCCTCATGATCCATAATCGAGGCGGGGGGATTTGCCCTCTCTGTGGAGGCCGAGTGTCCGAGGTCAAGGCCAATCGGTTCAAGACAAACTACTGTCAAACCTGTCAGACGTGAGACGGAATACTAATCTATCAGAAGCGCATTCCATCCTCTTGCCACCCGGAGACTGATATCAAATGGATAAGTGGGAAGAGAGCTTTCTGCGGGAGCTAGTGGAACTGGACACCAATAGTGACGAAAAGAAGAACTACTCAGGATGTGCCGATGTCGTCAAAAAGCATTGTGAAGAGGCTGGCTTGGTGGTTGAAGTATTTGATTCCAATCATGAAGGGGTGCCTCAACCAAACATTGTTGCAACACTTGAAGCAGGTGCAAAGAAGACTGCGCTTTTGTGCACGCACTATGATGTGGTCCCAGCAGGGGATATAGAGTCTTGGAAGAGACCTCCCTTCAAGTTTGCAATCGAGAAAGGGAAGGCATTTGGTCGTGGAGTATCTGACAACAAGGGGAACATTGTTGCATGCATCAGCGCTGCAAAAGAACTGATTAAGAAGGGGACATCGAAGATTAACTGGAAGATACTCGTCTCTCCAAATGAAGAGATTGGAGGAGCATGGGGCATAGATTATCTGATCAATGACGAGCCGAAGATTAGGGGGGATTTTGGAATCGTTGTTGACTCAGGTCCAGAGTATGTCAGCATTGGTGCCAGTGGAATCGTTTCAGGAACCATTACTGTTCGTGGTAGTCAGGGCCACGCTGGCTATCCATTTGCATATGCCAATGCAATTCATCTTTCTATCCCATTGCTTAATGTAATGCTGGACTATGTTGATATAAGACGAAAAGTCGAATCGCAGCTTCCCGCACCTCCAGGCTCACCTCATCAGAATCTCTGGGGAAGGTTCTCGATGACGATGTATGAATCGGGCAGCAAGTCAAATGTGATACCTGGAAAGGCTGAGATAACATTCGATTGTAGACTGGTCCCCGAAGAGGACCCTGAGGAGGTCAGGAAGAGCATTGAAGAGTTTCTAGAGAAGGCAAAGGAGGAAACCGGAGTGGAGGCCAGTATTGAGTTCAAGATGAGTGTTCATGGATGGAGTTCAGATCCCGAGAATGAATTCATCCAAAGGTTCCATAAAGCCATTAAGGAGGCAGTTGACCCTGAGATTCCGATTGCGGCCGACCTAGGTGGCAATGACGGTCATTTCTTCACGGAGGTCGGTATTCCAACCGCTTGCTTCGGGACGCTACGAGACGACAATAACTACCATGGAGTTGATGAGTTCATGCATCTCTCTGACTATGAGAGTGTGAAGGACGCACTCATCGCTTTTGCTGAGAAAGGTGATTAGATGACAGACATTCACGACTTGGAGATTGGGGCGCCAGGGCCATTCCTCCCGCCCTATGAGAATGTGGTAAGAAATGCCAAGACAATAGACTCGTTGGGATACGACAGCATGGCTTTTCCCGACCATTTTGCAGGATTCGTTCCTGATAGCATTTGGACTGGTGACATAACTCCTCTCTCGTTCTTCCAGGGGTCCCCCCACACATATTTTGAAATATCAGCTATCATGGCCGCCTGTGCTGCAGCCACTGAGAATGTGAGATTAGTGTCTTCGGTCACTGAACCCATTCGAAGACACCCTATACTTCTGGCGCAGATGTTCCTCACGTTGGATCACATTAGCAGTGGTAGAGTTGTCATGGGCATCGGTGCTGGCGAGATTGAGAATATCGAGCCATATGGACTTCGATACTCGGGTCAGGTTGGGAAGCTCAGAGAAGCACTACAAATCATTCGTAAGGTATGGGAAACCTCAGAACCATTCGATTTTGATGGCAAGTTCTGGAAAATGAAGGATGCAGTGATGTCACTCCGCCCAGTTAATCCTGAACGTCCTCCTCCTATCTGGATTGCGGCACACGGGCCAAGGACGCTCAAGATTACAGCTGAGTTCGGGGACGGATGGATACCTACACTTCTACCCCCGAAACGTTATGGAGAGATGCTGAAAGAAATAAGGAGTCATCGAAATAAGCTCGATAAGACTGGACCCTTCACAGCGGCACTCTGGAACTGGTGCATTTTGGATGAGGAGCCTTCAGTTTGTCAGAAGTTGAAACAGCACCCAATTGCAAAGGCATTTGCTCTGCTTTGGCCTTCAGAAGAGTGGAAGCGATTGGGCTTTGAGCATCCTTTTGGCGATTTCAATGCAGCAACAGACTACGTCCCAATGCGGTACACAAGAGAACAGACACTCCAAGCTATTGAGCAAATTCCAGACGAAATCCTTGATGAATTCTATATCTCAGGTGATGCAGAAACAATAATCAAGATGCTTGAGGAGTATGCACGCGCTGGATTGAATCACATAATACTTTGGAACGTCACAGGTATGTTTGATCTAGAGCGAGTCAAGAGTTCCTACAATGTATTGAAGGAGATATTGGCATATGTCAAGGGATAGTATAGTTCTAGTAACGCAGAATGAACACAAGATACGTGAACTCACTCCCCTTTTCGAGGAGTACAATGTTCCCTTTGAAACAACTGACTTGGCGAAATATGAGATTCGTTCAAACAGCGTTGGAAATGTTGCAATGGATGCAGCCAAGTTTGCATATTCCAAACTCAAGCGACCCGTTGTTGTAGATGACACAGGTCTCTATATTGAAGCACTCAATGGATTTCCAGGTCCTACTGCAGCGTATGTATTGGAGTCAATCGGCATTGAGGGAGTTCTGAAGCTGATGGAAGGAGTTGAGGATCGAGACGCGAGCTTTGACACAGCCGTCGGTTTTGCAAATGGTTGGGTCTTCAGATACTTCATCGGCTCTGTCTATGGAGATATCACGACTGCTCCTGCTGGCGACAAAGGGTTTGGCTACGATCCAATATTCATCCCTGAAGGCGAAACCAAGACCTATGCTCAGCTATCCATGGATGAGAAGATCAGGATATCTCACCGAACTGAGGCCTTTCGAAAGTTCCTTGAATGGTACGTTGAGAAGTATTAGCGGGTCGGAATCACTTAATAGGCTACATTATTTTACCACTCACAGTGGTGATAGTGTCGGTCAGTGACGCAACTCTAAAGGCGTTGAAGGAACTGGGCCTCACAGAGTACGAAACCAATGCCTATCTGTCTATGATTTCGGGTGGGCCGCAGATGGCTGCATCTGATATCAGTTCCAAGTCTCAGGTGCCATATTCAAGAATATATGATGTGCTTGGGCGACTTGAGGAGAAGGGCTTTATAACTATCAGCAAAGGGCGTCCCACCCTCTATACAGCAAAGTCCCCGACCGAGATTGTTCAACTTGTGCGACTAGATATGGAACAGAGAATAGAACTGGCGAGCAAGCAGGTTGTGGATGAACTCCAACCCCTCTTTGAACAGGAAACAACTGCAACCACCAGAGATGTGTGGTTACTGCATGGACGGGCGTCGATTCTCGCCAAGGCATTAGAGATGCTGGATTCTTCCCGCGATTCAGTCTTGTTGTCAGTTCCAACCCTCGCCCTGGAATCTGAGTATATTTCGCCTGTAATTGACAAGGTGCTCTCTGTGAAAGCAAATATAGTGAGAGTCCTCACGTCTGGGATCGAGTCGTCTCTCAAGTCAATTATCCCTACTGGCTTTGAGGTCCGAACACGTGACAGAGTGTTTGGAGCTGGACTAGTCATCGACAACAGGCAGACACTGATTATGCTAGCGGCAAGTGACACTGAGGGAGAGTTCTTGGGAATCTATTCCTCAGCCCCTGTATTCGCAGCGATGGCATCAGCCTACTTTGAATCCTTATGGAGTGATTCTCAGCCTATCTGACCTCTCTGTGGACCTTTTTATTGGTCTATCAGAACGCAGTTCTGAGTATATTACAAACTGCTTTGGAGGTCATCCGAGTGCAGATTTCAGCGGAAGTCAAGACAATGAATTTCTCTCACGATGCTATGGCCCTTCTCAGAATAGTATGTGAATTGGAGGAGAAGAAAGAGCCAGACTTGTTTCAGCACGGACCAGAGATCGATCGGCTAATCCAAATTGCTGAGAGTCATCGTGGGAGTCTGTGTATGGCTCTGAAGGCCAGACTCAATGAAGTGGAGGAGCTTGGTGGTGTGGAATCTATTACACAGAAAGATGTGTGGACACTGATTGAGGAAATCTGGCATCGCAATGTGTCAATTCTTAGTTCCACAGAGCAATCAGTCATTACAGAGAGTCTCTTTGAACCAGGAATAGGAATCAGAGAACTTGCTGTAAGAGCTGAATTGAGTTACTCACAAGCCAGACGCGCGGTCCAGCGTCTTCGAAGAGCCGAGGTTCTTCGAATCGAGGGCGCCCTTAATGCGTCCAAGTTAGGACTAGAACGTGTATTGGTGATTCTTGAAGCTCCAGAATTGGTCCTGTCTTCTCCATATATCACCAAGGCCCTCTTCGTCGATGGGTCTGAGCCACTCGTCCTACTGGTGGCCACTCTCCCCAGTGAGAGGATAGCCGACCTTCTGGACATGATACGGTCGTTGAGAAGCACATCATCACGAGCTTCAGTTTGGAGGCTCTCTGCTGGTCAGTCGAGATTCAATGGGAAGTATTGCAAACCACGGGTCGGTTGGGAATTTGACAAGTTCCATTGGTCTACCCAGATAAGAAAGAGTGACAGTGAAATTATTGTCAGCGACTCATCTCCCACTGAAGAGCGAATCCGCTTCACACCTGCGGACCTCAAGACCATCGACGAACTGGTCGTCAATTTTGATGCAACAGCAAATGAGATAGTTAATGCTACGGGTTTGTCCGACAGCACTGCCTTTCGGAAGAGGGCCTCGCTACTGGAGGAAAGAGTTGTCGTTCCTAGGACTCGGGTAAGAGTACCCCACCTAAAGGATAGGGTCCTTGTTCTATCAAATCCTGAATGTGCTGGCAATGTTCTAACTGCTTGGAGGCTTCTTCCGGTAACTTATCTTACAAGACTCGTAAATCTGGAAACCACTGAGAAGAGAGTTCTCCAGATGGCTGCATTGCCTCCTGGAACCTCTGAAGGGCTCATTGAAGCTCTGGGGAACTGGATGTCTCGTGTAGATGATTATTCAGCACACATAATCTCAGCGGGAACGGAGGAGGTATTCAAGGCGGATGCGATGTTCAATCGCCGTGAAAGGACATGGAAGTGGAATCAAGGGGACTTCTTTGATGTACGTTCATTCCGTCGTACACGTCGAGAGGCTGAAAGGGGAACAATTCCTGTCGATCTAGCATAGATGCCGCCATAGTCACAACTCATATCTTGGTTCGTTATTGACCTGATTCGTGCGGTGGCAAATTGATTGATATTGTCTTCTTGGGCACTGGCGGGTCAATCCCAACAACTGGAAGAAATCATCCCGCGATTGTTGTTCGTCATAGCGGATGGAATCTGATGTTGGATTGTGGAGAGGATGCTCAGCGGCAGTTTGAGCTCGCTAGTCTCGGCCAAAACAAGAAGATGGCAATACTCATAACCCATATGCATGGAGACCATGTGCTAGGCTTGGGGGGCTTGCTTCTGAGATTCTCTCTTCTAGGTAGAGTCAAACCTCTTGAGATCTATGGACCACCTGAGCTAATCCCCTATGTCAAAATGAACCAAGCCACAATAAATCTTGGCACCACATTCAAGACAACAGTCTACGGCATCAGTAGTGGAATCCTATTTGATGCTGATAATCTACAAGTCCGGGCATTTGAAGTGGACCATCGCGGTCTAGCATTTGGTTATGAGCTGACATATCAACGGCCCACTGGAGAGTTCAAACCCAAGATGGCTAAAAAGATGGGTGTGCCAAAAGGCCCACTTTGGGGACAACTGGCAGATGGCAAGTCAATCACGCTTTCCAATGGGACAGAGATAAAGCCTGAGGACGTCACTGCCCCCAAGCCAAAGCCATTGAAGATAGTGTATTCTGGAGACACCCGAGCTTGTGACACTCTGCGTGATTCAGCAAAGGGTGCAAACATCTTGATCTCAGAGGCCATGTATACTTCTGAGCATGCTGAACTAGCAGAGGAACGAGGTCACATGACTGCAGCTTCAGCGGCTGAGGTTGCTAAATCTTCGGGAGTTGGCCTACTGGCCCTCACACATTATAGTCCCCGATATGATAATGGCGAGCAGATATTGGAAGAGGCCCGGTCCATCTTTCCCAATACAATACTTGCTAGCGATATGATGCGAATCGCGCTGAATGCCAATGGGGCAACCACAATATCTGATCCTCGAGATTCTGGCTAAAACCTCAATTTGATTGCCTTGATTGGATGCCTTGTGACCATTCTCTTCACAATGTCCTTTCGAATGTCGACGAATGGTCTTACTCCTGCCATAAAATCGATGAGATATTCACGCATTCTAGTATCCTCGTCAATAATCTGGAGAATTGAGTCTATATTCTCGATCGATTTGTATAGGATATTTGCCAAATATCCGGCTTCAGAGAGCTCACGCAGGATGCCCCTTCTTACAATCTTTCCGTATTCCATCACATGAGATGGTTTCTTCATTTCTTCAGCCTCACAAGCAACTCTGGCAGCTATCATACCAGATTCCATAGCATATAGTATTCCTTCTCCTGATAGTGGTGAGACCAGTCCAGCAGCATCTCCTACGAGCATCGTTCTTCTGGCAACAAGTGGGGCCTTTGGTGCTCCAAGTGGAACTCTGAATGCGCTTTGCCGTGATAAATCAAATTTCAATCCTTTCGCTTCTTCCACCCTTTTCACAAAGGACTTCCAGTGGGTCTTGAGCGCCGCCGCCATGTCCATTCTGGTTCCAATTCCCACACTCAACTCATCTTTCTTTGGGAAACACCATCCGTAGCCCCATTGGATTATTCCGAAATGGATATCGACTCCTATCGATTTCTCAGAGTCAGAAAGGGACATACAACGCTTGATTTCATCTTCTTCTACAGGAACGTCCGCAGAAATGCAGAGTCCGACTTTGTCCGATTCCCACCTATCACGCAAGCCTACTTGCTTAGCTACAACTCCATTTACACCATCTGCACCAACTAACAAATGTGCCTTGTAAGAGTCACCAACTGTTAACACTCGTATTCCTGACCGTGTCTGTTCAACGCCAACAGCTTCTGTGTCCTGAACCACCTCTACCCCGGCATCGATGGCCCTCTCCATAAGGTATTTGTCAAACTTAGGTCGCTTCACAAGATATCCTGAGAATCGCTCATCAAAGGAGAAGTCAAGGTGTGTCCCTCTTCTAGAATACAGTCGTCCTCCAGAAAAGCGCAGTTCTGTAGCAGGTTCAATATCAAAGTCTACTAAGTCTGCGACTCTATGTGTGAGAACCCCCGCACAGAGCTTAGCTCGCGGATGAACTTCTTTCTCAATCAGGAGTACATCTAGACCGCCCAGTGCGGCAGCTCTAGCACATGATGCTCCAGCTGGACCTCCTCCAACAATCACGAGATCATGCATAGAAAATCACCAAGCGGTACCCAAGAGAAGTATCACAACAGCAATAAATCATGCCAATAAGCCAATGCTCGGTGAATATCTTGCCAGAGAGCGGTAATGCCAAGGTATGTCTAATAACCACTGGGGGTACAATCTCAAGCGTATATGACCCACTGACTCAGGCACTGAGACCGGGGCTCTCTGTTCCTGCACTGCTTGAGAGTCTGCCTAAAGGCATGGGCAATGTCGAGGTTGTTCAAAGGGAGCTCTTTCAGCTTGATTCAGCTAACGCACAACCTCATCATTGGCAGGAGCTGGCTTCTGCTATCATGGACATACATGAGGAGATACCAGATCTTCAAGGCATCGTTGTGTCTCATGGTACTGACACAATGGCTTACTCTGCAGCTGCTGTCAGTTTCATGGTCAGAGACTTCGGGAAGCCAATCGTCTTCACCGGAGCGCAGATACCTGCTACCATTCCATGGAGTGATGGCCCACGCAACCTCATAGATGCAATCAGGGTTGCCGCGTTTGGGGACATCGGTGAGACATGTATTGTCTTCAACGGTGAGATTCACAGAGGAACGCGAATCAAGAAGCTACGAGTCAACTCATATGATGCCTTTGATTCAATGGATCCCACGCCTCTTGGAGTGCTTGCGCGCGATATTGTCCTTTATGAGGGAAGAAAGAAGCGCAGTAATCTGGTTCCTAAGTTTGATACACGAATCAGCGACAGAGTCTGGCTTCTAAAGGTGTTTCCAGGACTCCAACCGGAGATTCTTCCCAAGATAACCGAAATGGGATACCAAGGTATTGTGATCGAAGGTTTTGGAGCAGGAAACATCCCCTCCGAAGAGAATGCAATTGCCGGGGCAATTACAAAGGCTGTGACTGAGGGCTGCTTTGTCGTCATCAGTTCACAGTGCGCGTTTGGTCAGGCAGACCTTTCCATGTATGAAGTCGGAAGAGTGGCTGCGGAGGCTGGCGCGATGAGTGCATATGACATGACCTCGGAGGCGGCAGTAGTCAAATTGGCATGGATTCTTGGTAGAACTAGTAATCCTGATCAAGTGCGAGAAATGATGACAACCGACTATGTTGGAGAAATCACTTTTTTGGGGCAGAGCGGCTACAAGGGGTCATGAATGTGAGGAATATGGAAATGGAGAACGCCATTCGAACCTTCGTGGAAGACTATCTTGAGAGCATCTCCTGCAAAGGGGTAGTTGGATTCGCAGTGTTCAAGGATGTCTATGACGAGCTTATGCCTATTCAGAAGGAGAAGCTTGAGGACATAGCAGCAGACAGGTTTGATGAGCTGATGGAATCTGGATCAGTAGTTTCTTTCGGAATAGCCTATCAGGATGCCGCAATTGACGCCATAAACAAAGCAACCGATGGTGGAACTGACTATGAGCTCTGGGACTTCTACAGCAGAGAGTATGCGCGACTGAATCGACTACTGGACCAAACCTCACACGCAGTTGCGGATCGATTCGATGGCATTCCGGTTACTGCAACTCTTCAGGGGCTCACTGACAAGGTCAAGCACGTCACTGACTACTACGGTCTCACAATTTCCCATCGTGTAGTGGCTGAGATGGCAGGCTTGGGATGGAGAGGGAAGAATGGTCTGCTCATAAATGAGAAGTTTAGTTGCGCTATTCGATTCGCCTCAGTGCTGACCACCTATCCTCTAACAGCTCCAGGAAAAATGGATTCGCAATGTGGCATGTGCCATGCGTGTGAAGATGTCTGCACATTCATCAAGAACCGCAAAAAATTGCCCGACTATAGAGAGAACTGTCGAAAGTATATCGTGCATCTCCAATCTGAAGGCCTTACACATGATGTGTGCGGCAAGTGTATCAAAGCTTGTTATCAGCAAAGCATCTTCCGCGAACAATTCAAACTAGAATGAATATAGATGGCGCCCGGAATGAGATTCGAACTCATGCCTCCCAAAGGGAGAGCAGCTGCCTGGTGAATCACTGATTCAGCTCCAGGCTGCCGCCGTCGCCGCTTGGCTATCCGGGCTTGTCGTCAAGCATTGCCGTCGTGCTTTTCACCTTTTCCCTCGTTTCCATTTTCGAGGATATCTATATACGAAATATATCCTGACAAATTGAATGGACTATTTCAATTTCTGATTCATATTCCCTTTCCATCAAATCAACTTGAATGACGGTTTCCAATGTACCCAATTGCATATCCAAGTAGGGCTCCCCCCACACTTGCCGTCACAAATATGACATATACAATCGGAGGGATTGTAAATGGAGGGTTAGCCAAAGGCGGAATCTCGAGGAGCTTGAAGCTGCGATGCAAAAAGAAGAGCTCGAAGTTTGTGAACTCTGGATTCAATTGAAGAAAGAATGGATAGACCAATCCCATTTTCCCAAAAAGCCCAATTACAAAACCTAGCATCAATGGTGTAATGAGATAGCGCTTCTTGCCTGAAAGATATCTTCCGAATACAGCACCAATAAGACCAGACAAAAGCATCGCGGTTTGTATAGGGAAGTGGTTGCTAAAGAGGCTAATCATCTGAGAAGCATAGCTTTGGAATTTCGAACTTCCTTCCTTGAATTCCTAATTATGTATTCCAAGGCGATTCTGGGTCTATTCTTACAAAAGCCAAAATCAGATTTCCCCGTACCTCATCAAACTTGTACACTCCAAATACTAGTTCGCCATCAGCTGAGGTCCACTCGAATCGTCTTCGATTTAGTGTCCGACGAAAGAGTCTGCGTGCGTGTTTTCTGCAGATTGAGAATAGATTCTTGTTCCGCTTTCTCTGCGAGGGACGGATCCCCCACTTTTCAAGAATGAATCTGTTTGCGAGACTGTTTGAGGACAACAGGACTGATTTCCTGTGTTGTTTATTGCTTATGGATGCCGAAAGCAGTCCCTTGAGTATGATTGGGAGGTCTGCCATTGCAGAGGGCGTGGTTCTTCTTTCGGTTTCTATACTGGTTTGGTCTGGCCATGCGTCAGTCATAACAGGGTCCTCCTGCTGCCTCGTGCTAGCTGCCAGTTGCTAGTATGTGCAATCCAATTTGAACCACACCAAAAATAGACTTGCTTCATAGTGTCGAAAATGTCATGGAAAGCGCAGCTTGATGGCAACTGTTATAAGGCAACTCCAAAAGGCGAACTAGCCTCAGACCAGTCCAGATGAGGTTATAGACCATGTCCGAGGAATATCGACATATCGTACGTGTGGCCGGTCGTGACATCGACGGTCAAGAGAATCTACTCCAGGGTCTGACCCGGATCAGTGGAGTGGGCCTTAGGCTATCAAAGGCGATTCTCCTCCAGCTGAAGCTTAATCCTTACAGCAGATTGGGCTATTTAACGGATGACCAAATCAGTAAGATTGAGAAGATTGTTAAAGATCCTGTGGGAATTGGACTCCCGCACTGGTATGTCAACAGGTCACGTGATCGTACAAGCGGAAGGAACCTTCATCTCACCGGTCCCGACTTGGATTTTGCCCACAGAAGCGATATTGACCGCCTCAAACGCATCCGGTCTTGGAGAGGAGTTCGGCATTCACTTGGTCTGAAGGTGAGAGGTCAGCATACTCGGACAACCGGTCGTGGTGGAGCAGCTGTGGGAGTATCACGAAAGAAACTCAAGACATAGATCAATGAGGTCAGGATAGAATGGGAGATCCAAGGCGCCAGAAGAAGAAGTACGTGAGTCCGAAGCGTCCCTATGATAGTGACCGGTTCGAGAGTGAATTGCAGTTCATTGGTTCATATGGGCTTAGAAACAAGAGAGAACTGTGGAGACATAAAACGGAGCTCTCCCGCTACAGGAGACAAGCTCGAAACCTTCTCGCTCTGACAGCTGAAGAACGAGCCACTCTGGAGTCTGACCTTATTGGGAAACTTGTCCGCCTTGGGGCCCTCACTGGTGAGCAGACGCTGGACAGCGTACTTGACCTAACACTTGAGAATCTACTCGAGCGCAGATTACAGACCCTGGTGTTCAGAAAAGGAATGGCTAGCTCAACACATCATGCTAGACAACTCGTGACTCATGGACATATTGCACTCGATCAAGCCAAGGTCACTACTCCCTCCCGACTTATCACAGTTGCAGAAGAAGGCCGAATCAGCTATACCACCAAGTCTCCTCTGAACGATGAATCACATCCTGCACGTATTGCAGCCTCGACGGCAGCTCAAAGGATAACTGCTGAAGATACAGAGGAAGACTTTGAGGAGGAAGAACGTGCTCCTCGAGGGCGCAGACGCATGCCTGACTCTGGAGAGTTCAGGGACTCAAAGCCAGGACCAGATGAACGAAGGGGCAGAGGTGACAGAGATTGAGTAGAACGGAAGAGCGTGACAAATGGGCGGTTGCTCATATCTACGCGTCCTATAACGATACCATTGTTCACATTACTGACATAACTGGCGCTGAAACCATCGCCCGATACAGTGGTGGGATGATGGTCAAGGCTGACCGAAACGAATCCTCCCCGCATGCGGCCATGCAAGCTGCTTTTCAGGCTGCAAGAGAAGCCAAAGACAAGGGAGTTTACGGAATTCACATCAGAGTACGCGCTCCAGGTGGCAGTGGCCCAAAGACACCAGGCCCTGGAGCCCAAGCTGCGATACGAGCACTGAGTAGAGCAGGTCTGAGAATTGGAATCATTGATGAGGTTACACCCATTCCTCATGATGGCACAAGAAAGCCTGGCGGACGTCGAGGCAGACGCGTCTAAAGCACACTCGTTTGAATCTCATATTGGTTCCTACTCATGGGAAATGCCAATTATCAATTAGACTCTCCGGAATACCCGAATTCTTGCGATTTGTCCTTTCAAGAGGCCTCGTTAAATGCCTCTGTGCTCGCGCCGGAGGGAGATAGACTTTCTCCTCTAGTTCCCTTTCAATGGCAACTTCTTTCTTGGTACCACTGGGTTCTCTGAATCCGCACCTGATGCATTTGTAGCCCTGTCCTTTTCCAGCACTCTTCATTCTCTTGGAGCAATTGGGGCAAAGTGGATTGAGCATCTTGATTCTCTTCACCAGATTGATGGTTTCGATTCCTTCCACGTTCAAAGTAAGGCCATGCGTTCTTGAGGCTGGACGGACTGCAGCATGAATAAACACCTGATCACCTTTTGTCAATCTGGCCACGGTTTCTCTGAACTCTCCCGTGGGCTCATAGGCAGCGCAATCGATTTGCCCTGAGCAGTCACTAATTCCGAAGATCGCGTGTCCCCCTTCAATCATCTTAGGCTCTCTCTCTATTACGCCATGCACTATTGCGGCCATATAGGGTCGTAAATCGGCGATATAGACGACATTCTTAAGATGTGCTCCTGTGCCTTGATTGCTTCTGAAGACCATCCATCTCTCAATAGCAGAGTCACTCTGGACATAGGACGCTGCAGATATCACATCCTCTGAATTCTCACCTCGTATCCCATATAGAACTGGATCAGGACCGTGAGGTGTAATAAGCGTTCTATCTCTTCCCAAGTCAATGCTAGAGAACAGCCGCTCTCCCATTACACGATTCATCTCAGCCACCGAGTCGTCATGAACACCACGCGGCTCGGCTGATGATTCCATGGAGCGATAAGCTATGAACTCGTACGTATGATCTTGAGGAAGTCGATTCCCAACTGCAGCGAGGGCACCAATTAGACCACGCCCATTTCCATCGTAGATATGTTGGATGCTATTTCTCTCGAGTATTCGTTTAGTGATTGCAATCGGAACTGTCCGCCAAAGGGCTTTCTCAGAGAATTTGTGAACTTCTTCTGGAATTGGTCCCTCGACCAGGACCACTCCTGGATTGGTATTTGGATAGTCCAGCTCCACATATTTCTGAATCAGTTTCTTCAATTCTGGGAGAAGGTCTGGAGCTTCTTCAGTTTCAATTCTGAATCTTAAGGCGACTGCTCCATTTCCTCGGGTTCTGAAGGGAATATTCGGGTTCAGTCGGATCAGATTCGGATAGTCTATCCATTGTGCTCCCCATTCTGTGAGCATCTCAACAACAAGACTGGCGAAGTGGGTGGTACAACCACCTCTGGGGCTATCAATGTCATCCATTCCAAGATGTATCTCTTTGGACATCATGATTTATTCGCCTGACATAGTTGGCAGATTGTCGCCTCATTTTTCTTGGTACCGTGATCTTCACAGACCAGCCGCCCACACTCGTTGCAAGCACGTGATGATAACTGCTCCTCACAGATGAAGCATCGAGCTTCTATGCAAGTGAGACATACTCCATCAGATGCACACTCTTTACAGCTGAATGCCCCACACATATTGCAGCGTTCAAGGTCTGCACTTTCTGTGCCGCAGATTTCACAAGAACCGCCAGGAGTAAAGCGTATCAACTCGTTCATCCTTTCCGAGAGTTGAGGGGAAGCCTGAAATCTGTTGCGCAACTACACAACACTGTCATGGAGCGTAGTTCCGACTCCCCAAGAGTCATCATCTATCACGCTGCTCAGTGTGACCCAAAGAAATGCACGGGTCTACGCTTGGGTAGAAGGAAGCGAGCTGTGATAGTAAAGGACCAACGACGAATTCCCAGAGGTGCCGTGATTCTCAACCCCGTGTCGGAAATAGCATTCTCTCCTGCTGACCATGTATATGTGGACAGATCAGGTCTGGTTGCATTAGACTGTTCTTGGAAGCAAGCCGAGGCTGTCTTCAAGAAGTTTCGAGGAAACAACCAGAGGGCTCTTCCATACTTAATCGCAGCTAATCCAATCAATACGTACAAACCAATCAAGCTCTCAACAGCGGAGGCTATTGCCGCTGCACTCTACATTCTTGGTGATATTGATGCTGCAAAGGACACATTGTCTATCTTCAAGTGGGGGCCTTCGTTCATTACATTGAACAGAGAATGGCTAGATTCCTACGCATCCTGTACCAATAGCTCAGAGATTGTACAGGTTCAGACTGAGATAATGAAAGAACATCAGAAGATGAAAGAATGAATGAAGTATGGCTCTGGTCCGAAGAATAGCCCCGATTCTGTTCCACCCCATCTCGTCGCCAAGTTGGGGTCTTGCGACATCAGACTAAGCTCTCTACCCTTTGCCTCCTGTCGACAATCAACGGCAAAATCTTGAGATTGCTGCCCGGTGATGGACCGTTTCAACCATTCCAGATCAGTCCTCAACAGCTTGAATTGCTGCATCATCGTCAGATCTGACCTGGGGGTGTCGTTTCTGTTTCTAGAGCGAGGTTCTCACCTCCCCGTATCAACGGGACCGGCGTCGACTTGCAGTCGGGAACTTCCTCAGCTCTTGTCCGTGGACAAGTACCGTCAGTCGCTCTTTCGCTCCAGAGCCACCTGGCAGTTATGTATAAGTTCTCATAAAAAGATGGTCCAACCTCAATCAGTTGGCCTCTTCCTCCACATCACCGGATATCGGCCCCTCTCCATGAATACCCGTTCAGTGACAGCTACAATTCCACTCTTCGCCTTGAGAATAGCATCAGATGTCTTGCTGCATCT
>JBHLPF010000070.1:0-10004 GCA_048939765.1 Promethearchaeota archaeon
TTCGACGTTCTCTGGCAGATTCGATTGCGGTTTGTCGAGGGACTAGAACCGGTCAAAGAGGAGGGCCGAGAATGGGCCAAGGAAGTCGTGATGGCCATACCGTTCATCGGTTCTCTGGCAAGTATCGGAAGTGCTATCGGTGCAGTTGGGGCCAAGGTGGGTCCAAAGCTGAAGGGGAAATACGGTGAGCTGGGAGAGTGGCTACAGGCTTCTCTTGGTAGGGACTACATCCAACGACTGCTCGAGATCCTCTGGAAGGAGCCAAGACGTGCGGAGTTTCTCTTTCTTGATGCATTGTTGGAGGACTTGAACAAACGTAAGGCCTCTGAGAAGCCTATTGTGTTCCTGTTGGATCATTCAGAGCGTGTCGACAGTGAAACATGCGGATGGCGGTATCGTGGTCGAGACATCACTGAAACCGAGCTCTGGTACGTGTTCTTGAGTTCATTATCGAACTGCGTTGGTGTCGTAGCGAGTAGACAAGCACTACCTAGCGAAATAAAGGAAGAACTGGAAATCGAGGAGTTCGAGCTCACAGAGCTTGAAAGAGAGAGCTGTATCGAACTCCTTGATCAACGCCATGTAAAAGACGCCAAGCTTCAGGACAAGATTGTCAGTGTGAGCGGTGGAAATCCCTTTGTTATCGGCACGATTTGTGACCTTGCAGAGTCTAAAGGTTTCTCCATCGGTGACATTGAAGATATACGTGCGGACACCCTGGAAGCCGTACGACTCAAGACCTGGAGAAGACTGTTCGGCCAAACACAAGACCTCTTGGGACTAGTAGAGAAGGCAGGTCTTGTTCCGTTCTTCAATCGGAGAATCATGAACATCATTGCACCAGACATGAGGACAGATCACTGGGACAGGTTGATTCGCCTCAGTTTTGTCAAGGATAGAGGGGACAAGACATGGGTACTGCACGATCTCGCGAAGGAGCTTATCGTAGCTGAACTTGGCCAACAACTACAGACTTCAGCAGATGAGGTAGCCATACTTCTTGAAAAGTCATCAGCTAATGAGTCTGACTACGCCCTTCTAGGACTAGCCATGTCCGTTCGCGCACTTGCGTCCGAGAGGGACGCAGAGGCTAAGCTTGGAGCTACTGTTACTGACCTTATTGTACGGAATAATTACTCCGCGTTAACACTTCTTGAAGCCGTTAGAATCGATACGAATGAAGGTCAAACGATTATACAAAGTCTGAGAGGGGGTGCTCTAACTGCGATGAATAGAGTGGCAGACGGGGAGCATGCGCTTATGAGTGCCCTTGAAAACTTTCAAAGCCTCGGTAAAAGGATTCCAGACGAACTGCTCGTGCATATTGCACGAACACAGTGGTTCCTTGGCTACCTGCAACGCAAGACACAGAGAGCTGTGGAAGCCGAGGAGTCTCTTCGTCAGTCTATTAAAATCTACAAAAGCCTTGATGAAACAACTCTTGGTTTCCGCCCTCAGGACCTAGCGTCTGTTCTCTATATGCTGGGCTATGTGCTAACAGTGGTCAATAGACCAGAAGAGGCTCAGGAAGCATGCAGAGAGGCGCATCAGTTATTTCAAGAATCCCCCAAGATTCCATCATCCGATGCTACATATGGCATCATACGTACTCTGAGTATCATGTCATATGCATCATTGATGACCGGTACGACTTTAGAGGCTGAAAAGAGTCTACGAGAATCTATCGGAATCTGTAGAGGACTGGTCAAGGAACACCAAGAGCTTGAAGGGCCTATGATAAATTCCTCAAATGCCCTTGGCGAACTCCTGACGCATACGAGCAGACCATACGAGGCAATTGAACTATTTCGAGAACAAATCCAGCTGACAAGGGAATTGGTCAAGAAGAATCCTGAGGCGGGGTCATTGTGGCTGGTAGTGGGATTCACCAATCTGGCTCTGCCTCTAAAACAGATAGGTATGTACGCAGAGGCTGAAGAGAAATATCGAGAAGCAGTGACACTGTCAAGAAACCTTGTTGAAAAGACCCCTAGTGTATTCTTGCCGCTCCTTGCTTGGACACTCTCCGATTATGCAGTTCTGCTCAGGCAGACAGATAGAGATTCGGAGGCTGAAGATTCATGTCGCGAGGCTCTTAGTATTCACAGAGAGCTTCTTGTCAGCACTCCAGGTAAGTATCTGAATTTGGTGGCTTGGAATCTTAACAACCTCGCTGTTCTTCTGAGGCAGACTGGTAGAATCTCAGAGGCTGAAGAGAATTATGGCGAGGCACTTGATATTGCGAGAGAGATTATACACAAAGCTCCAGAGGCAATCTTCTTTGCAGATTTATTAGCCGCAATCCTCAACAATATTGCTGTCCTTCTTAGACAGACCGGGAAACCATCAGAGGCAAAGGAAACCCTTCAAGAAGCCTTAGAGATCAGAAGGTCACTTGCGAAAAAGGCTCCCCGAATCTTTCTTCATCGAGTTGCTACTACGCTCAACAACCTTGGCATATTACTGTTCGAAGAGGGCAAGCAAACGGAAGCAGAGGGTGCATTAAGGGAATCGCTTCAGATACGTAAAAACCTCTCCAAGAAATTGCCAGAATTGTACCAGCTTGATGTCGAGTCGACGCTAAACAACCTTGCCATTCTACTCAAACAGACTGGTCGAACATCGGAAGCTGAGAATACATATCGCGAGGCAATCGAAATCGGAGAAGAGCTGGTATCGCTCGCACCGACAGTCTATCAGCATGGACTAGCAAGAACTCTCTGCAACTACGCCCTTCTGCTGTCAGACATTGATGGCACAAGCGCTCTGCAGAAGACTATGAACAGACTGGAGGAGCTTGGTTTCCAGAGCATGTTTGATAGCGAGAAATGGTCTGAGGAAGAGGATGATGAGGCCAATCCCCCTGCGGGCCTGTAGAGCATTTGATATGAAATAATGGAAGAAGATCAGAGATTACTATGTTCTGAGAAAGAATACCGAGAATGTGTCCTACTCACTTGAATACCGACGAACTTATGAGCAGGATGTCCAAGTGTGTACCACTTTCGCATCTGAGGCGTGTGGTATGTACGAACACTATGAACCATCTGAGCGAGTGTTCGTGGACAGAGAAGAGTATCTCGACTGGATGGCCGGGGCACTTGAGCGTTGTAAGGAGCGAAGTGTTGTTCTTCATCTTCGTGGCATTGGAGGGATTGGAAAGAGCTCACTCCTGGACCACTGGAAGAGCACAATAGACGAAACCATCTGTCTTGACTGTGAACAGTACACTGAGTTCTACGACCGTCTGAATGTGATTGCAAAGGGATTAGTCCTCCTTGGTGTGAATCTACGGAGATTTGACGTTCTATGGCAGATTCGACAGCGTTTTGTAGAGGGGGTAGAGCCTGTCAAGGAAGAAGGTCGGGAGTGGGCAAAGGAAATTGCTATGGCTATTCCTTTCGTTGGTTCTCTCGCCAGCATCGGGAGTGCCATTGGCGCAGCTGGTAGCAGGGTGGCTCCAAAGCTGAAGAGCAGGTACGGCGATGTGGCAAAATGGCTACAGACCCGTCTAGGGAAAGACCACGTTGAGAAACTTCTTGAGATTCTGTGGAAAGAGCCACGACATGCCGAGTTCCTGTATCTTGATGCTCTGCTTGAGGACGTGAACAACCGCAAGACGTCTGAGAGGTCCATTGTGTTATTGCTGGATCACTCAGAGCGTGTCGACAGTGAAACATGCCGATGGCGCTATCGTGGCAGAGATATCACCGAAACCGAGCTCTGGTATGTGTTCCTGAGCTCGTTGTCTAACTGCGTTGGTGTTATGGCGAGTAGACAATCCTTGTCTAGCGAAACAAGCGAAGAACTAAAAATCGAGGAGTCCGAGCTCACAGAACTTGACAGAGCGAGCTGTATCGAGCTCCTTGAGCAACGTGGCATTGACCACCCTGAGATCCAAGACAGAATCGTCAGTGTGAGTGGTGGAAACCCCTTTGTAATAGGTGCTATATGCGACCTTGCAGCATCTGGTCGGCTTTCCCTCGACGATGTGGAAGACCTGCGAGCGGATACCCTTGAAGCCGTTCGACTCAAGACTTGGAGAAGACTATTCAACCAAGCCGAGGTCCTCTTTGAGCTGGTCGAGAAGGCTGGTCTTGTCCCATTCTTCAATCGGCAAATAATGACCATAGTTGCGCCGGCTATAAGAACAGACCAATGGGACCAATTGATTCGTTTCAGTTTTGTCAAGTACCGAGGTGACGGAACTTGGGTGTTGCACGACCTTGCAAAGGAGCTAATCCTAGCTGAACTTGGCCAACGGTTGCAGGCCTCGACAGATGAGCTAGCCACGAGTCTTGAAGAATCATCGGCTGGAGAGTCCGACTACACTCTTCTTGGACTAGCTATATCAGTTCGAGCACTGGTATCGGAAAGGGATGCTGCTACGAAGGCCGCAGACACCGTCTTTGACCTTCTCTGGCAGGATGCCTTTTCTGAAGCTCTCAAGTTCCTTGATGCTGTCAGAATCGAAACAAAGGTCGGTCAAGTCATACTGCAGGGCCTCAGAGGAAGTGTTCATAGCTGGATGGGCAGGGTTGCAGACGGTGAACAGGAGCTCTTGGAAGCACTTGAAGCATCCAGAGAGGTCAGTGAGGATCATTCACACGAGCTCTTGGCACATACTGCACGAACGTTGCGTGAGCTTGGATACTTGCTCTACAGGACCGATAGAGTTTCGGAAGCCGAGGAAACTTATCAGAAGGCTCTAAGAATCTACAGAGAACTAGATGACAGGACCCCGGGATTTCGTCTTGAAGATATGGCATGGACCCTCATAAGACTGGGTTGGCTCCTAGGTGTCGTTAACAGACTAAAGGAAGCCTACAGGACTTACCGAGAGGGACACCAACTCTTTGAAGCATCCATCAAAGAGCCACGATATGACACCTTGCCTAGTATCGCGCAGTCACTGCACCTCATCGGCACGAATCGGCTCTTCGCAGGCAAGGCCTCAGAGGCTGAAGATACTCTTCTGGAGGCTCTTGAATGGTTTAGAGAGAATGCAGACAAAAGTCCAAAGCTTCAGGTTCGTTTCGCAGTAGTTCTAGGAAACTTTGGAGAATTCCTCAGAATGACGAGCAGACCATATGAAGCAGAAGAGGCGTTCAGAGAAGTTCAGCAGGTCATTAATGAAGTGGCCAAGAAGGAACCTGATACCCTACCGTGGGCAATACTTAACCTACAAAACCTTGCACTGCCTCTTAGGCAGATGGGCAGATTCTCAGAGGCGGAAGAAACCTATCTCGAAGCTCTCGAACTATCTAGAGAATTCGCTGAGAAATCACCTGATGCCTTCCAAAGATTCCACTCCTCTATTCTCCACGACTACGCCGTTCTTCTCAGGCATACTGGTAGAACAACAGACGCCGAGGAGGCATATCGAGAGGCTCTAGAGATTGATAGAGAGCTTGTTGTCAAGTCTCCTCGCAAACATCTTAGTAGGATGGCATGGACTCTCAACAATCTCGCCATTCTTCTCAGGCAGACTGACAGAGCATCTGAAGCTGAAGAAACATACCGAGAGGCGCTTGGAATTGCAAGAGAGATTGCAGCCAATGCTCCTGAGGCTGTCTTCTTGACAGACCTATTGACCACCATTCTCACCAATCTCGCTGTTCTCCTACGACAAATTGGGAGAATATCTGAGGCGGAAGAAACCAATCGTGAAGCGCTTGAAATCAGAAGGCAATCTGCTCAGGAATCCCCTGATCTTTTCCTCCATCGAGTCGCCACGGCACTACATAACCTTGGTGTCATACTATTCCAAACTGGCAAGATGTATGAAGCTGAGGACGCCTTCAAGGAGGCGCTACAGCTACGGAGAAGACTTGCTAACAAGTCGTTAGACCAATATCGGCCATGTGTTGCGTCAACTCTGTCGAATCTCGCCATCCTGCTCAGAAGAACTGGTCGACTGACGGACTCAGAAGATGCATATCGTGAAGCAGTCGAGATTGGTGAAGAACTAGTCTTGAAGGCACCAACAGCCTACCAACATGGACTAGTGAGAACTCTCTGCAATTATGCACTTCTACTGTCCGACATTGAAGACAGAGATAAGGTTCTGCAAATGACCATGACCCGGCTAGAGGAGCTTGGTGTCGAAAGCCTGCCTGAGAGTGAAGTGTGGTCGGAGGAAGAGGAGGATGAAGCCAACCCCCCAGGGGGAGTCTGAAACAATCGAGGTTCTTGCAAAGTTCAAGAGCAATATGTCATTCTTTGAAGCATGGATTGATTGCAGTCTATCTTTTAGTGTTGAGTTTTTATTGGACTGGCTCTCTTCACTGCGTCACTATGTCATTGGTCATCTGTAGAATTTTCAAGGCCAATCATTCGACCAATCATTTGGTGATGTGTCATCCAGGGGGCGTCTCCTTGGTCTACTCATATGATACAGAATGACACTCAAAAGCATCGGTACCAGCACCATCAGGACTATCAAAGTCAGAACATTGTCCAGATTGAGGGGAGAATACGGTGCAAGAATGGATTGTAGCACTGCCATGAGCATAAAGACGGCCACAAAGGCGCAGCATACGGAACATCCTCTATACATCACTCTAGCAGTCGCGTCCAAGCCTTCTCCGGTTGCCGTGGCCATGTCAATCCCACATCATTAGATTCACTGCGCTTCAGATAGAAATTGTGGTTTGAGAGAGGATGGCTCTAATCTTAAGTCTAATATGACTCGCAATCTCTGATTGCCCTAGATGGTGACTATGCAACTACCAAGAATGAAGATAACCGTAGTACGAAGGTACAGCCCAGAGGAAGTGTTTGGACATCAAATGATTCAGTCTTCGTCAGGTAAAACGATACCGGCCTGCCAAATCCTAGAAGAAGGACAGGAGTTCATTGCTGATAACAGCTTCACGATGCCTGACGGTTTCTGTGGATGGGCCTGGAGGGACTTGACGGTTCGACTTACTAAATTCGATCTAATCGATATGGATTGGCCTGGTCCAAATGTGACGTATGTAGCATGTGGGGATGGCGTGAGGCCAGTCATCTTTCGACTGGAGAAGCTTGATGATTGATCTCAGTCATGGAAGCAACTGACAGAGGACGGTCAGAGAAGAAGTCGTAGTGGCTGAATAACCGTTTCAATGGGTCTCTGAATTCGAGTCTTGTAGCAGTTCTGTGGTCCATACTAACTTGATTTGTAGAGATCTGTACTCAGGTACTTGACACCGGAATCAACCAGCAACGTGACCACTGTGGCACTAGGTCCTAGTGTCTTGGCTATTCTGATTGCAGCCGCTACATTTGCTCCTGATGAGGTCCCTGCGCAGAGCCCCTCTTCTCTTGCCAGCCGTCTTGCCATCTCCTTGGCCTCTTTAGTTGGAATGCGAACAATCTCGTCGACTAGACTACTATCCCATAAGGGTGGGAGAAATCCTATCCCAATGCCTTCTATGTCATGTGAACCACCCTCTCCTCCTGACAGCACTGGGGACTCGTCCGGTTCAACGGCGACGATTCTCACATCTACATTGTGTTTTTTCAGTGTCTTGGAGGTACCAATAATGGAACCGGCAGTTCCAGCCACATGCACAAAGGCATCGACTAGGCCCTTCGTTTGCTCCCATATCTCTTCACCCAATTGGAGATAGCCAGACACATTGTCCTTATTGTACAGTTGATTTGTCCAGTAAATACCTGGTTCATCACTCAGCGTTCGGGCGGTCTCTATCATCTTCTCGATTAGCTCTTTCCTAATCCCAAGACCCTCGCTTGGAATGGTTGTGACTTCTGCACCAAGAGATCTCATGTGGTCTAGTTTCTCTTGACTAAACGCATCAGAGGAAACAACACGAAAACGATATCCTTTGATAGCACAGATGAATGCTAACGATGTTCCTGTGCTCCCTCCAGTATATTCCACCACTGTGCCACCAGGACCCAATCGTCCATCCTTCTCTGCCTCTTCAATCATGGCTTGAGCCATGCGGTCTTTCATACTTCCCGTGGGATTCTCCCACTCCAACTTAACTAGTACCCTGGCACACCCCGGTGGAACCACCTTGTTCAATTGTACCATTGATGTGTTTCCAATCGCGTCTAAGACATTCTCAGCAATCTTCATAATCACACCTCTTGCAAACTATTGACCTACATGTCTTTAACACATTCGCCTCAAGGTCAGGATTGCATGGATTATGCTTATACGAAGAAGAAATGGTAGCGGGTTTGACAAATTATCGATGAGCTTATGTGAGGCTCATTCCAATGCACTCTAGCGCGTGATTTGGGGGTCTAGACTATGTACGAGCACTTCGAGCCGGTGGAGCGAGTCTTTGTTGACCGTGAGAAATATCTCGACTGGATGACTGAGGCACTGGAGCGCTGCAAAGAGCAGAGCGTCGTTCTCCATTTGCGTGGAATTGGAGGGATCGGAAAGAGCTCACTTCTGGATTACTGGAAGTCTACAATAGACGACACCATTCGTCTTGACTGTGAACAGTATACTGAGTTCTATAATCGTCTTAATGTGATTGCAAAGGGGTCAGTTCTCCTTGGTGTGAGTCTACGAAGGTTCGACGTTCTCTGGCAGATCAGACAACGTTTTGTGGAGGGGGTAGAGCCGGTCAAGGAAGAGGGCCGGGAGTGGGCAAAGGACATTGCCATGGCAATTCCTTTCATTGGTTCTCTCGCCAGCATCGGGAGTGCCATCAGCGCAGCCGGTAGCAAGGTTGCTCCAAAGTTGAAAAGCAGGTACGGCGATGTGGCAAAATGGCTACAAACCCGTCTAGGGAAAGACCACGTTGAGAAACTTCTTGAGATTCTGTGGAAAGAGCCACGACATGCCGAGTTCCTATATCTTGATGCTCTGCTGGAGGACCTGAACAACCGTAAGATCTCTGAGAGGCCCATTCTATTCCTGCTGGACCATTCCGAGTATCTTGATAATGAGAAACGCCGATGGCGCTATCGTGGCAGAGATATCACCGAGACCGAACTCTGGTATGTATTCCTGAGTTCGTTGTCCAACTGCGTTGGTGTCATGGCAGGCAGACACACCCTGCCCAGTAACACACGTGAGGAACTTGAGATTGAGGAGTCCGAGCTGACCGAGCTTGACAGAGAGAGCTGCATCGAGCTTCTTTTGCAACGTCAGATAGTGGACTCTGAACTCCAGGACAGGATTGTCAGTGTGAGTGGTGGGAACCCCTTTGTGATAGGTGCGATTTGTGACGTTGCAGAGTCCGGCAGTCTTTCGCTCAGTGACATAGAGGACTTACGTGCAGACACCCTTGAGGAAGTCCGACTAAGGACCTGGAGGAAGCTCTTCCACGAAGCACAGGATCTCCTGCGAGCTATAGAGAAGGCTGGTCTTCTGCCCTTCTTCGATAGAAGAGTATTGACTGTGGTTGCACCGGACATCAGGACGGACCACTGGGACAGGTTAGTCCGTCTTAGCTTTGTCAGGGACAGAGGGGATGGGACTTGGGTGCTCCATGATCTTGCTAGAAATCTCATTGCAGCTGAACTTGGCCAGCGGCTACAGGACTCGGCAGATGAGGTGGCCGAATCTCTTGAGAGGGCCTCGACTGCGGAATTGGACTATGCACTGTTGGGACTGGCCTTATCAGTTCGAGCACTCGCCGCAGAAAGGGAGGCAACAGCAAGACTAGGAGCCACTGTTTCTGACCTTATGTGGAGAAGTGACTTCCCGAATGCGCTAGCACTTCTTGATGCCACTAGGATTGACACAAAGGAGGGCCATATGGTAACACAGGGCTTGAGAGGAGGCGTTTATGTTCGCATGTTCAGAGTGGCTGATGGTGAGCATGCACTCAGGGAGGCACTTGAAAAATCTCGAGAGCTGGGCAAGAAGATCCCAGACGAGCTCCTGGTACACGTTGCACGAACATTGAGCTTTCTTGGTCTCCTACTCTACCGGACCTATCGAGTTTCGGACGCCGAGGAATCTTATCGGAAGGCTCTTGGAATCTATAGGGGGCTGGATAAAACAACACTGGGTCTCCGTTCTCAGGACA
>JBHLPF010000036.1:0-37531 GCA_048939765.1 Promethearchaeota archaeon
GAAAGCGCCGAGATTGCGATTGATTGGAGCAAAGCAAGATTGGAACCTGTAGTAGCCACCGAAAAAGTTCCATTTGACGCTGGCGAAACAAGAATAGTTCCCATAAGACCAATCACGGTGCCTGCTTATGGATTAGTACTACAGTCGTTCTATGGTGCAAATGGCATGGGACATATCTCCTGCGTGGGAGCGCTTGAATACAAATCCTATACTCAAGAACGAGAAGCCAACATGGCAATGTTTCAGGCGAGACTGAAAGCGTCCGTCATGAAAGGAGATATGCTGGGACAAGTATTAGTCGTCCCAGGAAAGAAAGCATAGCTTTCTCGAAAAGAAAAATCACTTGGTACGCTTAATGTACCATATGAGCTTGTCGCCTTTCTCAACAAGTTCAATTATCTCGTGACCAGTTCTATCGGCAAAGGCAGGAAAGTCCTTCTTAGTTCCGATGTCAGTGGCGATCACTTCGAGGATCTGACCAACTTCAATTTGGCCGATCTCCTTCTTTGTTTTGAGAATTGGCATGGGACACCTCATCCCCGAGGCATCAAATGTTCGTGCAACGTCGTGGGTCATAGTCAAAACCTGCGAGGCGGCTCTGCCGAGTTTCAGTTTAAAGCGTTGTGATTTGCGGATGTGCGTTTTCGCACATTCGATTAACGATTCTTAATCAACGATAGTGCGCTATCGCACACCCGAGCCGTATTTTTTGTTCCATTTCCGACATCCTTATCAATGGAGGATTTTCCCGCCACAATCACTTGGGTGAACCAAAATGGCAGTTTTCCAATTATTACTGTTCGTCCTGTTCGCAATGGGATTCGCTACGATGTTCAGCGGATTCATGGCGGCTAGGAGAATGGGATTTATCTTAATGCCCCAGGTCATGTTGCTTATGTTGGGAATGCTGGTCAGCCTCATCACTCTGATTGTGGGGATTGTGGCTCCAACATTCTCGTTGGGATTCATGGATCTGGTACAGCTACTACTCGTGATCGACCTTGTCTTCTTTGCTCTGGCGTTCCTGCTGGAGTTCATTCAGGCTGTGCCTGTGTTAATGAAGACGATGCAGGGCGGACCAATTCACAGCTCACACATTACAAACCTGATTGTGAGTCTCTTCCTAACTCTTGGAATGGTCTTGTACTACGCGGAGCTTGCGATTCTATGATGGAGATGAATGAATTTGGCAGATAAACTATACATTATTGGGCAATGGGGCCCAGAAGCGGCTGAGCGCTGCTATGGTCCATTTGTGACTGGCACTACTGCACAAGCTCAGGACATAGAAACAAGCATCTTTCTGATGATGGATGCTGTATACCTGATGAAGAAAGGTGCAGCTGAGAAGGTAAAGGCACCGGGCTTTCCGCCGCTGCCAGACCTAATCGACGCCTTCCTAGAAGCGGGAGGCAAGCTGCAGGTATGCTCAAACTCGGTTGAATTCAGAGGCATCACTCAGGATCAGCTCAGAGATCCCAGGATTGAGATCGCAGGAGCAGCCACAATGATTGATGATGCTCTAGGGCACACTCGAATAATGACCTTCTAAAACCAACATGCGGAGAGAACTCAGAATTAGCTCAAGTTCTCTCCAATGCAATTTCTTCTACGGATATAGTCTTCTCAGTCCTCGCCTTTCTCTTTTCTGAAGTAGATGTATATGGACTGATCATTATCGTCCGCAATTACACTGTACCGGATTTCATCATCCATTAGATTCACGTGAAACTTGAGCTCATCAATCGCATCATCATCTTCTTTTCGAAGATGCAGATAGTCTTTCAAAAATCCCAAACTCACAGCTACGTCTTGGTCAGCGACTTTGCCTATCATCTCTTCAAGGCGTTCTCTGACCTTCATATCAATCTGAGTATTGGATTCTTTGAGTTCTGTAATCTTCTTTGAGTGTTTTTCCCATGCCATAAGTGAGCACCTAGGCTTCTGCTATTGTCTCATTCCTTATTCAACGTTTGCGAAGGGCTCAAAAGGACCCAATGGGGGAATCTGAACATAAAGAGGAGATGCGAGCCAGCATAGCCAGCTCACAGTGAGATTACCTTGTCATACTTCTCCATGATTAGGTCGATTGCACCATCGTATTCAACGAGCTTGGCTTTGATCGCCAAGCGTTCATTTAATCCTCTCTCTTCAACATGATGCTTGATTGCAAACACTGGAACTCCAAGTTCCTTGATATCGCCTGAAGTACCGCAACCCCTGTCTATGCTGTAGACTCCATCCTGAGCCAATAGAATCCCAATATCATGTCCGCCTGCCTTCAGCGCATCCACTACCTCACTAATATCGGGACAATCATTTGTAAGCCAAATCAGAAACTTCAACATAACCACCTCAAAATGTAAGGATAATCTCGTTTTCAGTAAGTGCTTCTGCGATCATTGACTCATCAGCAAGCTCGACCTCTTCGAAAATCTCCTCGGCACTGATGTTTCGTTCTTCAAGCGACCTTCTGCTGGCAAGGATTCTGCCATCGAAATCAAGGTAGGTTGACTTGAACATCCGGAAAGGTATCACATCCGCGGATTTCAGGAGGGAGAAGACTCCATCGCCCATAAACAAAAGTAATGGCTCATGATCCATCCCAAACATCCCCACTGCTGCTCTCCAACCCTCAAAGTTGATAATCTCACCATATGGGCGGCTGTTTACAATTATGAGCACCTTGCGTTCTGTAAACTCCATCCTTATTCCTCCTACATTCCAAATGTTATGAAGCGGTCTGCTTCGCCAACGTATTCAGCAAACTCGGTGAGCCCCGAAACCTCCACACCTTCAATAAAATCAGATCCTCTCTGGTCAAACCCGCGAGCGGATGTACATAGACCACAGGCCTGGAACTCGGCTCCCGCGTCAGCCAGTTCTTGAAATCTGTCATTCATTGGAATGTCGGGATCAGGGTCTTGGCCCAGTTTGGCATTATTCACTCCGTCCACGAACAGGAACACCTTGACGGGATAGCCCTTCTCAAGGGCAGCCTTGGCAAGGTCATAGAATGTGTGACTGTTCTGATATGTGTACGGTGAAGTCAGGAGTAGAATTCCGAGAGTCTTTTTCTCCAAGCCTAAGCAGCTCCAAATGCTTTGTCTGGCCGGATGATGTGCTGTTTAAAACGTTAACGCAATTGGTCACCACTCACTCTAATTCGGCTTTTTTGATTCCTTAAAAAACATAATATAAACCTCAAGCCACGAACTGAGGGATTTCCGCTCTGAAATGGCTTCAAGTCGTCGATGCCTAGACTCGATGTAGAGCACAAGATCTGTATATGCCCTTATTCTAAGAGAACTGATAGGTCTGATTCATTCAATCCTCCCCTCAAGAAACGGTAGTGAACGACCGAACAACTTATTACAAGGCTGTTAACATGTTGGAGGTTAACTTCATTAATTAGGCGTGGTTAGGCCTCATTAATAGGTTCCAGAACTTACCCATTTGAATTACAAGCAAGTCATCTGTGCCTTGACTCAATGGAGAACGCAAGACCTGCATAGCCCCTATTTCTGAGAGACTTGGGAGAGTCTGAGTTAGGAGAGGAGAAATGTTGTGCGATTTGCATAAAGGGAAAGAGGTGAAAACGTAATGAGCGTGTCAAAAAGAGTGGGTGTAGGCCTACTAAGTATTATCTTCCTAATGGCTCTGGTCTCTGCAATGCCTGTAGAAGCCAAAACACCGATTAGATGGGATGTTTCGGCAAAGTACGTTGGTAATGCTACATGGCTTGGAGTAGTCATCGGAGAAGATGCAACCGCTGGTATCTTCAGTTCGGAGATCGTATTATTATCCAACGGACAGAAAATGGTTTCAGATTGGTGGATCCAGTTCGATGGAGGATATATTAAGGGAACATCTCACGGGTTTTTAGTCTATGAAACACACAACTCTTTGTTGGATGGTGGAAAATATGTCCTAAATGGAAAGGTGACAGAAACCTCTCCAGACTGGTCACATTTGAATGGAAGAAATGTGCATGTAATGGGGATTATAACCCCAATCCCGCAGACATTAATCACTGAGGCAACGATTCAGATAAACTGAAGGAGATCCAACTAGCATTGTGAATATCGAGGGGTCGGCCACTGACTGACCCCTCTTCCTATTTTTTGGATACAACACTGAGCCCCTCGGGGCCTAGCCGCAACTCTTCCAATCTTTGCTTATGCACATTTTTAGTTAAGATTGGGCTTAAACAATCAAATAGAAGCCTCATTAGAAAGCTATTGATCACGATTCGGTCTATTTCGAGTCTCGGAGACCTTATGTCGAAGCTCCGAACATATTATTGCTCACAGTGTTGTCATATCTATGACACATCTTCTAGACTCTCAGTTGGTCTGAGAGAACGCAGCGATTTCTTGCATTTCAACACTAATAGGAGAGGAGAGAATGAGAGAGAATAGACTGAGAGCAATAGCGATGGCCATCGGGCTGTTTATTATCTTGACATTGCCCGCATTTGTGCAGGCGGAATTGGTCTGGTCAGATAGTTTCGATGATGGCACTATACCGGAAGAATGGACTACAAATGGGATGTGCTGTGCAGATGACCATTGTCTGCGAGGAACCGAGGAATTCGCAAAGGCCTGGAAGGAAAGTTCGATTGAGAGTGGTACGTGGAAATTCGATGTTATTGACATTGATGAGTGGACCATCCAGCCCGATCCGATTAGGACTCCATCCCTGAATGTGCGTTTCATGGGTACCGACCCGGATGTTTCCCCGGCGACGTACTATGAGATCTCAATCGGTTTCGCGGTCATAGAAGATATTGAAAAATACACGTACACCCTTACTAAGAAAAGCGAAGATGATCAAATGGCTGCCACACTAGTGTCCTACGATGGAACTTTGGAATCCAGTGCAGGAACTGTGCATCACCTTGCTGTCACACGGACCGCGGGAGGGCAGATGAGTGTCTTCCTTAATGGATCACTCACACCTATACTTCAGGCCTCCGACAACGAGCTCGCAACTGCTGAATACTTCTATGTAGAATTCTGGCATGACTTTGCCGTCGACAATATTGAGGTCTATGATACCATTGAGGTCGGGGAACTCCCGATTGTATGGATCGCAATAGGCGCCGGCGGTGTGCTTGCAGTCGTTGTTATCGTAGTGTATCTGAAACGCCGATGATGCGTGAGGCAGAACTAGTCCAACAGGCTTGTGAATCTGGCATGTGGCACCGTCCTATGTATGCATCTGCGTTTCAAGGAGTGTCATAAGACGAATGGGGACGAACCTTGTGGGCATATCAAGGACCACATGGTTCATCCTCTCTTTAAGTAGGACTCTTCGGGCTTTATCCCTCCATGAACAGGAATCCAATAGCGTCTTTGTTCCGGGGTCACTGAGGACAGAGATTCACAAGAGAGGGCCGTCGCGTCCTCTCTCTTCTATCCAATAGAGCTTCTCCCACAGAATGGTATTCTTGTGCAACTCTCAGAATGCCGAGGGTCTTTTTCTCCAAGCCTGTACGGCTCCCAAAGCTTTCTCTGGTCTGAGCATATGCCATCTAGCACATCAACCCTGAAGGAGTGTTTTGTTTTCATCATGGCGAATACTCAGTGGAAATAAGGCTAACATTGAAAAGTCCAATTGCAACCTCGACTCAATCATAGCAGGACCAAGAAGGGAGTGATTCGTTGTACGAGATTGACATTGAATATACTGACAAGGATGGCACGAAACGAATCGAATTCGACCTTGAAGAAAGCGTCTTGGACTTGAGTAAGAAAGGCATCCTCAGCATCACCCTTGAGGTTCTAAAGGCCTCCCCTAATATCGAAGAGTTGCTACTCGGTGCCAACAAATTGACTGAAATCGACCTCTCCCCTCTTAGCGAGTTGAAGGATTTGAGAGTCATCAATCTCTTCAAGAATCAAATTCCAATTGTAGACTTATCGCCTCTGGAGGGCTCCATGAACCTCAAGGAGCTCAATATAGGATCTAACGAATTATCCACACTCGACCTGACCCCTCTCTCGAAGTGCGTCCAGTTGGAGAGATTGAGGCTTTTCAACAACAAGATCACGGACATTGATCTTGCTCCCCTCTCAGGTTGTTTGAATCTGACCAGCCTAGAGCTAGAGACAAATGGTTTGGAATCTGTAGACTTGACGCCTCTTGAGAAATGCCGAAACCTAACTCAGCTGAATCTCATGTATAATTCACTAGCAGAAATAGATCTAAGTCCACTGTCAGCCTGCACCAATTTGAAATTCCTATATTTGCACCAAAATGCAATCGCTTCAGTAGAACTTAGTTTCCTCTCGAAAGCGGCAGATTTCAGAATACTTCGTCTTGGAGGCAACGAGATCACTGCAGTAGATCTTGAACCGCTCTCTCGCTGCACAAATCTGAGAAGACTCGAGCTTGCAATGAATGCAATTACTGAATTGGACTTGGGACCTCTGTCAAGTTGTGTGGATCTCAGGGCTCTTGATATTGCAGGCAATCAGCTTGAGTCTATAGACCTTAGCCCGCTCTCAGAATGTGTAGCACTTGAAGAACTCTACCTACATAGCAGCCATCCGCAAGAGAATGACTTCTCGGAGTTGAATCTGACTCCCCTTTTCTCATGTCCAGAATTGGAGGATCTCGGTGTTCCTGATTCATGTGAACTCATTGCCGACGCGTCGTTAAAAACGCGAAAGCAGAAGCCATTTGCGCTTGATGAGCTCATTGACGATGGCAGGCTATCTTGGATTTAATGAGGATAATCCGGAGCTGCTGGCTATACAACTACCAATACACAGACTATATTTATGCAATTAGATTCAGTGTTTAATGCTCAGACCCATAAATCCACTATGGACCCCAATACATGAGAAGGACGGTATACCTGTGCCATATGATGATCAAAAGGGCAACAGCAAGGACAGGGTTGTCCAGCGCTACTCCAATTATCTAAATGGTCCGATGGGTAGAAACGTAATGGATAATGTGGAAGAGGGCGATAGTTTTGAGCTACAGACCACCGAGTATTTGCTGCGAGTAACGAAGGTCAAAGGCAAGGCCATTGTTGACATTGTCAAGAGACTGACGCCATAATCAGGCAAATCTGTTTTCTGCTGAAACAAAGCGATTATATTCATGAAATGCAACTCGGTTTCCGCGGAGGCCTGTTCATATTGGTTGTTGAAATTGATGAAGAGACTCAGATGCAAGTGCGAGAGCTCTTCGAGCCTATGGTTAATGACGTAACTATGCATGTTTTCATTGAGGCGGACAAGTGCTTGTATTGCAATGACGTAAGAAGTATGGCGGAGCAAATAGCAGATTTATCCGAAAAGATCACTCTTGAGATTCACGAAGGTTCACTGGAAGGAGGAAAGGCAGCCGAGTTTGGCGTTGAACACGTTCCAGCTACTGTTCTTCACGGGAAAGACCCTTACAAAATCAAGTTCTATGGCATAGCGGCAGGTCACGAATTTGGAGCTCTAATAGGTTCCATTGTTGACGTTTCGTTGGGAGTTACCCAGCTACCCCCAGACATTGTTGAGGACATCAACTCTATAGACAAACCTATCCATATTCAGGTCTTCACAACACCGCAATGTCCCTATTGTCCAGGAATGGTGCGTCTAGCAAATCAGGCGGCAATCATTAATCCACTAATCGAGTCAGACATGATTGAATCACTTGAGTTTCAAGAGCTAGCTCAGAAGTATGAGGTCTTTGGCGTACCAAAGACGATCTTCAATGAAGATGTGTCTGTTGAGGGACTCACTCCACCAGTAATGTTCATTGAGAAGTTGTATCAAGCTATTGGCGAATAGAAGAATCGTTGCCTCATAGAGGGAGGATGTGATCTTGGAGAAGCAATCCTATGTCATTATGCTGCGGCCTGCACCAGCATACGGAGAAGAGGGCACTGAAGAAATTGTTGGTGAACATTTCAGGTACCTCCAAGAGCTCCAAAAGAAGGGGGATCTTATAATGGCAGGGAGATTCAGCGAGGTATTAATCGGCCTCTCTATAATTCAGGCCGAAACACACGAACGAGCAATTGAGATTATGAAGGGAGATCCTGCAGTCAAAGCAGGAATATTCCATGCTGAACTATATCCTTGGCGAATTGCACTTGGAAATTGAGCCTCATTCTGGATATTTTAGTCACAATGGAATGCAAATTCCTTCTCGTTGACATACTTGTACGCTTGATACGCGGCATGAACGCCCTCTGCAACCCCGGTGATCGCTTGCTTGAACTCAGTGTCGACAACGTCTCCAGCAGCAAAAACACCCTCAATGTTTGTACGGCTTGATCGGTCTATGATTATTTCTCCTTTCTCATTGGTCTCAACACCAAGTTTCTTTGCTAGATCTGAGAACGGAATCCCGCCAATTGCAATGAATACTGCGTCAAGAGGGAGAGTATCAGATCCGTTGTATGGATTGTCAAGCTTGACGCCTGTGACTCTAGACTCTCCAAGAATCTCGGTCACATTCGTCTTCGGGATGATCTCGATCTTAGGTTCATTATCTATTCTTCTGGCGTTGATAGGCTCAGGTCGTATCTTCTCTCTGCGATAGATGATGTAGACCTTTGGGCAGTACTTGGCAAGGAGCAATGCTTCCTTTGCAGAACTGTCACTACCACCCACAACAGCGACATTTTTGTCCTTGAATAGAGGGGCGTCGCACAGGGCGCAGTAAGAAACCCCTTTGTTTCGCAATTCGTCATGTCCTGGAACCTCCAACTCGCGCTCTTGCATGCCTGTGGCAAAGACAACGGATTTGGCAAGGAATGTCTTGTTCGATGTGATCACATAGAAGAAGTCCTGGTCAGCCCTGAAGATATCCTCGACCTTGCCATTCTCGATTGTCACCGGATAGTCCAAGGCGTGAGCCTTGAGATTGTCTGCAAGTTCCTTACCCGTGAGTTGGATAAAGCCTGGATAATTCGCGACATCATCAGTTAGGGTGATTGTTCCGCCATCTACATCGCCTATGACTGCCACGGAGAGGTCAAGACGAGCTGCATACATAGCTGTGCCATATCCTGTTACTCCTGATCCAATAACAACTAGGTCGTACATCTTCTTATCCCTCCAGTTTTCGCCTTAGTCTTCGCTCGGTTCGCCGGTCAAAGCCCACGTACACGTCTTCACCAAGAACCGCTGTTGGAATGGCTCTTTGGGCACTGACTTCAATCAATTCAGCTAAGGTCTCCGGATCTCTGAGGATGCATTTCTCCTCAAACTCAGTACCTGTTTCCGAAAGGAACTGCTTGAGCTTATTCGAATGAGGACAATCAGGTGCTGTGTAAATCGTCACCTTCGCCATCTTTGATGTACCTCCTAGTTATCAAGTCTTAGAGACTCACTGCGAGTGTCGGTTGGTGCGGCGATGCTGATATAAGTTGTGAAGAGGTTGTTAGCGACAGTCATGTGTGAAGAGTCTTAAGTGACAAATGCTCCAAGCAGGTCAGTCTTCAATAAGGAGTGGAATGAGAATGAACAAGGAAGAAACGCTAGATTTTATCGACAAGCAGATTGAGATGGAGTATAATATTATCAAGATAGTGGAGGAGAATGTTTCTCAGCTTGGCAATGTCTTCATCAAGGAACTGCTTCTAGGAGTTTCTATGGACTCCAATAAACACGCCACATTGCTGAAAGCATTGAGAAAAGCTGTGGACGGTCCGACTCCTTTTATCAGTGAGAAAGAACGAGACAAGATTGCTAAGGGCATAGCAAAACACATCGAGATTGAAGCAAAGGCAATCGAAACTTATCAAGAACTGGCTGACAAAAATGACAGTGAGCAGGTCAAGACAATTGCATTGATGATTCGGGAAGATGAGGTGCGACATCACGCCCTCTTGAAGGAACTCCATAAGGCGGTTGTTGAGCCCGAAACACTGACAGAGGATGACATCTGGGACATTCTTTGGAAAGACTCACCTTGGCATGGTAGCCCCGGCGGTTGAGAGCCAGAACTGGCTAGTTGCCATACTTCTGAGTCAGCTCTCTGATCTTGAAGTCTAGCTGTTCAATTCCAATTCCAGTCTTTGCCGAAATCAGTTGCAGTCCGGTTCCAGCATCCTCTGCGAACTGAATCATCTCTTTGTGGATATTGTCAAATGTACCATCCAAAAGGTCGATTTTGTTGCCCACAAGAATGAATCTGGAGCCATCGTCTCTGCTGAAATCAAATCCAGCATTCTCCTCTATCAAGGGCACCCAGTAACTGATTAGATTGTCCAAGCTCTGTAAATGGGTCACGTCAAAGAAGAGGAGCCCTATTCTGCACCCTCGTATCATGCTCTTAAGCTGCTCAATGAATCGCATTTGACCCCCAAAATCCCACATTGAAAGGACGATACTACCATCTCCATTGGGAGATTCAATCCTCTTGGTTGCAAAGCTAACCCCAATCGTTGTCTGAAGTGTTCTGGGATCAGGAAATGTGCCGTTTGTCCAACGTGATGTAAAGGACGTCTTACCGCATTCAGAGTCCCCTAGAATCACCGATTTGATTATTGGCACGAAAGTCCCATCCCTAGACATCTGTGGCCTATTTGTCGTCCAGCAGATTTACCCCGAAACATGATAATTAAAGGATTAGGTGGATGAATCCATTACGCTAGTCGTATTGGTGGTATGTTTCATTAGAACTCATTTCTTTTTTCGTGGTTTCTTCTTGGCAGCGCTCTCTTCTGGTATTCGATAAGCCACGACAACATCACGTATTCCCAGGCCTTCACCGGTCCTAAGATTGTAAAAGGTGACGACAAGCTCATGCTCATTTTCACAACGAACAATAAAAAGAGGAGACCGTCCCTCGCTCAGTATATTTTGCTTTATTTTTGTGGCCTTTCTCTTGGACATCTCAATTTTGGTTTGCCCGCTGCATTCGGGACATTTGAAGACAATTTCCAAGGCATCACGTCCAAGAAAGGCATTGAAGGTCCCTAATAATCTCTGGGACTCCTTCTGGCTTGCATCTGGTTGGCAGAAAAGGGAAGCCGCATATGAAGCTTGTTCCGTTTGTCATGAGCTGTAAGGTGAAGAGGAAGTAGATTAACGAGTTCCCTTATGATTCGCATCTAGTTCATTGAAGCGCCTTCGCATACAATCCCTTATGAATTCGGGAAAGGAAGCATAGCCCAAGTCATACTCCTTGTTCTTTCTCTCGAACTGAATCTTGTAATCCCGTGGGATCTTTACAGACAATCTCCTTGTCATAACAATTGTATAATTCCCACACGTATTAATTCCTCTCTTTCTACAGCTCAACCTCATAGAGAAATAGACGACGTTCTGAGAAATCACCAGGCCAGGCGCCCATCCCAGAGTCCGTATATCCTAATCCTGTTACCCAGTTTGTTGCATTAGGTCCCATTAGAAAGGTGACCCGCGTAGCTCCCCTTTCTGATATCTCGTCTACAATCCTTGCCATCATGTCAACAAAGATGCTTTGATTCGTCGTGTAGACTATATAGGAAGTGGCACGTTCTCCTCGATCATCCCGTAATGGAGCGCTGTAATAAAGGCCGCCTGGATTGCCATTCTCATCCGTCACAAGATGAATGTCTGTTGTAGCTGTTAGATGCTTGAGATCGCTGAGAGACTTCTGATAGAACTGAAAATCAAATGGTATATAGTGATTGGGGACAAGAGAGGGGAAAGTTCTCAATACCTCAGCGACACGCTCAAGACTTGCCTTAATTGGAATAAACGCAGGACTTGGGGTGGGGTGAGACGGAAATGGCGTGTAGAGATGAAAAGAGCCATACTGGTCTCGTATAGAGAATCCCAACTGCTCAGCTAGCTTCATAGATGGGGCATTGGAGTTCATTGTCAGGTATAGAAGACGCTTTACACCAATCTCCCGCGCGGTATCAAACAGATTCTTGGTGAGCCTTTTGCCATGGCCTTCTCGACGGCGGGTTTCTTTGGTTCTCAAACCTGAGATATACCCAGTACCGAATGACTGCACTATTTGAAGCGTGCAGATAGACAAGAGTTCATCGCCTTCAAAAAGACCTCTGACAATATACTCTGGATTATCGATCCAATATGGCAAGACTTCTGGTATGTAGTCATTGCCGCCCCAAGTTGTGGAGCAGATTGCGATGACCCCTTCCATATCAGATTGCACAAGGTCGCGAATCTTAGCCAAAGAGTGCACCTAGAAATGAGAGCTCTTGGATGGATTTGAAGCTTGACCTCTCGTCTTGAGATCTGGAAGAATCATGCCACCATCATAGATAGAAGGATTGTCCCGTAATTCATCAGAATGGGAAATATCAGCCAAACGAGATAGTTGCCGGGTGGAGCTGTAAACCTATCCAATTGAGATGGTAGGAACCTGAAATAGCCATTTCGGACAGAATACCAAATCCAGAGCTCCTTCTGGCGACTGAAGTAGGGTTCAAGAAAAAGAAGGTCAAACACTGAAGCTAGCAATCCAGATAGCACACATGCTTCAAGACCTGATAGGCCAAAAATCAGTCCAGTGAGAAAGGCAGCCTGAATCGAGAAAATCCATAGAAATGGGATCCATATTGGGACATTTCTAATGAAGGGGCCATTACTGTGGATTCTGGGGTATTCATAGTATCCTTGTGAGGAGACATAACTTTCGCCCATCGCTGCGACAAGTATTATCCCTGCAAGCTGTGCTAGTGCACTCCAGCCAACATATTGAAACATCCAATATGTCGAGATGGCGGCCAGAATAGTGAATGTTGCCAAGATGCGCAAATAGCGGGCTCTGATGGTAGCCCGATTCACCACATGGTCAAGCTTGGGGAAGGACAGGTTTAGGCTTTGTCTCCTATTGACCGTAACCTGCTTATTGCACTCTGAAAGAACTCTGTTGTCCTGTTCCTCATTGAAACTACCCACATTTTACCCTCCTTCCTTCGGTCTATCTTTCTAGTAGCCAGTGAATCTTGAACATTCATAATAAGGTCTACAGCTTTTGATACGGTACGACGGTCGATCCCTGTTGCTCTTGCCAAACCTGATATCGAGGCCGAGGGAACCTCCTTCAAGGCGGCAAGGACATCAACGATGGCTTGGGGAAAATCAACACGAGTCGCAGGCAGTGATGAAGACATCGCAATTCAAGATCCATCACACCACATTGCCTTTTATACATTATTATGTACACATAGTTATGGCTACATTATTATGCCACTATTTGAAACCTCATATCAGCCCAGGATTTTGATGTGCATAGCTGAACGCTTATGTTGATTCTTCGCATCTGAGCAGCAACCCGATACTCGGGCTTGCATTGGAGAGAGAATTGATGACTGTCGAGGATGTGAAACGGACCGACAAAGGACCGGCGCTCATGCTTTCAAATGAAGCTGTCGTGCGCGGAGCGTTGGAAGCAGACGTGAAAATTGTCGCATTCTATCCCGGGTCTCCGGTCAGTGAGATTCTGGACACCTTTGGTGAGGTGCTAGAGCATTTTGGCGATTATAAGATGCACATTGCCGCCAACGAGAAAGTGGCGTTGGAAACTGTTGCAGGAGCTTCGATGGCAGGACAACGTTCGTTTACTTCCATGAAGAGTGTTGGAATGAATGTTGCCAGTGACTCCATGTACAGCCTCGGCTACGTTGGAGTGAACGCTGGATGTGTCTGCCTCATCGCAGACGACCCGTATGCACACTCTTCACAGAGCGAGCAAGATGGCAGGTATTATGGTGAATCCGCGTACATACCTATGATAGAACCTTCTACACCCCAGGAAGCTCACGATATGGTCAAATGGGCCTTTGAGGTCTCAGAGAAACACAAAACCCTCGTTATCATGAGGACAACGACAAGAGTCAATCACCAGAGAGGCATGGTCAATCTCGGAGAATTACACAGAACCCCATTCAAGAAAAACCGATGGGAGGATGTCAAGGGTCAATATTTCACAGTCGGGGCAGTCGCTCGGAGGTTGAAGGCAGCCTTGCTTGAGAAGGTGAAGTCTATCAAAGAAGACTTCGAGAAGACTCCGTTCAATTTCATTGACAAAGGAAATGGAGAAGTTGGGGTTCTAACATCCGGCGTCTGCTACCTTCACTCAAAAGAGGCAATGAAGAATCTAGGCGTTGACATTCCTGTGTTCAAGCTTGGTACGATCTATCCATTGCCCGAAAAGAAGTTGGCAGAGTTCATCAAGCCACTTCAAACACTGATTGTTGTTGAGGAACTCACTCCTTATCTAGAGACCAAGATTGCCGCAATAGCGAAGGATGTGAATCCCTCACTATACATTGTTGGGAAGAAGTCAGGGCACTTCTCGGAAATGCTCGAATACAATGTGCCAATCGTTGAGAAGGTGTTTGCTGAAGTGCTGAACACCAAGCCAAGCATAGACTATGATGCTGTCCTAGAGAAAGCAAATCGACTGAAGGAAGTCCTCCCAGATAGACCGCCAATCTTCTGTCCTGGATGTCCCCATCGTGGAACTCTCTGGGCTTTTAGGCAGGCATTGCAGCGACTTAGAATCCGCGATAAGATCGTCTTCAACAATGACATTGGCTGCTATAGCATGGCATTCCTCCCTCCAAACGAGTTTTCTGATTCTATGCTTGCAATGGGAGCCTCTCTGGGAGTTTCTGCTGGCATGGAGTTGGCTCTCGAAGACAAGGTGATAGCGATGGTGGGAGACTCCACGCTCTATCATGCTGCTTTGCCTGGAATTGTCAATCTCATCCATCATAACTCGAATGTGACACTTTTTGTTCTCGACAATGCCGTAACTGCAATGACTGGTCAGCAATTCAATCCCAACTCACCATACAATGCAGGGGGTCAACCAGCCAAGAAGATCAACATGGAAAAGATGTTCGAAGCGCTGGGAGCTGAAAGCGTCACCATCATTGATCCATATGAAACTCGAGATTGCATTGGATCTATCAAGAAGGCGATAGAGGCTGACGGATTCAATGTGATTATCTCCAGACGAGAATGTGCGCTCTACGGAGACCGACTCAAGAAGAACGCTGGTCAGAAGATCATCCCGGGTGAGAATGACAAGGAGACCTGCAGAGGAATCTATGCGTGTGTCCGAGAATTCTACTGCCCAGCCATAGCGGTGGATAAGAGCGACCACAAGATGGTGATTCAAGCTGACCTGTGTGACGGATGCCTGGAATGTCGACAAGTGTGCCCTGTTGATGCACCCCAGCAAATGGAGGTGAAGAGATGAAGGAATCAGATACTTTCAACATCATGTTCGCAGGTGTCGGGGGGCAGGGCTTAATGCTTCTCTCAGCAATCCTTGGCAAAGCCGCGGTTGACTCTGGTCTGGAGGTCAAGACTGGTGAACAACATGGCCTCTCTCAAAGACAGGGGTCGATCTATGTTCACTTCAGAATTGGCAAACCCATCTCTCCATTGATACCCTATGGTAAGGCTGACATGGTCATCGCGATGGAGGCTAGCGAAGTGCTTCGATACATCGAGTATCTAAAGGAAGGTGGAGTCGTCATCATGAGCAATCGCAGAATGGCATCTGTCACTGAAACTGAAACCGTTGCGCTGGACAAAGAGAAGAAGACGTCCTATCTGACAGTGGACCAAATAGTTGAGAAGATCCATGAAGTCACTGACAAGGTGATTCTACTTGATTCACTGAACCTGGCAATTCAAGCCGGAAATGCAAGGACTGAGAACTCTGTTCTAATTGGAGCAACTGCCGCCTGCGAGGACTTTCCAATCCCAGCAGAAGAGGTTCGAAAGGCGGTTCTAGCTCTTGTACCACCTAAGACGGTGGAGGCCAACTCGAAAGCCTTTGACCTAGGGAGAGATGCCGGTGGTGCCTGTCTAGGAACCTAGCGCGACGATAGCTTTCGAAACACAACGGCCACGATGAGTATGAGAACAATGGCGCCAGCAATCATTATGTAGAGCATGGGCCCTGCGAAAATATCTGGCGCTTGGACAGTCACCATTACAGTATCGACGGCCGTATTTCCTGCAAAATCACTCACTACAATTGTGTAGTTGTATTCTCCAGCACTTAACCCCCATGCAGGAACCGCTATGGATTCAGATGACGAGTTCCAATCTCCTGACATCAAGGTCGTTCCATCAACAAATACCTCGTAGCTCAGAGGATAATCATCGCTCGGGGTCCACGTTATAGTTTCGCCTGAACTGCCTCCCTCAAAGTAGCCAATGTCATCGGGATGATTCAGAACAGGTGCTGTTTTGTCCCGATATGGCTCCATGCCTATTCGATTCAGTTCCAGCTCACCAGTCTTCTCCATAGTTGTGGTATTGTAGCTGTCAAGCGAGTAGTGAGATAGGAATCCATCTTCCTTGAAGTAATCCACATGTACGAAGATCGTGATTCCTTCTTCGATACTGAACCCATCAAATGTGAAGTTGTCATCATCCCAACTGAATCCCCAAAAATAGGGATCGTCAGCATCCATGGCAACATGGTCTACGTTCAATGTGGTTGAGAAAAGGATGCTCATCAGTGTCCAGTTTCCAATGGGCAGCTGGAAGCGGAGCGCTGTTACGAAGGTCAGGACAATTATGCCCAGATCTGTTCCGTTAGCGTAGTAGGAATTGAGAGTGGCGTAGGGGATATCAGACCAGTTAGTCAAGGAGTCAGGTATTGAGGGAAGAGGCCCTGTACTGTTAACGTATATTTCTTCATCAATTTGCATATCTTCTGCATCGAGATGCATCATGAAGGAAACTTCATCTTCGGGATCGTAACCCCACTCTAACCCCTGATTAGTTTGTGCAACTACTGTTGGATAGGAGAGCATTGTGATTATGCATAAGACTACAAGAACTGCTTTTGCGCGGTTCATCCTACTTTCTCCTGAAGACAATCAATCTCCAAGAACATAGCCACTTCTGCTGTTAAAAACAAATCGTGAACTCAGTTATTGGACTTCCACACCGCCCAATAGCTAAAGTTATTAACCATAGTGAAGTTTGGATAGTGGAGGCGAGGAATCTTTGGATGAGCCAAAACTCTATGATGCCATTATCGTTGGTGGAGGTCCAGCTGGATGTTCAGCCGCTCTGCATCTAGCATATCATAAGCGTGATGTCTTGGTTTTGGATCGGGGAACAAGCCCAATGAGTTTCCATCACAACACCATTGTCAATTTTGCGTCTGGTGAGGCGTATCATGAAGGCCGGCCTCTTCTCAGGAATATGCAGGGGATTGCAAGGGCAGCTGGAGCTGAGATGAAGGAGGCAAATGTCGCAGAAGTTTCTGGACGGTATCCACGCTTTATTGTGCGTACAGACAGGAGTTATCGAACCCAGGACATATCCGAGTATGAGGCAAAGATACTCCTTTTTGCGACAGGCACCGCCAGAAAGCATCCAAAGGTGAATGGGATGTGGAGAGGGTGGTTACCAGTTGCTAATGCAGGCAACGCGGCGTTCTATTGCCCGGATTGCGAGGCGCCTCTCTGCAAAGACAAGGATGTTCTTGTCGTCAATGCGGGAACCGTCGGAAGTGCCCTCCATACAGCTAACTCATTGACACGCTTTACTGATAGAATCAGAATCCTCATGACTGAGGACGCATACATACCTATTGAGGAACAAGACCTGACGAAATTGGATGAATCACCTTTTGAGTGGATACGCGGCACAATCAAAGCTGTAGAGTTTCCGGTCCCTGGGAAGATGCAGTCTATCACACTTACGAACGGCTCGAAAATAAAGGCAGAGGTGTTCTTCGTCGCTTTTGTTGCCGAGCCAAGATCAGAACTGGCTCAACAGATTGGTGTGCAGGTTGACAGCAGAGGAAACATCATCACTGACCATAGAGGAAAGACAAATGTTGAGGGAGTCTGGGCGGCGGGAGACTGTAGACCCATAACTCAGCAGATAGCTATGGCTATTGGCACAGGGAATTATGCTGGTCTCATGATGAATCAATTCCTCGGCAATGATTACGAGTTAGAGAAGGAGTTTGACCATCCAGACCATCGCGCTCCTCTGCACATGGGCTAGGCTGGCTTCAACATCAATAGCCGATAGCTCTCATAGAGAGACATCAACACTGCAATGAGGCCCATAGCAATGAACATAATGTCCTCTCCACGGGGTGGAAATTCGCAGTAGAATGCCAGATACACAATAAGCATACCTGTGAATAGAGTTGCCAGAAAGGCGAAGCGGGGAAGGAATCGCTTTCCGATCCTCACAAAGAGTGTAAGTGAACCGACACGGACAGTTCTTGCAACAGAATACTCACCATGAGCGTTCTTGGTTACCAAACCAGCTTCTTCTAGCTTCGTGAGATGATGTTTGGAAAGACTTGGGCTTGAAAAGCCGAGCTCCCTCTGTATCTCTCGCACACCCATTTCATCTCGTGTCAGAAGGAGCGAGTAGACTGACATAGTCCTTCCTTTCAGAAGCTCCTCTATACTCTGGACGTCCTCCTCAGTGCTCATTTAATCGGCCTCGCAAAAAAGAGGGTTGGGGGAGCTTGGCCCCCGGAGGTACTTCTGCGTGTCGGTCTAAGTAAAAGTCCGAAGATTAAGGATATGAAACTGTGCCTGTAATTGCATTATAGAAATTGGCCATTGGAGTCTGCAAGCGGCCACCTTCAAGCAGCCAGTATCCTTGACTGTATCCTGTTACTTCCGGCCAGCCCCATTCTGTATAGCCGCCGGTCCAGGTACCATTAGTCACATACACAAGACCATCGCTCGAAGTATATCCTATGTAAAACATGGACAGGTCTTCAAAGAACACTTCTACGAAGAAATCTATGGGCCAAGTCTGCGGCCAATCTGTTGGATGCGATGTCGCATCAGCCATTCGACCAATACCATCATCTACTAGTGACCCACTGAGAGAGAACCATTCCGCAGGACTTAGCCAATCACTGCCTGTGATGTTTTGATCATAGGGCGCAAAGAGAACCTCGATCCTGCAGTAGTCTGTGTCATTTCTCCCCATCTGCACGCCATCAACAAAAGCTCCGGCATGTGTTGCATTATAGAAATTCGAGAGTTCCTCGTTGACAAATGTTGAGTTGCACATCCAATAAAAGACTACATCCTCTCTTTTGCTATTTAGAAATTCCGCGCTCAACGGGCCATAGCCCTCTAATGGGCCAGTAGTGGTGGTAGTTGTTGTTGTAGTAGTCGTAGTGGTTGTAGTTGGTCCAATTCCTCCCGGAAACCAGAACATTGCTGCAGCAAATCCTGCCACGATGATGACAGCAACCAGGATTGGCGCAAGCATAGTTCTTCCAAGACTGGAATCGTATTGCTTCATAGTTCTTCACCTATTTGATACAAGAACCATTTCGATAATATGCTACGCATTGAACACTCTGTTCAACCCATTGAACACCCAATGGAGTGCAAGGGAACATATGCAGAATGCGAACCTTGGCAATATTCGCTAGGAACGGCGGGAAGGGGACTGATCTTGTCTGCAAGACCATTTGGAACCTCTCGTTCCAAGGTACATACCGATAATATAAAACGGACATACTGATGCTGCAACTTGTCTATAGTCAAGCCTCAGCTGGGAGTCTGTAGGTGATAATTGATGCCCACACACAATGATGTATCACAGGATTATACGAGTGTCACAGATTACATTGATCATATGAGCCCCTCCCAAAAGGGAGGATTCGTTCGAAGAAGAGACGACTATGAGCTTAACAAGGATGCAGTGGATATCCTCAAGACCTTCAAGGATGACTACGATTTCATTGTCTTCTTTGCAGATTGGTGCGGCGACTCGCGAAAGGCGGTACCAGTCCTATCACTCTTGGAGCAAGAGCTGGACATCAAAATAGCAGCACTAGGCGGCATGACGAAGCCCCCATTTGGCTCCAAGGCAACGTGGGCAATCCCTCCAAGTCCCACTGAAGTAGAGACATTCGATATCCGAAGCAGTCCAACAATCATTGTCTTCAAGAAGTCAGGCGAAGAAGTCGGGAGGATGAAGACGCGTCCCAAGAACACCTCTACTGTTGAAGAAGAACTCATTTGGATAATAGAATCGAGTAACTGAGCTGTACCACTGCTCAGTATTCTGCGTAGACATTGACATCCTTCTTCTTGCATCCGTCACAGTTTTCGAATCCAGGCCCAAGACAATCCGCAGCTCTGGAGCCACCATGCTTCTTCCCCCATTCTTGCATCAGGGTCAGCACCCCCCTGAGATCCTCTCCCTTGTTCGTGAGTGTATAGGTGACACTTGGCGGAGTCACTTCTGGGTTGACCTCTCGTGTCACAAGCCCCTCTTCCACAAGCTCCTTCAGCCTACCTGAGAGGACTTTGGCACTGATCCAATCCAAGGTCCTGTGTATCTCGTTGAATCTTAGTCCGTTCATAGCTGGAGTTGTCATTAATGCCTGGAGAATCAGAATTGTCCATCGCTTCCCCAAGATGTTCGACGCGATAAACACTGGACAGGACATAACAGCCTCCTTGCTTCTAGCTTCCATTTCAGCCACCCAAATCGAATAGTCGATTACTATTTGTTACTTACTATACGGTAACTACTACCTTTATATAAGTTTGGTACACGAAATGCCCTGTGGCTGACAATGGTTCGACGACTAATGATTGTGATTGACGAGGACAAGTGCACTGGATGCGGCTTATGCGTGCCTAATTGCGCTGAGGGAGCGCTCAAGATAGTTGACGGAAAAGCCAAGGTTGTTTCCGAGAGCTACTGTGACGGATTAGGCGCATGCCTAGGACACTGTCCGGAGGGAGCACTAACACTGAGAGAAGTGGAAACAGTGGAATTTGATGAGGAGGCTGCTATGGCATATGTTGCCGAAACTGGAGGCCAGGCAGCTGTGACTGCTGCAGCAACCCATGGGGGCAGCGTCGATGTTGGATGTGCTGGCTCAGAGGCATTCACATACGCTGCGGGCCATGAGGAATTGTCTCATGACAGGACCGTGCCAGAAAGAGTTGCACCTTCTCAGCTAAACCAATGGCCTGTGAAGCTCAAGTTGCTGAGCCCCCAGCACCCAGTGTTTCAGAACTCAAAAATTGTGATACTAGCAGATTGCGCAGGCCCTGCATATGCTGGCTTGCATCAGGACTTCATCAAGGATCGCGCTGCCATTATGGTCTGTCCCAAGTTTGAGGACTACGAGGCGAACCTCCAGAAACTTAGCGCCATCTTTCAGAATCACAACATCAAAGACATCTCTCTTGTACACATGGAAGTCCCATGCTGCTTCGGCCTGGCGAGGCTCACCGAAGAAGCTATACACAACTCTGGCAAAGAAATTCCGCTCAGGTCCTACGTGATTGGAGTAAAAGGCGAGATAAAGGCGGTCATGTAGGATTACGCTGAACTAACTTCCAACCTTAGTTCGACCAATGGTGCCACTTCGAAAGAGGGGCGACTCATCTGGAACAACGCTTATGTTGAGGCTGGCACCATAGCTCACGTTGTGGGGTGAAGGTTGGAAATACAGAATCGTGCTCTAAGAGCCCTCTATGTAATAATCTTTGTCGGGGGCATATTCGAACTAGTAATGGGCATTGTGATTCTTTTCGCGGGCGACATAGTAATTTCGATTTCAGGTGGATCCCCCACTCCAGTTTTTCCGCTCTATTGGCGAACGATGGGATTGCTAGCTATTGCTCTTGGCAGTCTACAGATTCATGCATCAAGAGATATTAAGAGGTACGTCGCGATTCCGATTGCGGCGAGCTGTGTCAGGCTGGTCCTGCCGATTCTCACCTACTTGCAGATGCTAGATTCTCCAACAATGGGTGGCGCCTTGGTTATATCAACAGCGTTCGATTTCTTCCTGGCGGTGGCAACACTTGTCCTCCTTTATAGAGTTGGTCTGCTGAGTAGTCAAAAATGAATTAGACTTAGATATACTAGTCACGGTCCAGCGGCCATTTGGGAGTCATAGAGGAATAAGTTTCCCTACCACGATAAGAAACAGCGACAGGCATGTGGGGTGTGTCAAACCCGAGGCCAACGTTTCCGACCTTATCAACCATAATCAATCCAGCTTCGCCACTAGTCTTTTCCTTGAGCAGACGCATTGCCTTTGTAGATGCCTCTTGGGCATCTAGTCCTTCCTCAACGTAGAGAACTGCTACGCGAGCCATCACGATTCTCAATATCTGTTCGCCCTTGCCTGTGCAGCTCGCCGCTGCCATTTCATTGGCATATACTCCGGCTCCAATGATAGAGGAGCCCCCGACTCTTCCTGGAAATTGACCAGGCCAGCCGCTGGTTGAAGAGGCAGAAGCTATGCGTCCATGAGAATCGACCGCCACACAACCAACGGTATCATGACCTTCTCCCGCTCCTATAGGCATATTCTTCGTTTCTCCTGGCGCGTCTTCATGGCGGTAGCCAGTGTCAATCATTTCTTGGTAAAGCTCCTTTGCACCGTCCCCTGTGACCTGACAGATTGGAGTTCGCTCAAGCACATAACGTGCAAGACTGATTGGATGGACTACATCTTGAACAGCAATCACCGCTCCACTCTCAAGCTTATTGCCATCCATGATCATGGCATTCAGCTCGACATAGCCATCTCGATTAAGTCTAGCACCTCTACCCGCGGTGAATAGATCAGTTTCTTCCAGCTCCCAGATAGCTGCTTCCGCTGCAGCAACCGCAGATGCACCCTTGCCAAGAAGCCGCATTCCAGATTCAGCGGCATGCTCGACTGCATGGATTATTGCTGGGATGTGCTCTTCCCTGAATTTGGTCGCGCCGCCGTGAACTGCGATTACAGGCAATGGCAAATTGGATACCCAGACTCTGCAACATTAGAACGTCACAAAAACCTGTCGAGATAGCTAGATGCCCATCCGATTCAGTTCTCTTTCCAGGAACTCTTTTGTGAGATGGAGATTGGTCCATCGCTCAGCAAACGTGCCAGGTGTGACCCTCTGTTCATCATAGACCTTTTGCAGTTGAAGGATTTCTTGATTGGTTTCATCGAGTCTGTCACGGTACATCTGAATCCTGATTTCAACCGTCGCCTCCTTTGCCTCACCGGGTGATTGCACTGAAATTATCTTCCCGTCCATGATTCGATATATCCTGTCCGTCCGTCTGGCAATCTGAGGATCATGCGTAACAATCAGCACTGTCTTTCCCATGTCCTTATTGACGCTCAGCAAGAACTCGACAATCTTAGCTCCAGTTTCAGTATCAAGGTCTCCTGTTGGCTCGTCCGCAATCACAATTGGCGGATCATTTGCGAGGGCTGCTGCTATCGCGACTCGCTGTTTCTCGCCTCCGCTCAATTCATCAGGCTTGTGATTCATTCGAAGTCCTAGGCCAACGGTCTCCAGCAATTCTTCCACACGCTTCTTGCGAGCATCCTTAGGGGCACCTATTGCAAGCATAGGGAGCTCGACGTTCTCATAAGCCGTCAATGTTGGGATAAGGTTCAGAGTCTGAAAGATATGTCCCACGATTCTCTGCCTGAGATTACCGAGTTGTGCAGGTGAAGAACCAGAAATGTCGTTTCCCGCGACGAAAGTCTTCCCTGCTGTCGCGTAGGTCAAGCCACCGAGAATATTGAGCAGAGTCGTCTTTCCAGACCCGCTTGGTCCGATGATGGATATTACCTCGCCTTTGTCTATCTTGATTGAAAGGCCGCGGAGTGCCTGAACCTCTACATCTCCGAGCTGATACACCTTTACTAGATCTCTTGTTTCGATGTAACTTGTCATGCTTTCCATTTCATTCACCTTCATTCTCTCAGAACGTCAACCTTTGTTTCTGTGAATCTAGAGGCCAAGATGATTGGCACAACAGCAGCCACAAAAACTGCCAGCACCATGCTAAACATACCAAGCACCGCTGGTGCAGACAAGACAACTTGCGGGCGGACAAGTGCCTGCAGGTTCTGACTCTGATTTGAGAGGTCCCCGAATAGCTCTATGAACCCAGTTCCAATTCCAAGGATGAGTGAGAATAAAGTCATCACCATAATCTCAGCTACTAGCACCTTCAGAACTTGCCCACGAGTGAAGCCACGAACCCTGAGTAGAGTAGTTTCATACTCCTTTTCTTTCAGAGTGAGTCCTACTACAAGTCCCGTGCCAACTATTGCAAGGACAACTGCAAAGATGACACCCACCCATCGAGCTCTGGTTCCTCCTGCCTCGAATGTGTTTTCTTCCAATGATTTCAGAGTTGATGTTACAGAGCCAGTGCTCTGAATATCATCAGGGGCGATAGATGCAATCTCTTCTTCAAGCAAGGTTCCATTGATGCCATCTTCAGTCTTTACAAGGACGTGACCTTCAGAATATTCCTCAAGACCAGTTGAGTTCAGAAAGTCCCTTGGGACAAATGAGGGGTATGTCCCTCCAAATGCAAATTGCCCGAATTGTCTTGAAATATCTCCAAATAAACTTTCAAACACACTTACAAACCCAACAAAACCTACAATCTCCAGCCTATGCATATCGCTACCACTTGTTCCCCAAAGAGTGATGTAGTTACCAATTCGAAGGTCTAGCTGCCGGGCAACTGATATCGAGAGCAGAATCTTACCACCAGTGAAATTGGAGAGGACATCCTCAAGAGTAGGACCAGAAAACCAGCTCGATTCATAGTAAGCCGCATCTGTCCAGTTCTCAGGAGAGATTCCTCTAACTTCCATGCTGCCTCGTGAGCTACTCATTGAGATATGATACTCGAGTGTGACTGCATCCACGCCATTCAATCCCTCTATTTCGTTTATCGGTTCAGAGAGGTTCGCGCCAGCATTGAAGGTGGCACTCACGTTGGAGCCTACATCATAGAGTGCAGTCCTTATGACACGGTCTTGCTCGGAGAAAAGCCCTCCAACACTGAAGATGCCATAGGAAACAATGAGGGCAACCACAAAGACAAGTGCCGCATTTCTTGATGGATTTCGTTTCACATTTCTAGTGGCGAGCTTGCCAAATGCTCCAAAAAAGCGACTTCCTGCCCCAACAATTGCCTCTTGGAACTTCTGTGATCCTCTCAGTAATATCTTGGTGAGGCCATAGAGGAATAGGATTGGGCCAGCAAAGTTCAGAAATGCATCAACAGGCGTCCAGATTCCAGTGATGATAAGTAATAGGAAATTTGTGGAGAGCGCACCTGAGAGCACTGCCTGCATGTTGATACCAAGAATCCATGCGACTATTTTGTAGGTGCCGAGCACCAGAGCAATGGTCGGGAGAAGTCGCTTGTAGGTCCTCTGCTCTTCGATGTAGACATATTGCTTCAGAGCATCTAGCGGGTCGAGCTTTGAAGCACGGCTGGATGGGCCTCGAACAGACCAATAGGCTAGGATGAGCGCAAAAGCAACGACGAATACTGATGTCATTGGATTTCCAATGAATGCGAGCAGTAGGTTGTCTATTGGTGCGGCAACAACCATGTGACCTAGAATTGTTCCTAACGCCAGGCCCAGGATTCCTCCTATTAGACCTATAATGAGTCCTTCAAAGACGAGCATCCGTCTGATAGACTTGGGCCCCATGCCTTTTGTTGATAGAAGGCCAAACTCGCGTCGTCTCAGATTATAGCTTACATCACTGAGCATCGTGGAGGAATACCAAGACATGAAGATGATCGGTGCCGCCAGACTGACAAATGCCAGGATCAGAATAGTGGACATTAAAGAAACGAATCCAAGAGTAGTACCCACAAGATTCGTGACTTCCGTATTCATGGGGGCTGTTCTATCTTCAATCTTTGCTACAACATCATTGACGGCATTGGTTGAAGCACTAACATCATAGGGATTTATGACAAGGTCTCGATTCAACTGACATGCAAATCCAGTAGTCATCATCAACCGAGTTGCATTCTCATCCGTGGCAAAGACATCTATGAAGGGCAAGAGCGTGGATGACCAATCTGTTATGAGAAGATTGTAATTGCGCCAATTCCCTAGCTCAATTTGAATGAATCCTAAGCTGAAATATCTGGGAGGATTAAGCAGCCGAGCAGTGCGGTCAGGAATGTCGACGTATCCTGCCACAGTCAGGTTGAGTTCATAGTCTATGAAGTATGGAAACTCTGTTGTCTGTACTCTAATAGGAACTTGCAGAATCTCACCGACTGAGAGAGCAGTAGCATTGACTGAGCCAGCGACAATGTATGTTTCATTTGCACCCAATGTTTCTGAGCCGTTAATGAGATTCATTGTTTGCCAAGCTGTACTCTGTGGATTTAGCCCGACGACATCAAACGAAGTACCTGTCGTCTGGTTATACGTATATGTCACTTTGCCGTAGACATCAGCTGAAGCAATTTCAGGCATGCCCTCGAGCGAGGCTTGAAGTTCATCCATCTGAAACGGTGTCCAGGTTACATTGTTCGCTTGAACACGCAGATCGTAATCAACATCTTCTAGTGCATTCAATAGTGCGACCCTCGATGTGACATCAGCAGAAATCACCATTGCTGCGAAGAAAGTCGTCGCTATGAGCACACCAATCGTGAGGGCAATGAAAAGTCGATATCCTCTTGAGACCCTCTTCAGTGCGTATCGAAACAACCCTTCAGACCTCCAAGATACTATTGAGTTTGGCCAGACAGTTGAATTGTTTTATTATCGGATGTGATATTGAATGCGATATCGAATGCGATATAAAGTTGCTGGTTTTTTCTCCGATGGAGAAAACAAGAGAATCGCCCTTCTATGTTTCTCCGGTTTCGATACAGAAATCTAGAGTTATAAGCTGGATGATTGAGACATCACGTTGCCATTTCTTACGCTTCTGTTTTGCCGGCTCCAATCCTTTCATTTATTCGCTTGGATGGCATTGTATGTTTCTTCCATAGTCTTTGGCGGGATGAACTCCTTCTCATGCTTCTTTAGTGTGATAGCTCCTTCAGGACAGTTAGCTACACATACCCCACATCCGATGCATCTGTCCAGGTTGATAACCAGTAAGTCATCCTGGAAACTCAGCGCTTTCATCTGACAAAGATCCACGCATGTGCCGCATTGCGAACAAAGATCATGGTCTACTTCTGAACGGTAGTTGGTGGTGAATAATTCTACAGGTTTTGGCATTGCTCCCTTTCCACGGAGGAGACCACAGCAGCAACCGCAACAGCTGCAAATGAACTCAAACTTCTCGGAATTGCTGGGCTGAAGGACAAGACCCTCACTCTGAGCTTGTTCAATGAGCTCCATCAGCTCATCTTTAGAAATCTCACGCCCCCATCCATTACTGATGAACATCTTGGCAAAAGGTCCTGAACCAATGCAGGTCTCCTCTCTATCAGTGACTTTGCATGGCTTGCCGTGAATCTTCTTTATTTCTCTGCATATGCAATGCATGACCATGAAGGGAGCATCAGCAGTTTCAATGAGTTCTCTTATGTTGTCATAACTCGCTACAGGGCTTTCAGGTGAGAAGCTTTTCTGAACTGGAATGATTCTGAATTGTTTGGGTCGCGCCGTGAATAGTGCTTTGCCGTACGCATCTCTGTTGTAATCACGAGAAAGCTTGATGAACTCCTCTGTCATTCGCCCAATTTGAAGCTCATAGATTCCGACCATCCATTGTGCATTGTTATAGAACTTCGTCCCTTCTTCAACCTTGAAGTGCACTAGTCCCTTTGACGCCATCCTATCTAGAACCTCTTCAAGCGCCTCGATAGTGATACCAACGTCTTTTGCTCGATCGAAGATAGTTTCCAAGTCATCTACGGCGCGATGCCAGTACGTAAGAAATGTGGCAATGAGGGCTTCTTCGGGTGTGAAAAGATACTTCAGAAGTCGTATGTCAGCATCGGATTCTGCCGCAGGAAATCCGATAGGGGTCTTATCCAAGTGCTCCTGCAAACGACGATAGACACTATCATCAGCCAACTCTGCTTCTGTCAATCTGCATTCTCCTCCTGTATCGTAGGATGTCATTGACTAAAGCCTACATTAAAAGAATTCGAAAATGAGTTGGAATAAGGTGGGCGCAACCCAAGTGGGCAATATGACGCTTGCCGCGCCACCACCTAATGATTTGTGCGTCACATTCCATAGAGCTCATTTTGGAGCAATATGCAAGGTCCGGATCGCACGCCAGAATCCTGGACCGACCCACATCAGTTGTGCTGCGCCCTTGCTTTAGAGTCATCCATAATGTGTTACATAAACAGTATGGTGGCTCCACCTTAACTGGTCACGTAACCGCATTAAGGTTTTGGTCTGCGCCCCAACCCCCACTTAACATACGTGTTTGTCGTGGCGCTCTCTAAGCATTGCATGCTTAATACGGTATAGTAGTATATAATAGTTGTTAGACCGGATAGTCTATCTGAAACCAGTCTGGTTCATTTAATCTGTCGGACCAACACTTGAATCATAAGTTCATCCCCTAGGATTATTCGTGTCATGTTTAGCTCTGAATCGAATGTAGATCCATCGCATCTCTTGAATTGCCATCTTGCAGTTTCTGTACTCCCGGCCAAGATGGAGTCAATTATCTTGAGGACTCTTTGTTTTGATGATGACTTGTCAGGCTGACGACGTGGAGATAGCTGCCATAGCGCCTTTTCGATGACTTCACTCCTTTTGCATCCAAGCATTCTTAGGAACGCTCTATTGCAGTCAGTCGCGGTAGATTCTTTCAGCAGGAGAAGAGCATCACTTGACATTTTGATGAGGGACAAGTATCTATCGTCGCTTTCTTTAAGGGCACCCTCGAGCATTTTCTGCTTCGTGATATCTAGGAGAAGAACCTGTAGAGCTGGCTTACCCTCGTATATTATCCTGGAAGGAAAGCTACGATACCAGACGACCGATCCATCGTGATGTACGTATTCATCCTCATAGCCACTATGTGGTGCCACTTGCTTCCCATCCAGAATATCGAGCATTGTTTGCAGTGCTCCCTCAACATGACGAGGGTGCAGCGCATCTGAAACCCATTTGGGACCCATAGCGATGAGGTCCTCTGTAGTATACCCTGTGAGTTCAGTTGTTGACTGATTGGCGTACACTATAGTTAGAGGATTTCCACGCATGATAATAATTGGGAAAGCACTGGATTCGACCAAGGTTCGAAATCTCTCTTCACTTTCCCTAAGCATCATCTCAGATTTCTTCCGCTCGGTTATGTCTTGAATTTGCGCCAAGTAGACAAATCCTGTTCCGTCTTCTGCCGCTTGCAAGGCTGAACCAATGATGCTCAAATGAATAGGATCCGTTTTGGTTGAGTTGAATCCTGCCCCTCTAATGTCATATTCAACTTCGAATGTAATCACTTCGCCTTCTTGGACGTCACTAAGAACCCATTCAGGCAAATTCGTGTCTTTTTCAAGCAGGTATTCCTCGAACCCCGTTTCACGGCTAATACCAAGGATATCTGCGGCTGCTTGGTTTATCTGAATTATCCTGCCTTCCGAGTCAAAGAGAAGGATACCATAGAGCGAAACCTCGAAGATTCCTCTGAACCTTTTCTCGCTTTCACGTAGGGCTGCTTCTCCTTCAATCTGCTCAGTGATGTCAACCTCTAGTGTTTGCATCGCATTACGACCATCATGTTCCACAACATTTACGTATGACTCAACCCATCTGACGTCACCATTAGGCCGAATATAGCGAAACCTATGACTGGGAAGCTTCTTGACTCCTGACTTGACCGCATCATTCCTCCTAATGAGCTCCTCCCGATCTTCAGGATAAATCATGTTCCAGGTTTCATCGGGACTCATCTTAAGCAACTCGCCCATGGAACGTCCGACAGTGCGAGCATAGGCAGGATTGACGAATACGAAGCGGCCATCAACCAGTATCGAGATACCTTGCAGGGATTCGTTGACCAATCTTCTATATCGTTCTTCGCTCCGATCAAGTGCTTCAAGTACTAGCTTTTCATGGGTCACATCCAATAAGGTACCTGCCGAACGGACTGGATTCCCATCATCATCTCTATCAACGACTCGCCCTCGGTCAAGTACCCAGACATAATCGCCAGATTTTGTCATCATCCGATGCTCAGATGAATACATAGGCGTCTTATTCTCAAGGTGGTCATCCCACACAGCAAGGACTAACTCAAGGTCATCGGGATGAATAAGAGCTTCCCAGTTTTCAGCATATTCATTCAGCTCCTGCAACGAATATCCCAATAGCTTTGCATAACGTTCGCTGAACGTCATTCTGCCTGTCTTATGATGCCAATCCCAAGGAGCAAGGTCAGCTCCTTTGAGAGCGAGGTCCAATCTTTCCTGGCTCTGGCGCAAAGCTTCCAACGTTGATTTTTGCTCCGTGATGTCTCGAACAACCGAAACTATGCTTTCGCCATCATCGTGAAGGCTCATTGTTACCGAAAACCAGTATGTTGCTTCATTGATAGTGAGTTGATACTCAAAGGCATCCGCTCGTCCGGTTTCCTTCACTTCCTGTGCCATCTCTACCGCTTTCTCCGTAACATCAGGAGGAAGCACGTCTCGCTCCGCTAGGTCTGGAGATATCTCGAAAGTTGTTGGAACATAGAATCGGGCGGTGGTTCGGAAGTACATTCCTCTAACCCGTTTCGATGTGCCCTTGTCATCCTCCTTTGGTGGTGGATATTGGTCTACCAAGCCTTGGTCACGTAGCTTTCTGAGGTGATAGTAGCAGTTGTAGTTTGATATCTCGAGCTTGGGCCTATTCTCCTTGATAATGGCAAGGATTTCGTGGACACTCAACCAGTACCTTGTTGATGGCTTCCGAATTGTCACTTCCTCAGAAATGAGTGTACCGTCCTCAAGAGCCCTTTCTGTCCGCTTGCTTTCCGTTACGTAATCCTCATACCCCTGATCTAGCGCTCTTAGAATCTCGAGTCTAAGAGGATGATAGAGAGATTCCTTCTGATCTGCTGTTTCGAGGACCATGAAATCTTGTCGTGTTGTTTCAGGCAACTCTATTCGGACTGAATTTTCAGGGACCATATTATCGACATCTCTCTGTGACCGCTTTTCTCTCAGGGATGGGTGTTTTCAAAGCAGCGGAACTCCGCATCTTCCGCGTCAGAATGCTCCCTACAGTAATTTGGCAAACTAGAATAAAAATCTTTGTTATTGTAATTGACTATATAATGAAGATGTACTAATGCAGAATATTTAAATAGTAATAATTCTTATTGCAATTCGTTACAATAATACCTAGCATCAAGTGCGTGGGGTAGTGAAGTGACAAGCGTGGGTACTAATGGAAACGACCTAGATCACCTCGATCAAGAAGGGAACAATCCAAAGGTCCTGCTCTTTATTGAAACCGATGAACAGAAGCAATCACTTCACCATCCATTCCGGAAGAAAATCCTGAAAGCCCTGAGTGCAGGCATAGAAGACTACGAGACTCAGATAACCACAGAAATAAAGACTCTCAAAGACGGCACGGGACTCAAGCATTCACTCGAACTCAAGCGTCCAATCCAGAGATACTGGTTGACGGTATCGGAGCTTGTGGATGAACTCTGTTATAGATATCCCAAGCTCGAGATCACAAGCTATCAATGCTATTACCATCTTCAGAAATTGGAAGAACAAGGACTTGTGGAACAGGATCCGGCCCCTGAGTTCAACGATGACGGGAAGAAGAGAAGAATTAGGGGCAGGCGCTTCAGAGCTGCTGCCCGCTTCTTCATTGCCTACAATCCAGGATTCTCTCCAGGAAATCCGATCCCTTGTGTTGAGTTTCTTCAGAACAATTGGAATCTCACTCCTACCAAGAAAGACTGTGAAGATCTGACTGACTTGATCTTTCAGCAAGATATGGCTCTTTTCAAGGCTTTAGAGCATCTCGCGGCTCATCTGAATGAGCCAGATATGGACTCAGTTACGTTGTCTGTGTTGCTCGAACGGCTTGCCCATGTCTTTCTCTCCGATAATCATGAATTCATTGAAAGATATCGAAAGGCGAAAGCAATCCTCATTCGCGCCGGGGGGAGATTTCTGGAATCAGACACCAACGACATGGATGTCACACAGACCAGTGATGCCAAGGGAACAGGAACCAGAGGTTGTGTCAATGAATAGCGTATTGAGAAGGCATCCGGTATTCAAGACCGTTATGATAGGTGAAGGTGGTGTGGGTAAGACCAGTATCACTGTACGATACACTGAGAATCGTTTCGATGAGAACATGATGATAACAATTGGAGCAAACTTCGTTTCTAAGAAAGTCGAAATAAACGGGTCACCTCTCACCTTAATGATTTGGGATCTTGGCGGACAGCCTCGTTTTCGCGAGGTTGTTGTAGATTACTTCAGAGGATCAAGATACGCAATCGCAGTCTATGATGCAACTCGAGTATACTCATTGGAAAGGCTACCGGATTGGATTGACCGACTGAGAGAATCGGCTCCAAATTGTGAACTCCTGTTTGTTGGAAATAAGACGGATGCCAGAGCAAACGGGAGTGGCGTTCCGTTCGAGGAAGGAATCGCATTTGCTGAGAAGTACGATGCGCTTTGCATCGAGGTCTCAGCTAAAACCGGAGCGGGAATCGATGACATGTTTGAGTTGGTAGCGCAGAAACTCATTCAGAAGTATCCTGAGATGTTGGAGGTGTAAACAACGACGAAGATGGTTTTGAGCCCTTTTGCCTGCCCTGAATGCAAAGATGGTTCCTTGGTCAAGGTGGAAGTGGAAGAGGATGAAATTCGCAAAGCTCCTCGTCTCCCAGCTATGGTGATGACAAAATGTAGCAAGAACCACACACTTGTAGTCTTCGTTGATGGAAATCTCCAGGTCCGAGATGTTGAATCCACACTAAGCGGTCATAGGGTAAGCAAAGATGCTCTCGACAAAACGGGAGATTGGTTTGTTTCATTGTAACAGAATAATCATGATAACACAGTCAATTATCATTCGAGGCAAAGCAAAATGTACGGAATAATGCTGGTGAACCACGCGGGGGAAACAGTTGCTTCGGCGGGATGGGACCATATAGATGGTGACATCACCCTGTTTGGCGGATTTGTTTCAGCTGTGCAGATGTTCATCAAGAAAATCTCAGGCGGCACGAATGTTGAAGAACTACGTTTTGGAAACATGAAGCTGCTGATTGGTAGCTCATATGACTACCATATTGTTACACTTCATGAAGCCAATGAAAAGAATGCATTGTCAGAAAACCGTGAAGTAACCGAACTTGTGAGGGAGAACGCTGGAATTCTCAATGACGGGGTTCTCAAATTGATTCAAGCAATGATCTCCAATGACGATGCCGCATCTGCAGTCGTTGGTGAGAGTGTGAAGGATTGGACTCAGTCACAAGTCGAACGTGCAAAGAAATCTGCGAGTGATTGGGGCAAGACTGTGTTATAGGATGTGTTAGTTATGGGAGTATATGAAACTGCTCAACTCTATCTTGGTTTAGCAACGCTAGTGGCTGCTCTGATCATTATCCAGTATAGCAAGAAGAAATCTGCAGTGCTGGACGCTGATGCTGGAAGAGCAATACGGCCTCTATATGTGGTTGCGATTGGTTTTGTTGCCTTTGCCATCGGAGCCTTGGCAACGTATATTGAAGAGATACTCGGACAAGCAATCCTTGTGGACACCTATTACGCATACTATGCATCTGCAGCTGTGGAGGTGGTTTTGCTGGGCATTGCTGCAGCAATGATACTGGACGCTAAGCGCTTTTACTCAGTTCCATCCATGACTGTAATTGCAACAGTTGTCCTATTCTATCTAGCTGAAGCCTATCCCCAGACATCGGACTTTCTGCTGCTCATAGGAGTGCTATTCCCTTCGTTAATTCTTCTCAGCATCGGAGGACTATTCGTATGGCTCACTCGGGAAACTCAACGTGGCACAAGCGCAGCTTTGGCATTTGGGTTACTTACTCAGATTGCTGGGTTACCAGTGCTATATTTTGATCTCTTGGTTGGACCCGAGGCCTTGATTGCTTTGTTCATTGTTCTGATGGGTCCGGCCATGATTGCCTTCGCATTCCTGCGTCCCAATCAGAAAATTACCTTCGAGCTCGCGGGGTATGGTGCAAGCTTTGCAGCGCCCGCACTAGTTCTCATCAGTGTTCAGACCGCAGGTCTTGCTATGGACACAATGCTACTTGCTATCGCGTCGATGGGTGGTGTTGCCATCCTTTTGGCTTTAGGAACTGCTGCATATCTTTATGGCAGATGGTCAGAAACTCGACAGATTCCAACAATTCTGTTCATGGTAGCATTTCTCCTATTCGGACTTGGTCAAATGTCAGGAATGCTTGATAATCTCGGGATGTTCCCTGATCCAGACGGTATCTATATCGAGTTCCTTCTCACAGGCTATGCATTGACATTCTTGTCAGTTGGAGCTATCTATGCGGCCGGTGGAAGGAGTACTGGACTTGTTCCTATGGTGGCTTTCGTGCCAATTTCTGTAATGATAATACAAGCATACCCCATCAGTATCGGTGATCTCTTCTTAGATCTGATTATAATCATGGTGCCAACAATTGTTCTCATGATACTGCCATCCATCGTGTTTTTTGGCGTCTGGAAGCGAATGCGATCCAATCATGTAGCAGGAAGTCTACGACCCTTGGGAGTAGCTATTGCGATTATCCTGTTCTTCGTCATTCGTCTGCCTCCCATGGTGCTGGGATTTGGCGGACTGGATTACGGATATGGCTGGGTCCTTCTAAGTTACCTTATGTTCTGGTCAGCACTGACTGGACGGTTGGACAGAGTGACTATTGCCGTCTGATGAAATCAGAGGAGTTGAGATGTTGAGTTCGATTCGAATCGAGGAGGATTCCTTTCTCAGCTCCTTTCTATCGAAAATTGATGAAGGGAACTATATTGATTATGGTGGGAGAAGCGGATCAAACAATCAAGAATGAAGTTTCAAGATCAAGAATTAAGCGCGACGATGAACCAGTTCATCTTATTCTTGCTGCGGCAAAGGCTGGTTTTAGTTTGTTTGAATTGAAGTTTCAGCCGTATATAAGAGGAGATGATTCCATAATGGCAGGATTTCTGACAGCGCTGACAAGCATCAGCAATGCCTTATTCTCGCAACCTCTTGAGAGCGCCAGGATCGGAGAGTATAATCTCCAGATTTGCATCCGACTTCCGTTTCTTTTCTGCTACGTATCCAAGGGAGAGCAATATCCTGCCAATCAGAAATTAAACGACTTCATCGAGAAATTCCATGCTGCCACTCATCTATGGAATTCTTTGACAAATACAATTGAAACAGGAGCCGTGGACAGAACGGCCCTCTCATCTATAGAGAACATGGCTTCACAGGCTCTCCTCTCCTTTAGAGAAGCCGGGTAGAATGATTGGAGCAAAATGAAAAATGACAACTTCAACTGGAAAGGCGCGTCACAGCCTAATCATCCCGCTGTTGTTTGTTGTCTTCCTAATAATCCAGCTATATGCATTGGCATCAGGTCTTGCTTGGATTGAAGTAAATCCAATTCAGTTCAATTTCTGGCTTTCAGTCCTAGTTGCGATAGTAGCCACAGTTGCGGGAATTGTCGCCACATATTCATTCGTCCAATACAATCAAGAACGTTGCTTCAGAGATTTCATCTTCTCATTGATTGGCATCAATATTGTATTGCTGGCCTTCCTTTTCCTCCTCACTCATCCTGCTGCATCATGGTCCGCCTTCTCTGACCGACAAAGAAACATGACAATAGTCGCGGCAATAGGGTATTTGGTTACACCTGGAATGCTTGCGAGTTCGATTGTAAATGACAATTACGTAACTCGGAAGACGAAGTGTATTGCGCTATTGCTAGGAACAGTCATTCTGCCGCTCATTTCGGTTTGGATGTTCCTTGCCCCTGAACCCATATTCAGATTGACAGGTCCTGGAATAGGCCTAGGCGTATTGACACCTCATGCGTGGTTTCTTGCGATAATCATTGGGATTACATCCTTGGTTGCTTTCCTTCGATACTTACAAGAGTGGCTGAGGGGACATGATCGGATTATTCTCTCTGCGGCTCTGGCTCTAGTACACTGGATACTTGCATTCCTGATTTATCTGGTGATTGAAAGCCCGTTACAGGTAGCGGAACTGTTGTGGTTTAGTAGCATCGCGGCCGGATTCATTCTTCTAGCCATTGCTATGGTTGTGACTTCAATCATTGAACCTCATCGGGCACTTGAAATGATAATCGAAGAACGCACATCTCAGCTGAAAGAATCACAAGAGGAAACCGAGTTCTATCTGAAGCTCTGGACACATAAAATCGGAAATCTCTTGCAAGGAATCTCGACCTATCTGGAATTGATTGGCTATCAAGCCGAAGAAGTTTCGGGCTTAGTTAACCTACGAAAGCCAGCAGCGGATCTTGTGAAAGAGTCCATTCTCGTGAATCGACAAATTGGGAGGCTGATTAGGATCAAGGAAAAGACTTCCTCTGCAACTTGGCCAGTTAGCTTGATGCACGCTTTGATGAAATCAAAGGATGAAGTAAGAGAAATACTGGATGAGAATCTAGTATCTGTAAGGATACCCAGAATCGAAGAATCGCTTCAAGTAGTTGCGGATGACTTGATAGACATCGTTTTCATTAATCTGATTACAAAATGCTTCAACAATGGCCATCATGTTCAGCCCAAAATAGCAATGAGTGTAACTGTGAACCAGAATCATGTTCATGTGAAATTCAAGCCATGTCCGATTGAATCCGACATCAAAATCAGGGATTATCTAAAAAGGAAACCTTCGTTGAAAGAAAGCATTGCGGACCTTGATTTCTTCATGTCATGGACAATCATGGAGAGATATGGCGGCGCTATCAACTATGAGGAGAATCCTCATACAAAGGAGAATGTTCTTGTTTTGACTTTCCAAAGAGCGTTCTAGGTATTGGATAAGGCTCCTGCATCGCTCTTGCGATAGCTAGCAGTCATTGATTCGTTGAAAGCCAGAATCCAATTGTGATGTTTGAGGATTGATACCAGGCGCAGTCCCTGAGGGCAGTCTGGGAATCAAGAAGTGCAGAGCTTTCAAGACAACCAAAAGCATGCTTGGTCAGGGGAATGTACAAATACGCTGATGTCGGAATATGACCTGATTGAGGTGAGAGTGTTTGCCATACGAGAGGACTGAGTCATGTGAAGCAGTCTTCAGAGAATGCGTTAGTCTGTTTGAAAATCAAGAATTCCAAGAGGCGTTGACATGTTACAATAGGTACACAACGATATGCCCGGCCGACCCTATGGGTTGGAATAACCATGGTGCGTGCCTTATTGCTCTTGGAAGATATCTTGAGGCAGTTCATAGCTGTAACATGGCCTTGGAACTAGACCCGAACCACAAGTATGCAAGCAACAACAAGGGTCAGGCTCTGGAAGCAGTTGGCAAACTCAGAGAGGCGGCAGAATGCTACATGCAGGCTTGCCGAGTTGATCCTGAATATGCCCAGCCATGGTTCAATCTTGCCAATGCGCTACGGAAGATGGAGAAGTTTGACGATGCCATCAAGTACTATAGGAAAGTGGCGAAGCTCGAGCCAGACTATCCACAGATATGGAACAACATTGGTATCTGCTATCATATGATGGAAGACTATGACAACGCCTTGGTCTACTACAGAAAGGCATCTGACTATAGTCCCAGAGATCCATTCCCG
>JBHLPF010000037.1:0-3363 GCA_048939765.1 Promethearchaeota archaeon
GCGGGATTCCAGCTTGACCAAGACTGTAAATAGCCTGTAATTCTACTGACGATATCAACACCAACATAGCCACACTTGGGACATGGTATCTTCTCTAGGTCCTTAATCGATGCAAATCTAGCATTGCGCCAGTCTATACCAGTCTGATAGCCACATGAAGTGCAGTTTAGCACATCTTTTGTAAAGGCAAAATAGCTGTTCAATGTGTCCCGCGCAATCTTCTTTGTCAGCTCCCAGAGCGCATCGGGGTCAGGATTTGCTTCTCCCAGATAGATATGGGTCAGAGCACCGCCGTCCATATATGGATGGAACATTCCTTCTTTCTTTATCCTATCACTTAGAGCGAGGTCTGCACCAACATACAGAGTCGTGCTGTTTGTGTAGTAAGGATTAGTATCGGTGCCCTTCAGGTATTTTCGAATTCCTTTGTAGGCCTTGTAGTCCTTCTTGGCTAATCTACCAGCCGCGCTTTCAGCAGGAGTCCTCGTGACGCCAAAGTGTAGCCCGGTTTCCTTCTCGAACTCCTGTGACTTCTTCTTCAAGTGCTTTAGTACCTTGATTCCGAACATCGTGCCTTCACGTTCATGCAGATGGTAGCCGGTGGCTATTTTCGCCATCTCCTCAAAACCAACAGTCCCAAGCAAGAATTGTCTCCTACTCATGTCAATGAGTGGATCTCCATTGGGTTTAGGTTGTGTGTAGAAAGGCACACTGCCACTAGCCATCAGGCGATCCATGACAGCTTTCTTCTCGAGAATGACTTCCTTTGACAGCTCGATGTACTCGTCCAACTTATCAAAGAAATGGTCCTCATCACGTCGTCCCACCCATGCGGCACGACCAAAGTTGGGAGTCACCATCTGGGAGGCACCGAAGACCATATTCCCGGACAAGAATTCCTCCAACTCCTCGTCACTGCTAGCTGTCCAGAGATGTGAACAGCAGCTGCTGCATCCAGCCTCAATCTTCGATCTCCAGTTGAGGTAGTTCTCAAAGTAAGGAGAACCAAACTTGGCTGTAAGCTCAGCAACTAGTCGCCAGGATTCATCGTATTCTGGCTTCATGAACTCCTTCCGCAGGACTACATTTGGTTTTGGAAAGTTGAAGCCTTTCCCCTTTTTGTCGCCCTTCAGCATAATCCGCATGAAGGCGTTGAAGAACTTGTTCGCCTCTTCCTCGTAATCGCCATAAGTTGACCCGTCGGTCTTTCCACCAGGCAGAGTCGCAGGCACATCTTTCATTATGTTGGGGATACCTGGTGTGAGGTCGACACTTGAGAAGATAACCTGTCCACCTCTCGCTACATACTGCTGAGTCAGGGTGAATATGAGTTGCTGAGCCGCCTGCTTTATCATTCTGTCCGATTGCCCTCTCATGTATGGGGCAAGAAATGTATTGTAGAAGAAATAACCCTGACCACCAGCAAAGGAGCTCTGGGCTGCCGCTAGCCAGATCGCGGAGTGGTTCACTGCAACATTGAGATGCTGAGCAGGACCGGCCGCAGAAGAATGAATCCCACCAAGCCCATCAGGAGCAATGCCGGGGATTAACACCTGACGAAGGTCCCAAGTTGCGCAATAGTCCCGTGTCGAGAAGTATTCACGGTCCTTGATATAGATGTCACCGCGCATATGTGCATCAGCGAGATGAGTCGGAATTGTGAGGTATGTATGTTGCTCCATAACTTGGTCATGCACAAGTTTGGCAATGGTTTCAGGGTTCCTCATCATGTTGGCATTATTCGTATGTTGAGCTGGATTGAGAATTAGCTGATTAAGGTCGTACATAGGCACCCCAACACGAGTATAGAGAATGCGCTCCTTCTCGAATCCCAGCTCAGCAAGAATCGAGTTGCACATCTCTCTAATCAAGGGACCCGACAGAAACTTGATGCCTGAAGCGGCAATCCTATCCATGACCTTGAGGCCCACAAGCTCTGCATCGCCTCGAGAGAGCCTTGCCTCAATGATGAGACTCTCGATGATACGGTCTACATCAAATGGTTCTAGGGTGCTACTGGTAGTTCTTACCTTTGGTAGCTTCTTCTCTCTCACCTTCAGATCCTCATAGGATACTGCAGAACTATGGACATCCGTCATTAATCAATTCACTCCAAGCGACTTGCGTACTTCTTCAACAGTGGGAACTTCGCCACTATACAGTAGTTTAAGCGATCCCTGGTTCTCTAAGACGATGCTAGGAGTGGAAGCAATGAAGATCTGGCTCTCAAGCATTCTGAAATCCAAATCATCATCGACCTCTTTCAGATCAACGACGCGCAAAGGATACCCAGTCCCCTCCAGGGCTTCCTCTACGACTAGCTTAGCTGCTGGACAGTTCGCACAGTCTTCTTGTGTGAAGATATATAGCGTGCTCTCTGCTGTCTTGTCCTCTCCCGGCATCAATCAACACTCCCTCCACGGAGTGAAGGCTTCTTGTCATTCAGCCAATTCATAATAAAAGACTTGTTGCGCTGCAAAATGGCTTCTAGCATAGGAAGAAGGCAATCAGGGAAGGGTGGATAATTCCGGGAGGGCATCACACTTCATAGTGATGGAGCGTCCACTTAAACTCCTACAGAACGGAAACCAAGATTATGTCGAAAATGCGGATTCTTCAGGTTTTCAAGCCCAAAAGATGACAGATTTTAACCTCAGCTGAAACCCGACACAAAACTGCCGGGATCTTGAGTGGCGCCAATCAAACGTGTACTCAGCATGAGATTTAGGAATGTGGATTCTCGCGGTAGCGCTAAATAGGGTGTTTGGCCACAGACCGAGTGTCGGTGGTTCATCAATGGCAGTCTATCTTAAGGCCAAGACCCCAGTAGATGCGTGGATTCGCGCGGTCAGAAAAATAATGGAGAGCGGAATGCTTAGGGTTGATGAGAGAGGCAGCGAGACCCGATGGCACTCTAATCTGATGATTCATGTTGAAGATCCATACAGCAATAGAGTCAGCAAGGAATATCCATTCAGCGAAAGAGTTCTGCGAGAAAAGTATGCTACGCAACTACTGGATCCAGACAGAATGGACTTCGAATACACCTACGGAGAGCGGCTCAATGCATGGGGCCCTGATGGCCTGAACCAGATAGAGTATGTAATTGCCAAACTTAGGGAGAGTCCTAACAGTCGAAGAGCTGTTGCTACTACATGGGATCCGCGAAAGGATACTGTACATGACGAGGTCCCATGCCTTAACCACTTCGTGTTTATGAAGAGAAACGAGTTGCTTGACCTATCAGTCATGATTCGGTCCAATGACATGTATGGAGCTTGGCCTGCCAACATCTATGCCTTGGGAGAACTCCTAACACATGTGTCAGAGAGGGTAGACCTCAAGCCAGGGACAATTACAACA
>JBHLPF010000037.1:3463-8252 GCA_048939765.1 Promethearchaeota archaeon
AATGCAGAGAAGCTAGATGTAAAGCTTCTGTTCATGGGACTAGAGGTTGACAATATAGACGTGGCCGACCGTATCAGAGAGAAGTACGAGCATTGCCCTAGACTACTCATGCTTGCACCAGTGACTGGAAGCTACAACCTGATGGCGGTCATGGCAGCGCAGGATACATGGAGCCTACAATCAATTGTTGGGACCTGCAGCATGAGAACTGAACCGGGCGTTAGAAGATCAGAGAGCTGGTTCGGTAATGCACCTGTTGTGCCAACGTTCCTTCAATTGAATCTTGCACCCGAATCAGCCAACGGCACCAAATCACCTTGCAAGGTAGACTGCGCGTCATGCAAGAGATACCTTGACGAGAAGTGTGTGGGATGCCCGCCCACATCTGTCTATAGAGGAAAACTCTGGTCCTCACCTCTCACTCAAAGGAAACGTCGAGGCAAGAGTAAGAGGAAGAGTTAACTCCATCAGAGGATTCTTGAGTCCTGTGAGTTCAATGGTTGACGTCTTCATCCATCCCTTGGCTGTTGTTGAAGAAGGAGCACAGATTGGTGAAGGCACCAAGGTCTGGCACTTCGCACATGTCAGGAGTTCAGCTAAGATAGGCAAGGGCTGCACAATTGGCAAAGACGTGTATATTGACACAAATGTCACCATTGGGAATAATGTGAAGATCCAGAACGGTGTATCGGTCTATCAAGGAGTGACACTTGAAGACGAGGTATTCTGTGGTCCACATATGACTTTCACCAATGACTTGCATCCAAGAGCTCATGGTGAGTTTTGGGAGATAACTGACACACTTGTCAAACGAGGAGCCTCAATCGGTGCCAATGCCACAATCATCTGCGGTATCACGCTGGGAAGCTATTGCATGATTGGTGCAGGTGCGGTAGTGACAAAAGACATACCAGCTCACGCATTGGTTGTTGGCAATCCAGGTAGAATAACTGGTTTTGTGTGCAAGTGTGGTCGGCCGCTTGAGAATGAGGTAAATCGGCAGAAAGTCAGTGTGACATTTGAATGCGGAAAATGTAAAGAGGAAACCACAATCTCAATGTCTGATTACAAGAAGATGGTCAGGTAGACAGCACGTGTCGCACATCTATAAGAAATTCGTTAATGAACGCGCAGCTAACCTCTTAGGCAAGACATCTCAGATTCGGAATTGCACCGTGATAGCTCACATTGACCACGGGAAGACTACACTCACTGACTCACTCATTGCAGCATCAGGACTCCTATCGAAGGAAGTCGCTGCCACTGCTCGCCTCTTAGATTACGACATGATTGAGCAGGAGAGAGGAATCACAATCAAGGCCTCGGGCATTTCGCTTATTCACCAAATAGAGGGAAAAGACTACCTCATTCATCTGATTGATACGCCTGGCCATATTGACTTTTCAAGCCATGTAGCAAGAGGGCTTCGACTCACCGACGGAGCAATCATTGTGGTTGACGTCATCGAGGGGATTATGGTCCAGACTGAAACAGTAACAAGGCAGGCAATGAGCGAGCTTGTTCGTCCTGTACTATTCGTCAATAAGGTTGATCGACTAATCAAAGAGAAACGGCTGAATGCCAAGAGAGTAGCAGAGGAAGTCAACAAGACAGTTCGCGAGTTCAACGCGATGCTGGGCAAATATCTCGATGATGAAACTCTGGAGAAGTGGGAGGTTTCATTCAGCAAGACATCATTATGCATTGGCTCAGCACTGGACAAATGGGGACTGGATATGTCGGTTCTCAAGAACGCGTCTGACGGAAGTGATGCCACAGCAAACCTAGCTAGCGCGTTCATGGATATACTCGAAGAAATAGTGGAGGCTTACTCCAAAGAGGAGCAAGGCAGCCTTGCGGAGAAATATCCTGTCGCCAAAGCCCTGCTGGACTCAGTAGTTAAGACCTGTCCCAATCCGACCACAGCTCAATCCTATCGGCTCCCAGTATTCTGGACACCACAAGGTAACAAGCATGACAAAAGCCTACTGGAATCAAGTAGCAGTGGTCCAGCTATTCTGCTAGTGGGAGATGTGCAACCCGACAGACACGCCGGTCTTGTTGCGGCTGTCAGGGTGTTTGCAGGAACACTCAAACGCGCCGAGCCTTTGAGGAATCTAAGGACCGGAAAGGAAGGGAAGACTCTCCAGGTTGGTATCTTTATGTCAAAATCAAGAGTTGCTCTTCCTGAGATTCCTGCTGGAAATCTTGCATTCATAACAGGTGTCAAGGATATTGCGGTAGGCGACACCCTAGTAGCAAATGGCGCTCAAGGAATCTCGCCCATGATGGAGCTCGAATACCCCACTGAACCTGTCGTCACGTATACGATTGAACCAAAGAAACTGTCACAGCTCGGCGAGATTCAGGAGCACATTGCACAGTATGCAATGACAGATCCTGCATTGGATTTTGAGATGAATCCAGAAACTGGAGAGCTGCTTTTATCCGGTGCAGGCGAGCTACATATCGAAGTGAGTATTGAAAAGTTAGCTCGACAGGGAATCGAGGTCAAACTTGGAAAGCCCATGGTTCTACTAAAGGAACAGATGACCGTAGATGGGTCATCGTGCACAGAAGGAGAAGAATCGACCAGCATCTTTACTGTGCGAGCTATTCTCATAGAAGAAGGAATCAACGTTGAGGAGTATGGCACACTCCTAGACTCAGAGCCATTGGGCGGTTGCTATCTTATTGACTCCAGTGGGCAAATCAATCCCTATGGTGAAGAGTTGGAATGGATCAGAGAGGCATTCAGGACACTTGTAAGAAGCGGGCCAGCTAGCGGTGAAAGACTACGGCATCTTGCAATCATTTTGGAGAAGGCGCAGTTACGATTTGAGGCTCAAGAAACCTCTTGGAGGGACGTGACCAACCCGCTGATTCGAGCTATGAGATGCAGTGTGCTATCAGGAAAACCGCAGGCCCTTGAACCATGGGTTCGACTCGAGATTAGTGCACCCGAAGAGTACGTTGGTGAACTTGCTGCCATATTGGCAAGGCGAAAGGGAAGAGTCCATGAGATAAATTCAGAAAGAACTCTGTATCGGCTAGATGCTGAGATTCCAGTGCGTGATTCATTTGGCCTTGCAAAGGAGATTAGAACGTCTACCTCAGGTTGGGCAACATGGGGCGCAAAGGCTGGAGGATACAGAAGAGTTGGAGCTGACGAGGAAGAAGAGCCAGTCTATTAGCTCCGAAGATAGTACTTGCGATTCATTACTTCGCCGAGCATGGAAAGGAGTCTTCTGTCGACCATTGAGATATCATCCATCATTCTCAGGGCTCGTGATATATTTGAGAAGACCGCATTAAGATAGGGCTTGGCTTCAACCATCTCGGACTGCTCTACCATCTGGAGATAGGCATCTGCAATTTTCATGAGACCCAACCAGTCATCCGCAAGGATGAACTGATACTGACCTCGGTCTGCACTCTCGGGGAATGTTTCGAATCTGTCTCTATCGATCACAGCATCATATTGATTCTCTAGAGCAAGAGCAAATCGAAGTAAAACATCTGACAGTGATACACATGTTGCTTGTATAAACTCAGCTGACTCTGGAAACAGGGGCTCAATTACACCTACAGTTCGAAGTGCAAGAGCTGCGCTGTATAGGCCAGTGGCAAGGTTGCTATAATCCTGATTTTCGAAGAAGGACTTCACAGTCTGCGCTAGAGCTGTCTGCCCCCTCCAGTACATGGCTAGAAGAGCATCAATCTCTTCAACTCTGGTCGTAACAGGGTTTTCAATCCTAGCTGATGGTCCCAAGTTGATTGATTCCTGATTGAGCTTTGCAGTTGACAGAGCCTCCATCAGGATTCCAACCCTTGATAGATCAGACCTATGCGTAGTAAGGTTACTTGCACGGCGTTTCAAGACTGACCAAGACTCATTTAGAAATGGAAGGACCAAGGATACTCCCTGCACGAAAATTGAATCATCCTGGACCCTGGCGTCCGCTAGAAGTCTGTCAATATCATCAAGTAGACGCACGACTCGAGAAGGAAGTTTTTCCCCGTGGCGGAACGCAATCCAGACTACATTATAGGTTGCAATTGCAACCTCAACAAACGCACGAGGATCTGTAGGAAATAGGGGTACAAACTGAACTAACACTTCACGTAGCGAGCCTTGAGCTTCTTCCGAGTATTCAGGAGACCGCATCATGGATAGCGAAAGACCTAGCTTACTACCCAATAGCTCCAACTCAGACACCCGACCCTTCTGATGAAGTGCTTCACGAATCTGAATAGCACGCTGAAAGGCAGCTACTCCTGTGTCCCAGAACTCATCTGATTCTGTGCTCAGACAGACCCAGCCCAAGGTGTTCTCAGACCTTGCCAGGTCTATTGCCATATCATGACCCAATGATTCCATCCGATCGAGAATAGTCTTGGCACGTTCTAGATACTCAATACTCTTCATGGTATTATCATGATCTGTAAGAAGCCCATGTGCGAATCCAAGTCCAGCTAGAATTCTGAATAGGTTAAGCGATTGATGAAAATCAGGCGCCTCAATCCGCTCATAGACAGCAAGTCCCTTTTCCAGACGGCTTATTGCCTCAGGTACACCCTCTCTCCAGCCATTCGCAAGTATGCTTGACCCAATAATGAGATGAGCTAGACCAAGATCAGCCTTTGTACTTGGAAGACGAATCCCTCTCTCCTCATACAGTTGCGCGGCTCTATCGCTTATTGCACGTGCATCTTCATGATGAACAGTATCATCACGTGTTTCATTTACTCCCAGCTGAAGAACAACAGCTGCGAGTTTCTCTTTATC
>JBHLPF010000037.1:8352-36288 GCA_048939765.1 Promethearchaeota archaeon
TCTTCATGATGAACAGTATCATCACGTGTTTCATTTACTCCCAGCTGAAGAACAACAGCTGCGAGTTTCTCTTTATCCTCTTCTGCTTCAACAGACTTCTCCAGGTCCAGAAGGATATTTCTGGATTCCTGAAACATTCCAAGCTCTGTAAGTACGCAGGAATAGTTAAACATCGTTTCAAATAGCAGATCCTGATTCGCCATTCTTGCGGCGAGCTTAGAGAGTCGATTAAGTAGAACCTCAGCACCAACGAAGAAACCCTCTTCTATCAAGATGCTTGTGAGATAGTGCACTTCATGAATAGCAAGGGCAGTTGAAGCTTCATGCCCGCGCGAATGAATAGCGTCAAGTGTCATTGACACCTCGTCAATTATGAAAGGTAAGAGAGGCCTCAGATTGAGATTCAATGCAGATGTGACGGAATAGGAAAGTTGGCCCAAGATATCAAGCAATTGGGGAATTGCCTCAATGTCGGGCAGGAGTTCTGTTTCACTTCGACGGAAGGCATTTGTGTATCGAACATCCAAAAGAGCGAGCATCTCTGGAAGGATACGATTCTCTTTGAATGAAAGACGGACCGTCAATTCCGTGAGTTTGGCGCTCGCCAACCCAGGCCTTCGTAAGATAATCTCCTCGAGAACACGTGCAATCTCAAACAGTAGCTCGTTTTCAGATGTATTGCCTATTGCTAGATTCTGAATCGCTGAGAGACCGTCATCAAGAGACAACGACGCACATAATACATCTCTCAGTGTGACAATCAGCAATGACTCCACGTTGGACTCTCCTCTTCCAGACTCATCTCTTCGAGGCGTCTCATCGCTTTAAAGTCTTCACAGAAAGGGCTCATCATTCTAGAACGAAGTCATTCCAGACCCTAGATGTGTCTGTGCCTCGCATTCTCTCCATTCTAACCTTGTAATTGGGTGTATCACCCTCATCATCAATCTTGAAGCGAAGGACCGCATCCGCCATGTAAGAGAATGTTGCGTAAATCTTCTCTTCATGGACACCTTCCTCAAGAATAAACATGATACTATGAGAACTCTCCGTGACTCGGCCGCTGAGCCTTTGAACTGCTCTTGGCATCGTAGCTGGATTGGAATGAAGAATGAGTGTTGATAGACTATCAACAACAACTCGAGCAACAACAAGTTCATCCAAGACCTCAGAAAGCACAATTCCTAGCTCACTGATATCGTCAACTTTGGCGAGAGAGTGAGCGGTGCTAGATTTGGGAGCACCCATGCGTTCGGAGTAGCCATCGATGAATACAAACTGGCCGGAATGTTCAAACTCATCAATGGACCATCCATGGCGGCTCATATCATTCCTAATGACTCTTGGAGAAACATCAGTTGTCACAAAGACTGCTGGAAATCCAAGCCTGAGGCCGTCATAGAGGAAGGCTTCAGCGTAGGTCGTCTTCCCAGAGCCCAAAGGACCAAGAAGAATATACGAAACCTGAGTGAGCTGGCCAAATTTGACCAGATCCCCGATCATTGGCCGTGCAGTGGCCGGTGGGGGTTCAGTGGCTTTCGACTTTGTTTCTTCTCCCAATAGTCACGCCTCAAGTTCTATAGATTCTATACTCCAGTACTGATTTCCGCTGGCCATACTCTGATGCCTTCATCCGTTATCCTCATCGAGTGGATTCGTGAGCTGTGTTTTGAACCTCGGAGTTTCAATATCTCTATTGATCGTGACCTTGATGTATCGCTGATCATCTCATTGTAGAGTACAATGACACCACTGGCCAAGAATGCTTCGATGTCAAACACACCGAGACCACCATCATGTTGTGCCGGAATCTCACTTGTAAGGATTAGTGTTGTATCTGCACGCGTTATGTTGGCGGCAAGCTTGAAGAACTCTTCGCGGAGGATGTCACGGCTCCGAAACTTATAGGCTAGAATCGTAAGTGTATCAATCACGACTCTCTTGGCACCCAGCTTGTTCACATGATTGAGGATTATTGCTTCCAAGCCTGAGAGGTCAAAGCTTGGATACTCACCGATCTTCATCGGAGTGACCTCCTTGGACGGAGACAGGTCTACGATAGCCAACTTCTTCTTCTTCACCAGTGCATCGAGGTCCATTCCAAATCGCATCATGTTTCTCTTGATTGAATCCGGAGATTCTTCCAGGGTCACAAGAACTCCTGGCTCATTATACTGGGTTGCACCATTATACAGGAACTGATTTGCCATGATACTCTTTCCCGTACCTGCTCGACCTGCGATGAGGATCGTATCACCTTTTGGGAATCCTCCCTCAATTAGCTCATCCAATCCTTGAATCCCAGTCTTTACTCTCTCTATAGTGAAATCGCTCACTTTGATTCACCTCTCTTGGAAGTCACTTTCGCTCCCAGAATCATCTTCATTATCATATCAGGCTCTGGAATTCCCGTCACTGAAACACCACCAATCATTGTAGTTGGGAGTGCGAATATTCCAAACTCCTCTGCAGCTTCGGGATTCTCACTCACATTAATGACCTTGAGAGAGAAAAGCCCTCCTCCGAAATCGGTCAGGGTTTCTCTCAGAACCTCTTCAGCCCTAGGGCAGAATGCACATGTATCGGACTTGAATAGGACTACCTCAACGGTATCGTCATCTTCTTCGTCCTCCCCATTCAGGGAGTCCTTTGGTTCTGCTTTTTCAGCCAAATAATGGCACTCCTGAGCCTAGAGATATCAGGGTGAAGCAGTAGAATCAACTTAATAGTTTTGACGACCTAGTAAGGTGGCCAAGGTCTATAATCATCGATACCTCAGTATCTTACGAATCTTGGTTGCAGCCTTACCTACAGCTCTTGAGTGATAACGCACATTCCTAGGCATTATCGTCCCAAGTATCAATGCCTGGGTCCCTTGAGATGAAATCCTTCTAAACACTGCTTTGCCTTCTGAACATCGAACGGATATATCCTTAGTTTCTCCAAGGGAGAGCTCATTTCTCACCCGTTCTACTGTGTCTGCAATATGACCAGCCATTGCAGCCACCACATCGATGTTGGTTGTCGGTGACACTGCATAAGCCATGACCAATCCGTCATCTCTAGCAAGGACTGATGTTGTAAATCCGCCCTCCTTATTCATTTCCTCTAACGTTTCAGTCAACGCTCGATAATCCGGACGCTCCGAGGTCATAACATCATCCCTTGGATGGAAACGATTTGCGCATTTCCCTATTAAACGTGCTGGGGATACTGTATCGCCGGGGTCCCATCTGTGAAACCAGTCACTGTCAGCAATGTGTATCTATTGGAGATTGTGGCCGCATTACAATTAAAAGTAGGATTCAGCAGTGCTCAAGGGCTAGGAGACCAATGAATGCCGAGAGAGTATCGCCTGAAAATCGTCATGCTAGGTGATGGTGCAGTAGGAAAGACAGCACTGACAATTAGATTCACCGAAGGGGGATTTGAGGCGGACTATAAGAGGACCATTGGCGCCGACTTCGCCCTTAAGGGAATTGAACTTAAGGACCTGGATGCTAATGTCACATGCATTGTTTGGGATCTCGCCGGCCAGCCTCGTTTCGAGTCAGTCCGCCAGGGTTTCTATCGAGGAGCTCGTGGAGGGCTTTTGGTGTATGATGTAACCCGCCGTCGTACATTTCTCAATATCGACGATTGGAAGAATGAATGTTTCACCAATCTTGGAAATCCAATTCCGCTTGTAGTTGTGGCCAACAAAGTAGACCTCGAAGACAGCCGCGTGGTGTCTAGAGAGGAAGGAACGGAGTACGCTAAGAACCACAATTTCCTGTATGTTGAGTCGAGTGCACTCACAGGTGAGAACGTAGAGGAGGCATACGCCACTCTTTGCAGAAGGGTTCTAACTGAGGGAAATGAAAGGGTGAGAAACAACAAAGGGTAATGGTTCTAGGTGTTCCTTTCAAGCTGATTGCGCCACGCCGACTTGAGGAGGCGCTTGGAATAGTATGAAAAGCTCACTCAACTGAACCATCGCAATAAGTATTAAGACAAGCGCGGTCGAGCACGAAGGGCGAGGCCTAGAATGTCAGACAAGAATGGCAAGTCATCGACTCAACAGCCTGATAGCGTTCCCATGCGTGGCTTGAAGAGAGCTGCAGGCCGGCTATTCAAACCGAAAGAGGACAAACTCAAGAAGGTACTATCAACACTTTCATCGATTCAGGCCTGCAAGGATGCAGCCATTACTGGCGAGGAGGAGTTGAGGCTTCTTGCAGTCTGCAGACTGGGAGACTATGGTTCGAAGTCATTTGATACCCTGGACATAACCTTGAATGACGAGAGCAAAGTCATTCGAGCGATGACTGCAGGAGTGCTCGCTACAATAGAGGATAATAGAGCGATACCGATTCTTGAAGCCCACGCGTCTGACGATGATGAGATAGTGAGAGAGGCTATCGGCTTTGCATTGGAATGGTTAGAGAATCGTGGTCATGAAGTTGAAGATGAACTCCTAATCCCTGAAAAGTCATCTGAGGAAGAGCAGATTGTCGAGTCTACACCAATTCGAACGAGTGATGATGTTCTTGTTACAAATGGGTACCAAGTATCCAACTCTAGACTGCTATTCAGAAGCATCATAGTCAACAAATCTACTGAAGCAATTTCGAACGTTACTGTCAGAATCATGTCATTTCCTGCAGACAGCCTCTTAGCTCCATATGCGGATACGCAGATAATTCCTTCAATTGAATCAGGCAAATCGAACTCAGTTGAGTTCGAATTCTTCGTTAACTCGGAGGCAATTGAAGGTGAAATAGTATCTTCAGTGATCTTCGTGAATGGTAATGACGAAAAGATTGCTGCAAAATCAGGCATTTGCTTCATCAGGTCAATATATTCTCAGATTGAGCCATTTGAGATGACCGCGGATGAGTTTCAAGCAATGAAGAAAGGGAAGAATACATGGAATCGAGAACATGTCATTGAGGTCGAGGCAAATACCCTCTACAAACTAGTGAAGAAATTGGCCAAACGATATAATCTCCACTCCTTCAGAGCAGAATCAAAAACAAAAGAGGGAATGCTAATGGGAGTTGTTGCTGGTGCAGGAATAGGGAAGTTCAGCGACGCCCGTTTGGCTGTCACAATAACTCTCGTCGGGAAGGTCGGTGAAGGAATCTCAAAGGTCAGAATTGATGTAATGTCAGATGACTCGGAATTAATTCAAATAGCTGCAAGCGAGTTCTTTGAACGACTGCAAATTGAGATTCAGGTTATTGAATGACATAACCTACTGACCTAGAAGCTTCAATAGCGTCACTTCGCTGAGAAGACCTAGCTTTTCTGCAATGCCTTCAACAGCGAGAAGTGCAGGCGAATGGTCGGGCAGATCAAAAACAGGCTTACCCAGATAATTCAATTCTGCTACTTTATCATCGTTTGGAATCATGCCTGCAAGAAAGAGTTCATTCTCCTCCAGTCCATTTGAAACAGCTTCAACAAGATTTGTCGGAATCCGATTACCAATCACTACAAGCTTCTTGAAGTCAATATGCACCTCCTTCGCGAGGTCTCTTATTCGCAGGGCTGCTTCAAAGGCAGCTCGGGAGGAGTCAATGACTATAATGAGAATGTCGACATTTCGATTGGTACGACGACTGAAATGCTCGAGACCTGCGCTCATATCAAGTAGAGTAATCTCATAATTCAAGGTCAGAGTGTCGAGAATCTGTGTGAGGATTCTGTTGACATAGCAGTAGCATCCTTCACCTTCTGTGCGACCCATTGCCAAGAAATCATATCGGTCGCCTTCAATGAGAGCCTCGAAGATCTCTCCTTCAAGAATGTCTTGTTTCGCTGCAGAGGCAGGTAGAGTTCCGTCATCAATGTTTTTCCGCATCCTGGTGGCAATTTCCCCAACTGATGCTGGAATATCGACTCCCATAGCTCGAGGGAGATTCATCACAGGGTCTGCATCAACCAGAAGCAATGACCGTTGGGTCTTCTCTGCAATAGTTCTGGATAGGAGTCCGGCGGTGGTGGTCTTTCCAACGCCACCTTTTCCGGATACTGATATCACTAGACGCTCTTTCATTCTTCTTACTCCCAATAGGAAAGAGGGGCATTTTGCCCCTATGACCATTTAGGTATGGTATCTTACTCTTCTTTCCATTTGCCTTCTTGGAGATACTTTGGTATTCCGCTGGAGTCTTGTGGACCAACCTTAACAGTCCAACCAGATGTTTCTTCGGTCTCCCCACTGATTCTAGCAGCCATTCCTGGACTGATGAGAATCTTGTGCTTGACCTTCTCAGATATCTTGGATTCTTCAAGAGCTTCTGCCACCTTCTCTGCAGTCAGCTTCCTACCGGCTACTGCGGATTGGACGCTCATTCCTTCAGTATCTACCACCACAAGATAGGCGTTTACTCCTGCCTGCTTGATATCGCTCTCTACTGTGAAGTAGGTGAGGGCAAAATTGGTGGTGTACATCACTGGCGATTCCGGCCCTACATCGCCAAACTCCTGAAGTCCAGATTCAACTGCCACCGGCTTCACAGGATCTGTATAGAGGTTGCTGCGCAGAAATGTGAGTGGCAGATCGGTCCACATGTCTAGGCTATGGATTACAATAGCATCCGAGTATCGAACTATCATCGCTGCAGCTGTTAATACCTCATCCCATTTAGTCAACTCTGGTGCAGCACCTTCCTTGTGGTCAGCCCAAACTGAGATAGGTGTTGCAAGCAGTGGATAGCCAACAAGCTCGTTATCCTCAATAGTCGCTGCCCTTCTGAGCTGCGTGAAGTTATCAACTGTGGTACCAAGACCCGCTCGCGAAGCAGTTCCAGGGTCGAGGACAATCTCATCGACACCCATGGCTCTTAATGTATTAACAAGACTAGCTAGGTCGTCAAGTCCGCTAGGCGCGTACGCCACCAAAGGAAGGTTGTGTTTCACAGCAATGTTTCCAACGGCTGACCACGTGTCTAACGTCGCTGCGTAAAGCAGAGGTCGCTTGTCTGCAATTACATTTGCCGCTGCTGCTAGCATCTCAGGATCTAGCGAACATAGGATGATGGGCCAATCCGTAATCTCTGTCAATTTCTTTGCACTCTTCGCGAAGGCCTGTGGGTCCTGCGACACTCCTCTAAGTGCAATCCCATCAAGTCGTAGATTCTGCCCGATATAGACGTACGTCCAATCTTCAATGGCTTTGACTCTTTGGGTCAAAGCTTCACTCTCAAGTGTATCATCCACATCAATAAAGAAGGATATTGGATTCGAGTATCTGAGGTCATGCCTGTATAGGACTAGTTTTCCGCCAATGGAGGCTGCCTTTTCCCCCATCCCTATGACTACTTCTCTTACTGGAGGACGAATGAGATCTTCAAGCTTCGTGAGCTTCTTGGCATACTTAGCCTCTTTGTATAGAGGCGTACAAGCAGCCAGCTTCACTGTATACTCAGCTAGCTTGGTTGCAAAAGCCATGCAATTGGCCTCACCGCACTCTTGGCAATTGGTACCGGGCAATAGAGGATAGATGTCCAACGGACCTGGGAGCTTCGCCACTTAGGTCCCCTCCGGAATTTCGATCTTCGTCCAGTCCACATACTCTTCGACTGGTATCGTTCGCCTCTCTCGCAACCAATCAATGAGGTCATGGACCGTCTTCATCGCTGCAGGATGCATCATCATGAAGAGGTCATTTCCAGCTAACAAGAGTGATAGTGCTGTCACACTCTCCCAAATTGGTCCACGAAGTTCTCTTGGTCCGAGTTCTGGTGCCTTGAGCCAAGCTTCTCGAGCAGCCCAAGCATTTGTCGTTCCTGAGCTGATGGGGTATTGTAGTTCGCTATCACCCAATAGGCCTGCCAGACGCATCCGTTGCATCATGGTGAATGCATATTCAAGACCGTACCCAAGTGCAGCGGTCGTGGGATCAATCACAATCTGATCTGGTGTAAGCCACTCGATTAGCCTTCGATTCAATTCCTTCTGATCGTTGATATCGAGCGAAGTCCATGACAAGACAATCTGTTCGTGCTCCTTTGCAGCCACAGCTATTGGTTCGTAGACATCTACAGTTGCTGAGCAGAGCAGGGTTCGTTCACCCTCACATACCTCTGCAGCCTTTGCGAGAACAGGTCCATCCTTTTCAGGATCACCTGCAGATCCAATGAGCACTGGAACCTTGACTGCCTGTAGAACCTCTTCAACAGTCTTTGCGGCCTGTTGAGGTGAAGTGTCTCCCAATTGTCGGTCCGTACTGATGAGGTGTATTGTTATCACGTCAGCCCCAAACTTGTCCACACAGAGCTTTGCCCACTCGGCGGGATCATCCAGCACTTCCCTGTAGTGAGTCTTAACTGCCTTCGCCAGTGGAATTGGCATATCAAAGACATCAGCGGCGATAATAGGCTTGTTCTTCGGCGGTGATTGAAACAAATCCCATGCAGGTGCAGTATGGCCGCCAATGGTCACTGTGTGGCTTCTTGATCCGCCGTCCTTCTTAGTAGCTCCAATTGTAATCTCCCGAATCACACCTGGATACTCACCAAGGGGCGGCTTGAATTTGGCAGGTATGAGCGACTTTGGCATCTCAATTGCAGCCTTGGCCGCAGCTTGAGCCAGCCGTTGGACCATGGGACGAAGAGCGAGCCTCAGTTCGTCCACCTCAATGGTCACGTGCTCCAGCTCCAACTCGGCAAAATCGCCGAAGATGTCGTCTAGCGACTGTCCTCTTCCTTCCTCAGGGGACGTCATTTCTTCTTTCCACCCTTCCCTGTTCCTGTCTTTCGGATGATCACTTTCTCAGCGTAGATCTTGGCATTCTTGAAGACTATCTCAAGCCCTCCACCAACTCCACCTACCATAGCGGTCAGTTCGCCAGGCACTGCAACATAGTCATCCGAAACCTCAGCCAGAGCAGTTTCTTCTTCTTCCTCAATCTCCACCCAACGCTCTACAATGGGATGGCCATTTTCCTTAAGGAACGTCTTGAGGTCAGCTATAGTCATGACTTCCTTCTCTGTTGGAATCTTGTCTCTGATGTCCTCAGGCATGAACTCATAGATTCGTTGTTTCACTGATTCTGGCATCCAGACAACCCTGTTGTAGCCACCATCGACCTGCAGGAAACGAGGTGAACGCATGTACTCGATTGAGAGTCCATGGAATCCAGGCACCTGTCGACCACCTGCTGTTGAGTCTGCCATGCTTGAAAAGGGCAACCCGTTCACAGTCTCACCCTTGAAGTCCCTGTGAACCACTCCGAGACCATCTACTTCGGGAATAACGAATGCGATAGCTTCGAAGCAGCCGCAACTTGTGTGAGGCTTCTCAAAGGCACTGTAAAGCGCAACCTGCGTAACCTTTCCCAATGATTTCTCTTGGGAGATCTGATTCACACCTGTGTACTGACCAGAAAACTCGTCTATTGTTTCACCTTTCGAGATTGAATAGAGAGGCCCTTTGGGGTCAACTCGTGCAGCTGCACGACCGTCGAACCAACTAATTGCTCCGCAATTTGCATATCTCTGCGGTGTTATCACACAGATATGAGTTGGAGCAAAAGACTGGCATAATGAGCACCCGTAGAATGTGTCTACATCTGCATCACTGAGTCCTCTTGCACGAGCATCTCTCTCGTTGTATCTGTTTATGGCCTCATCATATCGTTCGGCTATCTTCTCAGGGTCTGTGAAGAATGTCACCTGTATCTTCTCGATGATGTTCATCTCACTCTTGAAGAGCCGAATCAGGACCTTACCCAGATCTTGGAGTGTGTTGAACCCCTTCTCGAATGACTTCTTGCTGAGTCGAATCCAGATGTCGTACCGCTGGTTCAGGTGCATCATTCCTTCAACGAAGTTCACGTACTCGTGTATTCGTCTCTCGATAACTCCTTCAAGGTCAGGTTCTATCTCTTTCCCTGCGACCTCCACCAGGATGCCAAAGGGATGATAGCTTCCTTCCTCCATGTCCTTCAGATCTGGCCCAAGGATGGTGACCTTCTCATCATCAATCTCACTCATCTCCCTTGCCAGAGCCAGCTCGAACTTCTGTTCCATCTTTGGACCGCCGAGCTCTACGAACATGTCCTTTCCACGGACACGTTCGCCTTCATATACAACGCCTACATCTACTGGTATATCTTCGAATGACATCTCATTTTCCTCCTCCTACAAATTCTGCGATTTCATCAAGCACAGTATGCCACTGCTTCTCCTTCATGTTTGGGAAGGACCAATCTGCATGCGGTTGGTAGTATCGCCCCAGGGAAATTGTCGTCAGATGGGTCCCAAAGTTCATTGTCGCGGAAAGCAGTGTCCATTGCATATAGTACGGAATTCCAAAGACCATGAGTAGATCGTGGGGACCCTTGCCAGTTGGGCCAGTCCACGCCTCATCCTGAAGATAGAATGCGACTTCCATGGCACCCATAGACTTTGCACCAGTGAAGCCCTTCTCAAGAAAAGCCTTGATGGTTCCGCCTGTGGCAATCACAGGCATCTTGCCTGCCTCTGCAAGAGATATCGCAAAATCTATCATATCGCCCTTTCCATGCTTCTCACTCACAGCCTCGGATCCCACTACAAGCAGTGGCTTCTTAGTGTTCTTGAAGGCCCTCTTTAGTTGGTCCACCTTTGTGAGTGATTTTGCACTTTCAGGGCCGCAGATCTCACCAGTCTGCCATGGTACCGGGCGCATGACCATCAGGTACCACCTCCCATGACCTGCTCCTTGAGGAGCGTCGGGTCAGGAATCTTCCGTTCCTTCCACTTGTTCTCCTTCATCTGGGCAAGAATCTTGTCCTTGAGAGTGATTGGTATGTCAGAATCTCGCCTGATGTAGGTCCAGACATCCTCCGGGAAGTACCCATAGGCATTCTCATGGATATCGATATAGTGGCTCAGCTTGATCGAGCGACCCTTACTGGTATCATTGGGTCGGATGCAAAGCTTAGCGGTGAGCACATTGGCCTCATCAACGGTCTCAGCTGCATAGAAAAGATGCTCTGGGCCAGGTGCAGTCTGAACTCTGTCCCCAGTTCTGGCATCCCAAACAACCCAATCACGATCGTGATCGACTCTGCCGAGTAGCATTCTTCGATACTTGGATCCATGAGGGCCGACAATGACAGGCACTCCAAGTCTCCAGAATCCTGCTGCAATTGATGCTGCCTTTTGGGACATTGCGCCCCATGAGATTCCCACTGCACCCACTCGATTGTGGATATAGTCTGCAATCTCAGCATAATTGCCCCGTAAGTTCCTCTTAGCGAAGATTGCTGCAATCTTGATTGCAGCTCCTGCTATGTGAGAATTAGCGACGCATGAACCAACATTCACAACGCCGCCAGCATCAAATTCACCGTGTCTTCGTTCATAGATAGATTGACCATTCTCATCTTTGACGTGGCCCGCGGATATCGCAGCGCAACCTGATGTCACGATGATGTACCGGCGTTTGGCAAACTCCTCGGCCATGTCATGAACAGCCTTTCCGCCGCCTGGATAGTTGGCACATCCAACATGCGCGATGACACCGGGTATTTCGCCAAAGACAATTGGCTGACCAACACGACGGATTTCAGTATCTTGGATAGCTCCTCTCCCTGTACGAACAATATGGGTCTCGTTCTTGCAGGATTCTTCAGATACTGCCACCATCCAGCTATGGAGCTCGTAGTCATTAGGACAGGCTGACTCGCATCTAGCACATCCGATGCAGTTCTCATATACATCTCTCAATGGTTGCATATTCCCTGTCTGAGCTGCTAGAACGGCATCCATCACATTCTGATCGTTAGGACAGGCTCTGATGCACTCACTGCATTTCTTGCACTCCTCAGCCATCTTCTGAATCTGTTTTGTCGTGGGGAAGAACTTCATCTTTCGACGCTTTGGCTTGAGGGCTATTGCAACTTTAGCTGCTACTTCACCGACCTTGTGCTCATCACCAATATACGCTCCAGGAATCTTGAATGACGTAAGTTCCTCAACGATTGAGGCAACTGAATCATCAGTTCGATCCGGTAGACCCATCAGCGCCTTATCACTAGTCGAGATGACTGGTGCCTTGACTTTCTGTGCCTCTTTCACGACATCGGTTCTGACACATTGTTCATCCACTACGACAACATCGGCTTTTCCACCTCGTATAAACCGGAGCTGCCATGATATTGGACCGATCACCTTGGCCTTGGGATCATGACGTGTCATGTCCCAAGCAGTACAGCACATACCTCCAACTTCTACCTGATCGTTTATTCGCTTCTCAGTGATGTAGTCGGTTATCGCTGCCGCAGGGATAATATTGTGGCCTATCGTCAGAACTATGGCTTTGTTTGTATCCATCATCCCAATACCTGATTCAACAAGAGGCGCATCTGGATCAGCCTGAGGCATGCCAAGCGTGGAAACTTGTGCGAGATCTGCTATTTCCATGCTTAGCTGATCAATCATGCCTGCATGGAAGACCTTGCTCTCGAAATCCATCCAGCTGCCTTCCTGACCCGTGGCCGTAGCTGAGAGCGTGTGAGCCAATTGAGTTTCACAGTAATCAAGAATCAAGCTCGCATCCTCCAGTGTACGAGGACGCATTCCAGTCACTAGACGTGATACTGGAGCATGAATCTCAGTTCCCGGTCCTTGTATAAGCTCAGTCCGAGGGCCAAATTCCTCTATTAGGTGGTCTACAAGATGTCTTGAGTGAGCAAGGTGTGCTGAGCAGCCTATATTTGCTGCAGCAAGCACGATCCTGCCCTGCTGACCCTTGATATCCAACCCGCATGCTCCACGCTTATCCCCTGACAGATCACACTTGCCCATAGTACAAAGACAACAGACCTGGCAATAGGGCATGTAGCTGGGTTGATACTTCGTCAGAATCTTATGGTCCCAAGAGCGAAGGGTGGTTGGGCCAGGCATTGGAGTTGGGCCCATAGGCTCATCCCACTCATCGTCGATAATCTGACCGATTCTGACCTCAAGGCCTTTGAAGACACCGAGACCGGTTCTAGCTTCATCAGCTTTGAAGTGTGCTTCTTTCTTCATGGTTCATACAAACCCTGTGGCTAATATGCTGCCCTGCAAAAAAGGAGCATAATAAGCTTATGAATAGGCAACAGATTTTGCCACTCCGTATCGGAATCAATCGTTAACCAGACGGACGCCGATTGTTTCATCAGATTAAATGATGTTGGTTTGAACGTTCAGAGTGTAACCTGAGTGAGAGCATGGTCAATCTCGAAGCTCATCTATCAGACGCGATTTTATCGCTCTGATTGCGTTCATTCCTGGAGAATTTGGATCCAAGTCAATGGGAGCTATCCCCTTTCGGTCAGCGGCTTTAATTGATTCATCCAAAGGTACTACCCCGAGTAGGGGTATACCTTCTGCTTCAACTCTATCCCTAATCATTGCCTCATCTTCAGGGCTGGCGATCTTATTTCCAACTGCCAAAATTCGTCCCACATTGATGTCTAATGCGAGTTTCTTGATCTTGGAAAGAATTCTCAGAGACCTTCGTCCAGGCTCTGCAACAACAATAAGAGCGTCCATTCCTGTCGTGGTACCCCTACCCAAGTTCTCCACACCTGCATCCATGTCCATCACAAACGCCTCATCTGAACCTATAACAAGAAAGCGCATCAATGCCTTGAGCATGGTTGCTGATGGACACATGCATCCAGATCCTCCCATTTCAACAGTTCCAGCCACTAGCAAGCTGACATTGTCAGGCCCTTCAACCGCAAATTGCTCACTCAAGTCATCCACTTGTGGATTTAGTTTGAATACCTCCTTGTAGGAGCCCGCACCTGAGATCTCCATTCGCTCTTTCAGCAATTCCTCATTCTCTGTTAAAGGAACGATCTTCTCGGCCTCTTCAGCTGGAATGCCAATTGCAGACCAGAGAGTATAGCTTGGGTCCGCATCCACTGCAAGAATGCTCAATCCATCCTGTCCCAAGAGACGAGCGAGAGTACCAGCTACTGTAGTCTTCCCAACGCCTCCTTTTCCTGCAACTGCTATTTTCATTGTCTAATCCTTCCTCTTAGTCACAAGATCATGTAGTCTAGTTAGCACATCTGATTCGTCAACGAACTTCTTGGGTTGTCCAGACCAGCGTTTGAATGATACTTCAGCATAGTCTAGTCTTTGCATAGTTCCGGAGCCAAGAAGCATACTATTAGTTGTATGAATGGAAACCATCGCTCTACGACCTGTAATGCTACCGGGCGAGCCAACATAGATTGTAGGTAGGCGTGCAAGTGCTTTAACTGCAGGCCCTGGAAGGTTCAATAGCGTGTCATCACCGACTACAAGGACCGCATCAAACTCGCCAGCGACCAATTTGGAAAGCGTATTGCCTGTATCAGGACCAGCTGTTTTCCGAGCGACTCCCATGATATTGGGTTCTGTTGCCATAGGCAAAGCGAATGCCTTTTTCCCGGTCCCTCTTATCGCCTCGACGAGCATCCTCAGTCCAGAAAGGTTCTCCTCCGCAGCTCCTGAGTTAATCAATCCACTCCCATAGAATATCACTGTACAATCTGACTTCTGCATATTACGAACAAGCCCAAGAAGCTCCTGGGCAGGAATGCCAACTACATCGCCAGTGATGGGGCCTTTTCCTGTGATATCAGATGACAACGCATCAAGAAGTTCAGCGTCAGCTCCGGGCGGGATTATCAGTCGGTGATTAGCCATCTTCATTGTTTCGGTATTCCGAACATCCACAACGCCAATTGTCCTGCTCTCTATCCCTTCTGGGATATTCTCACCACGAGGCAAAACTGCAAATTTGCTTGGATGTCGATGACTGCTCTCTGTTGGGTCCGAGCCCCAGTATAGAATGAATTCGCCATTGTTCCTGACATAGTCTAGATCGATTTCAAGTTGCATGGAATGAAGTTCATGACTCAATGCCTTAGTCATCCCAAGACTAGCAAGTGTATCAAAGGTAGCACCCAAAGAGCTTGCCAACTCAAGCCCTTTTGAGATTGCTTCATCTGTTGAGTGAGACCATCCAAAAAGCAGAGGGCTCTCTGCTGCACGTAGAATCTCTGCTGCCTTCTCCAAAGCCACATCCAGAGAAACCGTCTTTTCTGTTCCATCGTCATGAATGGCGGATTTCGCATCCAGATGCTCAATCGTGGACACTAGATGCTGATGGCCAAGCCTGCAGAGTCCCAGAGAGTTGATCTCACCACCTTTGACTTCTGCGGAAACATCATCACAAAGCAAAGCGCATCCACTACAGACGATATCTTCCATACTATCACCTACCAAATCTCTATGGCATCGGTACAGCAATACTGCTCACAGACTCTACAATTGAGACGATCGGGGGGAAATCGTCTGCACTTCTCTAGATTGATTATCTTTGAGATTCCATTCTCAACGATGAATACCGTGTCGCGGCTTTTTCCTGCTTTTCCATGACTTGTTTCAGGCTCAACTGCAACATCTACCGGACAGACCACAACGCAATTGCCACAACCCGTGCATTTTGTTTCATCGAGTTTTATTCCCGTTTCTTCAGCAGACTGCAGTGGCGCAACAAGGGCTCTTAGCTTCTCAAGGTTCTTCTCAAATCCCTCCTCTAGAAGGGGAGGGCAGTCATCTGGAAGGATGTCTCCCAGCGCCATCTTTGTGGCAAAAGCCATGCAGGTCTTTGGTTCGCATAGACGGCAGTTTGTCTTGGGTAGTAGATTGTACAGCTCCATGGGATTGAGTTTCAAGTCTTCTGGTCTCCCTCGACTGATGCATAAACACCGGTCATTGCCTGTTGGAACCGAGATTTCTACTAAAAAGAATGATGCGGTATGGCACAGCGCCTCTTGAGATAGCAAGTTCCCAAGCTATCAGAGTCTTCTTATCGTGGTAGGTTTGTTCTGAATCCTAAATGCTCACACTTATACTTGAAAGAAAGAAGCTCAACAAGTTGAAAGACCAAAGTAACACAAACAATCAGATAACACTCGACCCTAGAGTCTTTGTCATGATTAGGTGGATATGGTGAGTCGCAAAAAGAAAGGCAAAAGGAAGAAGGAAGAAAAGACTGACAAGACTGCAGTCTATCTCTGCCGTTGCGGCTCAAACATCGCAGATACTATAGATATTGACTCACTGAGAGACAAGTATGAATCCCAGGGGATATCTCTTGTCGAAGTGAATGACCATTTCTGTTCAGAACAGGGTGTTGTTGACCTGATCAAGTCCATCAAGAAGGGCAAGGTGGACAGAGCAGTTATAGCCGCATGTTCACCTCTACTCCATAGAGAGCTATTCTCTGATGCTGTAAAAGAGGCAGGCCTCAATCCAGGACACCTCCATATGGCAAACATCCGAGAACAATGCAGTTGGGTCCATTATGACGATTCGAAAGTAGCCACTGCGAAGGCTGCAGCGATTATTGACACTGGACTTGCCAAAGTGCGCGACTCATATCCCATCACCACACATGATGTTCCTATCACACAGAAGGCACTTGTCATTGGTGGCGGTGTTGCGGGTCTAACCACTGCACTGGAACTCGCTGATTCCGGCATAAGCACAGTGGTGGTAGAGAGAGAGGGCTTTCTTGGAGGGCACATGGCAAAATGGGACAAGCTGTTCCCAACGTTCGACTGTGGAATCTGTATCCTTGGACCTCTGATGGCACGGGTTTCAAGGCATGAGAATATTCAGATTTCGACCTTGACCGACATCATAGATGTGAGAGGCGCAGTAGGCCACTATAATGTGACTCTGAGGAAACGGGCCAGATATGTTGACATCGAGTCCTGCACCGGCTGCAACAAGTGTATCGAGGTATGTCCAGTAGAAGTAGCAGACGAGTACAACTACGGTCTCGGGAAGAGGAAGGCCATGGTACGGCCCTTGATTGACGCTATTCCCCTTGCACCATATATCGATACCGAGAACTGTATCGGATGCCAATCTTGTGCAGGAGTCTGTGAGCCAAAATCGCTAAGATATGAGGAAGAAGAGTCTACCGAAACTATCACTGTAGGAGCCATTGTTCTAGCAACAGGTTTCATGCCATTCGACCCTCGAATAGTGGAGGAGCTTGGGTATGGAGAGAATCCCGATGTCATAACATCACTCGAACTCGAGAGGCTGTTGAATCCAGGCGGACCGAGTGGGGGCAAGCTCGTCAGGCCATCAAACGGTAAGACTCCCAATAGGGTCGTATTCATCCCATGTGTGGGGAGCCGTTCCGAGCGCTTTGGGCGACCGTACTGTAGCAGAGCCTGCTGTACTGCCTCTGTGAAAGAAGTAGTTCAAATAAAACAGCAGATCCCGGAGGCAGAGGCTTATGTCTTCCATTCTGACATGAGGACCTTCGGAAAGGGGCATGAAGAGCTGCAAGTCCGTGCAGCGAAGGAATACAAGGTCAATTTCATTCGAGGTGCAGTAGGCGAGGTAGTTCTAGACCCAGTTACGGGGCGGACAAGTATTCGTGCAGAAGACATCACACTTGGGCGACATCTCGAGATGGACGTAGACCTAGTTGTTCTTATGGTTGGAATGGATGCGGAACCAAGCAATATCGCGCTTTCAAGACTACTCAAAGTGCCGCTGGATGAGAATGGCTTTTTCCTTGAGCAGCATCCCAAGCTAGGACCCAGTACCACCCCAACGAAGGGTGTCTTTCTCTCAGGAGTGGCTCAAGGGCCAAAAGACATCTCAGACACTGTAGCTCATGCCGGGCTTGCAGCATCAAAGGTCAAGACATTGCTCGCGAGCGGAAAGGTGATTACTGAGGCTTGTGTGCCATCCTTTGACCCATCATTATGCATCAGCTGCCGTCTGTGTGAACAGACCTGCACGCCCGATGCAATCTCATTCAATGATGAAAAACATCCATTCATCAATATGGCTGCATGTAGAGGATGTGGATCGTGTGCGGCTGCATGTCCCTCCGGGGCTCTTGATCTTCCATGTCTCACAAACGAGCAGTTATTGAGCGCAACAAAAGCAGCAATAGAAAACAACCCTTTGAAACCAGCCATCGTGGGATATCTCTGCCGATGGTGCGCATATGGAGCTGCGGATAGGGCCGGAACTGCAAGGATCACCTATCCACCGAATATAATTCCAATACAAGTTCCATGTACAGGACGCCTGAATGTGGAGACTGTTATGACTGCGTTCGCAGAAGGCGCCGATGGTGTGGCAGTCATGGGGTGCCACATTCAAGATTGTCATTATCGGTCAGGCGCCAGATACGCACAGAACAGGATGAGCAAAGTGAGAGAGCTACTCAAGGCCTCGGGAATCGATGGAAGTCGCCTGTACTTTGGTAGCGCTTCAGCCTCTGAGGCAGATAGCTTTGCAGAACAGGTGACAAGATTCGTAAACAGAATTACACGGCTCGGACCATTGGGTAGAGAGATGGTGGAGAAACCCATTGTCAAACCTCCTGTGAAAGAGGCAGTGGGAGGCTAGCCTCATGTCACGACGAAATGTCACTGTTGGTGAGAAGCCAATCGTGTCTATGGATATCGATGAGGGAAAAGTCAAGCTCGAATGGAAGACTTCTCTGCTGAAGAAGACGCTTGACCATGTGATTGACAGATGCGTGGGCTGCAGTCTATGTCTACCCTGCCCTTGGGAGGCAATTACACTCGGACCAGTTCAGGAAACAGCAGCGGGGAGAATTGAGGGGGCGCCTCTCGTAAATGTAGACCCTGAGCTCTGTACCTTCTGCGGACTCTGCGACTCTTCCTGTATCTTCAAGGCCTTCGAGGCTAGATACGAGGGAGAAGGAGCAATCAATGACTTTGTTGACATTGATGGGGTTCATAGAATTGACGAGGAGAAATGTGCTCCATGTCTTCTCTGTGAAAAGGTCTGTCCTACTGGTTCTCTGCATGCTGAAGTGAAGATCGACTGGAAGAAGGACCTAGTCAAATACGAAGGTGAGGAGTCAGCCAAGGGTACGATAAAGATAGACGAGGACAAATGTTCCCTCTGTGGGCTATGTGAACTTCTATGTCCAGAGGCCATCAAGATTTACTGGTCAGACTCAGCGGAGCCGCCAGACTTCAGACCAGCAGTGAGTATAAGAGCTATTGATGAGGAATGCGACTACTGTGGCTTGTGCGCAAAGATATGCCCTGATGAGGCCATCACAGTCGAATGCACAGAGTCCAGCCCTCGAACCATCAAGGAGCCTACCATCTCAGGCACCCTACAGCACAATGATGAAACCTGCGTCAAATGCGGCCTCTGCGCGCAAGTCTGTCCGTATGATGCTCTTGAAGTCAAGAAACCGTTCTCTGGAGAGCTTGTTGTTGCAAGGCGTGACAAGTGTGACCCGATTGGCTGCCATAATTGCTTCAACATCTGCCCAGTCAAAGCAATCTATCCCACAGGAACTGATGAGAAGATTGCCATAACTGACAACTGCGTCTACTGCGGTGCATGTGAACACTCCTGTCCATATGACGTCCTGGAAACTAGGCGTGAGGGTTACAATGTTCAGGAACTCGAAAAGGTACGCGAATGGGAGAAGGCACGGAGGCTGTTCTTCGAGGCTGTCATCGGCAAAGATCCACCCAAGAGTGGGCTATTTGAGAGAGATATAACTGTTCTAGCGGCTGAGAGGGCACGAGTCAATATACGAGAGGGACAGGGTTGGGAAGAGGATGATGCCATTCGTGAGAAGGCCATTAAAATTGCCAAGCATACGCTAAACCTTCTGAAGTCAAGTCCAAGGCTAACCCTGCAAGTGGAAAGGGGTCAACTCGATAAGGTTGTTGAGAAAATCAAGGGGCCTCCAGAAGCGAGTCGAGAGAAGTAACCTTGTCATCTGTCTTTGTGGCAGTTATCTTAATACCATGCATCTTCGGCGGTGATCTGTCTGTCGGGACAGCAACGAGAGAAAGAGCCCAAGGACCACGAGGCATTGATGCTACACCATCCGCAAGCCGTTCATCAACATAACCACTCACAATGACTTGAGCAGTGCCCGATTTGATATTGACAGAGCCGCTCTCCTTAATTCCTAGCCTCTGGAAGTCACTCTTGCTGAAGGACACCCTGGCTGCGATGTTCTGATACTCTTTTGAGCTCTTGTCCTTTTGAGCTTCGATATCAACCTCAAAGGAATGAGCTATCATTAATTTCAATTCAAGATGTGGAAAGAGAAAATCACCTAACGCCATCTCTGCCTCGCCTAGAGTGTAAATCGATTAGGTCAGACCACCTGCTTCTAGGATTTTAATAGCTAGTTCGAGGAAAGACGCCTCAACATTATAACCAGTCTTTGCTGAGGTTTCAAGAAAGCTTGTGTGAACACCGCGCTCTCTAATCCGACCTGCAAGAGCTTCGCCCTCCGCTGTCGTGACAAGGGTCTGCTGCATCACTGGATTGTCCTTGAACTGGTCTCTGAGGTCGATCTTATTGCCTATTAGAACGATTGGTATCTTCTTACCTGCATTGTTCCAGCACTCGTCAAGCCAGTTTTCGATGTTATCAAATGATATACGTTCCACAGTTGAATAGACAGCCAATGCACCCTGCGCACCCCTGTAGAATGTAGAACGTACATTCTTGAAATGCTCTTGCCCGGCAAGATCCCAGATTTGAATGCTGACATCATGTCCGCCCTCAAGGCTCATCTTCTTGACAGCGAAGTCAGCTCCAATGGTGATCATATAGTTGGCTTTGAAGCTCTCACCCATATACCGTCGTCTAAGACTTGTCTTCCCTACCGAGCCGTCGCCCATCAAGATCACTTTGAAGAGTGCTGAGACCATCTAAAGACCTCCTCGTGCCCATGTTCGGGAACTAAGGCGGTATTTTACGTTTGTGCTATTTGAGTCTATGTCGATTGAATGAACTGTCAATTTTGACATAACCAAAGATACAAAGATGATTGCCGCAATGGCCTGATGACCTGCAATGGCGGATGATATTCTAGAGTATTGGATGGCTGAAGCGCGCGAACTCGCCTCAAGGTTCAATGTTGAGGAATTCGATAAGAGCTCGGCGTTCTGGAACTGGGACAATTTCGGAAAGGAAATTGTCAAGCTTAAGAAAGTCTTGAATCTGGGAGAAGAGTATCTAGATATTCTCGGGCTTAGAGTCGACTTCGAAACTGGTAAGACAGAGGACCTGCTAACAGGCAAAGAGTTTCAAACAAGCCGATTACTCCCTCATCTCTACTACTACACGAAGGCGAAGGATGTGGGAGTTGCTGGTGAGTGGTCCAAATATAATGCCCTCCAAGGCTCTTGGGCGTGTAGATATTCTTACGACGAGGAAGATATCAAAGCACTGACTACTGTTTTTCTCGAGAAAAGGGAACAGCTCTTCGATACTCTTGAGAGACTTGGAGCCAAGAGAGTGGACCACGGGGATGCGGGATTCGAGCTGGAGTTCCTTCCAAAGGTCAAGGTGTTAATCATATTCGAGAACGAAGATGATGAGTTCCCGGCTAGTGTTCGGCTTTTGTATGACAAGAACTCGATTTACTACCAACCGCATGAGATGCTCGGTGAAATCAGCTGGTTCCTAGCTTCCCGAGTGTTCAAGGCTTTAGCATAGTGGCAATTAACCATAATTCATCGTCTTATCATCAAGCAGTAGTGTCAGAAGGGCCTGAGAAAAAGAAGCATGGAGAAAGCAGATTTCTTGACGAGTCATTTGCGAATCTTGGAATAAATCACAATTCCCAATACAAGGCATGCTATGGAAACTAGAGTAGTCACAAGGAGTAGGCCATTTCCATTGGCACCTGGAAATGTTGATACTGAACCGCCGAGCTTGTACAGAGTTGCCGAACCTGAGCCTTCGCATGTCCAAAATGCACCGTCAAACCAGGTCAGACCGCTACTAGCTCCTTCGGTTTCCATAACACCAATTGATCGCAGAGAGTTTCCATAGGAATCAGCTGCCTCCCATACATGAATTGCATCCAAGGAAGCTCCAGGTTTTGAGCAATAGATGAGTCCGTCCACCTCAACATAGTCCTGGATGTTTTCCGTTGGTGGAGGACTAATATCATTCAGGCGGTTCCTGTCAAGGTCATACACATAGAGATTACTGGTCCCGTAGTTTCCGATGTAAACTCTCTCAAGCTGAGGAAGGATAAATATTCCACCCCAGTGCACATTGCCAATGGTGCTGCTGTTAATCCACTCATCAACAAGTAGAAGGTCAGTATCATATCGGACAATCTTGGAAGGATTATTGGGAACAAGCCCTCTTTCAGAAAGAGGTATCCAAAGAAGCCCATCATAGAAGACCATCCCTCCGCAATGATTGAGCGTGCCGTCACGCACAAGCACTTCATCAATATAGGTTCCGTTGGGGAAGAGTTTGTATAACCAGGCATCGCCGTTGCCAAACACAGTCTCTGCGGTGCTGATGTAAAAATACTCTCCATCGGTTGCGAGCCCCTCCACTTCACTCTCGGCAAACCATGTGAGTTCAATTGAGAGCTCGACCTCTGCTATATGCATCACGCTTTGCGATTGTATCAAATGAGTAAAGGAACAGCCCGTAGGCAAAACCAGCAATAATCCGAGGACCAATGGTAATTCCAAACAGCGCTGCACTTCCTACAACCAAGTAGCGCTCTTGATTGATGTTCATAAGCTTTGCCGCGCACAATACATAGCTCATATCATCGCCATGGAATTCACGCCACTGGCGAAGCGTCTGGCGCACCAATAGTTGTTTTAATGGTGTCTGGAATGCGAGGACAGCAAGAAATCACATACACGCTGGTTAGGCCATTGTAGGTCAGTTTACTTTCGGAAATCAGTCCCCCTCGGCGGAGTTTCTCTGAGAGGACTGAAACGACCCGCAAAAACCACAACGAACGGGGTTCTAACAATCTGGCCTGACTAGCCAAGACACCGCCCATCACAACACCGAACAACACGCCATTGATAGGGATGAAGCATGGGAAGAACTGCACGAACGTTTCGCGAAAGCATTCGCGTAGAAGAATCTAGGTGGAAGGGATTCCGAAGGGTATTGACGCCACAGGAACGGGAAGCACTTGACCACATATTCGATAGTGCCCGAGAGTATGCCGACGCTGGAACCATGATGGTGACACCGCGTGTACTAGAGGTCGCCTTCGTGTCCATGTTTCTCAATATGCGAAGCGAGATTGATGGTCTCCGTCAGAAGGTCGCAGAGTTAGAGAAGGATGCATGATGAAGCAAGTCGGATGGCTCCTTGATGCCACCGTCGACTACAAGAATCAGGCACTGACGCTGTGGATCAAGGCCAGTGGGAAGACCCGTGGATATGTGTACAAAGAGTTCCACCCCTCAGTCTTTGTCAGTCGCGAGAAGAAGAGAGGACTGGACTGGAGTTATGATGACATCCTCAAAGCGGCCCGTGCACATCCCAAGGTGACGAAGACAAGATTCACTCAGAAGCGTGTCAGTGTCTATGATCAAGAGATGAGCCGCGTATTGGAGGTCTTCACTACACCAGATGCCCACAGGGAAGTGGCAGGAGACCTAGAACAGATTCCTGGAGTCACCGTGTTTCACGGAGACATCGACCCTGTGCATCAGTTCTTCATCCACGACGACATCTTCCCATTTGGCAAGGTTGTCTTCGAGTCGAAGGGAAACACTGTCACTGCGATAAGATGCATCGACAGGCGAGAGGACACTGACTATGAGATGCCAGACCTTGAGGAGATAGGCTTTGAGGTGTTCGTTGATGCCAGACGGGTCTTTCCCAGAATTGAGGACAAGATTCACCACATTGACGTATATCATAAGGGACTGACCATTCGAATTGAGGGCGAGAGTGAGAGGGAGATTCTAGAAGAGTTTCAGAGGACCGTCGACGGAATTGACCCAGATGTGATAGTCACCAGGGATGGGGATGCGACGCTGTTCAGATACCTGACATTGCGAGCAAAGCTAAATGGCGTGCAGCTTGTCATATCACGAAACGGATCCCCCTTGAATGTCAAGAGTAAGGAGGGAAAATCATACTGGGTGTATAATCAGATCTTCTTCAAATCAGGCAACCAAGTCATGTTCAACGGCCGAATCCACATTGACAGGATGCAGAGCTTCTACTACTCGCCGACGGGCCTTGAGGGCGTGATGGAGGGGTGCAGGCTCTCATATGCAAGACCACAGAAAGCATCGCGGATGTCAATTGGCACAATCAATGCGGCTGTCCAATATTACAATGCGTACAAGATGGGAATCCTGATACCACCGGTGAAGAAGAACCCAGAGTTCCTGAAGACTGTAACCGATCTTGCTTCCATTGATAGAGGAGGTCTCATTCTTCAACCAAAGCCAGACATCTATGAGAACATTGCTGAGTGTGACTTCTCGTCGATGTATCCCACGTTGATGGTGACACGGAACATAAGCCCAGAAACCATCTGCACAGTTGAAGACTGTCCGGACTGTCCCACGTATTGCGTCGAGGTCCCTGAGGTGCCAATCCGTATCTGTCAACGAAAGAGAGGAATTGTGGCTCGGTCACTGGAACTGGTGTTGGAGAAACGTGAGGCCTTTACGCAGCTGATAGAACGAGGGTATGACGCAAAGAAATACGAACGCATGCAGAACACACTCAAGGGCATACTGGTGTCATGCTTTGGATACTTGGGCTTCAGGAACGCTAGATTTGGAAGAGTAGAGGCACACACGGCAGTCACTGGACTGGCACGAGATGTACTTCTACAGACGCAAGATATCGGAGAGGAAATGGGTCTTGAACTGGTACATGGTATTGTCGACTCAGTGTGGCTCAGATCCAGAGGCAGACCTGACTATAACACACTTCGGGAGTTTTGTAGACGTGTCACGGAAGAGACCAACATCAAGATGTCCCTGAAGGGGATATTCAAGTGGATGGTTATTCCCTCATCACGACTCCACCCATCTATCGCACCATTGAATCGGTACTATGGCGTCTACACTAACGGGGGCATCAAGACACGAGGTATTGAAACTAGGCGACGAGACACCTGTCTGTATGTGGGCGATTGCCAGGCTTCAATGCTCAAGGTGCTTGCCCGCGCCCAAAACAGGGCCGAATTCATAGAGAGGATACCAGAGGCACATTTGGTATGTCAGGATTTCATTGAGAGGCTCTATAGAGGAGATGTTGACATTCGGGACTTGGTCCTGCACAATCGACTCACACGTGAACCACGCGAGTACCGTGCGACATCAAGAGCGGCAATAGTTGCTCAGCAGCTCGTGGAGAGCGGTCGAGAATTACATGCAGGACAGAAGGTACGTTATGTTCTCGTGAGCGCAGACTCAGAGAGCCCTCTGCGTCGTGTCAGGGCACTCGAGCTATTTGATGACGCCACGAGATATGACCCCGGGGCATATGCGGACCTCTGCCTTAGAGCATTTGAGAATCTGATACCACATCAGTTTCTTGAAGAACAGGATTTGCCCTCCAAAGAGGATGTTCTAGCGCATGCGCCGAAACTCCGAGGACTTTCTACTCAGTGATAGCGTGCGCCTGCATAGCAATTCTGGGCTTGAGCTCACGTACTGGAATGCCAGTTTCCTTGGAGACCTTCATGACGTCATCAGCCTCAGGTTTGATGTTGATTATACTCCCATCAACACCACGAGAGACCTTGACACGGACCATGAACTCCATGCCCTCGATTTCCATCTTACACACAATGGTCTCTCTTGCGGCCTTGAGTCGGTCCCAAGTTGTGTATCGAATTCCCAAGGTTCCAAGATGCCTGATCATGATTTCTGCGATTTTCTGCAATGCCGATTTAGCTGCAATCACCTTGACTACATAAGCAGGACGATTCTTCTTTCCATAGGCAGGAATCATCACCACATCATAAGCAAGGCCCTCTGACAGGAGGGTATCGAACATGGTTCCCATTATCTCGCCATCAATGTCATCAACATTGGTTTCGATAACGATTACTTCATCCGCACTCCATGAATCAATCATCCCAAATCTATCCTCCTTTTTCTTCGTCGGTGCAGCTTTTTTCTTTGCAGGCTCTTTCTTGGGTGGTGCTTTCTTGGTTGGCTTCTTTGTTTCAGGTCTTGCCTCATCAGTAAACTCGCCGACAATGACCCTCATTCGATTAGCCACATCGCCCAGGTCACGAGAACCAAAACCAACACCTTGTTGCCTTACCATGAAGCCTTCCGATGATTCCACGAACTCAGTTGCTAATGTTACCAAAAGGGCAGCGCCTGTCGGCGTTAGGACCTCGGTCTTTGCTTCGCCCATTATGAATGGAACATCATTTGCCACAAGTATCTCAGCTACGGCAGGAACAGGCACCTCGAGGGGGCCATGGTCTGTTTGTATGGTGCCGCTCCCGACCGCCACATGAGTGGCAATAATCTTTGTATCAGCAAGAAGGCCCGAACGTTCCATGAGATATGCAGTTCCAATCAAATCGAGGATTGTATCGACCGAACCGGTTTCGTGAAGATGCAGCTTGTCTATTGGGGTTTCATGTGCTCTCGATTCAGCCTGCAGAATCTCATCCAATGCCCTCTGAGCTATTTGCTTCGCGGGGGGTGATAGCTCCAATTCCTCGGCAACTGCATCTAGCATCTCAATCAAGTCATTTGCCCTGAAGCGTATGCCAGAGTCCTTTGAAACCTCTAATCGAACCCCTGACTCGTCACCCACAGTCTTAGTGGTGAATCGAACCCTCAATGCTGGATCGTAAAGCAATAGACTAGCAGCCACGGGAAGAAGAGCATCGTCTTCACTCAGAAAATCGACTAATGCAGATAGAAACATGTCCCCTGATGTGCCAGCAGTCCTGACATCAATAAGGACGGTTCGTGTCAATTCGGCATTCTCCAGTGTGGTCGATTGTCTGACTCATGGCGCAACTGAGCCGACCTTTTCTTTCTTTCGAGGGCATAGGTTGATGGCCTTTGTTCGTGGCCAGACTAGAATTCTTGCGGGTAGCCTAAATAATGTTGCCAGCACGAATAGATGAGCTCTGCGGCGAAAATGGGTGTACATCCGAACATTAGAGGACTCTTCGATTCGGATTCATTCTTTGAATGTCATCCGCGCATTTCTATTCGTCGCAGAGCCACCTTGCCGCCACTGCTCAAAGATTGCCATATACATGCATTCCTCTGGGCTAATCCACATATCAGAAGAGTCAAACGACTCATCGATGAACTCAACTGGTGCAGAGCGAATCAAGGCAGCGGGGATTGATTCGTCTGACTCGCCCATCACTGCGGTACATGCAGAGGCGAGATTATCCGCAATTGCTCGTCTTGTTATCCGCATTTCGTTGCCAAAGAGATCACTTCGACCTCTATCATCTGCGACTGGTCGAAATCCAGCCACGCCAAGCGCCATCCCAATATTCCCTAAGCGTAGTGGTTGAGTCCTGCTATCAATTATCAGCACTCCGATGTTTCGCCTATATCGATCATTTGCCTCACGTCTAATTCTTTCAGCACTCCCCCTGGGGTCAGCAGGTAGCAGAGACGCATGGCCGGGTGGTACATTGGACTTGTCAACGCCTGCGTTAGCCATGAGTGTGTTGTTCTTGATTGTTAGAATCACATAGGGAATCCCGCCCAGAATCTCATCTGCCTCCCTGAGCACAAGCTCTGCGACCTCAGGTAGGAGATTATACTCATCCGCTAACTCGATGGCCTCTTCGCTAGGGTCAATCTCACCAAGTTTGACAACTCGCCCTTCAGCAGTCCCTAGTGGAGTTTCTGCAATACAAAGGAGGTCATTATCCTTCAATTCGATATCCTGTGCTTCTAGCGCGTCAATGAGGACATCCAGAATGTCATCATTCTCGGAGATGATTCGTGTCTTAATGGGGATTATTTCCATCAGTGACTCCTCAGCTCCGGCGTGGAGGCACACCAAGATAAAACCTCTCAATGAAGGCAATTAGACCTTGGAATTCTTCGACCGTTGAAGCTCCATCCTTGATTCCATTATGCATTTGTCGTCCTTTCGCCCGCCCATTGGATTATGA
>JBHLPF010000003.1:0-109935 GCA_048939765.1 Promethearchaeota archaeon
CATCAACGTACACGGCATGGCATATCACGATCCTATCAGATTACAAACATATTTCCATATCAGACAACTTTCGAGAATATTCGACTGGCTGCGCAGGGTTGTAGTGGTGGAAGAGTCAACTTCCTGGGGATGCTAAAGAAAGCAGGCTCCTATACCGATTTTCATGAGAGAGTTTTGGACATAGCTGCAATTGTTGGACTTGAACCTGCGCGATTATATGTCCCTGCTGCTTTGATACCACATGCAGAACAAAGAAAACTCGAGATTGCTATGGCTCTCGCAACTGAGCCGCGACTTCTCTTGCTTGATGAGCCTGCTGCAGGAATGGCGATTGAAGAGATACCAGATGTCATTGATGCGATCCTGCGAGTCAAACAATCCTATGGAAAGCAGCTGACATTGCTAGTTGTTGAACATAAAATGGACATTGTCATGAGCCTCAGTGAAGAGATTGTTGTTCTTTCAGAGGGAAGAATGATTGCTAAAGGGCCTCCAAAGGAGATCAAAGAGAACGAAGAAGTATTGAAAGCTTATCTAGGTGGTACAGATGCAGAACTTGCTTGAAATACAAAATGCTCACGTATACATTGGTTCCTTCTATGTCCTGCAAGGAATCTCATTGGTTGTTCCAAAAGGAGAGGTCACTCTATTATTGGGTAGAAATGGAGCAGGGAAGACTACGACAATGAAATCAATACTCGGAATATATCCACCAAGAGAAGGAAAAATTGTCTTCAATGGGGAGGATATCTCTGGTTTTCCCACTCACAAAATAGTCAACAAAGGCATCGGTTATGTCCCTGATACTAGAAGGATTTTCGGCACGTTGACAGTCGAGCAGAACCTAATCGTGTCAATGCGGAAAGGAGGCTCACGAGACGATATGCAGTATCGATTGGACATTATCTTTGATTTGTTTCCTGATATGAGACGGTTTCTTAAACAGAGAGCGGGAACTTTGTCAGGTGGCCAACAGCAAATGCTAGCTGTAGCCCGCGCATTGATGAATGAAAATGATTTGCTACTTATAGACGAACCTACAGAGGGCTTGAGTCCTCTATTGGCCAAGAACCTCATCGCTTCTCTTGGCAGACTAAAGGAATACGCAACTATCCTTTTAATAGAACAGAACTTTCGAGCTGTCTCAGAGCTAGGCGACAATTTCTACATCTTCGATAGTGGGAAAATCGTTTATGAGGGCAATAACATGTCGGAGCTTATAGCTGACAAAGCACTTGTTGCACAATACTTGGGGGTGAGCATCTAATGACAATGCAGAATATTAGATCCTCCCTTCGGGACTACCTGGAGGAAAACCCCCGAGTCCGTCAGATACTGAGAGTTACGCTGGTCCTTGTTTTTGTTATTTTTGCAGCTCTACTGGTTGTCGTGGCGATAGATGTTTACACATGGGACGGATTTGTTGTCAGAGCAAGTAAATCACTGGTTGATGGACTGGCACTCAGCATGCTGCTTTTCTTGATGGTTTCTGGGTTCTTCTTGATCTTTGGTTTGTGCGATGTGATCAATTTCGCTCACGGGGCCTTCTTCATGTTGGGAGGTTTCATGGGCTTTGTAATCTATATCGGAACAGAATCTGTTCTCCTAGATCCCGCTCTTCCGTTCCATATTCTCTTCGGAGATAATCAATTTGCAATTTCGGTCATAGCCTTCATTGTGAGTGCGATTGGAGCCACAGCAGTTCTGGCTCTAGTCGGTGGAGGAATAGAGTTCTTCACAATTCGACGACTGTACGGCAATCCTATCGCTCAGATACTGTTGACAGTCGGGTATATGTTCATTATCACTCAGATTGCCCTAATCATCTGGGGCCCCCCACAAATCACCTATACTATTGTTCCCTATTCACAAATATCCTACTTCTTCATAAGTGGTTTTCTTGATTTTGGCGGAGGGCTGCAATTTTCGATTTATCGTATTTTCTTGATTTTTCTGGGCTTAGCTGTTGCTGGATCAATGTTTGTGGCGTTCAGAAAGACCCGCATTGGGCTGCAGATACAAGCGGGAATAGAAGATTCAGAGATGGTTGAAGCATTGGGGACTGATATCAAGAAACTGTTTACAGTTGTATTCATGCTGGGTGCAGGCCTTGCTGGACTATCCGGCGCAGTCCTAGTACCGTGGATTGGAGCAAACTCAGGCCATGGTCTCACATATCTCATATTCGCTTTTGTCATAGTCGTTGTTGGAGGCGCCCATTATGGTCGCTTTGAAGGTACCTTCTTTGGTGCACTTATAGTTGGCCTATCAATGCAATTCGCAGCATATTTCGTTCCATTCATTCAGGACATTATAGTGTTCATCATTATGGTGATCATTCTGATAGTAAGACCAGGAGGTCTAACAGGTCATGAATAGTGAAAGAAATCCCTCACAGAAACTGAAAGGAATTCTCCTTGGGGTGCCCTCCATAGTCACAAACAACAGAACAGCAATAGCTGTTCTCGCGTTTCTATATCTTCTCCCATTTGCTACTACAGCAGAAACATCCCCCCTTCGAGCACTACTCAACCTGATAACCCAGATAATGATTTTCGCCCTTCTTGCAATATCCTTTGATTTGCAGCTAGGCCGTGCATCGCTGCTGAATTTTGGGCATGTCGCATTCTTTGGGATTGGAGCCTATTTCATGGCCTATTCATTAGACGCGAATCTCTTCCCTCCGCCCTTTAATCTCATAGCTGCGATTCCATACCCACTTACATTAGTTTTGGCAATGATGATTGGCGGTGGCCTTGGGTTCATAATGGGACTGACAACTAGCCGAATGAGAGGCACAGCGTTTGCATTTATTGCTTTGGCGATAGCGATGTTTATCTACAATTTCTTTGCTGATAACCCAGACATTTCTGGTGGAGAAACAGGACTGGGGGTAAGTACTCCTGCTATCATTAAGACTGCTCCTTTCTATCTGCTCTTTGTCATACTTGCATTTGTATTCCTCTCAGCTTTTATAGGAATGGTCATCCTTTACCTGAGGAAGCGAACAGATTCTATTGGTCTCATCTTGTTCATTCCAATTATAACTGTCTTTACAACTCTCCTATTCATGTTTGGGACAAATATCTATGGTCCTATTCTGGTATTCTATGCATTCCTTGGGATGATACTTGTCTTTTGGATAGAACGAAAGAGATCCATTAGTGACCCTCTGAGATTCTCTGAGAAGGCACAAGCAATCTCAGGTGATGTGAAAACCACCAGCGGGATGACAACCTACATTATTCCGTTCATCATCATAATTCTAGCTCTCATAGGATTGCTAGTTACTTTTAGTACAAACATTGCTCAAATGGTATCACTGTGGATTGAAGACAGCTCCACATTCTACTATACAATTCCAGTGCAATTCTATTTAGTATTGACTTGCATTATGATGACCTACTTTTTCTTAAAGCGGCTAATCGCTTCACCATTCGGGAGAATGGTTACTGCGGTCGCTCAGAATGAGGAGCGAGCTGAAGCCTTAGGCTACAATAGCTTTCGTGCTAAAACAGTTGTATTAGTGATAAGTGGGGGAATTGCCAGCCTTGCTGGGGCGCTGTATGCCCCATATCTCAGAGTTATTGATCCAATCACGGTATTAGGAGTCGAAATCACAATCAACGCGATGTTATACGCTATTATCGGAGGAATTGGCACACTGTTTGGTCCAATACTTGGATCAGGAGTTGTGGTGTACTCTGACCTGAATATAGTTGACTTCATAACAGAGGGCTTAGGCTTGCCTGGTGAATTATGGTTGATCGGGTTGGGAGTGATGTACATTTTGATTGTCTTGTTTATGCCTTTTGGAATCGTAGGATCTATTGGGAGAAGGGCTAATTCAGTCTTAGAAAAAACGCGTGAAATCAAGCTGGGTCGATTTGAATTCGCCATAAAATCTTCTGATTATTGGGTATTCGGTTTCTTGGGAGCAGTGGGACTCTTCCTATTCTTGATCGAGGATGCTAGGCTCCTTCCAATTGTAGTTGGGACATTTGGATTTTTAATGATATTTGTTCTTCTCCTTTTATGGCTATATAGAAAGGAGATTGCATCAAGATTCAGAAGTCTTCCGAAAGCTATTGTCGCAAGGACTCGGGGTATTATTGCAAGGATTCTGGCTATAAGGAGATGATTGATTGCCATTTGCAACTGTGAGAGACATCGACATCTATTATGAGCTTCACGGGCCACCTGACGCTCCACCTCTAGTGCTCATTGGAGGATGGGCAAGCTATCGCTGGATATGGTTTCGGCAGGTTCCTGCTTTCAAAGAGAAATTCAGATGCATCGTTTTCGACAATCGTGGAGCAGGAAGAAGCTCCAAACCAGACATTCCGTATTCAATTCAGATGTTCGCCGATGATACAGTTGGTCTGATTGATGCTTTGGGTATCGAGAAGGCGCACATTTTGGGGATATCAATGGGAGGACTTATTGCCCAGCAGATTGCCATATCCCATCCTGAAAAGGTACGAAGTTTGATTGTTGTATCTAGTCATTTTGGGGGACCCAACTCTATACCGATGGATGATAGAACAATGGCCCTTTTAGTCGCTCTTCCAACTGAAACAATCTCAAAAGAGCAAGCTAGGGAGATGCGATACAGGGCCACTTTCAGTCCACAGTTCATCCGAGAGAATAGGTCGGTGATAGAGCAAATAGACCAATGGGCAGAAATGCATCCCACTCCGCTTTTTGCGCAAATTCGTCAAAGCGCAGCAGTGGGAGATTTCAATTCTGAATCTGATTTGAAGCAGATATCAGTCCCAACACTAATCATTCATGGAGATGCTGATCTTGCAGTTCCCCCCAAGAATGGAGAGATGATATCTAAGATCATTCCCAATTCACAATTGGTGCTTATTGAGGGGGGGTCTCATTTCAGCATTATCGAGAAGTATAGCGAATTCAATAATGCGGTCATGAGTTTCATAGACGATTTAGAGCAGAGATAACTTGCTTGCGAATTCGAGAAGAAGGTGATATGGGCAGGGATGTGCTAGGGCCACAATAATCAAACGGAGTGGATGTTGCAGATGGTTCGTTCAGCAGTGGTTACAGGTCTGGGAATATATATCCCCGAAAAGATGTTGACTAATGAAGATATAGAGAAAATGCTCAACCGTCCCGGTACTGCAGATTGGCTGGTGAAGAATGTTGGTATTAGACAGCGTCATATTATGGCCGACGATGAGGTAACATCGGATCTTGCAACTCACGCAGGTCGACAGGCATTGAAGAAAGCTGGTGTTGATCCAGATGAGCTAGACCTGATCATCTTGAGTACTGACACTCCGGACTATCTGTCTCCTGCTACATCGGTTGTTGTACAACACAAACTTGGTGCAACAAACGCAGGAACATTTGATGTGAACTGCGCTTGTGCAGGTCTGGTTACTTCACTGGATATAGGTTCTCGGTACATCAGGACAGATTCAGACATCAACTCGATCTTGGTCATTGGAGCCTATGGAATGACCAAATTTGTGGATTGGACTGACCACTATACATGCACGTTATTTGCTGATGCTGCTGGCGCTATGGTGCTGGAAGCGAGTGAGGACAAAGAAGGAATCATGGAATCGAAGCTTATCGCAGATGGCTCCTTCCATGACCATCTTGGAATCTTCGTGGGAGGAACAGCAGAACCCCCAACAATTGAAGCAATCCAAAATAGGAAACATTGCCTCGCCTTTCGGAAGCGTTTTCCTGCAGATACAAACCTACAGCATTGGCCAGTTTTGACAAGGGATTGTGTCGCAAAGGCCAATCTGTCAATGGAGGATATTGATTGGATATTCTTCACTCAAGTAAACCTACGAACCATTGAGGCCGTAATGAGGGAACTAGATGTGCCTCTTGAGAAGACCCACAATGTCATGGATAAATGGGGGTATACGGGCTCAGCCTGTATTGCACTTGCGATGTACGATGCAGTCGACCAGGGAAAGCTACCCCCTCCAGGTGAGGGCAATGGTGAGTACATTGCACTTTGTTCTTCAGGAGGGGGATTCAACATGGCTGCTGCAGTATTAAGATGGTGGTAGAAAAATGCCTAATATGAGGTGGCAATAAATGGCAAATCAGTTTGATTACCTGTCAAAGAGAGAAGTCTTCTCACCTGACGCAGAGGCCCTGGTTGATGTCGCAACGGGGACAAGATACACCTATGGAGAATTCAATAGGCGTGCGAATCAGGTCGCGAATTTTCTCCAAAAGGAGCTCGAGTTTCGAAAGGGAGAACGCATGTGCATCCTTGCTCATAATAGTCTAGAATATTGGGAAGCATTCTTTGGGTGTCAGAAGAGTGGTGGCATTTTCAGTCCGCTCAATTTTCGTTTGGTCGCTAGGGAATTGGTTGGTTTGATCGAGGACCTGAATCCCTCTGTCTTTCTTTATGACGGCGAATTTGCTGCTGTTGCAATTGAGTTAAAGACAGAAGCGAAAGTCGATCATTGGATTGCACTGGACGCTGAGAAAACTGGATCTGATGACTCAATGGTTTATCAGGAAGTAATCAATAAGGCCGAAACAAGTCCTCCCGCGCCTGTGGAACTCTCTTACGACGACCCTATGGGCATCGTCTTCACTGGGGGGACAACGGGGCTTCCAAAAGGCGCAATGATAACCTACAAACAAGTCGCATTCAATACGCTCAGCACTATTCGAGACATTCTTCCTGGAGATGTCTACATAAATCATCTACCCCTGTTTCATGTGGGAGGTCTCTACGTCTATGCCATCCCGCTTTGGATTTTGGGAGGAAGAGTAATCCAAATGCAGAGGTGGGATTTGGAGAAGATAATCGAGCTAATCAATACAGAGCGGCCCAATTTCTTCTTCGCAGTTCCTACTCAATACCGGATGCTGATGAATCATCCCAACTTCAAATCAATCGACTTCAGCAATGTTCGCTTTCTGACTTCCGGAGGCGAACCATTGCCGTTTGAAATTATCAAGACATTCAAAGAGGCACATGGAGTCAAATTCAAGCAAGGATTTGGGATGACTGAGGTTGGACCTGGCTGTTTCGCACTAGACCCGTGGGATGCTGAACGTAAGATTGGGAGTATTGGAACCCCCAACTTCTTTATAGATGCGAAAGTGGTGGATCCTGAAACCGAGAAAGAATGCGGCCCTAGCGAGGTAGGTGAACTTCTATTCAAGGGTCCAACAGTCACCAAGGGATACTGGAATCGTCCAGAGTCGAACAAGACGCTATTGGACGCCGATGGCTGGTTTCGGACAGGAGATATGGTTTACTTCGATGATGAAGGATACTTCTTTGTAGTTGATCGGGTCAAGGACATGTTCATCAGTGGAGGGGAAAATGTGTACCCCCGAGAGATTGAGAAGCTCTTGGAACAGCATCCCAAGATTGCACAAGTACAGGTAATCGCGGTTTCTGATCCTAAATGGGGTGAGGTTGGCCGTGCTATTGCGGTCTTGAAACCCGGAGTAGAAGCTAATGAAGAGGAAATAATCAGCTTCTGTGAAGGGAAACTGGCTAGATTCAAGATTCCAAAATCGGCCGTATTTATCGATAGTTTCACTCCCTACATTTCCGGTGCTGGGAAGATTCTAAAACGTAAACTGAAGGAAGACTTCGGTCAATAGGAGGGTTAGATTTGCCTTTCTGTGATGCAAATGATGTCGACATCTATTATGAAGTCCACGGGCAGGGCGAACCGGTCATCTTTGGGAATGGAGTTTTCTCTAATACGCTAGGTTGGGTTAATCAATTGCCAGCATTTTCCAAGGAGTATCAGGTGATTCTATACGATATGCGTGGGCAAGGACAAAGTGAGAAGCCGGAGGAGCCATATTCATTCGACCTCCATGCAACGGACCAAAAGGCTCTACTTGATGAGCTTGGTATATCAAAGGTTCACCATGTAGGAATCAGCTATGGAGGAGAATTAGGTCTAGTCTTTGCTTTGAAATATCCAGAAATGCTAAAGAGCCTTGTAGTATGCAGCTCAGTTTCATTCGTCGGACCGTTGCTTCGTGAGATGTGTGAGTTGTGGAGGTATGCCTGTGTACTTGAAGATCCCGAGTTGTTCTATAGTGCAACAGTTCCTCTCAATTTCGGTGAAACTTTCATCCGGGAGCAAACTGCTCTTCTGGAACAGGCCAAGATTCGTTATGCTCAACTATATTATCCACCCCTTGTGCGGCTTCTAGATTCTTTTCTCAGTCTTAACGTAACAGATCAATTGCATCAAATCGAGGTTCCCACCTGTGTCATTGCTGGCGAGAAAGATATTCTAAAGCCGGCTTATCCGTATTCGAAGATGATTCATGATACTTTACCCCATTCGGAGATGGTCATTATTCGAGACTCGGGTCATGCCGTTACATTTGAACAGCCTGAGGAGTTTAACAATGTAGTTCTTAGATTCTTACGCGAACAAGGATCCCTTTAGAATAGGAGAACCCTCATTCAAATAATTCCAAATTCCTCAAGAGATATATAGCTGGGCTTCCTCCTCCGAGGAATAGACATAGAACAGTCTATGTTCTAGCTCTAACAGTATAACAATGTAATACTGTTGTGGGAGGATGAAAGATGAAAAAGATGAGAACTATATCTCTGTCTCTATCGTTGCTATTACTAGTTTCCATCTTCATGCCTTGCTTCTTGGCTAGACCAGTTGTTGCGCAAGAGCCAATTAAGATTGGAGTCTTCACACCCGAAACGGTCGGGCTGGGTCTATGGTTTTACGGACCCTGGACGAAACAAGGTTTCTCATTAGGATTGGAATATGCAACTACGATGATGGGATATAATAACAAGAATAAGACAGAAGCGGGCCGGCCCTATGAAGTTCATTATTATGATACACATGGTGATCCGGTATATGCAACATCACAGGCAATACAAGCTATCGAAACGGATGGAATTGACATTCTGGTTGGAGGCACTTCTAGTGCAGTGGCTGCAGCGCTATCAGGTATTGCTGAGGAATATAAGAAACTGTATTTCATATCTCCAGCTGCCGCTTCTTCGCTAACTGCTGAGAACTTCAATCCATACATATTCCGCATCGCCAGAAACAACTGGCATGATGCATATGCAGGCGTTACATATGCTATGGATGAGAATTACCTCAACTATTCGAGATTTGCCTTTCTTGCTGTTGACTATTCCTTCGGATATGATGGCGTTGAATCAATGAAGACTTTAATCGATGACTGGGGTGGTTCGGTAATCACTATTCAGTACGTAGATAAAGATGAAACGGACTTCTCGCCCTATATACTGAATCTCTTGGATAAAGATGGCGATTTCGATATTGAGTATCTGTTCATAATTTGGGCTGGTGACTTCTCACATCTATATACTGCTCTAGAAGCTCAACATGTCGCAGACTATATGGAAGTCTCTGGAGCATGCATTGATATCCTTTCCATGAACCTCATAGAGGCGAGTCTAACGCCTCCAGCGACCTACATCAATTCTACCGGGCTCTGTCTATATGGTTATGAACTGCCAGACAATGCGGTCAATGACTGGATGGTGGCCCAACATGTCGCCCAGAACATCATGCCAAATTATCTGTTTGCACAAACCTATCGAGTACCAGAGCTTTTCACTGCAAGTGCGTTTGCCACAGCGCAATTCCTGGTAGATGTGACAAATGCTGTTCCAGATCTTGATACAGACTTGATGATCAATTATCTTGAAGGCGGCATAACTATAGACTGCCCGAAGGGACCAACATACTTGAGACCAGATGACCATCAAGGACTTGCAGAGATGTACATCGCAAAAGCTGTGAATGATACTCGACCTGGATCTGAAACAGAGAACCTCGTCATTGCCGAGTTGGTTCAAACCCTTGACCGCAACACAGTTGCACCACCAGTTGCATCTGTCTGGGGTGGCGAGCCATATGTCCCAGGTGGATTCGCACCAACAACTACGACGACTCCTACTACTACAACACCTACCACGACCCCACCACCACAGCCTATTGATCCAATGCTTCTCTTAGCGCTCGGCGGCGGCGTATTGGTGATTGTTGTCCTAATCGTCGTATTTGCTAGAAGGCAGTAGATTGAGTATAGATGTAGTCTGGAAATCGTCCAGACTACTCCCCCTATTTTTTCTGCCACATTTCTAGAACAGACGAAGTCATTCCCAATCAAGAAGTCGCTTCTCGCCTTCTAGACTTCGAATCTCTGTTACATCCTGTGAGACCTCCAAGGTCCCAGCGAATTCTCCCTTGTCATCCCTAACGGCATAGTACGAAATTAGAATGAACTTGTCATCAAGTCGAATCCAGAACACGGCTTTGTCCTGAGTTCCATCTTTGAAACTGTCCATGATTTTCTGAACCTTGTCATAGCTCTTCTGTGGATGACAGTTGATGACGGCTCTTCCAATAACCCCGGGGCTCCTTGGGAAAATTCGGTCGTCGGTGCCCGAGTAGTACTTGACTCTCTCGTCAACTCCAACAAAGGTGAGATCGACAGGAATATGTCTCAATAGCAGATCAATCTCTTTCAGCGTCAGACTACCTGTGTTTAGCTTGATTTCTGGCGCTTCAGGCTCCTGATCTGCTTGATGAATATCTAGAGGTGTGATTGGCTTCCAGTCATCGCCGGGTTTGAAACCGAAAGCATAGCCGATTTCATCCTCTCCCACTCGAACCTTCACCCAGTCATATTCTGAAAGGTTCTCAAGAGCCATTGGATAGAGTATGTTTTCCTCTTTGTATATCATGTCTTCAATGGCTGCTAGTACTTCACCAAGATTCGTGCCATATGCCTGACTTAGCATTTCACGTATTTCGTCTTGCTTGGCCCACATCACTGTTGAAGGGCCCGTTATCCCAGCTTTCTCAAGAATGGGAAACAGCTGGTTCTGTAGCCGCGTGTAATGAATCACTATCTTCTTCAATTCCTCCAAGGAGTTCGAGTCATCCGGATTCTCTTTGAGTATATCTACCAATCTCTGTGCTTCTTTGTTTTCGTTCATGTACGTATGGACTGGATGACCAGGAATTGACTCCGGCTTTTCTTGAACATCCAGCGATTCCTTGAAGACCTGCACATGCAAGTCACATAGGGCCGTTACTTGCTGAGCCGTGAGTTCACCCGAGGAAATCAATGACTGCTCCATCTCTGCAATCTCGGTTGCGCTGACATCTCCAAGTATCTCCTTGAACTGACCCTGGAGTTTCTCCAGCTCCTTCCCTTCATGCAGTCCCAGAATGAGGTCCTTCAGCCTTCTCTGTCGCTTCCCAAGCTCTTCCTGCCACTCGCCCTTCTCCATGTCTTCCTTGTCAATGACAACCTTCTCGTTGGCATTCTTCGAGATTGACTCGGACAAAAGTTCGAAAAGCCGATTCAAGGGAACTTCCGACATCTTTGATACATCACTGAGAGTTGCCCTCTTGCCAATGGTTCTCTGCAAAATTGGATTCTGCAAACGTTTGAGCTTTGGAGAAATCCCAATCAGTGTATCGAAAAGGAAAGGATACTCCTTTGCCAACTCAAGAATTCTCGTGGTCGCTTTCAGTGTTGTAGCCATACTGAAACCTCGTTCTCAGCATCCGTGAACAATTGTTAATAAGATGTGTGGTAGAGAAAGCGAGGTTTGGTACAGAATTATCACACGATTATATTGGCAATCCATTCCTTGAGCTCATTCCGTGCGGGCATGTTTCCCTTCCATTCGGGATCTTGATAGAATCCTTCATGCCTGATTGTTACGCATTCCTCAATGAATTCCGGTCGATTCTCAGTAATGTCTTCGTGATAGAGGTTCAGTGGGTAGTTATATTTTGCAGGCAGTTCCTCTATCTCATTTTGTCCCAATCTTGACAATATGATGCCAGAAAGTACCGCTTGATGCACAAAGATAGCATAGCGCCTGTCCTCGCGATACAGTCTCTTGAAGACTGGCTCTTGGTATACATTCAGGAATGTGTCACGCCAAGCCTTGAATAGAGATTCCTCAGGTCTAGCAACTAGAACCCCCGCATTGAAATAGGGTCGGATTGCTACGTCCTCCACTTGGGTCTTCATGGCAAAGACACGCTGCGGTGGAACATTGCAGAACTCGTAGACAGCAGACCAGAAGGTATCAAGGGGCTCATCATAATTCAATCCAAGGAGCCTATGGTGAACAGGTCGATAGCCCAAGCTTATGCCGCTTTCCAGAATAAACTTAGTCGGCTCTTGAAGGACAAGTGTGTTTGGAGCAAGCCATGCAACCAACTCGAACTTCCCTTTAGACCTTGATTCTGCAAGGGTTGCCGCATGAGCATGTCTTGTGAATGGGAATGAGCTAATTCCTGAGTCCATCTCAAATGAAATGAGTTCAACCCCCAATTCGTCAATCCTGGCCTGCGTCCTTGATGATATTTCATTTCCAGCCTCAGGCGTATAGCACCAGACCTCTACATTTGAAAGAGAACCGGCAAACGCACGAATGCTTTCCAGTAGCAGTAGTGCATTCGTTTCGGACGAGTAATCAGGGAAGACAATCGTGGCAATTGCAAGCCTGTTCTTTGAAGGCATATCGGAATTCAAGTGTCTACCATTACTTAATCCTACGCTCAGCGCAGGCTAACGCAGAAGTCTGTGTCGTGCTCTGAAACGAGCCAAAGCCTGTGGACCATCCCGTCCGAAGCGCCTATCGAGCTCTTTCCTGGTGAACTTGATCATCGATGGTCTCCCATGGGCACAATTGTATCTATTAGGTGCCCTGACAAGTTCTACTAAAAGGGACGCTATCTCCTTATGACTGAGGGCTTCTCCAGCTCTGATGGCTGAATGGCATGCTATGATCTTGAGGACATTGTCCATGAACTCCTCAGTCCCAGCTAGAATGCCAAGCTCAGCGATTCTATCAACCAGCGAGATTAGTTCCTCCTCGCTTGCTCGATGGCCGAACACCTCCGGTATTGCCGAAACGAGAACTTCATTCCCCCCAAAGGATTCGATGGAATATCCAAGGGCCTCTAGAGTGTCCTCAGCACCGAGAATTGCATCTCTGTCTGCTGTAGTGAGTCGAATGACTATTGGCTCCAACAGCTCTTGAGAAACTATACTTCTGCTCTTCATTTCTTCCTTCAGGCGTTCGTAGATAATTCTCTCATGAGCTGCATGTTGGTCTACGATGACCAATCCATCATCAAACTCGAGCAGAATGTATAAGTCCTGAATCTGCCCGATTATTTTGAAAGCGCCTCTCAGAGGGATTTGGTCTGGTTCCACTGCCTTGTCAATAACCAATTCCTCAAGTGTGACTCTCTCAAAAAGCAGAGGCTCCTCCGACAACGTGCGTGCTGAAAATGTGGTTTCATCTTCAGAGTCACCCGCTGAAGCAAGGATTTCTGTAAGAGCCGTTTCTACAAAGTCCTGCAATGGTACTGGTGCTTCCTTAGGCCTGTCCTTGTCCAAAGCCTCGCGAACTGCAGTCCTTACAGTTTCAACAAGAGAATCGAAATCTTGAATCCTCACTTCTCTCTTGGTCGGATGGACATTGGCATCAACTTTGTCTACATCAATACCGATATCGATAGAGCAGACAGGATACCTCCCCTTCATCAGAAGTGAGGAGTAGGCCGATTCTACAGCTTGATTCAATTTGTCATTATGAATTGGACGCTTTCGAACCGAGAAGTACTGCCTTCCTCTATTGCCTCTTGAAACAGGGGGGAGCGCAATAAAGCCTGATACCAGCGTATCATCCGATTTGTGTTGGAACTTAACTAGACTTGTGGCGACATCCGGTCCCCAGAGATGGAGTGCTCTGTCCCTCTCAGTTTGACCAGGAGGACAATCCAGTACTACTCGCTCATCTCTGATGAGTCTGAATCCTATATCATTTCTGACGATTGCGTGCCTCATCGTGATATCTAGAACTCTCTGACTCTCTACCCTTGGATATGACAGATGCTTCCGTCGGGCAGGCACATTCTTGAATAGGTTTGTTACCTCCACAGCAGTTCCTCTAGGTCTCGAAGCGTCTTCAATACTGGGAATCTCTCCTGCTCGAGAAGAAATCCGTGTCCCAAGTTCATCTCTTTCGTGCTTTGTTACGATGGCCATGTCAGCAACCGCTGCAATGCTTGCCAATGCCTCTCCTCTGAAGCCATATGTGAGAATTGAATCGATGTCATCCCTAGTGCTTATCTTGCTTGTCGAGTGTCGCAATGTGCATACTGGGCAGTCTTCTTTCAGGATGCCGACGCCATTGTCTGAAACGGTGATTGATCCAATTCCGCCGTCGGTGATTGATATCTCAATGTTGGTGGCATCTGCATCAAGTGAGTTCTCTATAAGCTCCTTTACAATTGATGAGGGATTTTCTATGACTTCGCCAGCAGAAATTAGAGAAACAATTTCGTCGCTGAGAACACGTATAATGCCCACGGAACCCACCTCAGGTCCCTAGTGCGGTGTATTCAACTATACCGCCGACTATCGTCAATTCCACTACAATGTCCTTTATCTTCTCGGGTTGAACATTGAGAATGTCATCTGACAGTACTGCGAAGTCTGCTCTTTTCCCCACAGCAAGGCTTCCCACTGTTCTATCCATGTAGGATGCGTAAGCAGCCTCAAGGGTATAGCATCTAAGTGCTTCTTCTACAGTGAGTCTGACACGGTCATTTGGATGAGTGGTGGCTGCCCAGATCCCGTATAGGGGCCCATACGGCATTCCATCACTTCCAAATGCAAGGCGAGCTCCATTATCGAGTGCGACCCTAAACATATTCATACCGCGGACCATTTCATCATCAAGTCTATTCTCGTAGAGTCCGCCTTCAAGCTGCCATTTTGCCACAAAATTCGGCTGCATTGAGAGAATAAGGCCAAGGCCCACTGCTCGTCGAATCTGCCACTCGTTGATAATCTCCGCGTGTTCAATCCGATGCCTCTGCTCTCGAATCTTAGACTTGTCCTTCAATTCCTCAAAAGCAGTTATCACCATCTCAATAGCGGCATCACCGATGGCGTGCGTCACCGTCTGTATGTTGTTCTTGATGGCCTTCTTTATGATCCTTGAATATTCCTTTTTGTCCATTAGAAGTATGCCGTTGTTTCCTTTGTTTCCCTTGTACTCCTTGGACAAATAGGCAGTGGCTGCGCCTATAGAGCCATCAGTGAAAATCTTGACTCCCCCAATTCTCACCATAGGACTTCCCATCCCAGATGAGAGGCCCAACCTAATCATATCATTCATCTGTTCAATTGGAGGATTGAAAACGGTTCTTACAGTGAGTCTCTCACTACGTTCAATCTCGCGTAGATGACGGAGAGTTCCAGCTGCTGCATTGTCCACTATGGTTGTGATTCCAAGCTCATTGGCAATTTTGTTTCCTGCAATGATGCCCTGTTGAATCTCCTCATTGGTTTTAGGAATCTTCTCATGAATCCCCTCAATGTCCTTGAGGACTCCAGTGGGATTTCCCTTTTTATCTTTCATGACACCTTCCTGGTTGGCTGGAATCTTCAGTTTCTCGAAGCCAAGAGTGTTGGTAGACACCAGATGCCCGTCGATTCTGGTGGCAAAGATGGGGTATGTTTTCGATACCTTATCCAAGTCTCTGGCATTGAGGTACCGCCTCTTCGGCCATTGGCTCTCATCCCATCCGAATGCAATCACCCAGTCACCTTCTTTGTAGACAGGCAGTGAATCTCTCAATATCTGAACCACATCTTCTACTGATGTTGCATCATGGAGATGCACGTGATTTGATTTGTATCCATCACTGGTGAAATGTGTGTGCGCATCAACAAAACCGGGAACCACTGTCTTTCCGCCAAGATCGATGACTCTTCTCGCACTAGGCACCAGATCCGCGATGAGATCTTCGTCGCCAATCGCAAGTATTTTGTAGCTCTTCACAGCCAGAGCGGTAGCCTTTGGGTTGTGTGGATCCATTGTTATGATATTGCCATTGAAGACAACAAGGTCTGCCTCTAATTCCAAAGATTGGTGCCTCCCATTAATGACGGATTTTAAACCTCCAATATATCTTGCTCTTCTTGGGGTGCCCGCCCAGATTTACCTGCGGTCATTGATTACTCTTTGCCCTACATCTACTTCTTAGGGACCTTCTCCCAATCAGCAAGAAATCTCTCAATACCAATGTCTGTCAATGGATGTCTAACCATCTTGTCAAGGACCGCAGGAGGTATGGTAGCAATGTCTGCTCCTAGCAGAGCTGCTTCATAGACATGGATTGGGTGCCTGATGCTGGCGACAATGACTTCTGTGTCAAAAGCGTAGTTTGAATAGATCTGCACGATGGCTTCAATGAGATCCATTCCAGTGTGCCCTATATCATCTAGTCTGCCGATGAAGGGTGAAACGAATGTTGCACCTGCCTTGGCAGCCAGAATGGCCTGGTTTGCGCTGAAGCACAGAGTGACATTGGTTTTGATACCTTCGTCTGCGCATACCTTGGTGGCTTTGAGACCTTCCCAAGTGAGAGGCACCTTGATTGCGGCGTTATCTATCCAGCTATTGAGTTCTCTAGCCTCCTTGATCATTCCTTCTGCGTCTTCACTCACGACTTCCAAGCTTATGGGGCCTTCAACAAAGGAAGCAATCTCATCAACGATTTTTCTAAAGTCCTTGCCTTCCTTCGCAACAAGTGAAGGATTGGTTGTCACACCATCCACCATTCCCCGCTCGTGGGCTTTGCGTATTGCATCAACATTGGCTGTATCGATGAAGAACTTCAACTGTAATCATCTCCTATCTTTGGAGTTACTGCTGGGATGAACTACCACAGTCGATTAAAACGGTTCGGTCAGGCAGTATCCAGCAGCGCCTTGAGCTTTCTCACTTCTTGCTCAATGTCATCAGCCTTGAACACTGCCGATCCAGCAACGAAGAAGTCGGCACCAGCCCTGTGAATGCCTGCTATGTTGTCCCTTTTCACCCCTCCATCTATTGCAATGCGAACTTCTGGCTTATGTTCGTCAAGCAAAGCTCTCAACTCAGTTATCTTTCCTGTGACTGGCTCGATGTAAGACTGTCCTCCAAATCCAGGGCACACACTCATGAGCAGAACCGAGTCAAGTAGGTCTAGGAGCGGCATGACATGAGAGACTGGTGTGCCGGGATTCAGAGTAATACCTGCTTTGCCTCCTAGATCCTTGATTAGCTGCACTGCCCTATAGATGTCATAAGCGCCTTCTATGTGGGGGTAAATGAGCTCCACGCCAGCATCGAGAAATTTCGGAATATACTCGCGCGGCTTTGTTATCATGAGATGAGCATCCAGTGGGACATCTGTTATACGTTTCATCGTCTTTGCTATCATTGGCCCATATGATATATTGGGAACGAAGTGGCCATCCATTATATCCAGGTGGAAGTAGTCTGCCCCTCCCTTCTCGGCAGCTTTGATATCCCTCTCTAAGTTTGCAAAGTCCGCAGATAGTATTGACGGTGCTAACAGCGGTTTCATAGTCCATTCATCCAGTGATGACAGACGCTGCATGAATGCAGAGTCAATGGACTGGCCTGAGTCCACGTATTTTAAGCTTCGCCAAGTGCACCTAAGCTAATCAGTCCTTCAATAGATTCGGCACTTGGATTCGAACCAGGACAAGCTCTACTACCATCACCAGAACCTGAGTGGCCAAACTGATAATGTGATTCCCTGTGAGGATAATTGCTACACCATACCCCACTAATGGCACAATCCCGATTAATGCTCCCATGATTGCAGCAAGAAAGGTCATGCCAGAGTCTGCCACCACACTTATGGACACAGCGCGACCGCCACCTCGTTTCCAATAGGTGAAAGTGCCTACAGCTAGTGCGACGGTATATCCACAAGGAATCTGAACCAATGGAATAAGAGGTATCAAAGGTGATGTCAATGGAAACAATGACAGGAGAGCAGAGATCAATATCATTGATCCCACATAAGGAAACAAAGCCATTGCAACTTTGGCATTCAGCATCTTCCTTGATCTGATGGGAAGTCCGGCCTGAATCGATGCCCCTTGAGTGTCAAACATCATGACAGAGATAATCGTTATCCCGGCAAAGAAGTTGCCGTATTCGACGGAGATGAGAGCTGTGAGACTTCGTAGTGCCTCTGACTCAGACCAGCCTGCCATCATTGGATAGAGGAAGACAGCCAGGAATAGCGGGATGATGAATATGAACGAAGAACCGATATTTCGTGTTGCTAGTTTGAGATCCTTGTTGATGATTGACCGCAGAATTGTCTTTGTTTTCAGAGTGATTTCACGCAGCTCAAGAGTCCTTTTAGCTGATACTCCTCCTACTGTGACCTGTTGAAGCGCACTACCTGTTCGCTGATAAGACATGATTGCCAGCACAGCATATAGACCTGAAGCCCCTAGAGCTGTAAGAATAGTGGCATAGGGGAGCGCAAGACCGAACTGCACTGCAGATGCTAAGAATCCAAAAGAGAATGGAAATAGCAAGGCTAGAAATGATGATCCTTGAGTGCCCATTCCAGTAGATAACTCAGCAATGAAATGAATCAGAGAGGGAAGCCAGCTACCCATGCTAAAAGCAACTACCATGCCAAGTGCAAGTCCTATTGATGCTGACACTCTGACGAGCGTATTCATTCTTGAACCATCGACCTGAAGAGACTGCCTTCGAAACCAAATGGCGAGCTTTGTTAATGCCCCTAATGCGAGTGACACAGTTGCAGCGCATCCAGCAAGTGCCACAAGAGCAGGACCTAGTCCTATTGCGAGAAGCGTGATCACTGGAAATATAGTGAGAATCAAAATTGTAGGTGCGATGAACACTCTGATGAAGGCAAGTAATGATAACTCATCGAGGTCACTCTTGCTTAATGGTAGCGTTGCAGGGAAACTGATAACGTCAGCAGTGAAGAAGCCAGTGGTCACAGACAGATTGAGGAATATCAACAATACAAAGCTGAGAACTAGGAATATCGAGAGTCCCACTGCCAACCTTGTTTCGGGAACACCAATGCTGTCATCTACAAAGGCCATAGCTGCAGTTAACACGGCTAGCGAGAACACGAGAGCAGTTGTTATGAACGTACTGAATCGGCTGCTAGACTTGATACTTCGAGCGATTTTCTCCGGATTCTCTTTTACACGCGCAAGGTTCGATGGATTCATCTCCAGATAGCCTTTGAACCTCACCTCTCCCGATATGATTCCTGCAAGTTTCCATCGCTCTGAGAATTTCACTATGCAAGTGCCTCCCTGAGTTGGTCGATACCCTCACGTACCTCATCTTCCTGCTCAGTCAAGGCCAAGAAGACTTTCTCCAGAGTTGCACCCTCTCTCTGTGAAACACCTCGTAGCTCTTCAATTGTGCCGACAGCAACTAGTTCGCCTTCATCAAGGATTCCTACTCGGTCGCACATTGCCTCAGCTACTTCCATGATGTGTGTGCTCAAAAGGACAGAGCCCCCATTCTCAGTATGAATCTTGATAACATCCTTCATAATCGAAGCTGTACGCACATCAAGCCCTGAGAATGGCTCATCAAGGATTAAGAGCCTAGGTTTGTGAAGTAGCGCTGCGATGAGCATCGCCTTCTGCTTATTTCCCTGCGATAAGGTCACAACCATCGCATCATAATACTTCTCAAAATCAAGAGCATGCACAAATTCCTTTACTCGCTTGCTAGCTTTCTCTTCTGGAATTTCTCTAACTGAAGCTATAAACTCGAACATCTCTCTGGGTGTCAGGGACTCGTAGAGCTGCTGTTCCTCAGGCACATACCCAACAATTCGCTTCACACCAATAGGATCTTCGCTGGAACTGATTCCAAAGACTTCTGATGAGCCAGAGTCTGCATCCAATAGTCCCATCAAAACTTTGATTGCTGTGGTTTTTCCAGCTCCATTTGGTCCTAGGATTCCAAAGATCTCCCCTTCTTTAACTTCAAATGAAACATCATTTACAGCTATTAGTTCTCCAAAGGATTTCACAATATTTCTCATGCTCACTGCATTACTCATTTTGACTTTCGTCTCCAATTTCCACATCTTTATTTTCTCGACCTCTTAGGTGCACTCTTCTCTTCACTATTGACCAATAGGCATAGAAAAGAATCCAAGCGGTGGTGGGGATAAGCACCAGAAGAAAGAACTCGGGTATTGCAAACCACATGTAGAGATTCATCACAACGTATACGCATATATTGCTGAAGAGAGCTCTTCTTTGCCACCCTTTTCGCGAAACAACATTCACTGCATATAATGCAGCAAAGCCTGCTTGATTGAGAGTGTAAAGACCATCACTGTCCCTCTCTACAATGGGTGCCATCTTCTTGAGATGAAAATCCAAGAGTCCACTACTTGTTATCCGCAGTTCCCTCTTGAGGTCTGCAAATCCCATAGGCTTCCTTGAGAGAGTCTTGAGAATGTCTATTCTCAATGGGTGAGAGATTGCCTCAAACACTTCATCCGAGCTCATTTATCATCACGTATGACTTGACAAAGTTGCATATTATTCTATCAACATTGACCAGCAAGTCAAGAAGCATTGACCACGCTTGTTACATTTTCTCAAATGGGAATATAACCTAATGCACCAACGCAAGTGATTGTGTAGGTTGAATTGGTGCTCACTTCTCGGATCGTTTGACCACAGATGCGATGATGCCAAGCAGGCAATATAGTATCATGATCATCACAGGTATGATTTCATCCAGGATAGATGCATTATAGAAGGCCACTGCTCTTGCCGCCTCCACATAATATGTGAGAGGAAAGAAGTAAGGGACCAGGGCGATGTATGATGGAATCTGACTCAAGGGGAACAAGAGTCCGGATAGGAACATCTGGGGGAGGATGAAGACGAGCATGAGCTGTATCACCTGCAGTTCATTCTTCATCCGAACCGAGATTGCCAGTGCAAGTGTGACAGATCCTATTGCCAAGAGAACAACTAAAGGACTCAACAATAGGATGGACGATAGTATTCCTGGAGAGATGTAGATTATTACAATGCTAATGACTATCGTCTGAACCAGGAGAACGCCAATGAACGCGACTGAATACCCGAGTACAATCTCAAGATCCGATAAGGGCGTACTTTGCATTCTCTCCAATGTGCCTTGTTGTCTTTCTCGTAAGAAGAAAATTCCTGGAATAAGAAAACCGAAGAAAACACCCATGAATCCAATAATAGCTGGCCCCATGATTTCTATCATTTGCATTCCTGCTTCTCCATAGACATATGTAAGGTCCATATTGGTCTCACTCTCTCGCCCAAAAGCTTGGGAGATTGATTCAGAGAGTGACATCTGAATTGCCGTCAATGCTGAAGCAGCTTCTGCGGCTTGTATGCCATTCATGAATAGCTCTATGGGCTGTTCTTCACCACTGATTGTGGCTTTTGTGAAATTAGGACCTATATAGATCCCTGCCACTACAGATCTTGATTCGATTAACTCCACAACTTCATCACGGCTTTCACACATGGTTATAGACACATTACCATTTTCTGACAAGGTGTCTTCAAAGATTTCACCAATCGTAGTTGTGAATCCAACATCTTCATTCACAAGAGAAAGGTTGAATGAGAGGTCAGGGGGACTTGGTAGGGATACAGAGAATGTTATGTTACGTTGTATCTCAACGCCTCTACTTCCAAATACTTCACTGGCAGCCTGTGTAGTGACATTCCCTATCATTGCTAGAATATAGTTTGCTTCCATCTCGCTTGTCACATTGACATGCAATTCGAGTGTGACATTTCCACCTGTTAGAAGACCCTCTGTGAAATTGAAGGGCAATAAGAGAACTGCTTGTATCGATTCTCCAAGATCATCAAAAGCATTAGTACGAAGCCTCTCAAAGACTGTCACATTTTCATTTTCTTCGAATAAGGATACTACAGTGGCTCCAAGGCTCTCTTCAAGAGGGGTATCCTGAATGCATACAGCTGTTGGGACATTTACAACCTCTCCTGAAAGAATGAATGACCATAGGAAGGTGATCAGTAGTGGTGCAAGAACCATTAAGGCAAGAGTTGGTCGGTCTCGACGAATCTGACGGAAGATTCTCCGTATCATTGTACCAACACGGTGAGAGCTGATACTGCGACTCATTGTCGCGACCTCCTGACATAATAAGCGAATGCCTCCTCAAGACCAGGTTGTTTCACAACAAGGTCCTTCACTTGGAAATGAGCTCGTGTTAGAGCCTGAAACACTTTGAATTTGACATCACTGTCTGCTGATTTTATAGTGAATCGGTTTCCTTTGATTTCAGTGGGAGCTAGATTCTCCAAGATGCTCTTTAGCTGAGTGGAATTGCTAGGGTCGATAGTCCCAGTGATTGTACTCTCAAGAGGGAGAGAACCAATCAGGTCGTCCGAATGACCATGAGCGATTAATCTTCCCTCAAAGATCATAGCAACACTATCGCATCTCGTTGCCTCATCGAGATAGTGTGTTGTCATAACAATCGTCTTACCTTCATTAGCAAGATTGTGGAAATGATTCCAGAATTCCAATCTCAATTCGGGGCTGACCCCCACTGTGGGCTCGTCAAGGAATATTACTTCGGGATCATGAGCTATTGCACAAGCCAGACTCACTCGTTGAATTGTGCCACCACTGAGCACATCCACCGTACGGTCTAGTGATTCTGTGATCCGAGTGAATCTGGCTGCCTGCTCGACTAGCTCCTTTCTTCTTTGCTGATTCTTGACTCCATAGCTAGATGCAAAGAAATCGAGATTTTCGCGTGCGGTCAAATCGGGGTAGAGTGATTTGAGCTGAGTCATGTATCCTGTACGGGCTCGTTCCTCAGTGGAGAGACGATTTGACTGTGTTTCTCCAATGTAGCAATTTCCAAGTGTTGGAGCTAGAATACCAATCATCATACGTACAAGAGTTGTCTTTCCTGCGCCATTGGGTCCCACCATACCAAGAATCGTTCCTTGGGGAACATCAAGCGAGATATTGTCAACCGCAACGATATCTTCGAAATGTTTAGTCACATTGACAGCCCGAATCAACTTCTGATCCTCCAGATGTCCTTCTCATCTATTCTCAGATATACAATCTCTCTTATTGATTTTTTGTAAGTGATTACTAACATACATTTTAAACAAACTCGTTCAATTATCTTAGTGGTCACAATCATGCCAAAAGTACTCGATGACGAACAGATTTACCGTGCTGTGATTCAAACTGTATCAGAAAACGGTTATACTGGATCTACAACCAAGGAAATGGCTGCTGCTGCTGGTATTAGCGAGGTAACCCTGTTCAGAAAGTATGAAAGCAAAGAGAAATTGGTTAAGGCATCAATTTCGTTTATTATTGGACAAGTGGACCTAAAATCTGCCAGCCAATATACTGGCGACGTCCATGCTGATTTGACTAGAATGGTGAAGATATACCATGATTTTGCCAATGAGTATGGCGATTTCTTTTCAGTCATGATTTTTGAATTGCAGCGCCATCTAGATTTGCTTGATATAGTCAATGAGCCATTCAATATCGTCTTGTCTTTTGTAGAATTGATAGCCCGTTATCAGAACGAGGGATTACTGGTGAAAGAGCATCCCTTACTTGCATGGGCTTCCTTGGTGAGTCCGATACTCATCGCTTTCAATATGAAGAAAGTCGTTCCAGACTCTGAATTGAAGATTAGCGATATTAGAGATCATGTGACTAATTACCTGGCTGGGCGTTTCAATAGAACCAACAAAACTTGATGGCCAAGTCCACTGCTTTCAAGTCATTGACCTTTTTACTCTTCTCGAGTTTTTGCTTCGTCCTGCAATTCCTTAAGCTTGACGAGGGCATCGAGAGGCGTCGTTCGCTCCAAGTCCATGTTTCGAATCTTCTCGACAATCGGGTCGTCAATAGTGAGGGCTTCAAGACTTGTCTGAATTGGTTCATAGGATTTGCTGCCATCTCCGAGGTCAATGACACTCTCTTTCTCTAACCTTGCTAGCATGGAACGAGCTCTTCTCACAACCTCCTCAGGAACTCCAGCTAATGCAGCAACTTGGACGCCGTAGCTCTTGTCTGTGCCGCCATCAACAACTTTGTGCAGAAACACAATGGTATCACCAGACTCTCTGGCCAAGGTGTGTACGTTCTTGACACCATGATGAGTGCTTGCCATCTCGGTCAAGTGGTGGAAATGAGTGGCGAACATGGCTCGTGACTTCATCTGTACTATTTTCTCAGCCACCGCCCATGCAAGCGCCATGCCGTCGTAGGTCGATGTACCTCTACCAATCTCGTCTAGAATGACCAAGCTCTTCTCAGTCGCATTATTGAGTATGTTGGCGGTTTCAATCATCTCGACCATGAATGTCGACTGACGAGCTGTGAGATCATCAAAGGCTCCAACCCGCGTGAAGATTCTATCTACAAGGCCTATCTCCGCGGACTTTGCAGGCACGAAAGAGCCCATCTGCGCAAGGAGTACTATCAAGGCGCATTGACGCATAAATGTCGACTTTCCGGCCATGTTTGGTCCTGTGACAATGATTAACGTGCAGCCCCCATCACCTATCTCAACACTATTGGGAACGAATTCGTTGGCACCGAGTATCATCTCCATAGAGGGATGCCTGCCATCAACAATTCTTATTCTCGTTCCCTCAGTCAGCTTAGGCCTGATATACCTCCGGTTCACAGCTACTTCCGCCAATGATGTCAGCACATCAGCAGTAGCTATGGCTTCAGAATTGGCCCGAAGTTCTTCTATCGCATCTCTCACTTGATCTCTCAGCTTCTCATAGACCTCAAATTCAAGGGCATTTATCTTGTCCTCTCCCGCAAGGACAGCGGCCTCCTTCTCCTTTAGTTCCGGAGTGATGTATCTCTCTGCATTAGCTAGAGTCTGCTTCCTATCATAATCATCCGGAACAAGGCCTAGATTGGACTTGGAGACCTCAATGTAGTATCCAAAGACCTTGTTGTACCCTACCTTCAAAGACCTAATCCCAGTTCTCCTTCTCTCCCTCGCTTGTAATGATGCAATCCACTTCTTATCAGAAGATATAGTCCCTTTCAATCTATCAAGCTCATCATCGAAGCCCTCTCGAATCATGCCGCCATCACGGACACTCGCTGGCGGATCGTCAACAATTGCCGCCTTCAGTGTTTTTGTGAGTTTTCCAAGGGGATCAATGGATTTGGCTGATAACTGGAGCAAGTCAGCTTTGCATTCTTCCAGTACCTTTCGAATCTTGGGCAGTTTCTCAAGTGCAATTCTGAGACCAAGAAGGTCTCTCGCCCCTGCGACACCAAAGACAATCCTACTTGTCATTCTCTCAAGGTCTCCAAGATTCCTCAGACTCTCTGAAACCGCTTTCCGGGTGAGGGCGGTCCTGGCCAATTCATCAACCGCATCAAGTCTTCTCTCAATTGAGGGGATATCGGTGAGCGGCTGGAGAATCCATTGCTTGAGTTTCCGCTTTCCCATCGGAGTTATTGTCTTTGACAAGACACTTAAGAGCGTCCCACGCGGAGTTCCATCCCTCGCATTTCGAATGAGTTCTAGGTTTCTCTGCGTTGTAGTATCAACTATCATATGAGACTCAATCGTGTAAGTCTGGACCCCAGTAAGTGTGACAGCATTCGCCTTGTGCACTTCCTGTAAGTATGCCATTACAGCTCCTGCAGCACCAAGCGCAACCTCCTTGTCCCCCAATCCATAGCCCTCAATTGTAGTCACACCAAATTGGTCCTTGAGCCTTTGCTCCGCGTTTCTTGCTGAGAAATCCAGATCATTTCGAAATGTCAATCGCACTCCTAGTTCCTCAAGTGCGGATCGCATAGCATGGTTCTTCGATGTGGAATCCGGAAGAAGAATTTCTGAAGGCTTGATCCTTCCAAGCTCATTTAGTGTGCTTTCACTCAGGTACGTTCCTTCAAACTCTGTTGCAACGAATTCTCCGGTGGAAACATCGACTGCAGCCAAGCCAACTGTTTCTGAGTCCTCAATGACTGCGAGTAGGAAGTTATTGGTGGCATCTTCCAACATTCCGGTCTCAAGTACTGTTCCAGGAGTCACTACGCGAACTACATCTCTCTTCACGAGGCCCTTGGCTTGAGAAGCATCTTCAACTTGGTCGGCGATAGCCACCGTGTGATCAGATGCCAGAAGCTTGGCGACGTATCCATCGACCGCATGATAGGGTACTCCGCACATGGGCCATTTTGCCACCCCCTCACCCCTTGAGGTTAGGACAATGTCTAGATCCCTACTCGCCACCTTTGCATCTTCATTGAACATCTCGTAGAAGTCTCCCAGTCTGAAGAGAAGAATGCAGTCCGGATACTGCTTCTTGAGTTCAAGATACTGCCTTTGCATGGGTGTGAGCTTTTTCACTTGGCCTCCCTACTGCAGAATTCATTCTCAGCTTCCGACTAATAACGCCACCGCTGGAGATTGTTGTAGCTGATTGGCCTTTGTTCACAGAGATCAGAATGGCTTTTGGCTGCTAATTCTCAGCCAGCATTGCATCGACTCAGTTCGATGCCAACTTCGACATATCTCAATGGGTGCAAAATCTGGTCTTTCATGCATATTTCAAATCGTAACACGAAGACGAATTGAAAATCATTGAATGTTCTATTCCATTTAGATTACCTTACATTCTGTATCTATTTAAAATGAATTACAATTCGTAATCAAATCGACTTCACAATAGCTTAAGGAACGAACAACTTTTTATGCCGGAGCCGTCGCTGGTTACAATACATCCATGGAGAATGGAGAATCTCAACTATGGTATACTATAAAGAGGTTCCAGAAGTCAACAAGCGGATGGTTGCAGGTTACTACCTCTTCCTGTGCTTGATTGGCTTTGCAATTCTCCTAGGACCTACGGGATCAGGCATTCCGATCACATTGGTTGGTAATCCTGATAGATACGAGCACGATATGGAATTGGCGTTTCCGTCTCCAGGAGTAGACAATCTCACTTGTGGTGGGCCTGCGCCCTGTCACGAGGATGTATGGCTCTACTGGAATGAGAGTGGACACGCCGACGAAGGGTATGAACAGACGTTCAATGGGACGTACGTAATAGGCCTGCATGGTGAACGGAATGCCACGTACTACAACAGTACGTGTGCACCCTGTCATGCAACTGGATATGATCCTGCCGGTAATGACGGTAATGGTTCATGGGTTAACTTGGGAATCACATGTCTTGCTTGCCATGACGTGACGCAGCCCTATGTTACCTATAACGGAACTGTCTGTGGTAATTGCCACAATCCTGGCTACCATGCATCCCGCAATGAGTATCCAGAATGGCAGAACTCGGCCCATGCGAACTCACTGATGGACTTGAGGACAAGCAGCCATGCATCATCAAATTGCATGCATTGCATGTCTACAGAAGGCTTTATCCATCAGCAGAATCCTGGCTCGCTATCTGACTATGGAGACGCAGCCGTTGACCTCGGCTTTGATCCCGCCGGAAACTACAGCTCGATTTCTTGTCCTGCTTGTCACGCAGTGCATTCTAACTGGACAGCAGTAGAAGGCAATGCCCAGATTCGTGCGGTTAATACCTCCGAACTGTGTGGACTTTGTCACAGTGGCCACCATCCACAATATGACGTTTGGATTGGTGGTACCCACAATCTGGCCGGCGTGAAGTGCACAGACTGTCACGGATATTCCCTAGTGTTCGACCGTGGCGCGTGGCGTGCTGACCTAAATCACACCTTTGCTCTTGACCCTGACATTGCTTGCGGTCAAGCAAGAGATGTAGATGAGTTAGGGTGTCATGAGGGTATGGACACATGGGCTCTTGGCCAGCTCGAGATGCGTGAAGATGCATATCTGGCTCTGACCCAGGAAATCACTGCTGAAGCCGAATCAATGGCAGCAGAGGTAGCAACATACAATGCAACCGAAGGTGCTAATGTTGCCGCCGCTAATGCAATGCAGGCTGCAATTGACGAAGCCGAATCACTTATAGATTACTTCGGCCTCGATGGCTCTTCCGGATTCCATGATGGCACTGAAATATTCGCCCAATTGAATGGGGTCTATGCAGATCTTCTAGATGCGAAGGCCACATTCTATCAGACAACAGCTGAAGGTGTTACAGTCACAGTTACCAATACAGTAACTACTACTGTTACGGTAATTGGTGGAGACACCCTGCTTCTGGTAGGCGGCAGTGTTGGCGGTATCGTCATTGGATTGGTTCTAGGAGTTCTAGTAGGCAGACGCCGCTAGAGACGGACATAATAAGGAAAACTCACGGGTGGTGGCGGGTGCTTCGCATCTGCACCCATCTCTATTTTTTCCTTCGAGTTCTGCAATGAACATACGTGAATTTTGGCCTTTTTTGAAGCCAAAGATGTATATACACCTTAGAATTCGAAACCGCGACTCGAAGGAGATAACTAATCAATGAAAAGAAAACCAGTGCTACTTTCACTCATGCTGGTCCTCATAGTAATGAATATGGGACCACTAGATACTCAAAAGATCACAAGTTTTGCAATTGAACATGAGGCTATCGAATATCCTATAGTAGCACAAACACCACAAAACATCAGCTCATACTTAGACTTCTCATATGCCGCAGGCAGCTCTTTGATAGATAACCTAGTCAATGTAGATGATGGCAGAGTCTTTCACGAAGGAGACTCTGAATGGAATTATATTTCGAATGACTCTACTCTTGCCGATTATTATTGGGCAATCTCTGCACTGAGTAAGATCTACAATAAAACCGGTAATGCGACTTTATTTACGGTAATCGGGAAGATAGCTGCAAAAATGGTCGAGATATTCATGGATCCAGTATACCCAGGATTCTACATCAACACTTGGTCACCTACAATTATTACTCAGACCAAGAGAGCTGGAATTCAAGCTTATGCGTACAAAGCACTTGTACTGGCAGAGTCTATTGACCCCGCACTCGATTTTACAGCGGAGAAGCAGAGTGCTATCAAATGCCTGACTGACATATTGTATGACTCAGAGAATGGAGGTTTCTATTTCTACACATTGCGTAATGGTTCACTAGACATTCCCTCTTACATTGACGAGGTGTATCCCGCAGATGGGAAAAGACTGGATCACCTTGCGTTGGGCATATCCGCTCTTTATGATGCTGGTGAATCAACCGGGAATGCCACTCTAATTACAATGGCTAATCGGTCATTGGATTTCATGATTAGATATATGCCATACATCAATGAGACCAATCACAATTTTGGAATGCGATTAGCTGTAAATAGAACTGGTGGAGAACCGGTCATCAATGAGATAGAGAGACCAGCGAGAACTGTTGTGACAGATATCAATGCAATTGCGATAAGGGCGCTGTTGCGGGGATATCAAATAACAGGCAACACAACATTTCTTGATTGCGCTGAAGAAACATTCTATGCAGTATTGAACCATAATTGGGATCAATCATACGGTGCATGGTTTGCTGAAACACTGGATGGGAATCCATATGATCCCCTTGACGATGAGGATGTGAAGTGGTACAAGTACTCAGAAACTCAATTCCAAATGGTTCTGACTCTTGAAGACCTCTATGAAGTTACATCCAACACATTCTTCATTCAGCTCACCATAGATACATTGGACATAGTCATTGCCAGGCTATGGGATGTAGAACATGGTGGGTTTTTCCAAAATAGTGACAGAGAGGGATATGTATACTCTGAAGAGTGGGAGATTCATATCGCTGCAGTTCAAGGTCTCGGAGTCCTAGCTCTTGAACGCATTTGGTCATTTGGGCTTCCAATCATCTCATATGTGCGAGTAACACCTACAAATCCACGACCTACGGACAATATCACAATTCTTGTGTCAGCATCCGATGCCGATGGAATTGACACAGTCTTTGCGAATATGTCAATAGAGTACGAAACTGGACAAACTAATATCTCCATTGTCCCAATTCCTGAAAATTCTGAACTTCTTGGCACTTTCAATATCACCATTGACCCATTTCCTGATGGCACTAGGGTCAATTTTGTTGTCTTTGCAAACGACACTCTAGGCAATGTCTTCATAGCTGGCAATTATTTCTTCGACGTGAAGTTGGACATCTATGAGCCAGTGGTGTTATTGTGGAAGACATATCCATCTGATGAAATCTTGGCAGGTGAAGAAGTATTCATTGAGTTTGGAATATACGAATATCCAGTTCACAGCATCATAATATCGTGCCAATTATTTTGGAAGGTCAATGATGGAGTTTACACACCGCTGAATATGACCTGGTACGATGTTGATGGCGAATACATGCTTTGGCTGGTGGATATAGGCCATTTCGATGGTGGTGATGTTGTTTCGTTTTATTGCCTGGCTGTCGATGAGTCCCAAAATGTCGGGGAAAGTGCGTTCTATAGATTGACCATACTTTCAGCAAGACCAGTTTCACCTGGGGTGGCATGGCAAACCCTTGCTGCTGTGGGGCTTGTCATTGCACCTGGAATTGGATATGGCTTTACGAGATTGCGGAGGGAAAGGGCTCTGAATACTCAGCGAATACTAAAGAAAGAAGCACGAAAACGATCTACAAAGAAGCGACCTAGAAAAAGGCGTTCATCAAGGAGTGACTAGACGAGGAGGAACACTAGATGGATCTTGGTACAATACTACTAATGCTGGCTATCATTGCCGGCGCTACGGACATAGTACTTCTTCTAATTGGTCCGAGGATTAAGAACTACGATGTGATATCAGTCATTCTGACATCAGTGGGTTGTCTGTCTGCATTAGGTGCATTGTTCTGGATGGGCGGCCTGATATTCTCGAACCAGTTTCAGTATGAGTATGTCTATGTCACAACCAATATTGAGGCTCCTTGGTATATCAAGCTCTCCGCATTATGGGCAGGCCAATCTGGGTCATTGCTATTCTGGACTGTTATTTCATTTCTATTGCTTGTCACCTATCGTATTATTCTACGAGGATATGAGGATGATACAATCGTATACAGAGGTGCAATTCTACTGACCCTTCAGACTATTCTAATCGGAATCAATGCTTTAGCTTCTGATCCATTCAGACCATTTCTAGGTGCGACTCCATCCGATGGCATGGGGCTCAATCCTCTGCTCAGCACTATTTGGAATGTCATTCATCCACCTATTGTGTTCATTGCCTACGCAATTGCGGTGATTCCCTTCTCAGTGAAGCTCGCTGGATACACAGTACGTTCAGATGAGCGCAACGCTGAGCCCATTCCTGTGTTGGATTCGCTCACTCGATTTATGACAGTTGCCTCATGGCTCTTGCTCTCACTTGGCATAGCTATTGGTGGCTATTGGGCATACATTGTCCTGGGGTGGGGAGGGTATTGGGCATGGGATCCAGTCGAGACTACCTCGCTAGTTCCATGGCTACTCCTTACAGCATACTTTCATGCGAAAGCAATTTTCAAGAATAATGATGTCTTGAGAGATTCATTTCTAGTCTTTGCCTATGTGACGGTTATCTATGCAACATGGGTCACAAGAAGTGGAGTTCTAAACTCGGTGCATGGATTCTCTATTAGTTTGGTTAGCTGGACCATGTTTGCCACAGTCGTATTCAATTTCCTATTGGCAACTGTACTCACCATTAGGGCAGGGTATATCGACATGGCTGAGGATGAGGACGACCAAGGATCGAGCTTCTTTTCGCTCTCGAATCTTCGAGATTTCTCATTAAAGATTGCACTGATAGGCATCTTGGTGATACTGACCACCTCGGTGTCGGGCGTTGTGCTGCCCGCAGCGATTAATCTCGTTGGAGCTATTACGGACCCATCAGGATATACTGGCAATATGGTATCGATAGGAATAGAGTTCTTTAGAGCTGGATTTTACGCTGGTTCCTTGCTCTTGATTATATCTGCATTCTATTGCATGAGAAGCACAATTCTGAGAGCGAAAATGAAGGCGATTGGCATTCTTGCTCTTCTTGGAGTTGGTGGAGCCCTCGCTGTTTTGACAATTACAACTAATCAAGCTCTCCCCACATATTACTGGCAAGCCAACGCATTAATTCCTGTTGCTGTTTTTGCATTAGGATACCTTATTGTGGCATTCGCTCGAACCATGGCGGGAAAGGAAGGTGGTGCATTCACAATGCGAAGAATGGGACGCCTCATGCTTCATCTTGGCCTAATCGTGCTGCTTCTGGGAGTTTTTCTAAGTGAAAATGTGGTAATTAGTCAAACCAACACGTATCTCACAGATCAATCGTATGAACTGGGCTCCTCAGGAATAACAGTTGGAGTGAGAGATATCAACCTGGTGTATTGGAATAACGAGTATGATTTCGAATTGCGAGTAGTAATCTTGGTGACAGAAGGAAACTCAGCCTGGTTGGGACTCATAGTTGTCAATGGAAATCCGCAATGGCAATCACTGATACAGGATGTTTACGTGCAGACTACAGCTCTTCGGGATGTATTTGTGTCGCTCCGGACGTTTGACCAAGTTGCTCCCATGGCTTATAGCGTAGAACTTCAAGCGAAGATTCTTCCACTCGTGACCTTTGTATGGTTAGGAGCCTTCCTAATGATAATGGCTCTGCTTCCATTAAGTGCCATGGAGCTCTCTAGCTTGAGAAAAGCCCTCAAGGAAAAGCAAGAGGACCTCTATGGCCCTATAGAGGATGACATCGAAGAGGAAATTCCGATATCCGCAGAAAATGAATGATAACGTTCACAATATTGCACTCTATGCCACTAAACCGTCTATTCTAGTGGCATTCATTTTCTTCTTTCTTATAGGGAAACTTATGAGATAGGGTTACAATTTGAATTTCTCGTCGGCTTTGTAGCTCGCTGGAGGTTTCAAAATGGCAAAGGTTGTGGGTATTTCAGGTAGTAATAGACAAGGCGGCAACACATCCACTCTCGTAGAACTTGCCCTCGACGCCGCACGGGAGTATGGTGTAGAAACCGAGTTTATTGAGCTCGCCGATTTTGAAATACTGCCATGCAGGCATTTCCTCAAATGCTATGAATCGGGGCGGTGTAGTCAAGATGATGACTTGAATCCCATTATTGAGAAGATGTATGACGCGCACGGAATAATATTCGGCTCTCCAGTACACTATGCCAGCGTTACATCTCAGATGAAGAACTTCATGGATCGTGTCGGTCGGTTTGCTCATCTTGAGGGTAAGGTAGGCGCTGCTCTTGCGGTTGCAAGAAAATCTGGGGCAGACATCGCTCTCAACCAAATGCTCTTTTTCATGCTTGTCAAGGAGATGATTGTTCCTGGCGGTGTTTCTTGGCCAATAGGATTCGCTATGAATGTAGGTGACATCAGAAGTGATATGGAGGCCATGCGGATGGCGCAACAGATGGGCAGACGTGTGGCATTTCTATCTGATTTGGTGGCCAAAATCCCCGTTCCATGGCACTATGAACCCCGTCCTAAGGATGAGAAGTCGAGATTTGGGGACGAATGGAAGACTTCTGACTAAGGAGTCGCAGGTTCGTATTTGCTTGGACATTGAGCAAGTATATCATGAGCTCGAATCAGAAGTTGTTCGCCTTCTTCGAGAAATCCAATAGCGACCATATCTTGTCCGTCGGTCAAAGTTGGAAGCTCACTTTCCACCATGACAAGAATCGTATGATTATCTCCAGCGAGAACAAGAGTAATGTTGTCGGCCGTGATGGATATTGAACCATTCTGGAGTTTTCCTTTTACCTGAATTGTACGCCCCATGAATTGATCGGGATTCTCCACAACTGCATCTACGCTGATGTACGGATCCACGAAGAAGTTGAGCATTCCATATGCGACGAAACCAACTACTACGACCAGAACGCCTGCGATTAGTAGCATGCGTGTTTTCTTCTTCACCGGTTCTCACTCCGTATTCGTATCTCCAACTAGCAATGCGACGGACTCCTCAATGCCTGCAATCGCAAATATCTGCCAAAGCAGCATGATAAACACTCCAGCCCAGACAACTATTGCCATCGGAAATAGTGGAATTTGCACCCAGAAGATTAGCCCTGCGAGCAAGACCACCACACCGACCAATTCTAGGATGAAGGCCACAATGACAATCACCTCGTTTGGCATCTTAGGAAGTCCAACACTCTGCTCGCCTGCAGAGGATAGCATTACCATCGTCTTGTTGATTCCATTGATTCTAATGAACAGCCAGAAAAGCAAGGAAAAAGTCCCTACCCATAGTATGACGGCCACAGTGAATAACTCGTTTGAAAGGATGATTTCTGGTGACTGCATTCTACTCACTCCTCTGCATCCGCAGTTCCATTAGTTTTTCACTGACCAAGTCTATTCTGTAGGTTAACTCGAGAATCAGAAAATAGACTAGTCCAATAGCAATGAGACTAACCATCAGAGTCATTCCGTGTTCTATTCCCATCTGTAATCCTTCGCCAGTAATTACAATTGGATGCAGAGTCTCCCATACTCGAATTGAGATGTAACTAAGAATGACTGCTGGAAAGGCTATGATTCCAAAGATTGAGCCGAACTGTGCTCGTACATCTCGGTCACTGACTGATGCTCGATACGCAATCAGACATGCATACGCTATCCATAGGATCAACGTGGTCGTTTCTCTTGGGTCCCAGTTCCAATACACACCCCAAGATGCATTGGCCCAAATCATCCCGCTAAGCAATGTGATGGTTGTGAAGACGAGGCCAATCTTAATCGATGCGGCACCGACCAGGTCGTAGCGTAGGTCTTGCTTCCAGAGATACATGACTCCGCAGACCAGCGTCACACCAAATGCGAGGTAGCCAACAAGCGCTGGAGCGACATGCTGAAAGAAGATTCTGATCCTCTCCCCAAGATTCACTTCTGGCGGTGCGAAAACCCATACCATATAGAGGTAGAGGAAGGTGATTATCAGTGATAGAATATACATCACCATTCGTTTTGTATTCACTTCTTCACATCCCTTTCTGGGCCGGCTCGAAGAAACACATCAATATGAACATTATGATTGGAGTTCAGTTTCAGGCTGAAAGCGTGAACTGAAAGACAGCAGCTGATAGCAGCACCATGGCAAAGACGTGTCCAGATAAGAGGAACAGCAGTTCAACAATTCCTGGTCCTACAAATGGAATTCCAATGGCCAGCATCCTCGTGATTTCCACTAGCAGAATCAGAGCTGTCGTGGCGGTTGGAAAGTAGACTATGGGGTACACGGTTGCCTTTGATTCAGCAGGCATTGTTAGTGCAGATGCCATAGCTCCAACTGCAGCCAAGTCCAATGTTCCTAGAATGAATGTTATTAGGATGAAGAGCGGTGACATCCCCGGGGCAAATGAAAAGCCGAGAAGACCCATGGCGATTGGAACCAGGAATACCTCAACCAGTCCCATCAGCATGAACCCGTAGATGACTTTCCCCAGATACACTGACCATCCTGGTATTGGAGCAAGAGACAATCCCTTTAGAGTTCCAGTTTCTGACTCGGAGATGAATACTGGCGAGAAGCCAAACATACCAGTGAAGAACACGACCACCCATAGCATTCCGCTTCCTATCTCCGTCATTACTTGGAGTCTGGCGGCAGGGTCTGGAATGATAAATGTGGAAGAACTAAGCACGAGACCCAGAACAAAGACCGCGATGATGGCAAACAAAAACATCGAAAATGCTTCAAATCGCTTTCTCATTTGAGTGACCAGATCTTTCTTCGCGATTGCCAGCGCATATGATAGGCCAGACCCCATTCTATTCACCTCATATGTTTCCATCAAATTCCGAGATCGGCCCTTGACCTATGATCTCACCTTTTCTCAACGTTATGAAATCATCACACATTTCTGTTCCCAGTGCCAGATTGTGTGTCGTTAGAATCGCTGTTCTATCATTCCGCTTTGAATCAATGTAGTTTCTGAACACCTCGGTAGAGTCCTTATCGAGACCTGAGAAGGGTTCATCAAGCAAGAACAATTCAGGGTCATGCAATAGACTTCTGATAATATCGAATCTCTTTCTTAGTCCCGTGGATAGGATCTTTGTTGGTTCATCCAACCATGGCTTAACATCAAACTGCTCCGCTAGGTCTTCGATAGTGGTACTAGATGTATCATCATCTAGATCGTAAAGGTCAGAGTAGAATTTCAGATTCTCCCTACCAGTCAACTCACCGTATAGTAGAGGCTTGTCACCGACAACACCAATCCTTCTTCTTACCTCAATTGGCTCCTCCTCAGTATCATATCCAAAGACCTTCACACTGCCTGCGTGTGGCTGAAGGAGAGTAGATATGACTCGCATAAGCGTGGTTTTTCCTGCGCCATTATTCCCAAATAGTGCGTGAACGCCGCCGATTGGGACATTGAACGAGATGTCCTTCAAAGCTACTCTATAGCCATAGCGTCGAGTCAGTCCGTCAACTTGTATAGATACCATTTGGAGTGCCTCACACGGGTCAATGTGGGAGCACCCAACCCTTTTTTTAGTCTGACGGATGCGCCGTAGGCTATGGCTGAGAACTCCTATGACGTTATAGTCGTGGGTGCAGGTCCCGCTGGCTGCACAGCTGCCACAGTAGTTGCCGCCGCTGGCTTTAAGACTCTTGTAGTTGACAGAAGGAGGGAGATAGGAGTTCCAATCCACTGTGGTGAGTTCTTACCGACCCCAGGAGAGATGCGTGACCTATTGCGTGATTCTCCGAGAGCATCACGACTTGTCGATATCCCCAACCATCTCATTACAAATCGGACAAACCGATTGATGCTTGCTTCCCCATTGAGTCACAAGTTCTACTTCAAACTTGATGCCCATGTGATTGACCGGACACGCTTCGATCAGCATATTGCAGGCAAGGCTCGAGATGCTGGTGCTGAGTTCGTTCTTGAGTCAACAGTCATCGAGCGAACCAAAACGAATCGACTCATCATTAGGCAGAAAGGTGAGAATTCTGAGTTGAATGCTCGTGTAGTAATAGGCGCTGATGGACCAAGTTCGCTCATTGCTAAGTCCATGGGCAATCACTATCACAGTCCCGGAAGAGACCTCTGTCCTTCCTTGAATTACGTTGTTGCTGATATTGAATGTGACTCGAAAACTACCGAGATGTATTTCGGAAACAATGTTGCTCCAGGAGGGTACTCATGGATTATTCCCAAGGGAAACGACACGGCGAATGTGGGCTTTGGGATGCGACGACCATTCGGAGCGCCTGGAGTTTCATTGAAGCAATATCTTCGAAGATTCATGGAGTTTCATCCTCTCGTTTCTCCGCGCACCAAGAACTCCACGATTGTATCTAGAGTCGGAGCCATCATTCCTGTCGGAGGGCCAGTTGACAGAACGTGTTCTGATAATGCAGTTCTTGTTGGGGATGCGGCTGGTCATGTGATGGCGTCAAACGGTGGAGGGATTCCGACTGCTCTTGTAGGTGGGGAGATCGCCGGAGAGTCGGTCGTCAGTAACTTGATAGATGGAACTCCGTTGTCATCCTTTGAGCATCAATGGAGAAGGGAGATCGGGAATGAGCTCTATGCTGCGTTAAGGATTCTCCGCATAGCTGATCAAGTGATGCCCTCTGACAGAATAACCGATCAATGCATGCGTCTTGCTGGCTCCAGATACCTCAAGCATCTGATTCGATGTAGGCTTCCTGCCCCTGTCGATTTTGCCTCAAAGACACTTGTGAGAGTACTGAGTGTCTTGGAATGATTTTAGTCAGTGAATCCGTTCCAGCACAAAGTCAGCAACTTTGTTTAGAAGCCTGTCATTCTTGAGGTCAACCGCTTCGAGTGCACTCTTTGCGCGTTCCACATATGTCTTTGCCAACTCGGTGGCATGATGCACAGCCTCTGTTTCATCGATGAGCTGCAATACCGGGGCTAGATTACCTTCTTTCAAAGCCTCGATGCCCTCTTGGCGTTCTGCCTCTGAACTGACCTCAAGAGCGTGAACTAGTGGATAATTGCATCTTCTTCCCTTAATATCCGACTGGACGGTCTTGCCTGCAACCTGAAGTGAAGCGATTACATCTAGTATATCATCTCTTATCTGAAAACTGAAACCTAGCATCTCTCCATACTTGGTGAGAGCGGTTTTCTGCTCATTCGAGGCTCCGCCCACAAGGGCTCCAACTCTAGCTGCCTCTCTCATGAAGGTCGCTGTCTTGTGCTCTATCACTTTTAGGTATCTCTGGCGATTGAAAGAATCCGGGCTATCTTCGCACAAGAGGAAGTCGAGAGCTTCTCCTTCAGTCATTCGTATGCCGCCTCTTCCAAGATGAATTAGTAGCTCTGGTGTTGCCTGTTCGCCAATGATTTCAACTGCTTGGGCTATCAGCAAATCCCCAGCGAGCACCGCAATCTTTGCACCGAATTTCTGGTGAGTGGTCTCGACGCCCCTTCGGACCAAGTCTTCATCAATGATGTCATCATGAACTAAACTGGCAGTCTGAAGTAGCTCCATTGCTAGGGCAAAAGGCAGGACCTTCTTGACCTCTCCTCCCACAGCTTCGCAGCTTAGCAGTGTGATCAGTGATCTAAGCCTCTTTCCTCCAGCCAGGAGCAGGTGATGAGCGGCATCATAGAGGACTGAAGGTTCTCCCCTGTATTTGTCAAGAAACTTCTTCATCTCTTGGTCAATAAGATTCATTCGTGATTGAAGTGTGTCATCATTGAGTAGGTGCTCAACAGAGGTCATCTTCTCATCATGCTGAGGTCCTGTCGCTGTTCGTTTCTCAGATCCGCGCAAAGCTCCATCTCCAAGACCCTTGCTATGGTCTTACTAACGCTCTGGAATGGCGATAGCATCCTTAAACGTTTCGGGATAAGCAAAGCCTTAGTTGACTGAATCATTCAGTGAGATTCAGGAAGTCTTTTCTTGAGGGGCCAATGTATTGACATTACTGGTAACTATGACCGAAGGCGATGAATCCGACCCAAGCATTCCTGAGAAACCTAGCAAGCTAAGAATTTGGATGCTTGAGATGCGCCTGCCCTTTCTAACTGGAAGCATCACTCCTGTCTTGCTGGGTACGGCAATGGCATGGAGCATGCATGGTGTATTCCTTTTGGATGTCTTTCTTCTCACTCTGGTAGTCGGGGTATGTCTTCATCTAGGAGCAAACATCAGCAACGACTACTTTGATCACATCAGCACAGCCGACGACATCAATGTAGAATACGTGCGACCATTCACAGGTGGCAGTAGGATGATTCAACTTGGATGGCTCTCTCCCCGTGAAGTTCTAGCAGGTTCGTTTGTAGCTTATGGAATTGCGGTCATTGTCGGGCTCTATCTCGCTTTCACACGGGATTTGCTTCTCCTTGCCTTCGGCATTGTTGGTGCTGCCTCAGGATTCTTCTACACCGCCCCTCCTTTCAGATTTGTGTCACGCGGCTATGGCGAGGTGTTCATAGGACTGAACTTCGGAGTGCTCATGGTTCTTGGCTCCTTTTACGTTCAAGTTCTCACACTTGCTTGGGAGCCTGTGATTGCATCACTCCCAGTGGCCCTCCTAATCACAGCGGTGCTATACATAAATGAATTTCCCGACGCCAAGGCTGACGAGGCAGCAGGGAAGCTGACAGTTGTGGTCAGGCTTGGCAAGAAGCGAGCCGCGACAGGGTACGGAGTATTGATGGCATTTGTGTACGGTACTCTGGTTTTTGGAATTCTTCTGAATTTCGTAGCGCTCTTTGCCTCAGTCGCTTTGACTACATTGCCTCTTGGGATATTTGCAACTCGACATGCGATAGCCAATCATAGCAATACTCCAGCGCTTGTTCCTGCAAATGCGGCAACAGTGGTGAACCATCTTCTGACTGGATTATACCTCACCATTGCATATGTTATGCATGGGTTTGGACTGTCTCTTGAGATTGTTCTACTTGTGGCGGTTGTGATGCTTCTGGTTGTTCTAATGCAATATCGTAGTTTGAACACGCCGCCAAAGTCCTAATATGTCAATACTATCGAAGGCCCATTAAATCCACGAATAGATCCTCTATATTGAGGACCTTGATTTTCTTGTCCCGCTTCTTTATTGCATCCATGAAATTCAATTTGCAGAACACACAGGAAGATGCTAGAGTTGTCGCTCCTACTTCCAGCGCCGTGTCTATTCTTTCAGCGGCGACATTGATTGCATTTTCCCCAAATCCAGCCTTGAACCCTCCTCCTGCACCGCAGCATTTTGAGTTCTCACGATTGCGATCCATCTCCACCAATTCGAGACCAGGAATACTTGCCAATACCTCTCTTGGAGCATCAAAGATGCCAACATGTCGACCCAAGTGACACGGGTCGTGGTATGTGACCTTCTCGGGATAGCTCCCTTTCCATTTGAGCTCACCTTTCTTCACTTTCAGTGCGAGGAATTGTGTTAGGTGCTGTGTAGTAAATGGAAGAATACCCTGCTTCTCGCGATAGAATTTTGGCCAATCCAAAGTGACTGTGCGGAAACATCCTGAGCATGAGAAGATGAGGTGTTTGACTCCTCTCTTCTTGAACTCCTCAATGTTATGCATGATGATGTCTTCCACATGAAGTCTTCCGACGTACTCCTTTGTACCATCTTCATGCTCATCATATACGGGCTTATCGAGCTGGCCGGTTCTGATGAGGGGGCTGCAACAGCAGTATTCGTCAGGACCCAAGAGCTGCGGTTTGATGCCGAAGTAGTTGAGCATTCGAAGAGTGGAGTCTCCTATCTCCTGCCTCTTGAAAGATGCTGTACAACCCACAAAATAGCCCCACTCTGAATCATCAGATATCTCTGTATCATCTTGAATCCAGTCCGCTCTAGTAGCGTTGTCTGCTGCATACGGATTCTTCACTTTGTGTACAAAGTCTCCCATCAAATGAAGACGTCCATATGGTCCCTTGCCCATCTCAACAAGCTTCTTTCTGACATCTTCTATAATATCCACATAGGGTAACTTGATAGGACATCTCTCAACACATTGTTCACACGTGCTACAGGCGTAGACGGTTCTGACGAATTCATCATCAATTGGCAGGTTCTGTTCCACATAGGAACGCAGAAGCCTCAGCCGGCCTCCAGCAAACATGGCCTCAGTACGGAACTCCTCGTAACTAGTGCATGTCCACCGACAAGTGGAGCAGTTAGCGCATAGCACAATCTTGTCTGGATCGAAGTCTAGTTCTGGACCGAATAGTTTTGGCATCTAGCGTACCTCCTCTTGTGGAATCTCTAGGATATTCTTGGCTCGTCTGAAAATACTCAGCACTCTTCTAAAGTTGCCATTCATGGTGAACATGAGATTCATTCTTCTATACGTCATGTTGGAGTGGGTCAGCTTGTCAGGATTCATAATCCCTTTTGGATCCCAGCGGTTTCGAATTTCTTGAAAGCGATTATAGTCATCAGGCTGGAACTTCTTGAGATAGACCGTGTTCTGGAGACCAAGAGTGTAGAGCTGCCCGTCATGTTTGTAACCAAGTTTCACTAATCGGTGGAGCATTGTCTTACCAGCCATGAAATGCATCCAGTGCCTGTGGTCCGACGGTGCGAATAGACAGAGTCTTGCCCTTTTATCGTCACCCAGGACCAGATAGAAGCAGGAGTTAATCCGATACTTCTTTGCTATATTGTACATTCTTTCTGTTATTGGTTTGATATTCTCCACGGGTATCCAAAGATTCTGCATTGAAAGGGTTGGTACTTCCAGCTTTAGCTTCATTTCTACAATGAACCTGTCCTCCCAGCTCCGAAGGAAGTACTCCTCTCCTAGGTCCATCGCACCAGCTGTTTTGAAGATGCCACGGGCAGCCTTGACAGAATCCTCGACATCCAAGGGCTTTCCATCATAGGCGACCAGAAGAAAGTACCTTCCCTCAATAAGAGCTGGCAGTCCTCCAGCTACGCGCCACTCATACTCTCTGTCAGTCAGTCTTAGATAGACTGGCTTATGCTTCAGTTGGCAGATCCTCTTTATTGCTTCAATTGTCTTCTCCAGATCGGCAAATGTAAACATGACCCCGTCAAATGCTTCTGGCACTCGACGAATTTTCAGCTTTAATGATATCACAACGCCAGCAATTCCTGATGTGCCATAGAATACTTTCATATCGTCGCCAGTGATCGTTTCTATATGGCCTTCAGGTCGCACTACAGTCATCTCGACTACATTGTCCAACATATTTCCGTGCTTTGGAGTGCCTATTCCTGCTTTTCCCCCAATTGCGAGCCAGCCCGCAATTACAGATGCCACAGCACTCTGCGGCGCCACTCTCAGGGTGAATCCTTGCTTGCGGAGCTGGTTGTCAAGGACTTCCCAAACGGCTCCAGCTTGGACGTGTACCCACATTTCATTTTCATTTATTTCAAGAATCTTGTCGAGGAGTTTTACATCAACCATGATTCCTCCTCTGGTTGGGCTTGCCGATCCATAATAGCAGGTGCCTCCTCCCCTTGGAATGACTGGTATCTTCTTTTTATTCGCCAATTCGAAAACTTGAGCGACCTGTTCTGCGCTTGTAGGACGTGCAACGTAGTCAGCTAGCCACTTCTTCTTCCATCGATAATGGTAGTAAGGAATCCCGGTCGTGTCACCACTAGCTGATAGCCTGTCTACCATATTGCCAGTTATCCACTCTACATCTTCCACTTTCTTCAAATCAATTGATTCCGTTTCGGTCATTACGTTCCAACCTCCTACATTAAGAACTGGATGTATCCCATCACAAAAACAATAGTCCAGCATGTCAGAGCAGTTAATCCTGGCCATTTCACTCTGATTCCACTTATTCCTGTTAGAAACGCGAGTACTCCAAACAAATAGCCCACCGTTCCCAGAAGAATATGGACAAAATGGAAGATGTCCAATGCTGGATTATTGAGCAGTAAGCCAATCCTCGCATCAGGTAGAATCACAACGATGTTGATAGTAGTCAATACGAGCGATAGTCCAGCACAGACGCCGTGTGTGAATGTGTATTTCTCCTTTGAGATTTGATATAGAAGCGTACCAATGCCCAGCAAGATAATTGCTGGTAGTCCCAATAAGATTGTCAAGTGAAAGCTTGTCCCAGCCTGTAGCGGCTCAAACCATATTTGTTGACCGACCATTTTACCACCCTTGCAGATTTTGGGCGGACGATATGGACTAGTGCCAAATTCGTCTACCCAATCGTAGGAAAGGACCACCAATTGCCAGCATGAACGAGATAGGAATCATGTTAGCTACCTCGACCACAACTTCACCTATTACTAGTCCAAGTCCAAATGCGAGCAGCGCACTCGCCAAATCGGTCACTCCCAGCCACGGAACGTAGGCATTCACGATATCAGGGACAATCCAGGTGACAAGCCATATGACGATGGGCACTGCCACAGCCACTGCCAGCATAATCAGAAGGTTGAATCGAAGTGATAGCTTCAGTGGACCGGAAAAGACCTTGTGAGGGTTCATGTACCCCTTTGGATCTGTCTGTTTCTTTATCTTCGCCATCTTCGCGTAGGTTTCCTTCCCGAAGTATGAACGAGAATGTGAGACATTCCACATGCCAATAGAATATGCCCTCCCATCATATTTGACACCAATGTCAATGACATCAAGAGAACGATACCAGCCCATCAGGAACGGTATTGTCCTGCGTTCATCATCCAAAAACCAAGTTAGAACCGCGACTTCTCCCCTATCGGACACTGCTCCTTCAGCTGCCCACTTCTCACGCTTAAAGTGGTCATCCATATGTGCCAAGAACTCATTCAATCGCTCAACAGGTACATAGACTTCGGAAGGTGCCAGACTTGGTCCCAATCGCTTTATCCTCATTGGGTAGAATCGCTCATCCCACTCGTGATGCGCGATCTCTTCTGACTCCACTGTACCATTGTGACGTCTGACAACATGTTTGAGCTTCTCCAGTTCTCCAGCAATATCATCTTCAGTGCCTTCAAACGTGCAGAGAATTACCCATTCACCTGTTGTGTCGGGTGCTTGGCCAACTTCGACAAGCATACGGTGAAATGAGTCTGTGATGAAGTGCAAGTAGAACGGTCGTGTTGCCTTCAACAAGTCTGCCAAGGCTCCCTGCATCAAATTTCGGCTTCGGAAGGATGCGACAACAGGGTGGATATTCCTTAGAGGAATTATCTTCAGAACGACCTTTGTGATAATGCCTAGAGCTCCATTACTGTCGATTAATAGCTCTTTCACATCATCATCTTGGGTTACATCGGCTTCTTGAGATCCCCAGACGTAACTATCATCACCTGGGAAATATTGGTAGGTCTTCCCTTTTGTTGTCACGATGTCATCTGGCGGGTCACTTGTTCTAAATATCCTGCCGTCTGGAAGAACAACTTCCATGTCAACAACCTGTTCTCTGATTCCTCCGTACTTGGTGCTGCCAATTCCAGAACCCCCGGCCGCAACCCAGCCTCCTACTGTGCTAGACGGTGCACTGGATGGATATGCCCCAACTGTAAGATCCTCGTCCTCCAGGATTTCAAGCAAGCGTCCCCAGATTATGCCTGAGCCAACTTCAACTGTCATGTTCTCGTGATTAATGTCGTGGACTTCGTTCATCCTAGTGGTTTCTATAACAAGTCCGCCTCTAGTTGGAAGAGCTCCCCCATATCCACTTGTTCCATGACCCCTGGGAACGACGGGTATCTTCTGTTCTATGCAATACTTCAGTAGATTTGATACGACTTTCGCGTTTACCGGCTGAGCCACAGCTTCTGCTTCCGTGATGAGAATATCATTGACCAATCCAGGAAGCGCTGCAATATCATGAGAGTATAGTTTCCTCATGAATCCCTCAGCTGAGAAATAGTCTTCACCTGTGATGTCCGCAAGTTCCTGAACCTGTTTCGCTGTTAACACGCCTATCACTCCTAAAGACCTAGTGCCTCCACCACAATCTGGGATAAGTCCTTGAATTTGATCTCAGACTTCTTTTCCTCGATGCCATCTGTGAAAGACATTGTACAGGATGGACATTCACTTGCTAGAATCTCTGCTCCTGTCTTCTCAGCCTCTTCTATTCTACGCCCAGAGATTCGTACTGACATCATCGGATTGGTACCCTTTAGTAGACCTCCCCCTCCGCAACATCTAGCTTTGTTTCGGTTATGTTTCATCTCTCGAAGATCCAGCCCTGGTATCGCACTCAACACCTCACGAGCAGGATCATAGATCTCTTGATGTCGTCCAAGCTCACAGGGGTCGTGCCAAGCGACAACATGATTGTAGGGCTTGGTGAACTTTATTCTGCCTTCATTCATCATCTTTTTTATAAACTGCGAAAACGACAGAAATTCCATGCCTTCTACAGATTCTTGCCCGAGAAGGTGCGGATACTCCTCAGAGAACGCGCGATGGCATCCAGGGCAGTTGAAGACTACTGTCTTGACACCCAAATCCTTGAGCGTCGAAAGGTTATGTTTGGCTAGGCCCTTCGCCTTCTCAAACTCACCTGCAACAAAATAGGGATTTCCACAGCAAGTCTCCTCTTCTCCGAGAACTGTGAAATCGATTCCTAAATGATCGAAAACCTTGATAGTATTCTCTCCCATGAACGCTAGTGTTCCCTTGAATGAAATATTGCAGCCCGCAAAATAGGCGACCTCTGCATGCGCCATCTCTTTGTCTTCAACCAAGTCGTCGACCATGTCCGCCCAAAGCATTCTGTCGTATTGGTCCATCTCCATGATATTTTGGGTGTTCCTCAGAGACTCGTCAAGATATTTCACAATCTCTGGCCATTCTTCGAGATTCCCAACTTCGTTTCGAATCAACTGCCAGAAACGAAGCAGAGGTATGTTTGTCTGGCAAATCTCCTGACAAGCGCCACACAGAGTACACTTGAATATCCTGTCAGCAAAGTCTGGAGGAATCTTCTGATTCTTTTTGACTAAATCCCTCAGTTGATACAGCTTTCCTCTTGGCGATTGTGAGTCCCACAGAGTATCTAGATAGGCAGGACATACAAACGTACAGAAACCGCACCTTGCACAGACTGTCGGTTCAATATCCAGGTTCTCTGCCTTAAGTTTTTCAAAGAGTTTGCTTCCCATCAACATCCCTCTTCAGGGCCAAGGCAATCCTATCCAATCAAGTATTGGCTCCAGAATCGATTCGTGATAAACCGCGATCCCTCCCAATGCAGCGATTATGATTATCAATACTCCAGCAACAACTAAGCCTATCCCATAAGTGAGAAAACCTGAGGTCTTGTCCCACACTCTATCGCCAAGTCTGGTTCGAAGAATAACTAGGAAGATATAGATCTCTGTTGCCACAATTGACCAGAGAATCTTGAATCTCATATAGGGGTCAATTATCAGTGCAACCATTGGCCAATCCAAGAAGCCTGTCGCCATCCCTACGAAGAGGCCGATGAGTGTTATTATGCTTCCCCAATAGATGAAGACATCAAACTCATGAAAGATCCTTGCCATTCTTGTCCCGGGGGTTCTTATGCCATCTCGAAACACTAGCCTGAATACGATATTGAGCAATGCAATAACCGCTACAGCTGCTCCTATGCCGGTATGAAAGTGTACAAAGACTGGATGTAGTGCCATGATAATCACCCTCTAGGTTCGGGCCCTCCTCAAAACAAACAAGCCTAAGATGGCAAGCACCACTGCCGAAGCTGGAGTTATGGTGTACATCATCAGCTCCCATATGGCAATAAGCTCCTCCTGAGATGGTGTCGTTGGAGGGGGTGTTGTTGTAGTCGGCGGTGTGCTTGTTGGGGGACTTGTTGTGGCAGTGTTCTCTGCCACATCGACATTTATGTCAACACTCCGGCCTACTCCTCCAGTTTCAGCAGACCAAATTCTGATTACGAAGGATCCTACCGTCCGAGGTGTAAATGTGATTGACGCTTGGATCTCTCCTACGTTTCCATTTGCATCCTCAGCATCTCCATCCCAGACTACATCGTCAGAGATTGTGAACTCCCCATTGTCAGCAACTCCGTCTTTAATGCTGATTGCGATATGTTCTGTACTATCGCTTGCGTCTATGATGAGCAGGAATGATACTCCCCTAGTTGCTTCAATCGTCCCAGTCGCATTCGTTGAAAGTGTAGTACCCACGGTTGTATGGCATCCCGCTTGTAGAGCGCAATTAGGATTGTAATCCGGTATAGCGAAAGAACTGCTCGCCAAGATAAACACTGAGATGACCAGGGTCGCTATAACCAAGGTCATTCTGCGATGCTGCTTCTTCATCTGGTTGTCTCCATTGGTTCTGAACAAGGCTCTATATCGAGTTCGTTCGTCGTTGGCCAAGGCCATGGTTTCAATCCGGAACCACGCAACGCCATTTTAAGCATATCGGAAGCTTACATTGTAGGTTTCGAAAGCCGCCTGTTACGTCCTGAGACTTAACTCCTATCGAGAGGTACAATACGTAAGTAATTCGAGTATCATCCACATTTTGGCTCTACAAGAGTTACCGATTGAGAATCCTATCAAGAACTCTCAACAAGGGAATTCCCACGGCCAGGGCCTGATTTATCGTCATCAGCTTAATGACTAATAGACCTAACGCTCCGCCCACGAACGATAGCATCCAGATCAGTTGCACTTGAATAGCCGGGATTGGAAACGAAAAAACAAGGTTCACAGCCCATTCGAGTCCCAGGATCTGGGGGCCAAAGTAAAGCATGACGAATGCAAGAACGAAGCCCAAACCGAAGCCAAAGACCTGCGAATGCCATGCAGTTTGGGCTCGCCCTCCAAAGACTTTCAGCGGATTCATCATATTATTGGGATCAATCTCTTTCTTCAGCTGTGACAGCTTCGCAATCTTCTCTTCACCGTAGAACTCTTTTGAGTGTCTGGTATTCCAGAGTGCTACCGCATAGGGATGTCCTTCATACTTTCCAGCCAAAGCAGCAATGTCAAAAGATCGGTGCCACCCTATTGTGTGCCTGATTTTCTTTCTCTCATCGTCAAGAATCCACACTAGGTAGGATGCCACTCCATCAGCGCCGATAGTTCCTTCAACGGCGAATTTCGAACTACCTAACTTGTTCAAGGTGTTTCGGTGAAGCTCAGGGAGGCGATCCACAGGAGTCGTGACCTCAGCTGGAATCAAACTAGGTCCTTGTCTCTTGAATCTCAATGGATACAATCTTTCATCCCAATAGAAGTCTGCACGCTTCTCATCCAACATTATTCCATTATTCGCACTGACGAACTTCTCGATTGCTTCAATTCCATCATCATTATCATAGATGGTTCCATGTAGTGCTCCGGCGAGTACGAATTTATTCCATTCAGCGGGGAAGCCAATCAAGGTCACTAATTTAGAGGTGTGATTGCTGTCAAGATATCTTAGATGATAAGGCAATGCGCCGTCTATCATGAGCTGAGCAGCTTTGGCGAGGTCCTCTATTGAGTCGAATGAGCATGCAAATGGACGAAGTTGGAGTTTGGGAATGGTTCGAAGTGTGACCTTGGTAATAATGCCAAGAGTTCCATAGGTTTTGGAGAGTACTTCATTGAGTCTGATTTTGCCACCTGCTTTCTCAGAGAGCCAAGCAGTCCCTTCAGCTGCTTCATCCTGCAAATCATCAGACTGAGGTCCTAGGACTACTTCGCCAACTCGGACAATTTTGCCATTAGCCAGAACTGCTTCAATTCCAACCACTTGATCACCAATCTCACCATGCTTGGCTGATCCAATGCCGAAACCCCCACTGGCTACGAAACCTCCAACTGTTGCCGCTGTTGCGCTTGACGGATAGATCGGCAAAGTGGTGCCCATTCGCTCAAGAATCATCAGCAATTCCCGCCAGGTGATTCCTGCCTCAACCGTAACCGTGCAGGCATAGTCATCAAGATGTACAATCTTATTCATCTGCGTGAGACTCACGCAAAGTCCTCTCTTGACAGGAATAGAGCCTCCCCAGCCTGATGTTCCATTTCCCCTCGGAACAATTGGCAGGTGATTCCTGCTTGCGTAGCGGAGAAGTAATTGCAGCGATTTCACTGTGACTGGTTGAGCGACTAAATCGAATTCATTCTTGATAATCTGACTGGCTAGTGCTGGCAAATTGGCTGCATCTTCAGAGTATATGCGGCAGGTTTCACTGTCTGCAGTAATATTATCAGCTCCCACGATGTCCTCCAATTCCTGTGGCACGACCTTCATTGCTACTCGCCTCCTTTCTCATACCCCGAACGCAATGAATTTGCCACCAGCTGTGTAATGTCTAGAATTTGAATGCTATAACCTAGGGTAATTGTTGCTAGATCGAATGCCATTTCACATCTGGGGCATTCTGTCACAAGTAGCGATGCTGGAGTGACGGATGCATCCCTCAATCGCATCTCCGCAATCTGTGCGGACAAGTGTGGATCAATCATATTCAGAAGGGCATGCGATCCGCAACATCTGGTGTCTTCCTCAGAAGGGACCATTTCGACTCGATAGATTCCAGGAATCCTCTCTATCACGTTCCTAGGTTCTTTTGAAACACCGAGGACCCTAGCTGAAATGCAAGGATCGTGATAGGTGGCAGTAATCATAGGCTGCTCTTCGAAAGAAAGACGCCCTTTCTCGATGAGCTGGTTAAGGAACTGTGAAGCAGTTAGGAGCTCCATCTTTCTCACAGCTGAAGTTCCTGAGCTCTTATGCATCGAACTAATCCAGGTGCTAGCACACGATGGACAACTAAACACTACTTTCCTTACGCCGAGATCAGCAAGGGCTTGCGCATTCTTCTCAACCATGGTTGGAGTTCCTTCGGGTTCTCCAGCCCAAAGCAGAGGAGCTCCACAACATGATTCGTTCTCTCCGAGAAGAGTATATTCGACTCCTGCATGTTCCATGATTCTTATCATCGACTTGGCTACGGCATGGAGCTGGTGCTTCAGTGATACATTACATCCAAGAAAGTATGCGACATCTGCTTTTGCATTGATTCTCGGCTCAACAATGTCCTCAATGCCCTCTGCCCACAGCATTCTGTTGGATTTGCCTATGGAAAATGGGTCGCCAGTTTTCTTGATTGACTCGCTGGCAAACTTGACTGGTGGTGGAGTAAGGTCTCTTTCTTTTGCCTCCTCGCGCATTAGTTCCCAGAACCTATCGAGCCTGATACTAGTTGTACAGACAGTCGTGCAATGTTCGCACAGTGTGCAGAGGAAGAGCTTCCTCGTAAAATCTGGATTGAACTCGGCTTCCTTTTCTAAAATCGATTTTGTAATGCTTAGTTTTCCTCTAGGGCCGTATGGTTCCCATCTCATCTGGCGAAACACTGGACATACGAGTGTGCAATTACCACAAGATGCACAGACGTACGGGTCGTTCTTCTGCCCGCTTTGTTCAATCGGCCCAGCTCTAGTCATTCCAAAGGAATGTCCATTATCTCGCCTTAAGACTGTTAGGCTAGGTTCAAAAATGAAAGGACACCGGAGCACACATACAGGCACTCCGGATTGTCTATAAAACTAGGACAGGTCCTGAATCATCTCGCCAGCGCAGGCAATTCCGGACCTAGAAGCCGCTTCCATGCTGGCATAGTATATTCCACAGTTGGCAAATGACCCAGCAACATAGAGTCCTTCGACCCCGGTCCTATTCGTCTTGAGTCGGTCCTCCAAGATGCCAGGGGGCTGAGAAAGGACTGACCGCCAAATCTTCCAGCTCTTCTTCCAGGTGACCTTCTCTTCGACCCCAGGGATGAGTTCTTTGAGTTCACTGAGGATTTCATCGGTCGCTTCCTCATCACTCATCTTCAGCAGTTCTTTATCGATACTGGTGACAGTCAATAGTGATTCGCCAATAGGAGCGAGGACTCCAGAGACCCGTTTCGCCTCAGCTACAATGTTGATCTTCCTGCCAGGTACAAAGGCACCAACATTGAAGTCAAGCACACGAGATGAAAGGCCGAAGTAGGCTACGGTTGATGGAGCATAAGTGAATTTACCAACAGCCTTGCCAAAATCGGCCGGTAGCTTGTTCATGTTCACAAGATTCGGAAGAAGGTCTATTGGTGTGGTCACCACGACTGCATCGGTATCAACGTGCTGATCCTTGCCATCTTGCTCGTAGTCGACTCCTTGAACCTTGCCGTCCTCAATAATGATTTGCTTGACCGTGGAGTTCACCTTTGGTTCTACCGCAAAGTTGCGTGCTTGAAGCATGAGCGTGTATGGGACACTCCCCAGTCCTCCTCGCTCAGGATACATCGCCTTGAATCCATCCTCATATGCGAACCTCTGCTTCTCAGAGTATAGATACTGACCAGCAGAAACCTCGTCCGGAGTCATAAAGGTCACAGTTCTTATCAGTGGATCATAGAAGTCCTCTTGGATGGACTCAGCTATGCCCTTTTCATCTGCATATTGAGAAAAGGTCATCTTATCTAGTTCAAGGAATTCTTCGTCAGGTCTGTTCATACTCTCTTGGACAAGCAAACCCAGACGTGCCCTATCAGCAACAGGCAATAATCCGAACTTGGCGAGGTCCACCGCAGACTTGCGGACAATGTGTCTGTCTCCGCTCTTGAGCCAGACAGCTCCCTCTCCAACCGTGGTCATTCTGATTCCACTTCGTTCGAGAATTGGAATCAGTGATTTGAAACCACCAACAAAGAAGTGGAGGCCCTGATCAAACACGTAGCCAGATTCGGTGAAGGATCTGGCTCGTCCGCCCACAGTCTTCTCTTTCTCTAGGATTGTACATCGCGCCTTAAGCCCCTTAAGCTCCAGAGCACAGCTGAATCCAGCAATGCCCGCGCCTACAACCACAACCCTTGTCCCCTTTCTTGATTCGCTCATTTGGTTCTCACTCCTCTACAAGAGATGACTGTGCAAGATCCAAGATTAACTCGTCTAGCTGAATTACTTCCAAGTCTGTTTCACGTGCACAGTAGCTCAAGTTCTTATAACATGATATGCATGTAGTAATCATTCCATCGACACCTAGCTCAACGGCTTCATTAACCCTTCTCTTCCCAACATCTTCAGACAATTGCGGGTCTAGGACCGTGAGGAATCCGCCACAGCAATTTGCGTTCTCTTTATTATTAAGCAGCTCTACGAACTCTAGATTCGGAATTGCTCTGATGATCTCTCTTGGTTGCTCATATATGCCAAGTGCCCTTCCAAGATGACAGCTGTCATGAAATGTATAGCTTCCTTCTTTCCCCTTGAAAGTCAAGACACCATTTCGCACCATATTTGAAAGAACATCGACAGTATGGTGTATCTGAACATCGAATTCCGGAATGACTTGCGCATAGTGTTCAGCTAGTGTTCCATAGCATCCTCCACAGCCTGTAACGATATGTTGGATGCCTGCTTTCTTGAACATCTCATAGTTCTCGCGAGCTATTTTCTCAAAGCCAGCATCGTCACCAGCCCAGTATGACATGAGACCGCAGCAGACCTCACTGGGAACATACCCTGCGTCGACCTTCAGTTTCTGCAACATATCTACAACCATCTCAGGTTGATCTGGAAACCAGAAGCTACCCATACAACCACTGAAGATGGCTGTATTGGATTTCTCGGGCAATTCCAAGTCTTCAGCCCAGATGGTTCGGTCATCGGATTCGTATCCTATGAATGGCGTTCCTTCCTTGTCAAGCCAATCAATGACTTTCACGAGACTCTCTGACATTTCTCCTCCAGTCTTGAGGAGATTGGCCTTAGCTTCATGCCATATGTGAGTCACAGGCACTCCAGCTGGACAAATAGCTTCGCACCTTCTGCAATCAGCGCAATATAGCCTCTGCAGCAATTCCTGAGGGGGATTTCTCATTTTTTCTCTATATGCCCTAAGTGCTCTGATCTTTCCTCCCGGACTGTCGAGTTCAGAGCCCAACTCAATATACATTGGGCATGTATCGCGACAATAGTTGCAGGACCCACAGTGGCGCATAGTTTCCTTGTCTATGTCAACTCTCATTGTCTTCTCACCTCATCTCCCCACATATCTTGATAGGCGCCTTATTCCAGCGGCCATTAGGAACAACACATTCATCCTGAAGTATGACGTCATGCATGAGGTCACACGGTCTGGATTCATTATATTGCTCCGATCCCACTTTTCTTTTGCTGCCTTCATTAATTCTAATCTCTCTGGATATGCACGCTTCATATAGATTGAATTCTGAAGGCCAATCGTGTAAGGCCCACCGCCAAGCGAAATAGCCTTCTTCACCATTTTATGCAATATGCCTTTGCTGCTTATGAACTTGAGATACTGGTCGGGATTCAGCATTGCCATCAATTCAGCTCTAACCTTTCCTTGACTTCCGAGCATTGCGAACCAGATTGCAGGCACCTTGTGTGATTTCTTGTAGGACTCATACCTGTTGAGTAGGTCATAGAGCTTGTCTACCTCAAGTGAAACCTCCTGAAACATCAAGGTGTCACAGTGCTCCTTGGGGTTGAACTCGCTGTCATAACGTAGACTCCAATCATGAGCTGCATATTCAACACCAAGTTCCATTCCTCCATTGTCTGCAATTGTCCTCTTGAGTTCATCTATTGGGACACTTTCCGGCTGATTGGGATAGACCGCTGTCAGGACATAATTGCCCTTCTCTAGTGGATTGCTGTAGCTCTGGAAGTCCTTGTCTGCAATCTTGAGATGGATCGGTTTCTGATCAATAGCAGCAATTTGCCGCATTGCATTGCACACATGCTCCAGGTGGTCAAATCCGTAGCTGAACGGAATGAAATCATCGGGCTTATCATGGATTCTCATTTTCACCTCTGTGATGACTCCAAGTATGCCATAAGACCCAAAGAATAGTCCTATCTCATCGCCACTGATTGTGACCAATTCGCCATCAGCATTCACGACCGTCAATTCAAGGATATTCTCGATCAGAGCTCCGTAGTAGGGAGTGCCAATGCCTGCTGTACCCCCGCATCCGATCCATCCAGCGATTACAGCTGATTTAGCGCTAGTTGGATAAATGCCAATGGTCTTCCCTTGTTTTGCGAGCTCAACATCGAGTCTGTCGAAGGGAACCCCTGGTTCAAGTCTGACATAGCCTTCATCTGTATTGATTTCAAGGATGGCATCCATCCGCTTGATGTCAAGAGATATCCCGCCGCGTGTTGGGCTCGATGACCCCAGGCAACTTGATGCACCGCCTCTTGGGATGACGGGAATACCGTGAGCAGCCGCAGTTGTAACAACTTCCCTCACCTCATCCACATTCTCGACTCGTACAACATAGTCGACCAGATACTTCCCTTTCCAGCGGTAGTGGAATTGTGGGAGGGCTGCAGGATCGCCGCTATACACTATCCTCTCCAACAGCATGTTCGAAACTCGATCCGGACTTACGGCTGCTGCAAGGTCTCGCATGACTTGGTCATCATATTTTGGAGTCTGGGTTTCCACTTGTTCTTCAGTCATAATCATCACATCAAGAATCCAACCGCATTGAGATAGAATCCTGTCAGCCCGAGTACTGTCCACATCAATACTGTAGGTAGGCCGAGATTGCATGTTTTCCACCCAGCGATATGGGTGATGAGCGCTAGTGTTCCGAGTATCATGCTTAGTATTCCAACCCAGATATGCCAAGAGTGAATGAATAGCATCAGCTCAGCTGGGTTGATAAGATAGGATGGGTTCAAAGCAGTCCAAGCTCCAGGGTCTTCCTGAAATAGCCAAAGCACGTTGATTAATGTGAGGAAGTAGGCTATTGTTAGCATATACCCGTGAAATCTGGTGAATCTCTCTTCATCATAGTATTCGAGTGCTGTGCCAAGATACGCTAGTATCAATGCTGGAGCACCCAAATAGAACCCATAGTGCAACTTCGGTAGCGGAATGGCCTGCACTGTGTATTGTAAGGGCGGATCAGTGAATACTTCTATTCCACCTACATCCCTCGCGACTATCCGAAACTCTACTGTAGTGCCAGCCGGATATCTTGGAATAGTTGCCTGATAGTATCCACCAACTTGTGTCATTGTAATGTTGGTCCACTCAGTAGTTGTGTTTGCCCTATGTTGTAGCACTGCTGAAACAATACCTGCTTCCGAGCTTACATTCGCCGACACAAGTACACTCTCATTATCGAACGGAGACGTTGGCTCAATAGTGAAGTCTGCTATCGATGGTCCTTCTCCCACATGAATCACATTCACAATGATTGTAGTTCCTACCGCATAGCCACCGTTACCTGCAGCCCATATCTCAAGGGTATATGAGCCCGCTATCGCAGGCGCAGTCAATGTATAGTTGACTTCCATCTCCAGAGGGTCTGAATCAAGGTCACCTGCTAAGTTATCACGAACCAATCCATCACTGGGAATATTGAAGAGGGCATTGCTCTCCAAATTCAAGGGGAACTTGATGACTAGCGTAGTTGGCCCTGATGTTGCTGAAGCAGTGACAATAAACGAGAATTCCGCTCCTTCTTCAACATCTACCGAAGTGTCCGTGCTTACTGTCATTCCAGTCGCAGTAGTATGACATCCCGTATTATCGCAGGCTCCCTGTTGAGTCACATAGGCAACAGTAGCTTGAGACGCTATGACGAGGGCTATGGCAGCAGCTAACACAACAATAATGGCATATCTTGATTTCCGCTTCACATCTGTCACCATAGGTTGTGCACTGATGCACAGCGGCAAGCTACCCAGTAAAAAACCTTACCGGATGTTATGTATCATCAGATTTGAGTTTCATGTTCGTTTTCGAAAGTTTTGCTGTGGAATCACTTTGAGTTACCATCTGCAACCGAAATCTACTCAATAATCGTGGTTCTTCCATCTGTAGAAGTCTGTACCTCTCCAATAGGACAATATCCTTGGAGTAATCCGAATTGCAATTCTGTTTCCCAAGGGATATCCGGCGCCGAGGAAATCTAGATACTTGGAGAGGAAGTTGATCGTAATCTCTTCATCAACAAGCTCCATCTCCACCATCATGGCGCGACCCTTAATCATGACTCCGCGATTGGCTGCAGGTAGTACTGCGTTTCGCTCATCCACGGTTACACACACTTTTGTGTTCTTTCTGATGTTTGCAATCTTGTGGCTACCTCTTGTGGTAATCATATAGATCTGCTTTGTAGGATCATGCCAGATATAGAACATCGCAGTTAGGTGCGGCAAGCATCCTGCTTCTGATGTTCCAAGGTATGAGAAAAAGCCTGACTTGAGGATACGCAAAGCTTCCTCTGGAATCTCCTTCGCGATTCTTATTGGAGCACCATGTGTCTTGGCTAGGAACATCATTCACACCCTCAGTATCTGCGGCTTAGCCTCTCTCCAGTATGTTATCTTCTCAGGCTCGACCCTCACCATGACTCTGGATACGAATGGTTTGTTTTGCCATGCAAGGGGGAGGTCCTTTTCTTGTGTGTCATAGTACTTCATGTATCGTGGATATTTCCTACCAAAGAGAGACCGTACTCTGAGCATCCATAGTCCATAAAGATACAGTCTGAATAGTCCTAGTGGAGTTACCTCCCCAAGAATCATCGCCTTTCCGCGAAGCATAACAGCTCGATTTTTCATTACATTCTTACTGTCTCTCAGATCTACAAGGATAGCGATGTTGGGGTTCTTCTTGATCTTCCGATATTTCGCAGAGGCGAGCGATATTCCGAAATACAAGTACTTTCCATCATAGACAAAGATCACTGGAGTCACATGACTCTGGTTCTTTTCACAAAGAGCAACATATGCAAATCGTTCATTGTAGAGGATGCTCTCCACATCGGGCGGGAACCATGGAACTCGTTCCATAGCCAACAGACTTGCTCCCGATAGTGACAGGACAGCGGCGAAGAAGGCACCCAGTCCATACAGCAGCATTGGTTCAATGCTTGCCAGAGGCAGCAACAGGACGGCTGATGCAGCCCAATACAGATTGACTGAGTCCAAATACTTTAGGGTCCGAACTTCCGAATATGCAGTGTATTCAAGTCCCCTTCTCCGTCTTGCGGCGCGGCTGAGTGATATAGACCTCCTAGCCGCAAAGAGTGTGGTAATCAACGATAATCCAATTCGATAGGAAACGTCCCAAATAAGAACTGCAACTAGTGCCATTAGTATTGGGTTGCCAAATCCTGTTCCTAGGTTCTCAGCAAGAAGTGTCGGATTCAGGAGGATGAATCCCCAAACACCAGCGAAAAGCGTGATTCCCATTGCAAGCTCGTACCGCCTATCCAGAAGAAGTCGGTTTTTGTATGACTCAAGAACTCTTCTTTCCTCATCGTTAGTTGGATTTCTTAAGCGTCTCAGCCACGGGATGACATAAAGACATCCAGCGGACCATACAACAGTATATAGAATTGCCAATGTACCGTAGATGGCTGAGGTCAAAGGCATTTCGAAATACAGGAATCCAGCAATCCCTATCGCTTCGACCAATAGCAATTGGGCCAAAACGTCGTAAACTGGCGGGAGCCAGCTAAATGGAGGAACTCTGTCAACTATCTCCTCATAAATCCATTTTCTCTCGGCATGCTGGCTCGTCCCTTGCATTCATAGACAGGCTTCACACCAACTTATTTGCGTATCGAAACCACCGATTGGCTAGGGCTTTGATATTGTATCTTTAAGGGGGCACATCAGAATGGAATTCAGCCTACTCATAGATCTCCTCTAACCCATCCCACTCCAAGCCTAATGCCTCAGCCATTAGAACTGCAAGGTCCTTAACTACCTTACTCGATCCTGCTTGAGGCAGTTGATCATGCATGAAGTCAACACATGAAGGGCAAGATGCAGCAACTACTGAAGCACTTGTCTGTTCAATATCGTCCACTTTCAACTTGCTGATCCGGTTGGCAAACTCGGCGTCAATAGCTCGTAGCACACCGCCCGACCCGCAGCAGAAACAGTTGCTCTTGTTATGCGGCAGCTCCTCGAAAGTCACCCCAGGCAGGTACTCCAAGACCTTTCTAGGCTGTTCATAGAAACCTGAGTTCCTTCCCGCGTCGCAGCCGTCATGAAATGTCACAGTAATGTCTAGAGGATTGGTGAATTCCAACTTGTTGGCATCAATAAGCTCCTCAAAATACTCCGGTCCGTAGATGATTTCGAATGGCGGGTCAATGCCAAGGAACTCGTGATATTCATGGGCCCACATCTTATAGCAGCCCGGGCAATTTGTCATAACTCGTTCCACCCCGAGTTCCTTGTATTTCTCAATATTATGCTCAGCAAATTGACGAGCGGTCTCGAAGTCGCCTGTCATGATCATAGGCGCTCCACAACAGACTTCATCTTCACCAAGAAATGTGTACGACTCGCCAGCTTTGTCCATGATCAGAGTGGTGGCAATTGTTGCCTGAATGGAGACTCCACGGAATGAGGAGGCACACCCGAAGAAGAATGCAGTCTTTGCCTCTTGGCCCATTGTATCTAAAAGGGCGTCTTCATCTGGATGCCAATACGACCATCCCTCGACTCTATCCATCTGTGACTGTCCCTGAATGTTCTGGCTGTCAAGTAGGGTCTTCTTTGCCATCTCAAGTTGCTCAGGCCAGAGACCCATCTTCTGGAAGTCTGACCTCATCAGTTGGTAAATCTGAACAAAAGGAATGTCCACCTGGCAAATCTCTTCGCATCCTCCACAGAGAGTACATCCGAAAACCGCGTCGCGAAGACCCTCTAGACCTTCCGACGCCTTCAGGCTTCCCTGGGCCAATGAACGGGCAATGATCATCTTCCCTTTTCCTGAGTAGCTATCTCGGCGCTTCACCTTGTAGGTCGGACAGGCGCCATGGCCAACTTGGCAGAAGCTACATTGCGCACAAGTATATGGCATATCTTGAAGGTTATGCTTCTTCAGTGATGGGAATTCCATGATGTCATTCACAACCATCGGGACACGTGGCTCGACATGTTTTGCCGAACGAGTTATGCCCTGCAACAGCCCTTAATATCTGTGCTCGTTGCACAATGGCATAGCTTTCGTCACACTTTAAAACTTGTTAGGTAAGTTGTGTCAAACGCCATTCCCTCCCTCTCTCGCTAGGTTTTTATGGAGCATGATTCCACGACCGTGACCTGAGAGCAGCTTCATCTCTTGGAGAGAGTCCACATGACACTGAAGCCAAAGCTAGTGACGGAACTCGCTGAGGTCTATGAAGACCGAGTGATCACAGAGAAGCATGAGCTCGTCATCCATGGCATGGATGTTGGTTCTTTGCCCAAACAAGTGGGCTGGTTAATGAACGTCAAGCCTGATGCGATTGTGCAGCCTCAAACCCCTGAAGAGATCAGGTTCCTGTACGAGTTTGCAAACAAGTACAAGGTTCCTCTAATACCAAGGGGGGCAGGCACTTCGGGCTATGGTGGTGCAATTCCTCGAAAGGGAGGCATCATTGTTGACATGCGTGTTATGGACAAGATCGTTGACATCGATGAAGAGAATCTGACTGTCACTGTTGAGCCCGGACTCTCATGGGCGAATCTGCAATTTGAGCTGAACCGAAAGAACCTAGACCTCCGTTGTTATCCCTCTTCTGGACTCTCTGCAACAATCGGGGGCTGGGTGGCCCAGGGCGGCGATGGAATTGGGTCTCTCAAGTATGGGAACATCAACAAGAACGTGGTTGCTTTCGAGGTGGTCTTGCCAACTGGAAAGATGATCAAGAGCAAGGACTGTGACCTGTTCTGTGACACAGAGGGCATTCTTGGAATCATCACTAAGGTGACTCTGAAGATAAAGCCCTTCACTCCTATCAAGGTCATTGTTTCGAGCTTCCCTGAGAATTATCTGATGGTTCATGCTATAGAGAAGATACTCGAAGATGGTCCTCTTCCATTCACGATAAAGTTCGAAGAAGCAAAGTACACAGACCTGAAGAAGAAGATCTGGGACAGTGAGGAGAAGTTCCCATTCCCGGTTCATCACTGCACGATTATGGTTGCATATGACGGAGATGAGGAGGAGATTGCAGAGGGCTTCAGAGTTGTAGAAGAAGTCACAAAGATGTACAAGGGAACTGTTTATGATGAGCATGTGTCTACCCACGAATGGAGTGACCGCTTCTACCCAATGAGAGTCAAGAAAGCTGGTCCTACCCTCGTTGTTGGCCAAGCATTTGCACCGCTTGAGAACCTAACCGCAATACTTGATGACTGGCAATTTGAACAGGGATCCGCTAAAGCTGGTATTGATGGCTACGTAAACTCTTTGAATGCTGTCACCATGATGGGCTATTTCCTCGAAGATGAACGGCGCAGATTCTTCATGTTATCCTGGGCTCAGAGCTTTGTTGTGTTCAAGATTGCACAGCGGCATGGCGGTCATGCTCACTCGACAGGAATCTGGTTCGCCAACCTGGCCGGTCAATACTTTGGTGCACAGCGACTGGCAAAGATACGTGCAGCCAAGCTTAAGTACGACAAGAAGGAGATATCAAATCCTGGGAAGGTGTTCGCCTATTGGCTACCACTTATTCTCAAGTTTGGTAAGTATTTCCTCTGGATATTCTATGACCTATTCAGGAATGGGTTTGGCAGGATTGCTCCAATACTTCTGAAGTGGCTCCAGAACCTGCCGCCACTCAAGTGGGTGCTGCGATGGGGCCGAGCACATAGTCCATGGCCAGTGCAATACGGATTAGGATGTTGCATGGTCGATGGTGCCGCTGGAATCGCGTCGAGGTGGGACTTTGAACGATTCGGGATGCTCCCCCTCTTTGGCCCGCGGCAGTGTGATGTGCTATGGATATCTGGGTCTCTTACCAAGAAGATGGCTCCGCGACTGCGAAGAGTCTACGAGATGATGCCAGATCCCAAGTTCGTTATCGCCTTCGGACAGTGCGCGGCCAGTGGCGGCGTCTTTTGGGACGGATACTCGCTACAGGTTCCGCCTGAGTCTGTAGTACCTGTCGACGTCTATTTGCCCGGGTGTCCTCCGAAGCCTTCAGACTTCGTCAGGGCTCATCTGATACTCCAGAACAAGATTCGTGCAGGCACGACACACTGGCAAATGAAGTATGAAAACCAGGACGCAATGGGGATGATCCAATGAAATTGCGAGAAGACAGCGATCAGTACTGCATGCTGCTGATCGGCACAATCATCCTAAGTGCCTATGTCTTTGACATCTTGCTGGCTGTTGTCGCTGATACAGCGATGGCTCTTCACTTTCCGTTCCTGGTCGGTGGGCCTCTGATCATGGTGTTCTTTCTAATTGGCTACTTCAGGCCAAAGCGCGGCAGGATCAAGGTCAATATGCTCTCTATTGCAATTGTGATAGGTGTTCTCTACACAATCTATGTCTTGGTACCATTTGGCGGTGATATCATCTATGCGTCCTGGGGAATGGGAGGCGCAATCCTCCTGGCTGGCGGTTTCTCAATGTTGGACCCGATGGAGGTCAGTGTGACCCCCGGAATCATGGAGGTCAGCGACTTCAAGTACAAGCCCTTGCCAGAGCCTGAGCCCGAGCCAGAACCCGAGGAGGCGGCTGAGGCTGAATCAGAAACGGAAGCCGCCCCTGACACCTCAACTTCAGAAGAGCCAGCTCAAACGGAATCAACTGAAACTACTGATGAAACTCCATCAGAATAGAGCAGACTGGAACCTGCAATTGTTATCCCCTGAGTCCGCCTAGATTCTTCTAGTCCTGACTAAAATGAGGAGGCTATGGATGAGAGCGCGGACTCTCATTCACGAAGCCAAGCAAACGCAGCAAACGCCAGGAGCAAACCGAAGGCAACCCATGCAAAGAGGAGAATACCTGCTAGGTCAGTGTACTGGGTGATGTCCAAATATGCGTGCACACCACCAAAGACTCCAGCAGCCATCGTGGCACCTATGCGGCCACTGCGGGTTGATGCGAATGCAATACCAAGAGTCGCTACTACGAAGAACAGCCCACTCAAGAAGATGAAGTATTGGAAGGTGAGATCAATCGGTGCTACAGTCAAGATGATCCAGAAGTATGCCCCAATGAATCCCATTCCGATTAGAAGCGCGAGGTAATAGAAGAATGTACCCTCTTCTTTGTAAGACAATTGTATCACCTTTACCTTGTCGGTAAACTGTTTCCATCTGGAATATGTGCTCTATTTAAGCCCTTTGAGGGAAACTGGTCGAAGACTTTTTATCATGCTACTTTGTACGCCGACTTCCACAGCACAAGGTAGTCCTACCCATCAGGCGACCCGCCTCGATGGATCGGGCATCATCTTGGCTGTCGTGTACACGATTCGACCTGGAATACGTCACCTAGGTAAGGTTGGAGCTTGACTGCTATGGACAAAGAACTCAGGAAGAAGGTATTTGGAATGGTTCCTTCCAGTTTAGGTGGCGTGCAGGTTACTATTTCTATAACGGACCTAGGAGGGTCTTGAGGCTTGCAGACAGATAGGCTGTTTCTCCAATTCATCCCGGTCTTGGTTTGGGCTATTCTTGTAATCGTTCTGATTGTTATCATGCTGTTGGCATCCTGGGTGCTGCGACCCCATATACTCCAGAACTCAGAGAAGACTTCTACATACGAATGTGGAGAAGAGCCTATTGGGCCAGCACGAATGTCATTCCCCTATAGCTACATCATCTACACGATTCTCTTTGTCATCATAGACGTAATGGGCGCATTTCTCTGGCTACTTACTGTTTCACCGCTACGATTGAATCCCATAGTCGCTTGGCAGACGTTCATCTTCGTCGTGATTATTATGGGTGCAATTGGATATGCGCTGAGGTATCTGCCTCAGACTTCGTTTAATGGTAAGGAAATCCTCGAGGCATATCGCGCTGCAAAGGCAAAGCGTCTCGAGAAAGCGCACGCATCGGGGAGGGAGCATCATTGATGCAAGGATTTGAGTCCGCGTTCGAGTCAGTTGAGTTTCTGTTGATTGCAGGAATAGTCATTGTACTGGCTTACCTCGCACTGGAACATAGGGAGATTGTGTATGCCGCATTCTTTTTTGGCTTCATGGCGTCGTTCGTAGCTGGATTCTTCCTTCTATTGGAAGCGCCTTTTGTTGCCGGTATGCAGATTGCGGTGTACACTGGAGGCATAAGTGCGTTAATCATATTCGGCGTTCTCCTGTTGCCACGAGCACAAGACTCCACACTCGAGGCAATAGAGTCGCCCCACGCCAAGAAAGTTGGCATACTTGTATCCGGCTCCATAATGTTCCTCTCTGCAATTCTTGCACTGACGTTCCCATGGAACGAAACGATTCCAGAGAGCACAATCGATTCTTCAAACAACGTGGCTCTTCTCGCTGAGTGGTTGTGGGGAGATCATGGAATCTATGTTCAACTCATCGCACTCATCATTGTGACATCCCTCGTAGGTGTCATCGCGCTCATGAAGATGGATAAGGCAGAGCTGATGAAAGATGTCGTCGCCGAGTTCGGTATCGAAGCAGCACCAGAACCTGAAGCGCCTGAGCCGGAAGAACCTCCGGAGCCTGAGGAGACCTCTGAGGAAGCTTCTGAGTCGGAAGTCAGTGAGGAGGTGGCCGACTAATGGTCCCGCTTTCTTGGTATCTTGCTGTTGCATTCATCTTGATAGGCCTTGGTGCCTATGGGATGATGGTGAAGAGGAACCTCATCAGAATTCTCATTGGTGCTGAAATCATGGGGAATGGAGTCAGCATCGCTATAGCTGCTTTTGCAGTCTACAGCCCTACCTTTACGCTGACAGGACAGGCTCTCATTATTCTCTTGATATCAGTTGCTGCAGCTCACACTGCTCTAGCTCTAGTCTTGATGCTTGCTTACAACAGGCGACATGGAACAGTGGATCTTGGAAGACCAATCTCACAGGAGGAGAAGCTGGATGTCTGAAGGTACTCCTATGTCTGCAGCCACATTTGGAAGACAGATTGTCAACAAGTTTCCTGGCGTTGAATGTACGCCAAAGGAAGATGGTATCCTTGAGTGCATTGTGCCAGCAGACAGGATTAGGGACGTTGTCGGGATGATTGACGAACAGATAGAAGATGCCTTTCCAGAGAGCGTCTTTGGAGTTGACCTTCAGGAAGACAAGTATGAAGTCATCTACATATTCTGGTCTCGAACCAATAGGACACTGTATCACCTTCGTGTTTCACTTGAGGGCACCAATCCCGAGGTGGACACAGTGTGTGACATATTCCCCGGCATGGAGTGGCATGAGAGAGAGACCTGGGAGATGTTTGGAATCAACTTCAAGGGCCATCCTGACCTCAGGCTACTTTTGCTTCCTGAGGAGCTGGAAGGGAAGTATCCTCTTAGAAAGAGCTTCGTGACAGATAGATCACGGCTCAATGAGGCTGATAAAACGCCTCCAAAGCCCAAGCCACCAGAAGGAGGTGCAACCGAATGAGCCCTGACATCATAGATGAAACAACTGAAGTCTGGTTTGGGCCACAGCACGTATCCGCGCACGGATGGGCGGCCAAACTGACTCTTGTTGGAGACTTTGTAGTGGAATGTGATCCGAACGCCGGATACTTCCATAGATCTGCTGAGAAGTGCTTGGAGTTCCGGAACTTCCAGCAAGGGTCTCTCATCATGGAACGGCTCTGCATGCTTGAGGCATTTCTAGCTGAATATCCCTACATCATGGCGGTTGAGAAGATAGCAGGGCTCGAAGTACCTGAACGAGCCAAGGTCATACGTACGATTATGATGGAGGCCAGCCGAATTCATTCATTGCAGTTCTGGTGGGGTCAATTCTCGGCTGAGCTCGGCTTATTCGCTATGTTGCTGTGGCCGTGGGTTGACCGTGAGTTCTTCCTCGACACTTTCGAGGAGCTCAGCGGTTCTCGTCATGCTGTTTCTTTCAGCACTCCTGGAGGAATAAGATATGATTTCACTGACAAGGTGCTCAGGAAGCTCGATATTGCCTTGGAGCGGTTTGAGGATCGGATGCCTATGATGCGAGACATGCTCATGGGTAGTCCTACTTTCAGAGCAAGGACAGAGGGCATTGGTCAGTATACGCTGAAACAGGGGCTGAAGTACGGCTTGAGTGGACCACCGATTAAAGCATGTGGTCTACCAATGGACCTACGAAAAGATGCCCCTGACCCGAATCTAGCCTACGATATGATCGATTGGGAAGTTCCAATTACAGAGAGCAAGGAGCATCCTGGGGAGAGTGATGCCTACGATAGGATGGTCCAGCGATTCAAAGAGATGGAGACCTCAGCAGATATAATTCGAAAACTCATTCCATTAATTCCTGAGGGCCCGATTGTTGACCCCAAGGCACGAGCCAAGGCAAACAGACTTCCAGAGGGTGAGGCATACGGTCGTGTCGAAGGAACAAGAGGAATCTCAACTCTCTGGCTTAAGACCACTGAAAAGGCGCAGACTCCATACAGGGCCAAGATACGCGGACCCTGTTTCAACTCTTACTACTCATTGAAACATCTGGTCCCGGGTGCGAAGTTTGCAGACTTCATTGCCATTTTTGGATCGCTTGATCCATATCCAGGGTGGTGGGATCGCTGATGGGAGGTGTCATGTTGCAAATAGACTTCTTCGCTTGGCTTCAAGGAATCCCTTCGTGGATCTACGGTGTGATTCAGTGGTTCTTCTACCTTGTCAGCGGGATATTCTACTGGATATGGGGGATATTCACTTGGATCTGGGCAGCTCTATTTGATGTAGCCAACTTCTTTTTCCTGATTCGAGCAATACTATTCCCGGGTCTTGTCTTCATCCTCATGACGATTATCTTCGCAGTCTGGTATACTCGCAAGCTCTGGGGTAGAATTCAAGACAGACGAGGTCCTTTCCACCTAGGGAAATACGGAGGTCTCCAGCTCTTCGCAGACGCAATCAAGCTTGTGGGGAAAGAGACTATCATTCCCGATAAGGCGAGGCGTTGGATGTACAGATTTCTTCCATCCTTGCTGCTTCTTGTCGTACTCATACCTTTCGCATTCATTCCATGGGATCCAGTATGGTACATCGCTGACCTCTCAGTCAGCCTCGTGCTTGTCTTTGCATTCTTGACAGCTGTTCCTGTAATTGCGTTGCTGTCCGGATGGATAAGCGGTTCAAAGTACACCCTAATTGGTGGGTTTAGAGCAGCTAACAATCAGTTCGCTAGCGAGATTCCGCTAATCATCTCATCCGTTGGTCCTGCGATGATTGCTGGGTCTCTTAGCGTAATGGGAATCTCGATGGCTCAGTCTAATATCTGGTTCATCTTCCTGCTACCAATCAACTTGGCCACCTTCTTGGTCGCATCTATCGCATCCGTTGGTACATTTCCATTCGATGCCCCAGTTGCTGACTCGGAGGTCATCTTTGGTTGGAGGACTGAGTTCAGTGGTATTTACTTCACGCTCACTTATTTCGCGGAGTTCGCCGAGCAGGCGCTTTACTCAGCACTCATAGTTGCACTATTCCTTGGCGGGTTCCAAGGACCAGATTTCTTGCCAGGGAGTGTGATATTCATCATCAAGTTCCTGATCGTATTCTTCTTTTTCGTCGTTGTGACTTCATCGTTCCATCGACTTAGACAGGACCAGATTGTATACTTCTGCTGGAAGTATCTACTTCCATTGTCAATCCTGAACGTTATGCTTGTGATGTTGGGAATCGCCAACATACCCCTGCTACAAGCAATTATTGGAATAGGAGGCTAGAGCAAGATGGGATTCTTCAGAAACCTAGGTGACATATTCCAGATATTGAGACATATATTCCGTCAAGTGATGTCCCGTCCATTCACGTACTTCTATCCATTCGAGGACAGGGAATATCCCGAGAGGACTCGTGGCAGGCACATTCACGTGCGAGAGAATTGCACAGCCTGCATGCAGTGTGTACGAGCTTGTCCTGTTGTAGCTATTAGTATCGATAAGAGTGATAAGAAGTTCGAGAAGGACGCAGCCCTAACCTTTGATTATACAAGGTGTATCTTCTGTGGCTTATGCGTTCAAGCCTGCAGATTTGATGCACTATTTCACACCCAGGTGGTAGATATCAGCGAGGGAGAGAGGGAGGACTTGGTCTACGGTCCTGACAAGATAGAGACTCTCGATAGAGACCCGCTTGAGTGGCGTGGAAGGAGGTTCCGTTGATGCAGCTAGCATTCGAGTTCCCATTTATGACCTTGTCCTTACTAGTCCTCTTTATCGGAGGGCTTTTGATCTACCTCTTCCGCGGTCGACTCGAAAAGACGTCTGGAAAAATCGCAGTTGGCTTCTCGGCGGTGGGGGCATTGCTAATGGTGCCTCCATTCTACCGCATCCTGGTCGAAGGTGGTCGGGCGGCTGAGAAGGTTTCGTGGTCAGTTGTGCTCGGAGAGTTCGGTCTCTATTTGGATGAGATTGCCTTCCCAATTACGTTCGCAGTTGTTGTCTTGGGATTCCTTTCAGTCATCTATGCCGTAGGTTATACTGAGCATACTGAGAACAAGCCCACCTTCTTCGCAAACACACTATTCTTCATAATGGGCATGCAAGGAGTGACGCTTGCCACCAATTTGCTGGAGTTCTTCATTTTCTGGGAAATCATGCTTGTCCCATCATACTTCCTGATTCTGTTTTGGGGCTTGCCTGAGACCCGAAAACGAACCGCCCTCAAGTTCTGGCTCTATACACAGGCTGGAGCGGTCTGTATTCTGATCGCCCTAGGACTTTTGTACTTCTTCACAGGCACCTTTGAACTCTACACCATACTAGCAATGGCTCCTGCCATATGGTCAGACCTCCGACTATTGCAGATTATTTTCATCTTGTTCGCTGCTGGCTTTTTAGTCAAGATGGCAGCTTTCCCTGTGCATTGGTGGTTGCCTCCAGTTCACGCCGAAGCTCCGACTCCTATCTCAGTTCTGCTATCCGGAGCTATGATTGAGACTGGTGCATATGCTCTCGTCCGTTTCGGAATCATAACGCTTGGACCTGCAGCTGCGTCTCTCTCATTCTGGATTGGAGTACTTGGTGTGGCTACGATGTTCTACGGAGGAGCTATGGCGCTCGTCCAGAAAGACATCAAGAGACTGCTAGCCTACTCATCGGTCTCCCAGATGGGCTACGTTTTGTTTGCACTCGGAATGATAACCACAATGGGGGTATCCGGTGGTCTATTCCACCTCATCAATCACGCCTTCAGCAAGGGTGTCTTGTTTATGACTGCTGGAGCGGTGATTCATCAGACTCATCTAAGGGACGTCGACAAGATGGGCGGTCTCTCAAACAAGATGCCCATCACCGCATTTGCCGCGGCTATCGGCGCAATGAGCATCGCAGGGAGCCCCCCTCTCTCTGGATTCGCCAGTGAGTGGATGATGTTTCTCGGCGGCTTTGACGCCGCTCAGATGGGACCAGGAGGCCTTGCAAGACCTGAGTTCTTCTTCCTGTCCATCTTGGCTGTTTCAAGCTCCATATTGAGTGCCGGCTACATGCTCCGGTATCTCTGGAAGGTCTTTCTTGGGCCTCATCCAGCTGAACTGGAGGATGTCAAGGAGAGCTCGGACTGGATGACTGCTCCAATGATCATCCTTGGAGTTCTCATCGTGTTATTTGGAATATTCCCAGGATTGGCACTGGATGTCATAGTTCCTGGCGTAGAAGGAATATCTACCCTGCTTCCATGAGGTGATTGACAGTGTTGCTAGGACTCCCCTATTGGCTTATCCTCGTAATTCCACTGCTTGGCTCCCTCCTCGTTCCACTTGTTGGAAGGTTCAGTGAGCGTGCACGAGACTGGACTCCTGCGATCCTAATGGGAATCTCTATGGTCTTCTGCTGGTCGCTGCTGCCTGAAATCGGCCATCCTACTCAGACAACAAGCTGGATGTGGATTGAAGTTCTAGGGCTCGAATTTGAAGTGCTTCTAGATCCGCTCTCTGTTGTGATGGGCATTCTAGCCAGCACCCTCTGTTTCCTCATCTATGTCTATTCAACCGAATATATGGCTCATGAAGGAGACCGTGACCGGTTCTTCTTCCTCATGCTTGCCTTCGGCGGCGGAATGCTCACGCTCGTGCTCAGCAACAATCTGCTGATCGCATTCATCGGATGGGAGATCATGGGATTCTGCTCCTACGGTTTGATAGGATTCTGGAATGACAAGAGGAACCCTCCCGAGACCGACCCGACAGACATTCACTACACAAACCCACTTCTTCAATTCAAGACCGAGGGACAGTATAACACTCACTGCGGGACCAAGGCATTCGTTGTTACCCGTATCGGTGATGCATTCATGCTTGGTGGAATCCTGATTCTCTTCGTCTTCACCGGCACTTTCTCATTCACCGAGATGGCTGCTGATGCCCAATCTTGGTGGAGCACCATGGCTGGCATTGGCATGCTAGTGCCTACATTCTTGCTTATCTTCATGGGCGCTATTGGTAAGTCTGGACAGGCACCATTGCAGGTTTGGCTACCAGAGGCTATGGCGGGTCCAACAAGCGTATCTGCTCTCATCCACGCTGCAACGATGGTCAAGGCGGGAGTCTATATCACCGCACGATTCCTAGTCACAATGGTATCAGCAGCTGGCGGTGAGGGAAATGGAGGAGAACATATTGCTGGTCTACAGGCAATTGGCTTTGAGGCTGCACTGACGTTCTTCATCTTTGTAGCGATTATAGGCGGCATAACTGCCCTCATGACTGCGACCATGGGAATGGTCTCAAACGAGCTCAAGCAGATACTGGCGTTCTCAACACTCAGCCAGCTTGGATACATGATGCTCTCACTAGGTGTGGGTGGCGTTCTTCAGGCCGAGGGACTTCATTTCGGTGATGCATACTTGAGTGGCGTTATGCATGTGATTTCGCATGGTGCCTTCAAGGCTCTTTTGTTCCTTGCATCAGGAGGAGTCATCCATGCTGTGCATTCGAAGTTCATTACCAAGATGGGGGGTCTCAAGCAACACATGCGTAAGACCTTCATCGTTATGTGGATTGGTGTTCTCGCTCTTGCAGGCATACCGCCGTTCTCAGGGTTCTGGTCAAAGGACTCTATCATCGAGTATGCCTATGAGCTGGCGGTTGAATGGCCGAATCCGTTAGGTTGGATGCTATTCTTCTTTGCAGTCCTAGCAGCCGCCTGCACACTATTTTATAGCCTCCGACTCATGGGCATCACTTTCTATGGCCCTTCCAAGGAGAGTCACGACCATCACGAGTCACACGGCTCACACGAGAATGAGGAATCCGAAGAACATGAAGAGTTACATTATGATGACCTAGATGAGCAAGAAGAATCGCATGATGATGATTCAGAGGAGCATGAAGAACCGCATGACAGCCCCTCTGAAGAGCAGGATCACTCAACTCCTCATGATCCGGGACCGGCAATGATGGTGCCATTGTATATACTAGCGGCTTTCACAATCATTGCATTCCTCGTCTTCCCATTCGTTCAGAACATTGTGCTTGAGGAGAGCCACACCTGGGCTGAGAACTTTGCTCACATGATAGAAGTCAAGCTAACCTACCCGGGCATCGTGCCGTTCATGATTACACTTGGCGCACTCGCTTTGGGTGGAATTCCTGGATATGTGATGTACATCAGGGGTGCAGACACTCCCAACACTTGGGTTCCGGAGAAAGGCTTTCGAAGGAGAGTTCATAATTTCCTCAAGCACCGATGGTACATCAACGAAATGTACTATGGATTACTAAACCGATTCCTGAGTGCTGCCGAGCGTTACCGAGTGAATGTTGACGATAAGATCATCGATGGCATCGACTTCAAGTCCGCTGACACAGGCAAAGGCCTTGCCACCAAATTGAGGTGGTTCGATGACAATGTGGTTGACGGCTTTGCTGAGGGGGTATCTACGTACAGTGTTGCCGCTTCAGAGTCTGGCCAATCTGCACAGACTGGTCGAGTCAATGACTACGTTGGAGTGATCATGTTCGGGATTGGGATACTTGTCATCATTGTTCTTCTGTCGCTGGGGGTGCTCTAGAATGCAGCTAGATCTCATCCAAAATCTTATCGCAATGTTGCCTATGGAAAGCATCCTCCCCTTCATGCTTTTCCTACCACTTGTAGCAGCATTCATCGCTTACATCGTTGGAGGCAGAGGAGCTAGAGCAATTACCATTGCCATTACTTTCTTCGAGCTGTTGCTTTCAATCGTCCTTATTGTCGCCATTTTGCCTAATCCTGGAGCAATGTGGTATGAATGGACATTTACACTCAGTACAGTGCAATTCGCAAGCTGGACCGCGGTTCTTCAGATATTTCTTGGAGTCGATGGAATCTCAGTTGCTATGGTGTTCCTATCAAACCTCGTAGTCTTCATTGCGGCTCTTAGCTCAAATCATATCCACAAATCCAGGCACCTGTATTACATGTTCTTCCTGATGCTCCAGACAGGGCTGCTTGGCGTTTTCATGTCATTTGATCTTATCAGCTTCTTCATTTTCTGGGAGTTGGTCCTGATACCGATGTTCTTCATAATTGGTAGATGGGGAGAAGAGGGATGTGAACATGCAGCTGTCAAATTCTTCATCTATACACATCTTGGATCGGCTGTGATGCTGGTCTCATTCATGGCACTGTTCTTCCTGGGACCCGGTACATTCAACATGATTGCTATCAAGGCTGCACCCATTGCAATCAACATCCAAATTGGTTTTGCTCTGGCTGTCTTTCTGGGTGCTGGCGTCAAGCTCCCAGTGTTTCCCTTGCACAACTGGCTTCCATGGGCCCACGTTAAAGCACCGACTCCTGGTTCAGTGATACTCGCTGGGATACTCTTGAAGATGGGAGGATATGGATTCATCAGACTAGGTCTCTGGATGGTCCCGCAGGGATTTGCTCGACTCAGTATCCCATTCGCTGTCCTCGCGGTCTTCACATGCATCTATGCTGCATTCGTAGCAATGGGCCAGACTGACGTGAAGTCAATGGTCGCCTACACATCGATAAACCACATGGCTTGGGTGTTGCTTGGAGTTGCCATTGGAGGATTTGCCATCGGTGGTGGAGCTACGGAAGGTCAGCTCTTCTCAGCTAGTCTTGCAGTTCAGGGAGCGGTTTTCATGATGGTATCTCATGGGATGATCTCCTCTGTCATGTTCATCCTCGCCGGCCAGCTGAAGTACTCAGCTGGAAGCAGATTGATACCTGATGTCATGGGTCTGATGACAAAGGCTCCTAGGATGTCGGCAGTCTTTATCCTCGCAGTCTTCGCAGCCTTTGGATTGCCCGGAATGAGTGGATTCATTGCGGAAGCATTAGTGCTCTTTGGCTCTGTGAATGTCTATATCTGGTCTGGCTTCATTGCGTTCGGCATCTTTGTCACAGTGGGCTATCTCCTCTGGACACTGAACCGAATTGTGTTTAGTGACCCTGATTCTGAGAAGGAAGTTACTGAAGCACCATGGAGTGATCTTATTGCGCCAATCTTGATGATGATACCAGTGATTATCCTTGGGCTCTGGCCAGACCTTGTCCTTAATCTAGTGATACCAATAGTCAATGACATGATAGGGGTGATTCCATGATGCTACAATTCTCAACGATAATCGATGCTATCAGCGACATCCTGAGTCCCTTCTTTGCACTTGTCCCGGCGGAGTGGCTGGTATCGCTGCCAGCATTGACACTTATCCTATTCGGAATCATTGCACTTATTGTTGGAATGAGAAGAAGTCCATTGGCAGTAAGTTTCATTGGTCTATTCCTTGCGGGTCTTGAGATGATTCTCATCGACCCAGGTTCTTCATTTGGAGGGCTATTCGTAAGAGACATGTTTGGTGATTTCTTCATCTGGATCATTCTTGTTGTCGCGTTTATTATCTTGCTCTCGTCAACTACATATGGAGGAAATAGAGGCACATACAACTTTCTCCTCATGATGTCATTTGCTGGCGCAATATGGGTCGTCATGGCGACTGATCTTATTGCCCTGTATCTTGCCTGGGAATTAATGAGTACTCCAACATACATACTCGTCGCCTTAGGACCTCATCGAGGAGCCATAGACGGAGCAACGAAGTACTTCGTCATGGGACTGGTGTCTTCAGGCCTTATCGTATTTGGAATCGCACTAGTCTATGGCGCTACAGGTTATACAAGCTTTGCAGCGATAGGCACATTCGTGGCTTCTGTGTGGAGTGCCGGTTCACCTTCCGCCTATGCAATGCTTCTTGCTATGGTGCTATTCCTGATAGGCTTCGGATTCAAAGTCGGGGTGTTCCCAGGATGGATGTGGGTTCCGGATGCATACGCCACCGCCGATGGAAGCGTTACAGGTTATCTCGCCGGCGCGACCAAAAAGACCGGTGTCAGTGCCTTGCTCAGAATACTGCTTGTAGGATTTGTTGCAGCGCAGTTGGAATGGATGCCTGTGGTTGTGACCATCTCCATCCTTACAATGGTCATTGGAAACATCCTTGCGCTCTCACAACGTAATATCATGAGAATGTTTGCTTTCTCGTCGATTATGATGATGGGCCTCCTTTTCGTGGGGATAGCTGCAGGGACTGCTTTCGGAGCAGCAGCTGCGATGTTCACTGCGTTTGCCCATGCTCTCATAAAGACAGGTGCATTCATCCTCGTCTGGGCATTAGCTGTGTCTATTGGAAAAGAAGTCACATATGAAGATCTGAAAGGGCTCAGTACCCGTGCTCCGGTTGTGGCCCTACTAATGGCCGTTCTGGTCTTTGCGCTGGCAGGTGCTCCTTTCACAGCAGGATTCTGGTTCAAGTGGTTCCTATTGCCTGGAGCTGCGGTTGATGCCGGACTTTGGTGGTTGGCAATAATTGCTGTACTGAACTCAGTGTTCGCACTTGGCTATTATCTGAGGATTCTCAGGTATTGCTACTTCATGGAACCAACAGAAAGCACAATCCTGCGCATACCAACAATTCCTCTTGTCGCAGTGGTACTCGCAGTCGTGGGCACAATAGTAATTGGCATATTCCCAGGTCTAATCCTAGACTATGCATCATTAGCAGCTGGAGTCCTCGTCCCATAGCTCGGTAGAATCAGCATAGGTTACCGTAAAGCAAGTGACTTCCCAAATGGAAACTTGATGAGTTAAGTACCTTTGATGGGTGTGCCTGACATCCTAGTGTTCGTTACTAATCCCTGACATCTCAGATCATTTGTTGCGCGCAAGTCGCCATTGATCTAAAAGGGCGAGAGAAACGGGGCCAGCCTGCTCTTTCGCCCACCATATTTCATTCAACTGCTTTGTCGCTGTATTTTCTGACTCCCGAAGTTATGAGGTCCGTGAATAACGCCTCAACATTCTCGCCTGTCTTTGCACTGGTTTCAATATGAGTGACGTCCAGCCAATCGGTCAGCATCTGTCCTGCTTCAGGGGGCACTCTCCTATCTTCCAAGTCAATTTTGTTTGCCACTATTGTTACCGTAGCATCGGGATTCACAGACATGAAATGCGAATACCAATCATATACATGAAGAAATGACCTCGGATTCGTCACATCATAGACAATGAAAGCGATACTAGCTCCAGCCATATATCGCAGCCTAAGTTCTTTGAAATCGGGTTGTCCGCCAAGGTCCCATAGAACAATCTGTACAGGCATAGTCTTTTCTTCGGTCAATGCAACTTGAAGATTCTTGACCGCTATGTTTGTTCCCATGGTCGCCTGATACGACTCACCAAAGCTATTCTCAGTGTATCTGATTATACAGCTTGTCTTACCTGAAGCCGCGTCACCCAAGCTGACCATTTTGAACATATAACGCGGTGTTCTTCTTGACACGCCAAGCTCCTTCCCGGAATATCTCTCATTGATGACTAGGTCCAGCATATAATCGCATTTCAGACATACAGATGGAAAACAGTAACAAATCAGAAGATAATTGCGGGTCGGGAGTGACTCCATCCCCAGCGGTTTCTAAGAGTTCTGAGACAAGCTGAGAACATTGGATAATGCTTGAGCCGCTCTTTCAGGATTTGAGAATACAGGGACATGCCCGCGTTCCAATCTGTCCTTGCCAGTTGGTGGTGTGCATACAGGTGAATTCAGAATTGCGATGACTGCTTTTTCGGAAGTGGAGGTCTTCTCTAGAATCGGATCAATAGGCACTCCTCCCCCAATATCATCCTGATAGTTTGGAGAGAACACTATAATTACCGCATCATATTGTGGCTCGTCCATTATCAGATTGAAAGCTCCCGCGAAGATTTCAGGATCAGCCCAGCCCTGAGCGAGTAGATCAACAGGATTGGTGATCTCTATCTCAACTTGCATTCCAAGCATCTTTTGAATTGTCGATGAAGTTCCCTGAGAAGGAGGAGGAAGTGATACCCCTGCGTTTTCGAGTATCTGCGCTGCTATGAGCGATGGACCGAGCGTATGAGTTACAATAGCTACGTTACGCCCCCTTAGGCGCTTTCTGCAGATAGAGAGGATTTTGGCTGTGTCTATCATCTCAGTGACAGTGTTCGCTTCAATTGCGCCACTCTGACGTGCAGCGGCCGAATATAGTTCATGCCGACCTGCTAGGCTGCCTGTATGACTCAAAGCTACTTTCCTTGATGTGGGAGTCTTGCCAACTTTGTACATGATGATCGGCTTGTCTTTTGTCACATGTGCCATCTCATTGTACATTGACCTAGCGTGTTCAGTACCTTCCACAAACAAGCAGACGACTTCTGTTTCATCATCCTGTCCAAAATATCTCACCATGTCGTGGAAGTCGATGTTGACTCTATTTCCAATGCTGGCAAATTTGGAGACTCCAACGCCTGAGTCAGCAGCTTCATAGAGCATAAGACCTGCCACACCTCCGCTTTGACTGACAAGGGCAACACTGCCTCCTTGAACTGGAGCAGGATGTGGAAAGAACGTAGCATTTAGTGCATTACGCGGATTGCCTGCGCCAAGGCAGTTGGGACCAATGACAGCTATATGAGATGCGTCTGCAGTCTCCTTTACTTGCGCCTGATGTTCTTCGCCGAGTGGACCCAACTCCTTGAATCCTGCAGAGAATATGATTACACCTCCAGCATTTGCCTCAGCACAGTCTTTGAGTGCTGGGAGGACATTCAATGGCCCAAGAGCTATAATTGCTAAATCAATATCCTCCCCTATATCCGTCGCACTGAAGTAGCATTTGAGCCCATTAATTTCGGAATAACGCGGATTCACCGGGTACTTTCTTGCATTTGAGTCTTTGAGAGCGCGAAGTGTTAGTGATCCCAGCTTGTTAGGTCGATTTGAGGCGCCGATAATCGCTATAGATTCTGGATTGAAGAGCCTGTCAAGGGAATTAACCTTCCAGCTCAAGGTTCATCTCTCCTACCCTTGTCATCTACCAGTTCGCGAATCTTGTCGAGTATGATAAAACGTATCTCCTCTGAAGCTTGCTCATAGTCTGATAGTATCACTCTTCTAATCCCGCATTCCTTGGCAAGATGGACCATATACTCTTGAATTTGACGAGCAGCAAGGAATTCATTTTCCCTTATCTCTGCATCAGATGATACAGTCTTGAGTCCAGTAGCACTATGCTTGGCAAGGAACATAGTACGATGAGTTTGTTCTTCAGGATGGACTAGAATCTCCAAGACGCCAGGGCTAATGTCTTGAAGACTGCCGGGAAGAATGTGGACGCCCTCAACCAACCCCTCAGCTCCTTCCTGCACCATTCTATCCACAGCATCACGGATAGTGGGCTCTATCAATTCACATTGAGCCAAATACCCCCTGATCATTGGGTCGAGTTCCTCAGGGCTTGCTTTTCGATATCTATGGGCTTGGTATGTATGACAGTGCAACTCCGGGTACTCTTCCTTGGAATAAATGCATCTGAGTACCTGCCTGACAGTATCAGTACTAATGATTCGTGTAATTGAGAGAAAGACTATGAAGTCCAATGCTAGCATCGACTTGCCAGTAGCTGATGCTCCCTCCAGTACTAAAACGAGTGGAGGAATCTCTCTTGTAGTTCTCCTTAATGCTTCGTATTTTGTAATGAGGTCGTATTCTGCTAGATATGATTCAGGTACTTGTTCTCGCGCAATAGATGCTACTGTTTCCGTGGAGATGCCTGATTCAGATGCTGCGATTTTACTAGCCAGCTTCAGTAGAATGTCATCTGTGTCACCATATGATAGACCTGCAGTCAGGAGCTTTCCACGTAGAGCAGCCAATGGAAACGGTAAGGAATCACCGTGATAGTCAATCTTCATGCAGGTTTCTATGAGCAGATAACCGACTCAAAAGCCCTTCCATGAGCAGTATCCTTTTTCCTCTCTTCCCGGAGTTCCCCTGAATGATCTACCCGTCCTCGTTCGAGGGCTTCTTCGTTGCGGCTTCTGTCCTGCGAAAGGCCTGCTCATATCAACTGATTCATTCACATCCTCAATGTGTCTTTGAGTTTCCTTAAACTCACCATCTCGACTCCGAAGAAGGTACATGCATTCATCATATTCTCTCACGTAGCCTTTTGTCAAAAGATAGGTCCGGCCCTCCTGTAGAGAATCGGTGTCTTCATTCCAAAGTGTCATGTTGATTCTTGCGGTTGAATCGCCGGCAACAACATCTTGAACTAGGAACCTTCTACCCGTCTTGTTTGAGCTTACCTGTCGAGTTTGACTCGTTGAAACTATCTTGAGAAGTACCCCCACCGATCTGGTGAATGGAGTTAAGTCAGCAACCGAGGTTAGTTCTAGGCTCAACTCCTCTCCAGCTGAGGATTCTATTAGTGATACCATGTTCATTCTCCTTCCTGTATGTTGACACTCCTAAAGAACTACTACAGGAGCGGAAGTCGATCCCAGAATGCCGCTACGCAACTGCAAATCCTAACCATTCATAAGTCGGTTTCACCAAGATTACATGTTTGAATACGAAGCATGCAGGGATGAGATGTCAGTGACAACCACCATTCTCATAGTTGATGATGAGCCAGGAATAGTTGACATAATGACTGAGTATCTTAGAAGATACATAGATGATCTGGAAGTCATTCCTGCAATCGATGGCGAAGCAGCTTTAGAGAGGATCTCTGAACTCAGAGCCGAAGGCAGGCTTCCTCAAATGACATTGATGGATCTCAAGATGCCCGTAATGGACGGGATAGCCTGTACTGAGAAGCTGACAGAACTAGGCGTTGAGAATGTGCACATCCTTACAGCCTATGTTGACCGTGAACTCATCAGTAAAGCTGTTTCCGCTGGAGCCAAGGGACTGCTAATGAAAAGCGAAGGACTTCGTACAATCGCTATGAAAGTGGCCGAGATGATTCGTGTGATGCGCCCTTCGATGTGACAGCAGCTGCGTTTTTTGATGACTCTATATGCACAACCCTTTTCTGCTGAGAATCGAGTAGAAGCAGACTGCTAGAGACTAGGTGAGGAAATCAATATGGCCCGCTTCCGCCGAAGAAGATTGCTAATTGGCTTTCTAGCCATATGTGGAGTAGTAATTCTAGCAAGCACGATTCTTGCCTCCGCTCAAGCGCCACCAGCGGGATGGTTCGGAGATAACGAGCATCTGCATGCGCGAATCTTGATCAATGGTGTCAGTATCACAGATACAGACCAGGAAAATGCAATTCCAATCGACCTTGAAGCTGAAACAACTGTCGACATTGAAATTGATGTAATAGGAACTCAAGCCATTCATCACGTGCAAGGTGGGATAGGCTTTTGGTATCAGAGCATAAAGGTCTTTGAAATTGGAATTTCTCAAATGAATCTGGAGGCTCTAATGCATCCTGATGATGATATACCTGCTGTTCATGGTGGTGTTACTCTTGGCGATTTCCTAAGCACAGAATTCGCAGGAATTTCAATCGATGTAATAACTGGGAAATTCGAGGCTTCAGTGAGTCTATACTATCTATTGGAGGGCGAGGTTGACGGTGTCGATACGCCACATTCAATTGGGCAGAATTTCTTCCTTTCAATTGAGTATGCATCGGCAATAGATGCGATTACATCGGTAGCTGGAGTTGCCACGGCAATAGCGACCGGTGGTGCAATTCTAGGCGTGGGTACAAGTTTCAAATCCCTCTTGGACGGTATTCAGACAGCCCACAAGGTGCGCTCTATTCAAAAGAAGGCTGGAGAGATAAGATCGCTTCCAAATCTCACGGTGCTTGGGGCATTACCTGCTTTGTTCTCACTGCTTTCAATGCAGGTGAAGATTCGAAAGAAGAAGGCCACGGAAGAAGAGATTAGTTCATATGAGCGAGGAGAAGGCGGAGTCAGTGAGTATCGAATTCGCCAGCGTGTGAGAGAGATTGCTCCAGAGGCATGGAACAAAGACAAGTGTCCAAACTGCAAAGCCAAGTGGCGAGCTGATGCCACCGAATGCAAGAAGTGTCACATCGATATCGAAGAAGCTCAGGACAAATATGCTGACTTGATAGCCAGTAGGGTGCCCATGGCGTTGCAGGTGATGGGGAAGAAGAAATCACTCTCAATCAGGAAACTTGCAAAGAAGACCAAGTCAAACGAGTACAATGCTGGAGTCCTTGGTGCGGCGCTCGTTGATTCAGAAGTAACAGAGATACAAAAGATCGAAACTCCCGTTCGGAGCTTCGTTATGAACATTGGCGGACTAGCATTTCTCGTTCTCACTTGGCAGACATTGCTAGGTGGCGCAGCTAGCACCTTCCAGACAACTCTCACTGTTGTGGGAGCTGCTCTATCCCTTGCAGTCATTGTAGCATTGTACTTCTCACGGAGGTCACAGATCCAGAAATTGAGAGTCACTTTGGACGACCAAGAACTCTCCGTTGCGGAGGAAGTCAGATCTGAGCCTGCGACTGGACCTGCAGGCGCTGAGGCTAAGCCCGAAGAAGAGGAGTATGTCGCTGAAGAGGCATCAGACATTTACGAAGAATACTCTGAAACGGATGAGGAGTATTCAGAAGATGATGAGGCGTGATGGCTACACTGCCATCACACCGTTGTCCTTTCTCCTAGCATTATTCAGAAGGTACTGAACTTCTTTTAGAAACTGCACCTGTGACCTTGCCCAGAGCCTGGATTATCTTCGAAGCAATGAATGGAATAACCACCAGGAAGAGAACTGGCATCAGCACTATGATGGCGAGCTGGAAGCTCTGCAAGAAATCCATTGACATCACTGTAGTGGCGCCCACCACAACCAAGAACATCAGAAACTTGAGGCGGATTGAAGAACTAAACCTGTTGATCATTGATATCTTCTCATCCTCAACAATTCTTCGAGGTGTTCCTGCTTCCTCCATTCTCATCACCTTCTTGATGCCCTTGCTGACCTCTCTGTAGAGATTTACAACCACAACGATGATTGATGACACATATGCCACGAAGATTGTGGTCATTATCGTCGGGATTGTCAGATCACCGAAGGACGTTGAAACCTCAATGATGTATGCCCTGAACCAATCTATTCCCGTGCCATATACTAGCATCAGCACAATGACCAGTGGCACAAACACGAGATGCCAGAGACCCAGGGCAATCCTACCCCTGTTCAGAGCCCCTTTGATGAGGACGGCAGAGACCGCATCTCGGTAGAGCCAGAGGCCATACATGAGCACCGACATTCCGAGCAGGGCTAGAGTAAGCACCAATGCTAGACCAAGTTCTGCTTGCATGAAGTACCAATATGATGCTATCAAGCCTGCACCACTACCAATTGCCATCAGCAGGTATATTCGATCCATCCGCCGCACAGACCTTCGAAGTCCCTCAACAGATTCGTCATCTATTCTTGTAGAAGCTGAGATTCTGAAATATACAAACATGCCAATGATGCTCAGCAGGAATGATAGTCCAGCTCCAATGCTGACGGATTGTGTTGACAGGGCGAAGTCAGGGACGGCGGGATCTATCGTTATAGTCTCTGTTGTATCAGTAGCCTGCACAAACTGGCCTTGGGCTGTAATGCCTACGGTGAATTCGCCGTATCCCTCAGTTGTTGGAATCTGTACTATGCTGACCTCATATGTCCCTATTGCATAAGTTTCAGTTGCTTGAACTGGAGGCATATCCATCAGAGACACTGTTACATCCAAGTCGGGAATCGGATTTCCGTAGATGTCTTGGATTGCTATGGCAACCAATAATGATTGGCCTTGGGTGCCTGACTCTGGGAAGAATGTGACATCGAACACGATTTGGCCTGTAACGACCAAGACTCCTTCCAGAGCGTCACCAGTCTCAATGTCTTCATGATGGACAGACACAGAATAGTTGTATTCGCCAGGCGACCATCCAACGGTTGATACTTGCGCAGTATAGACGCCGGGAGTGCTTTCTTGCATTGGATAGGAAAGCGCCTTCACAAAGAAGGTCACAGTTGCACCAGAGACCGGTCGGTCGAGCCAATCGACAAGAGTCAGTTCCATCGTTGTCTGGCCTCCTTGCGCAACTGTATCGCCTCCGAGGGACCTGATGGATGAATATGCACTTGCATCTGCATAGGCACGAATAGTGTATACCTTTGACCATGGATTGGCGTAGGTTGCATTCACATAGACCGTGAAGGTGTTGTCTCCAATCAGGAAGTCGGCAAGGACCATGAACACAAAATCAGGCTCTCCTGTCACCCCTGTCTGGGTGTACCTTGTGCCATTGATCTCGATAGCCACTGAAGTGCCCTGAAGGACGGGGCCAAACGCGTCTTTGACGAAAACACTCACTTCAAAAGTGGCACCTGCCTCAACTCTTGGAGTGAAGAACACATTTGGTAATAGATCACCAACTACTTCAAACTCGATCTGCTGGGCCGGATTATCGAATATGTTGCTTTTCTGAACGTGCAGATTGAAGGTATAGTTTCCAATGCCCAATTCAATTGTACTATTGAACTGATAGGCACCAGGTACTGCGGACTCCTGGAGCTGGAAAATTACGTTTTCACTTCTAAGAGATACAGACGCGTGAATAATTGGTCTCCCGTAGGCGTCATAGACTTGAAACACAGCTACAACATTGTCATGTTGCTGCGCAATCCCGGGGAAGTCAGTAATGACTGTCAGGCTTGATGCGAGAGTCTGAACTTCGATGATGCGCTCTCCATATCCCACCCCATTTCCAAAGGGATGCGTTGCTGTCGCACTTATAAGATGGGAGCCTGCCTGCAGTTGCACCTCAGCAACCTCCAAGAAATAGGAGTTATTCATTGGAACTGCAGGATAATCTGAACCGCCAATATGAACCATGACCGAAGAGTCATCCACTCTCGCCTCCAAGTTGTCATGAACCAGGACCTCAACAGTCATGTTGCCTCCCTGATAAACTCGATCCGGACAAAAGACCAGAACATGAAGATCACTTCTTACGGTGACCGCATCGGGGAAGGAAGCATATCTGAAATGATAGAAATCATGATTGACAAGAACACTGAGGTTGATTGGTCCAATTGGCCATGAAGCGTCTGTCCATGCTTCGTAATGAGACTCACTGGGATTGTAATATGAATTGAAAGAAGGTGTCTGCAAACCTTCAGGAGTCACGAAACTAGCTTGTACGTAGACAGCAGCATCATCGACAGATTCTCCATAGATATTAAGAACTGTGACATTTGCTCCAAAGGGGCTGCCTTGATCAACAATGGCTGGAGCATACTCAATACCCACCGATAGTCTATAGAATAGATCCAGGTCTCGGATTGCACCTATGACTGCTTTTCCAACGTCGGTTACAATAGGATATGCAGCAATCTCCTGCCCACTGCCAGGATCAACATTCCCGATTGGTATGGGGTCATAGACCTCTCCGACCTCAGCAGTTCTCACTCCACCATCATTGGATATTATGGTGAGGAGTCCATCCTCCTTGGTGAACAAGAGAAACTCGTTGACAGGCCAACCATTGAAATCCGTTTCTATCGCACAGAGCGGTGTTGATTCCGTCACATAGATGGACCAATCAATTTCAAGAGTCACACCGACTCTTGTTAGCATTAGCTCGCCGCTGTCATGAAGAACAACGAGTTCGTCTATGCCGTCGAGATTTGCATCGAATGGAGCGAGGAAGGTCACGTCGTTATTAGGAATGACATGCATTTCCAAATCTCCCATATTCTGAGCTGTTCCATCAAACAGATACAATCTAGTTTCGGGTGTGGGTCCAGTCCAAAATGTCATTCCAATAGCAAATTCCTCTGCACCGCCAAGGTTTCTTTCTAGAGTAGTCATGGATTTAGCTTGTACCGCAGAGAAGCCACCAGTCGGGATGGTTATCGAACTATAGGTGTTGATGTCGGATCCGTCAACTATTTCGATGAGGGAGTTTCCTCGGATGATTGTCAAGTAACTGGCTTTGCCAGCTCCAGATTTTGCTCCGATCAGGAACTGAGGACGAAGACTGGGATTGGTTGAATCCGTTAGGTTTCTCCAAGTCCAGGTACCTACGTCATCCATTTGTGCCAGCGTGTAGTAGTCGGACGTACTGAGATGATACAACTCGTCTTTCCCATCTCCATCTCCGTCGAGAATCTCCAATGTACGCAGGGTCTTCTGGAAGACTGGAGATACCGTGGCGTGGTAAAGCGTGAAACTGCTTCCGTGTAGGACATAGGCTTCTGTTGTAACGCCCCTACTTACGAGAGCAACTGGGTCCAGAACTGAATCGCCATCGAACATGCCACTGGCGAGCCTGAAATCAAATCCTGATGTAAAGTCGATAGGATATGAATCTACAAGCACTCCTTCAGGCAAGTATTTGTTCAGATACACTGTTTTTCCACCAGGGTCTAATTCCAGAGAATATATCAAAGGAGTTCCATCTGAGAGATTTCCTTGCGCAATAAGATGATGCGAATATCCTGCATTGTATATCTCTGATCTATCATGTTGCCAGGCAAAATGGCCCGTGACCTCAAAGATACGAGGATGAGTTTCATTACCCCAGTACCCAGTGTTATGATACACATCATCTACAGCAATGTAGTATTCGTAGGTCGCGGCTTGTAGGCCAACCAGAAACGCAAAGAACGTGTCGCCATCATCTGGTGTCTGCATCCCGCCTGGTGGTTGAGTCCACTCAAGAGTACCCGCCTCTCGGATGAAGAGCTCTGCTGATTCAACAGCAGTAGTTTCATGGACTCCCACCTCGACTGTGATGAAGTCGTCAGTAACTGTCGGGTGAAGCGGATCAAGGGGTGCCTGTGTGATATCAGGAGGGTCAAGCTCTGAAAGGAGTATATAGAGGTCATTACCTGATGTGATGAAGATGTCCTCCAAGGCATCTTCATTGAGGTCAAAGAGTCGAATCGAATCTACCGTTTCTATGGTTGACTCAGTGTAAGCTATCTCTGCATTGCTACCGTGGATGAAACTTGGATTCTCAGGATCGGATATCATAGCAACATCTGTGACTGTGTCACGGTCAATCAATCCTGTTTCAAATGACTGGGCGGTGGCATATACTCCTGGGGTTTCTCTGAAGATGTTTCCATTGGTGCCGTTAATGAAGAATGCTAGACCCCAATTCACGGAACTCAAAACTAGGTCCTCTTGGCCATCATCAGTGAAATTGCCTGTTTTTACATAGAGCTGCCCTCCCGGGGGACCAACACCAACCTGGTAAATCGTTGCGAGATTTGTGCCTTGATACAGGGTTAGATCTCCGAGAATATCTGCGACAACAATGTCAGAGAGACCTCCTCCATAGTCCAATCGTTCTATGGCTCTCGGTGTAGGATGGGTCATATTGAGATTGCATGTTCCATCCCCATTGACGACCCATACGTGTGTATCGTTAGTCAATACAATTTGGTCTGCTGAAGGGTCTGAGAATCTCCCTATTGCATTGTGGGATCTAAGATAGGTGCCCACATTGAAAGTGCCAATAATACCCCCTGTGCTCAGGTCTATTGTATGCATTGAATAATCTGGCGCCCAATTCGCTATAAAGGCCAAATCGGGTGATGCATCACCGTTAAAATCGCCTATCCCGAGCAAGGTCCCTGAAACGCCTTGGAGTCCAGTCCATTCAGTCAGGGTGTCATCATTGAAGTCTACTATGTATGGTGTCAAGGAAGTTGAGGTGAGCCGCTTCAATCCAATGAACTCATCTTGGCCATCGTCATCTATATCCTCGACAATAAGGCTGTTGTATAGTCCGTAAGCGGGTCCAACACTCATGTTGAACGATGTGCCACTCAGGGGGTCCAAGAATAAAACTAACTCATCTCCTATATCTACGTACGCAAATCCAGTCAGACCCATAGCTCTTCCAGGCGCCACGCGATACACGCTAGGAGGCAGCGTTACATGCAGCAGATTCTCTGGCCCACCCACTGAAAGAGTACTGGCATCTTCAGTAGCGGCAGTTCTATTTACAGCTACCATGTTTGCATCTCCTGCGATTAATGGTAGCATAGCCACAAACATGAAAAACACTAGGCACATCGCTTTCATCAATTCCTTTTCAAAACCATGTGCCTCTCGTGCTCTAGGTCTAAATCTGCTTGAATCCATTTTCATTCAATCTCGTTATCCTTCAAGGTATCGCGAATCCCTACACCGTACCTAATGTTTCTAAAATCGCGTACTCCTAATTCGGTGTCTATAGCCCCTTTTATTGATTCTGAGTGGTCAAGTTCTTTCAACACAATTCCAAACATTCAAGTTGGGCTTTTCATCGCTCGAGTCAGGGCCTAACGTTACGATTAGGTTGAGGAGACCCAAAGAATGGTTGATAACATTGCGGTGATTGGCTGTGGAGCTGCAGGAGCCACAGCAGCATTACAGGCAAGGAAATTCAATAGGAATGTCGAGATTTCGGTCTTCAACGCAGAGCCTTATTCTCAATACTCGCGCTGCGGTCTACCCTACACCATTTCTGGAAAAGTAGGTGATTTTCATGACCTGGTTCTCATGCCGCCTGACAATTGGGAACAGTTGAAGATCAATTCGTACCTTGGCGTGACAGTTGGTAAAATTGACCATGCCTCAAGAGAGCTGCATTTCAAAAATGCAGAAGGTGATGGCATGCAGAAGTATGATGCATTGATTTTCGCAACAGGAGCAGAGAATGCAGATCCCCCAATCAAAGGTTTGGATAAGAACCGAGTATACGGACTCCGCACACTTGATGATGCAAAAGCTCTTGCCTCGGAAGTCGGTAAGGCAAAGAGAGCAGTCGTGATCGGGGGTGGCCTAATAGGAATGGAAGCAGCCGAGGCCTTTCATGAGAAGGGTCTGGATGTCACAGTGGTTGAGTTCCTGCCTCATTGTCTTCTCGCTATGGTGGATCCCGACATGGCACAGATTGTTGAGGATCACTGCAGAGAACACGGTCTCAGTATAATCACAAACACTGCAGCGCAGGAGGTCCTTGGCGATGATTCGCCTTCTGGTGTCGTCCTTAAGAGCCGTGAAACCGAAGAGGAGTCTACTATAGACGCCGACTTCGTGATAGTCGCCACTGGAGTTCGACCGGTCACAGGGCTAGCTGAGAGCATAGGTGTCAAAATCGGATCAACACGCGGCATTACGGTCGATGACAGGATGATGACCAATCTTGAAGATGTATATGCATGCGGTGATTGCGCTGAGCATCTCGAATATGTAACACGCCAACCGTCTCCGGGCGGTCTGGGGACTATTGCTGTACGTCAGGGCAGAGTTGCAGGCATCAACGCTGCAGGCGGCGATGAAAGGTTTCCAGGGATAGTTGGTGCGAAGGTGACAAAGCTATTCGGTATGGAGATAGCAAGCACTGGACTAACGGACGACATGGCCAAGCGACTTGAGGTTCCACTTGTAAAGGGGTCAATAAAGGGTAGCACAAAGCCGCCCTATTTCATTGGTGGCAGGGATCTAAAGGTGAAGACGTACTTCAACAAGGAGACCGGGAAACTTGTGGGTGGGCAACTTGTAGGTCTTGAAGATGCAGCAATGAGAATAAACGTCATTACGTTGGGCATCCAGCACGAAGTCAATTCTGTGGACCTATTTGAATTCGAAAACTGCTATGCTCCAGCGATATGTGATACCTGGGATCCCATCGTCGAGTCGGCAAGTGCAGCAAGGCGACGTTTCAAGGTGTGATGATATCAATATTCTCGAATGCATATTGAAATGAACTTACCTGAGTTGGAGAGCTAGAGACCACGACGACCTCCCTTACCCTGCTGGACCACTTTGAATGCGCGTATATCGCCTTCGCTATCTCTTCCGCCACCTCCCAGCTGGGCACTCTCGCCACCTCTAGGCCTAAGGTATAGAAGCCAACCGATGAGATTTCCTTCCTTTCAGCTGTTTCAAGAGCCTTCTTGGATGACTCATAGATCGCCTGCCTCCGATTGTCACTAGCGATCGAGAGTTCAGGCCAGAATTCTATGTTGTCTGAGGATGATACTTCTTGAACAGTGAATCCTAATCCTTCGGCCGCTCCGATTGACTTCGACCTAACTGCCAGTCTGATATTGTCGTCATTGTAAGGTCCTAGGTGCACTCCAATCTTGATTGACCCGAAAGACCAGGCTATCATTCGCCTTCCCTCATGACATCAACCATCACTTGGTCAATGAATGCCTCCTCAACAGCTTTGTCGAAGTGGTCACACATTTCATTGCTGAGTCCTACCAATAGTATTCTCTTGACAGAACGACTGGCTCGTGTATATTCAGCAATGGCATCGGCTATGGCCTTGGCTGACTCCTCTTCTGATAGCCCTCCAATCCCAGCCCCAATTGCAGGCACAGCTATTTCCTCCAATCCATGTTCGCTGGCAATATCCAAGGCTGTTGCGACGGAAGACCGAACATTCCAAAATGTTGCGCTTCCTCCAGGAGGCATTCCTGCACAATGAATGACGTACCTTGCTGGAAGTTTCCCTGCTGTAGTCATCACTGCCTCACCAGGTTTTATCGGACCTAATGAAAGGGCTTCATCCTCAATTTCTTTACCGCCTTTCGCCTTAATGGCGCCAGCAACACCCCTGCCCATCCATAAATCCGAATTTGCAGCATTTATGATTGCATCGACTCCCAATTCAGTAATGTCACCATGATGAGTTCGTATCAGAACACCACCTACCGTCCTATCCATCGAAGAAGCCTCCTGTCTTCACAGTACCCTGTATTAAAACACCAACGCACAAAAGTATGTCGTGCAATCACAATCCTTTTTGGTGCCATACATTTTCCACTCCTAGGCGAGTAATCTGAAGGATATAGACCCTAGAGATGAGGCAGACATCATTTCCAGGTACGGAGAGCCAGCGAAGACTCAATTCAATGCCAATTTTCAGCAGTTTGAATGTGACTTGGTGAAGCAGAGTACCTCAAAAGGGAGATACCATGACATAACATGTTTCATTCGAAGCGGGGAAAAGTACGTCGGAATACAGAAGCATGCGTATGCGGACACTGGAATATACCGGGCACCATCAGGTGGCGCCAATATGGGAGAGCCTATCGAGGAAGCTGCAAAGAGGGAGATGTATGAGGAAACGGGACTCAAAATCCGCTTGATTCGATATGTATTGGACTCTCGTCTGGATGTTGTCTGCGCGGATGACACAATCCCTTGGCGTTCACTAGTGTTCCTTGCTGAGATTGAAAATGGGGAAATGAATGCTGTCGATACACACGAGATCTATGAGGTCAAGACTGTCACTCGTGAGGAGATGCTAGGCCCAATTTGCAGGCTTATGGAAGACTCCGGCTGGGGTGGGTTCCTCTATCGTGCTCATTTAACTAGAAGATTCTTTGAGCAAATGGACGCGTTAGGTATTTGAGCAGACTATCCCCGTGTCATGAAAAAAGAAAGGGTTGGCTGCAGACTTCTGCAGCCCAGGCACTCTACGGAGCCATCGATATCTTGAGTCGTGAGACCAGCTCCTTGTACCTGTTACGAATTGTGACCTCTGTAACACTCGCAGCTAGAGCTATCTGACGCTGAGTCACTCTGTTATCAGTGAGTATTGATGCGATGTAGATGGCTGCTGCAGCTAGTCCTCTTGGGTCTCTGCCGGTGACAAGACCCCCCACAGCCTTTGCTTCGTCTAGCAGTTCAAGTGCCTTGCTCTGAACTTCGCCAGGAAGGCCAAGATCTGAGATGAACCGAGGCACGTAGTTCTCCGGTTCTGAAACAGGCATTCTCAGACCGAGCTTGGTCACTAGGAGCCTATAGCTGGCGCCCATCTTCTTCTTGTGGACTCTGCTGTACTCCGATATCTCCTCTAGAGACCTCGGTGACTTCCTGAGTCTGCATGCAGCATAGATGGCGGCTCCCACCATAGCATCAATTGAACGGCTCTTGACATATCGTCCTAGGATAAGCTTCCTATACAGTGTCGCAGCCAATTCCTTGATGTTCTTCGTCAGTCCCATTTGGGATGCAAGCCTATCAAGCTCTGTCATTGCCTGTGCCAAGTTACGCTCAAGTGAGCTATGAACTCGGGTTCGTCTCTGCCACTTTCTGAGCCTATAGATCTGGGCTCGCTGTGACGCGGTGAATCGTTTACCGCTGGAGTCATGATCTCTCCAGTCAATCATTGTGGATAGACCCTTGTCATGAATAGCAATACTCGAAGGAGCGCCGGTTCTGGCGCGAGAGTCTCTCTCCTGCGAAGTAAAGGCCCTCCACTCAGGACCGGTGTCTATTCTATGGTCTGACAGTACTAACCCACACTGGGTGCAGACTATTTCTCCATTCTCCCAAATTGACTCCTTGCTGCCGCAGTCCGGACAGGCGGAGTCGACTGTACTTTCAACCTTTGCATTGTTTAGATTCTTACTCTGTGTAGTTCTGGATGCTATTTTTTCTCCCTCCTCAGGGAAACGGTGTTAGGGGATTAACCCCACACCCCACTTGCGTGCTTTTGCGCGGATTCCGTAGATCACGGTGCCATTGTGATGTTAAGCTTGTTCACCAATTCCTTGTAGCGATTTCTGACTGTCACTTCAGTGACGCCAGCGGCCATTGCAATGTCCCGCTGAGTTACTCTGTGATCCATCAGTATCGACGCGATGTATATTGCAGCCGCGGCTAGCCCTCTAGGATCGCGGCCGGTTACAAGGCTTCTCCGTTCCTTGGCCATATCCAGAATCTCAAGTACCTTCTGCTGAACCTTGCCCGGTAGGTTCAACTGAGTTATCAGTCTTGGAACATAGTTTGCTGGGTCAGATATCGGCATTTTGAGCTTCAATTTCTCCACCAGCAACCTGTAATGCTGTCCGATCTTCTTCTTTGAGACTCTGCTGTGCCTGGAGATTTCCTCAAGGGACCTGGGTGCCTTTCTCAGTCTGCATGCGGCGTAAATAGACGCACCGACCATCGCATCAATCGACCTGCTCCGTGCAAGTCTCTTGACTATGAGCTTCCTATATAGAAGTGCAGCCAACTCCTTGATGCTCTTTGTAAGTCCAAGCTGTGAAGTCAGTCTGTCAAGTTCAGACATCGCCTGAGCGAGATTTCTGTCCACTGAGCTATGAACGCGAGTTCTGATCTGCCACTTTCGAAGCCGATAGAACTTCGAGCGCTGTTGTGCTGTGAAACGCTTACCCTGTGAGTCATGATCTCTCCAGTCCATCATCGTTGAGAGACCCTTGTCATGAATAGCGTATGAGCTAGGCGCACCCGCTCTTGAGCGTGCATCTTTCTCATCCGCCGTGAATGCTCTCCATTCAGGACCAGTATCAATGCGGTGGTCGCTTACTACAAGGCCGCAGGTCGCGCAAATCCTTTCACCCTTTTCTAGGTCCTGCACTATCTCATGTCCCCCACAATCTGGACATGTGAAGACTGTGCCTTTTGCTCCTGCTCCTTTCCTTGACGACATGGCGGATCGACCTCTCCTCACACCTTAGGATTGGACACGAAAGGGAATGGAATCTCACCTTGTATTGATGTCGAAGTCGTGGTGTGGCGCTGAAAGTTCAAGAAGGTGTTCAATCCCTGTAGGTGGACCCTTAGATTTATATACATGAATGCGTATGGCCTTATAAGTGTTTCGAACCTTTATATACCTAGGTTCCACTCCCCTATTTTTCCCCCGCTACTCTGCGTATAGCTTCCTTTTGATATAAGTATTTTGACAAGTCCGTCCATTCGATTTCTCTCACATAGTGTTCCATTTTTCGTAAGAAACATGTTATTCTCACTATATAGTACGAGAAAAACATACTATCCTCATACATACGTATGTGATTCTACTGCTGGGATTCCATTTCTTCTGTGTCTGAATAGAGTCGCCACTCAGCAACTAGGCCGTCTCGTATCTCTGCGGTCCATAGTATGGTCTCTCTGTCTTCGATTTCTGGAGCTACATGAGAGCCGGTGGTCCTCCCCAGAATCGCAACTCCATCACCGCTTGTAATGATATGATTCACATGTATCCTGTAGTCCGGATAGGCAGTGAAGTAATCATTCCATCCGGATCTGCCTTTGGATACTTCTCCTTCGTAGTCTGTAAACGTGAAATCCTCAGTCTGCAGTGCCATGAGACCCTCAGAGTCTGCTGCGTTGATGGTTTCAACAAACTTGAGGGCTGTTGACTTGACTCTATCAAGCTTCTCCATGTGCTCCTTGGCCTTCTCTCCAATGTTGACCTTTTCGCGGATTTCGTGCACGTCAGAGTAGATTCTCCATTCTGATACCAAATCGCCTCGGACTTGAGCGACCCATAATATTGTCCAATGCTCTTCAACCACAGGTCCCACATGACACCCTGTTGTCCTTCCGAATACCGCTACTCCATTTCCCCCATTTACTAATTCATCTATGTGAATCTTGTATTCGGGATAATTCTCGAAGTAGCCATACCAACCATCTCGGCCCGTTGTCACATCACCGTCATAGTCAATGAATGTGAAGTCTTTAGTCTGATGCATCATCAGATCTTCAGCATCTCCGGCATTAATGCATTCAACGAATTCACGCACAGCGGACCTAGCCTCTTCTCTCGACTTGCTCATGATATGCCTCAATGCAGTATTTGCTCTTCTTGGAGATAAAATGACCGACGAATGAGATCCCTAGGATGATGCGTATTTCTTTCCCTTCTCAGTTACATAGTAGGACTTGCCACTGGTACCATCAGGCTGGCAGCCCGCGGCGCTTGGGCAGCCGGCACAATGCTTCCTAGTTGCTTCCACACAATCGCCCAATCTCAGAAGACCTCTATCTAGAAGCATCCCTAGCATATCCTCCAAAGTCTCGAGATGCACACCAACGGCTCTTGCAAGCTCTGGTTTACTAATGATATTTTCATGCAGAATGATTTGAAGGATCTTTTTCAACAAGTCAACGGTCCCCCAGGAGATGTTGTGTGAAGTTCCCTTCAGTTTCACCTTCGAGTGCTCTCGCAATTCCAAAGATCAACAGAATAATGAGAAACAACCATACTGTCGGCGTGATGTCTAGAAGGGGCGTCCAAGCTATCCAATCCTCAAACCCGAGAATCCATCCAAGATAGTTCGTAGCCAGAATGAACAATTGCAGAACGAATAATATACCTGCTAGGAAGATGCCAACTGCAATGTAGGCAAAGCCTTCTCTTTCACCTCTGCGGAGCGGCCTCGCCCCAGCTAAGAAGACCATTGACACTATAACGAGCATCAATGAGCTGATTGGATCTGACTGACTTGGAAATGGAACCGCTATGCCAATGCTAGAGCTGAACCACAGAAGACCTCCTGCAAGGTAGACTATTCCTAGGATCAAAGGGAACGGCCAAGTGGCTTTGTTGACTGTCTTCGCCATCATTTTGCCTCCTACGGAATAAAGAACCCTCCAATCAAAACTACCAGTAGTGAGACTGCATATGCAAGAATCAGCTGATATCCAACTGAGAAGCCAGTCCACTTCCATGATCCAGTTTCACTTCTAATTATCGCTACAGTGGCAATACAGGGTGTATAGAGGAGAACAAAGACCATCAAGGCTAGCGCTGAAAGCGGGCTGATTGCTGCTGCAAGTGCTCCACCAATGGCGGCTTTACCTTGCACAGAGTATATGATCCCTAGCGCTTCAACCACTATCTCTTTTGCCAACAGACCGAAAATCAATGCTGCAACTATTTGCCATGGAAACCCTTGAGGAGCGAAGATAATGGTACCAAGACTCCCAATTATGCCAATAAATGATCCATCTGGCTCAACGCCAAATCCACTTGGTCCAGTGTTAGCTAGGAACCACAGAATTATTGCTCCTGCGAGTAAGTACGTACCAGCCTTTCTGAGAAATAGATAGCCTCTATCCCATGCGTGTCTAATTGACCCGTGTAGTGTCGGTGTCTGATAGGTTGGAAGCTCCATGATTAGCGGAGAGGATTCTTCCCTTAGAATCGTCTTCTTGAAGATAAGCGCCATGAGGACCGCCATGATAATGCCTAAGAGATACATGACAAAGATCATTGTGCCAGCATAGTCAGGAAAGAACACACCAGCGATGAGCACATACACGGGGAGTCTGGCTGCGCACGACATCAATGGACTAATGAGAATTGTTGTCAGACGATTGCTCTCACCATCTACTGTCCTTGCTGCCATTATCGCAGGCACATTACAGCCAAAGCCGAGTAGCATCGGTATGAATGACCTACCATGAAGGCCAATTCTCATCATAATTCGGTCCATAACAAATGCCGCACGTGCGAGATAGCCACTGTCTTCCAAGATGGATATTGCGAGGTACATGAACAGGATTGGTGGGAGGAATACAAGGATGAATCCAACACCTCCAATTATCCCATCTGTTAGGAGTGAAGCCAGCCAAGGAATGGGGATTTGTATCGTGAATGTACCTAACCAAGCAAAAGCCGTCTCAATCATTGCCATGAACACTAAAGACGCTGTAAAGGTGAAATGAAACATCGCCCACATTATGACCATGAAGATGGGCAATCCGAGGTAGCGGTGGACCAACACGCTATCCAACATATCACTAAGAGTCCACTTCTCCTCACCAGGTTCGTATACCTCGCAGAGTATCTCTCCGATAATCTCGTACCGACGGTCTGCGAGCACTATTTGGGGATCCAATTCTTCATCGAAATCCTCATCTTCTGAGAATGTACTCTCTGGAGGTTCGGTCAAATGGAAACCTCCAAAACACGCTCCCTGATAGCAGGGTTTTGAACCATCATCAGAATCTGGTCATCTCGCTCCAGGATTCTGAGTGCTAGCCATCTAGGCGGAAATCTATCCAGGAGTTCCTTTTCATCCTCCAGTATTGCAACAATCTCTTTCAGTTTGGTTTCAATGTCAGGACCGTATTTTATTGAGGGAGGTCTGAGTCGTTCGTACTCTCCGTGATGGTGGTGTATCGGATGATAGTGAAGATGATCGTTGTTATTTGGCTCCCCCGCTGAATGGGGCGCAGAATGGACGGTTTCAACCCTATGGTTTTCTAAGAGCCCCTCTGGCAACGCATGCAGGATTGCTTCCCGCAATTCATCCATCCCAACCTTCTTGGTGGCAGTAGTGGCAACGACTGGGGCTCTCAATCGCTGTGATAGCAAATCCATGTCGATATTGTCACCCCTCGATTTCACAACATCATACATGTTGAGTACAACTACCAGATTCACCTGCATCTCAATGAGTAACAGCGTTAGATACAGATTCCTTTCCAGCTGAGAGGCATTCAAAATATCGACAACCACATCGGGTCGATGGTCTATCAGATATTCTCGTGCCACTTCTTCATCATCTGTTAATGCACTCAAGCTATAGACGCCCGGTAAATCAATGACTTCGAACTCAATGCCCTCGTAGTCGTAATGCCCTTCCTTGACTTCAACTGTCTTTCCGGGCCAATTGCCTGTATGTTGCTTCATGCCTGTGAGATTGTTGAAGATTACCGACTTGCCAACATTGGGATTGCCAATGAGTGCAATTCTCATCCTCAACTTGCTAAGGCACCTCCCTAACGAGTATCCTACAAGCCATGTGATGTCCGAGTGCTATGCGTGTTCCTCTGACTTCAATTAATACTGGGCCCTGCCCACCACCTTGCACTACCATGAAGGTACAGCCTCGTGTTATGCCAAGATCTAGCAGTCTCCGCATTATGCTCCGGCCCCTTTCCTTTCTTGAATGCCTGAATCTGCAATCATCGGTTGCACTCAATACATCACGAAAATGCATCCTTTGACGGCGTCCTCTTCTATGTGGTACGTGTCGACTGCCTCTTATTCCTTCTATGCCAAGAAGTACGCATCTAGTACCTGGACTGACTGAAGCAAGCCTCTTCGCCTCGGATTCGTCTAGAACTGGCGTAACTTCTTCTGGCACACGGATCACCTGTAAAAAGTTAGATGCATCTAACATTTCTCTGATTCAACTACCCGATATAAGCATTTTCAAATGAGCTTTCAAGGCGAATGCTACCTACCGCAACTATTACATATTGAGTATAGTAATCCGAAGTGGAGACTGCTATGTCCTTCTACAAGACTCCATTGAAATATGGCGCCACCGTTATCGATGAGTTCATCCCAAAGACACTCAGCGATGTAACTGTGCTGCAGATTGAGGAATACAAGCCTGACTTCTCGGACTTTGAGAAGAAGATTGAGGATGTATTGGCCAATCCGATTGGTTCCAAGCCCTTCGATAGTCTAGTCGATGAGGTCTACTCTGAAGGCAAGATTATGATGTTCATGGTGGACGACAACACTCGTCCAAACATACATACTCGAATTCTACTGCCGATACTCATGAAGCGACTCTTCACTCTTGGTGTAAGAAAGGAAGATATCCGAATCATAATTGCCAGTGGCTCACACACGAAGCCCACTCCAGAGGCAATTGAGAAGCGAATCCTAGGAACTGCACTCTATAGCGAGTGGAAGGACAATGTGCTCATACATGACTGCGATTCGGGAAACCGCAATCTTGGAAACACAAAGAAGGGAGCGCCAATTCTCATAGATGAACAAGTACTGAGTGCTTCATTGCTCATTCCACTAAGCGATTCGGAATATCACTACTTTGCTGGACAGGCGGGAACGGTCAAGTTGTTCTGCCCAGGAGTGGCAGGCCGAGAGACTATTCGAGTCAATCATCCCCGTATGTTTGATGTCGAGCGAGGATTTGTGCCTGGGTGCAGATTAGGCAATACGCAGGGAAACCCTGTAATCCAGGAGATGATTGAGATCGCAACAAGTGTCAAGCAAAAGCTTCCAATGTTTTGCATTGACACCATAGTGCATCATGGCGAAATTGTCTATGTTCAAGCTGGGGACCTCATTGAATGCCACAAAGCTGCTTCAGAGCCACTTCGAAAACTACGAGTTGTTGAGACCGATGATCCAGGTGACATAGTATTTGTGTCAGTTGGAGAGCTCGGCTTGAACCTGTATCAGGCTGGCAAGGGGATTCATGCCGCCTGGAATGCAGTCCGCCATGACATGAAGGGATGGATAGTCTTGCTGGCTCCTTGCCAGGAAGGTATTGGAAGTGCTGGGTATGAGGAAGCCATGCATGCAGTAAAAGGCATGATGGTAAAAGATGCTCTCAAGTATGTAATTGAGAACTACGGTTCGGAACAGACATTCAAAATTGGTAACCAAAAGCCTCCCGATCTATTCCGCATACTCCTTGATGTTGCGGAACATAATATCAAAGTAGTCACACAACTTGATCCAAAGGAGCTAGCGGAGGTCTATAGAATGGACGCAAGGAATCCAGAGCGCCCTGAGGATGCTCAGCAGGTGCTTCGTGAAATTATTGAGCAATTCGTGTATGAGAACCCAGATATCCCGAATCCGAAAGTATACGTCCTCGATGATCCTGGGCTTCTTATTGAGGTCAAGAACCGCTAGTTCTGGAAAACGCATACGGGGAAAATGCATGCAAGGCGAGAAGAATCTCAATTAGAATCCAGAGGCCATTCTGGAATAGCGCTAGGTATAGGATGCTGTCTATAGGATTCGCCATCACTATGATTTCCAAGGGGCCAGGATACATTGGTATCGGAAACAGAGCGCCGGGCGGTCCCCCTGACCACCATACTCCTGATACCCAATCTCCACTCATGAATCGCGAGGCCGTATACATCCACAAAATGTAAAGCATCAAGATTATCGACAGAATCCTAAATCTGCTGGCTAGTGGATTGAGAGGTCTCCTGACCATTGAGAATCCACCTGACATTGCCTAATCTCCAGTCAACACACATTCAAAATTGAGATAACCATTTGTTCCTACGCAAAGGTTTGAGCCGAAGGTCGTTTGAGACCCTCGGCAATGAATTTGATTTTTGACATGGTTGGACCTGGCTAGTCCATCTTCCACGTGGCGCCATCCTTTGTATCTGCAACCGTGATTCCCAGTTCGGCTAGTCGGTCACGGATTCTGTCAGACATGGCATAGTCCTTTGATTTTCTAGCGTTCTCCCTGATCTCGAGGAGTAGCTCAACGATGCCTCTCAGGGCTTCAGCAGATGCCCCTGAATCAGTCGCAGCTCCAGAAGCTCCGAGGTCTACACCGAGGATTCCAACCAGCTCGGCAAGAACAGCTAGTGCTTCTCTGAGCACCGCCGCTCCCCCGACGTTGGGAGTGAGAGTGTTGATCTCCCTCACGAAGGTGAAGACTTCAGCAAGCGCACCAGGAGTGTTGAAGTCGTCATCCATCTCCTTCTCGAAGCCAGCTCGTGCCTTCTTGGCTGCTTCAGCCAACTTCTTGTCGGCCTCTGCTTCGCGGCTACCAGAGCGCTCAAGGATGAGAATCCGCCCTCTGAGATTGTCAGCAGCGTTCTTTATTCGCTCTAGGGATTGAATGGCTTGTTTGATAGCTGTGTCATTGTAGTCCAAAGGCTGTCTATATTGCCCTGAGACCAGATATAGGCGGACAGCTTGATGGTCATAATTATCGAGGACTTCTCTTGCAGTAAAGAAGTTGCCTTCTGATTTGGACATCTTCTCGGTATTGATAGTGAGGAAGCCATTATGCAACCAGTACTTCACTGGGGTTTCTACCCCGTAGGCCGCAAAGGACTGTGCAATCTCATTCTCATGATGTGGGAATATGAGATCCTGTCCCCCACCGTGAATGTCGAATGGGAGCCCTAAGTAATGCCTTCCCATGACCGAACATTCAGCATGCCAGCCGGGGCGTCCCTTCCCCCAAGGGCTGTCCCAAGAGGGCTCGCCTGGCTTCTCTGCTTTCCATAGTGCGAAGTCTCGTGGATCCGTTTTCTTGTCATCCACCTCAACCCTAGCACCTGCTGAAGAGTCATCGGTAGAGATCTTTGAGAGTACGCCATACTTCTCCAGTTTGCTCACATCGAAGTAGACATCCCCATCAACAACGTATCCCTTCCCGTTCTTCACAATGAGGTCGACCATCTCAATGATGTCGTCGATATGTTCAGTCGCACGAGGATTGATCGTTGCTGGTTTGAGGTTCAACTGGTCTGCAATCAGCAAGTATTCAGCGATGAATTTGCTAGCCAGCTCCTGAACCGGGATACCGTCTTGATTTGCTCTGTCAATCATCTTGTCATCTACATCAGTGAAATTGGTGGCATAGTAGACACGATATCCACGATACTCGAGGTAGCGACGGATTGTGTCAAACACCGCAAATGACCTGGCGTTGCCTATGTGAGGATAGTCATACACTGTGGGACCACAGACGTACATACGTACGTTATTTCCATCAAGTGGTTTGAATTCCTCTTTGGCACGTCTTAGAGTGTTGTAGACTTGTAGCATTGTCACTACCCATTTTCGCAATTGTGGGTTCGCATAAAAAGTCGTCTGCAAGAATTGCCTTCATTTCCTTTCACCACGAATTGATAAGGCGTCCTGTACAAATTCCCAAGCCGGTGCAAGCGTATAATGGACCCGGGTATCAGAAACGCACTTGATCGAGCTTCCAAACTCTGTGATGAAGAGTGTGATGAAGAAGCTGAACGAGTGATATTAGATGCTCTAGGGAGCTACCCGGAGAATCTAGACCTTCGGACGATGCTGGGAAGAATACAAGCTGGGCTAGATAGAGAGGATGATGCAGAGGACACATTGAGGGGCGTGCTGAAGGACAATCCTCTCCATGAAGATGCATCTTGTGCTTTGGGTCGTTTACTGGACCAGTCACTCAGAACCGATGAAGCTGAGCAAGTCTACCGCCGATTGCTCGCGGAGTCTCCTGCAAGTCATTGTGCACTCGATGACCTTTGCCGTTTCCTGATTGCAGAAGACAGACATCTTGAAGCTCTCGATGTCGCTCGAGAACATGCTGACAGATTCCCAGACTGTCTTGAAGCATATGATGGATTGAGATATCTGCTTGCTGTAATGGAGGATGAAATCTGCGGGGGCTACATCAGTGAATCAACGGACAATGAGACTCTGGAGAACTTAGCGGTGAACCTCCTTGAGCAATTTGATGCAATTATGAGAATTGAAAAGAATATTGGACCGCTTTCAGGTCTGGGAGAACCCGTTGCTTCAGATATGCAAGAAGAGCGATTGAGAATCATTGCTGAGTTGGAGCATCTATCTAGAGTCATCGATGAAAGGGGACTCGACCTTCCGTCATCCCTCGGCAGGCAACTGGCCACTGCCGTGAAAGAAGGAATCGCTCGTAAAGAAGAACTCTAGCATCTTCATTGCCATTTGTAGCCACGGAATCCGTAGTCGGGTATAGTTTCACTCTCACTCAGGTAGATGAGGTCTTGCTGTGTATCCTGAAAGAGCCAGAAGTGCAATTTCGAATCCTCAAGCGCTTGAAGCAGCTCGATTCGGTCTTCTGCGTTAAGTCCCATCACCTTGAGCAAGCTGTTTAGGGTAACGATTCGGTCGACATTCTTCTTTGCTGTCGCGACGATTCTGGCTTTGGATGCGGGCTCCATCTTGAGAATCTTACTATCGCGAAGGACTGCTTTGATTCTCACTGCTATCAATACCTAGGTTTGGTGAGTTGGAAATAAGCATATCGAGTTCAATCGGTCCATCGATTTGCCACACTCGCCTATTGACGTCGTTTCATAAAAACGACTATGACTGCGATGATTCCGATGATCAGTATTGCTGCACCCAAAATTGGGAGTGGAGAGGGATAATATAGCTCTGCTACATCAACAATGACTGTGTCATTAGTCTTCTGCTCGATATCATTTTCAATCTCTAATGTAAACTCGTACTCGCCAGCTTCAAGGACTCCAAGATTGAAGCTCAGAGGAGCGGGTCTCCAGAATCTGTCATAAAGGAAGGTGCCTGCTTCTAGTTGAGTGGTGCTATTTCCGAAAGTGAAGTTCCCCTCGACTGTCTTCTTAGGTCTATAGTTGTAGAACGCCTGCCATTCAAGAACAACTTCTTCTCCGGGTATGAACTGAAGATGTGTTGGACTTAGCAGGATTGGTGCATAATGAAAGCGTTCTATTCTGTATACTCCATATCTATACAACTCATTTGTCCTAAATGTGAACTGCCAGGCAATATCTCCATCTTCAGTGACCTCAACTAATTGTGCACCGTTTTCATAGCCTGGATGCGATGATGCGCCAAACACACCTAGTCGATTGCCATTTGGCAGTCTGTCAGCATCCCCCCATAGGAATGACCAATACTCGTCGGTCGCACTCCATACCCATGTAGTATGGGCTTCCATTGTATCTTCATCAATAGTGATTTCAACGATTTGTGACTTGTGGTTTGCTTCGACATTCTGGTCATGACGGTCATTATCGAAGAGTATGAATGTATTATCATCTACCCTCTCCAGCGCATGTGAATGAAAGAATAGGTTGTCAACCTTGACCCCGAATATGTCATACATTGTGAAATTGCCATATTCACCGACGCCCCAGATGACTTCTCCAGTCTTGTGATCAATCTTGTAGAATGTATTCACATTCCTCGGATTGTAGTAGATTATATCCTCGTCTGCATCGTAGAATAGAGTATTGGAATGCGTGATGTCTGGATAGCCGCCATACATGTCTCCGTAGGGGCACGCCATGTCAAGTGTTATGAACTCACTGACATCTAGCGACCAGACTAAATTACCATTGAGGTCATACTCATGTATTAGGTCAAAGAGATACGTTCCGTTATCAATCACTTTCTGGTTGTATTCGAAGGTGAATACAGTGTCGTTATTCGGATTGTACTCATATTCATGATGTCCATAGCAATTGAGGAATCTTGTCGTACCTGTATAGAGGTTTACTAGTGCCACGTTGTAAGGATATCCAACCAAAATGGTAGTGGGGCTCACGAACTCCATAGACAGGTCAGCCAGTTCATAGACTCCGTCGTTGGTAAGAATGCGTTCGTAGTGAACATTTCCATCCATGTCACAGATAATCAAGGTCTGGTTGTTCTGGCGATTCTCTATGTCTCGTTCTCTCAGTACAAAAGCGTTGTAGCCCTCGAAAGCTGATTGGGTCTTTGTGACTTCAACTTCTCCGCGCATGATGTTTGCGACATGAGATGTTGGAGATTGCTGTACCTCAGCCAGAGCTGGAGTCATAGGCTGGATGAGACTTATTAGAATTAGAACGAAGAGTAGCCGGCGATGCAAGAGAGCCTTCTCTTTGCTAGACATGGCGCTATCCAACCTTAGTCCGTTTCTGCTTGTTCTTCGGGCTACACAGGAGGGAATCAATAGGTACTATTAGATTTCCGGTTCTATGGGGACGCCGCCACACACAAGCAACTAAAAGTCATCCGTGAGAAGGGGAATCCGTTCAAAATGAAGATTGAGAAACGCAGACTCGGAAAGACGGACCTTGAAGTAGCTCCAATTGGATTGGGATCTATGCAATTTGCAGGAGGTAGCGGATTCTTCAGATTCTTCCTCGCTCCTATTGCTCCTGACTGCATGGACGAAATTGTGCAAGTCGCCCTCGAGAATGGAATTAATTGGATTGATACAGCTGAGATCTATGGCGGAGGGGCCTCGGAGAGGGCTGTGGCTCATGGTCTTGCTTCCGCGGGAAAATCTCCTGGGGACGTAGTTATCACGACCAAATGGATGCCAGTACTGAAGAGTGCTGGTAGTATCAAGAAGGCGGCTGAGAAAAGCACCAAGCGACTCGCTCCGTATCCAATTGACCTGTATCTGGTCCATCAGCCATACTCGAGGTCATCAATCAAAGCACAGATGGATGCCATGGCTGATCTTGTTGACGCAGGCCTGGTCCGCGCAGTAGGAGTGAGTAACTTCTCAAAGGAGAGAATGGTCTCTGCTCATGAGGCCCTTGCTGAAAGAGGGCTCCATCTTGCTACCAATCAGGTGCAGTTCAGTCTGCTACATAGAAACATCGAATATAATGGCGTGCTAGATGCAGCTAAAGACTTGGATGTAACAATTACTGCGTACACTCCACTTGGCATGGGAGTCCTCACAGGGAAACTACACAGCAATCCGGAGCTCTTCAACAGCATGCCTCGGTTTAGACGCTCCAGACTTCGGGGGAAGATCAAAACGAGTCAGCCCCTGATAGATGAGCTTGAGGCAATTGCTCGAGAGCATGAAGCCACGGCAGCCCAAGTAGCCCTGAGTTGGACAATCAACTATCATGGGGACAAGATTGTAGCAATTCCAGGAGCCAGCAAGACTTACCAAGCAGAGCAGAACGCTGGTGCCATGCGTGTTTCACTTACATCTGAACAGATGGAGTCGCTTTCAAGCCTGTCATCTGAATTGGCTGGATGAAGAAATCAAATAGCAATTGCATGCTGAGCACACATCACTCATGATAAGAATTACGGAGGCTTGTACTTGCTTCGCTCTTCACGTTGCTTTCTTTGGCTTCCTCTTGATGTGTAGTAGCTTCTTGATATCCTCAATGTCTTCAATGGGTGGTACCTTGATGTGCAACCATCTTCCATCATGATACTGTTTTGTGTTCTCGAAGAGTTCCACAATCTCCGAGCTGAACTCATCCTTTGAGTTCTCGAATTTCTCGACCTCTTTCTTTCCAAAGATGATGAGAACTGTGAGTTCATCCTTCTTGGGATAGAAGGTGATTAGTGTCTTGTTGCTCTTGCGGTACCTGATAGTGGATTCCAACTCGTCATTCTCTCTCACAGGTTCGAACTCGTAGTTGTTGCCTAGGTATTGGGTAATTGCCTTCCACATTCTACCACCTTGCTTACCAAGGAACTTGACCATTGCCTCATCAGTTGGAGCTTGACTTGAGTCAGCTGTATCTCCTCTAGCCACGGCATTCACCGCTAACTTCTATTCTTATTTTGATTTCAATCTGCCGAGGGCTAGTCTGCAGATAGTGACTTATATCACGTCGACAAATCACCGCTTCGGTCATAGAGCTATGTACTAGCTGCTGAGCCAAGCTCTCCTATTTCATGGTGGCATTTGATTCTCTATATCTCCATTCTTCGAAATCGCACCAACGCAATCACAGCGACCACAAGAATCATTCCGCAACCTGCAAGGAACCACACAAACTGCTTCCCAACATACTCCCTGTGTAATAGCTCCTCCTCCAGTTCAGACGCATAGACTATATCATGTTCAGTGTTGCCCCAGAAGGTGTTGTTCTCCACAATGTTGAATTCTGATTCATCATCTAGGTAGATGCCAATCCTGTTGTCGTTGCAGATGTTGTTTGTCAAAGTGTTGTGCGTCGATTCATTGAGGGAGATGCCAACATCGTTGATGTAGCACACATTGTTCTCCACGGTGTTTGAATCTGATAGAAAGAGGCGAATGCCAATGTCGTCGCTGTTGCAGGTGTTGTCGGAAACTGTGTTGTCAGATGATTCCGACACAGAGATGCCTATGTCGCTGTTAGTGCAGATGTTGTTCGCCACGGTGTTGGAGTCTGATCCACCACCAGCACCAATATCCCATCCATCGAGGCGGATGCCATAGTCTGGGTTGTCGTTGCAGGTGTTGTTCGTCACGGTGTTGGAATCTGAGCCCCAGAGTCCGATACCCCATCCCCATCTGTTGTTGTTGCAGGTGTTGTTCGCTACGGTGTTGGAATCTGAGAAAGATAGGATGGTGATGCCACCGAAGTTGTTGTTGCAGGTGTTGTTCGCTACGGTGTTGGAAACTGAACTGCGTAATTCGATGCTAGCCCTGTTGTTGTTGCAAGTGTTGTTCGCTACGGTGTTGGAATATGAATCATATAGGTAGATGGCAAGTATGTTGCCGGTGCAGGTGTTGTTCGCTACGGTGTTGGAATATGAATTACTAAGGCGGATGCCATAGTCGTTGTACTTGCAGATGTTGTTGACTAACTTGCCGTTGGCGACATTATCTAGGGAGATGCCGACGTACTCCGGGCCAGGACCTTCCCAATATATATTGCCACTAGTGCAATTGCAGTTGCTTATTGTGAAGCTGACTCGCGTGTCGCTGATGACTATGCAGGACTCGTTATTGCCGCCAAGGTATATGTCCAGCCCGTTAATTACGTACGGGTTCTCAGGAGAACCATCACCCGGCCATCCCTCTGACAGAGCCGTCGCCGAGAAGTTGGCATCCCCATCTATCGCTATGGCACCATGTGGAATGCCTAGTGGTGGCAGCGGTGGCGGTGGCAGTGGGGGTATTGGTGTTGGTGAATGCAAAATCAATAGACCTGATGTCAACAAGATGAGTGATAGACTCACAGCTACAAAGATGGGTCTAGAGTTCAACTGCCGATTCAAGCCCTTATTGGGACTTGGAATAATAGGGCATATCCTTGAACTGCTTTCTACTTCTGATTCCACTTCAATCGCCTTCCAATTATATCAACTAGGTAAACGCCGAGTTCTGTTGGAGGTCTGTCATCTGGAAGAGGGATCTCCCACTCTTCTGCCAATGTTCGAAGAGTCCTTAGGCATTGGTCCGCCATTTCGCATGTGCCACAATCGCGCTCGTGCTCATACCAGATTTGAAGACCGATCTTTGGAGAATAGAAAATGTATGTGTCTGTATCGTAAGCAGCACAGTATCCTTTGGCAATGCCATATCGTGTGCTGAGTCGCTCTATCTTTACTCGATTGACCGATGCTGTATGCTGAAGGAGTTTGAGGATTCGTTCCTCAGCTGTCTTCTGGGCCATGGTGACAAATGGTCTTGATACTTTCAGATCCTTGGCGATTTCTGAGGGTCTTTCCTTCTGGCGGCGTCTGAGCCAGATAATGCCCTGTTGCTTGGTGGGATATCGAAGGTAGCTGAACATTTCTTGACCATCCGAGTTAATGCGAATACCTTAACAGAATTAACCTAAACAGTTTAACCACTTGGTAATAAGTGATTCGGTTTTCAAAGGTAGCGAGTTTGCGAAGTGGGTGAGAGAGGCTCGACACCTCTCTCAAGTTGGAAACTGAAACTTACTCTTCTCCTGGCGATATGGATGGAAGTCCGTGCGGATTATCTCACGGACCATGACTAACTGCGCTCAATTGGGAAGGAGTCTTCTAGGCAATACAACATCAATGTCTGAGGTTTGCCTTACCTCCTTCTTAGAATGATTACTAAAACTGCAATTATCACCACAGCGCCTGCTCCTATAACACTAATTGTCAACCAATTAATTGGTGGAGCGATATCAACAGTATCACTGACGACCACATTATCAACCATTTGCCCTTTTTTAAACCACAACCAAAGTATCTCAGATGTGCCGATGTCTGTGTCAATTCCTTGCATGACTAGAGAACCATTGAGATATACAGTGAACAAACCAGACCCATCCCTAGTCACATCTATGTGATGCCAAGCTGCAGCAGGTATACGGGTTTCATAATCGGCGATTGTCGTCCCGACACCAGTAATTACCTTTCGAAGACTTAGCCCGACAGCATCATCTGCTCCCTCAATAGTCCTAAAATGAACGCAGGCCGTAATCCTTTCGTTTTCGTCATCCAAATCATGCATATCATTACTAATGAAAAGGAAAAGAGCTATTGGGCCATTGAGTTGGGTCACATTTAATTTCATATCAAAACTCCATGTCCCATATGCTACATCACTGGGATGACTTATTGCACCCCATATGGCTGGTTCAATTGTATCGTTTAGCTCTAGATAATTATTCGCAGCTGACCAATTTGAACCCCTGAACCCAAAATAGCCATCTTCTGTTGCCCAGTCGTATAGTGCCGTGTTTTCAACGATGGTCCATCCATCATAGTTACCATCATCGAAGTCATCAGACCAAACCAATGCGCTTCTACCTGCTGTGGGACAATATCCCATCCAACATAGCAGAAATAAAATCACTAGTCCAACTATTCTGTAATCCAATCTATCTACCATAACGAATGCACCTCTATTACTAGGAAGATAATAGCTATTTCTGGGCCTTGGTAACAGAGATTGTGATCCCATCACGCCTTTGGCAATCTCTGGGGGTCTCTCCTTCTAGCGACGTCTGAGCAAGATGATTTCCTGTTGCCTGATGCGATATCGTAGCTTAACATCTCTCAAGCCTTCCGAGTTGACGCGAACACTATAACGGAATTAACCCAACCACTTTAACCAATTTGTAATAACTCCTCCGAATATCTATGTAAAGGACTGTGAAGACTTCTAATCATCTCGTCGAAGGCGTGTTTCCTCCTCTGAATTGTAAAGGTGCAAAAGCCCTTCTCTATCGATAGAGATGCAGGTCCCTCCTTGAAAGGGCTCTCTATCTTGATGGCCGATGGTTCGTTCCAACAGAATTCGCTTGAATGACATTAGGGCAAGATCATGAGTCACATGGATGTGCATGACCGGCTTGTTCTCTTTCCTCAGCCTCTCAATCGTTGCTTCCAAAAGCCTGCCTCTATACGACTCAAAAGACTCAATCATGTTGCCGAACTCTCCATCAGCCCACCTATTCACAAATTGAGTCACGTTCTTCCCATCAGGCTGGAGATTATCCCATACTGCTTCGTCATCAAACTCAGGCATTACAAGTATGGGAATTGCCTCAAACTCGACAATCTCAGCTCCATTCTCTCTGAGTCCATTAGCAAGCGCCTCCGCCGTTTCATAGCATCTAGGAACGAAGCTGAAGAAGATACGAATTGGTCTGTTGGCAGGTAGCCTCTTTCCCATTTCATATGACATCTGCTTGCCTATCTCGGTAAGTCCCGTGCTGAATTGAACGGAGTGGTCTGGAATCTGCTCTCGATGAGAGTGACGTAGGAATAGCATGACGCTCTCCTCTGGAGGTCTTTGGCCCATCCATTCCACTAGACTTCTTGCACTTGCTAGCCAGTCGATGCGATTCCACTCTTTAGAAGATGTCAATGCCTTGGCTCCGTTGGATATAGGAACTTGGCATAATAGAGATTTACTATTCGGTATGTCATTTTTGAGAAAAGGTAGATTGAAGCGGTTGATTCTTTACTTCCCTTGGCCATCAGTATCTGATGGAGGAGAGAATTGTTGGATTGGAGCTATGCCCAAGAGAAGCCTAGACTGATGAGAGATTTCCACAAATTCATAGGAAATGCGTTGCCTGTTCTTTCAGATAGATTTGGGGATGATTCCTCCGAAAGAATTCAGAATCTTGCACAAGCTAGGTTCGAGGAGATCATCCCAGAGATTCCATATGTTGGTGGGAAGAAGAATCAATTCTCTGAGGAACTAGAAATGAGTGCAATGAGCCTGGCATTATACTTCGTTCTTAAGGAGAAGGGCCTGACTACTGAGGAGATTGGGAGAATCAACTACGATGTCTTTGAAGATATTTACAATAAGACTCCAGGCTACATCCGTTCCTTCATGAAGCGGTTCATCTTCTCAAGGTTCTCAAAGAGAAGACTGAAGCAAGCATCTGAGCGGTCTCAGAGAAGAGAATATCCTGATGACTGGGTCGTCGAATATCTTGATGGGACCGGTAATGATTTTGACATAGGTCTGGATTTCACGCAGTGTGCGCTCTGCCGCTTCTATGAGAATCAGGGCGCATTTGAGTTCGCGAAATACATGTGCCTAATTGACTACATCCCCTCCAAGATGATCGATTCTGGCCTTGACCGGTCGTCTACAATTGCTGAAGGAGCTGAGAGATGCGATTTCAGATACAGGAAGGGACGCCCAGTAAGGCCTAGATGGCCAACTCCGGTATAGTCGTCATAGTCATTGTAATGACCTACCCAGCACGAATTACGCTTCGTGGAAACTTTGGCGATTTCACATTTACCGCTTTTGCTGAGCCTGTGGAAAAAGAAATGGGAGGAATCAACTAGCCACTCTTAGCAATCTCTTCTTCTCTTAGCTTCTTCTTGAACAGCTTCATTACTACAGTTAAAGGCAGCTCATCTCTGAATTCAACCCACTTTGGTATGGCATAGGGTTTGACCTTCCCCTTTAGGAATTCGATGATGTCTTGTTCAGAAACCTTTCCTCTATACTCAGGTTTCAATTGGATGAATGCCTTAACTCTTTCACTCCCAGGTCTCTCGGGGTCAGGAATGCCTATCACACCTGCAACATCGACAGCTTCGTGTTCATGTAGAATGTCATCGATGACTCGGCTATACACCTTGTTCCCCGAAACGTTGATCATGTCCTTGATTCTGTCTACGATCTTGAAATAGCCGTCCCCATCCATCTCGACAACGTCGCCCATTGCTAGCCAGCCCCCTTCCTTCAGTCCGCTGCCTGGTGTCGGCCAATAACCCCGCATGATCTGAGGCCCGCGTATCCATATCTCGCCACGCTGACCGATAGATAGCTCCTCCCCAGTATCAGGGTCTACTATCTTTATCTCAGTTTCAGGAATGGGAACTCCGACTCCCCTCTTTGTTTCCGCCATAAAGCCTGTGACCTTCGAGAGAGCTGAGATGTTTATTGTGACAACCCCGGATGTTTCGGTTGCACCATATCCTTCTCCCATAGGCACACCTGCCTTCTTCTCGAACTCCTCAGCGAGGTCTGCGGGAAGCGCTGCCGCGCCTGAGAAATAGAAGATCTGTCCCTTGATCATGTCCATCTTTGAGAATAGCAAATAGTGAGTTGGAACTGCAAATACCACGAATGGCCGATGCTGGTTGATCACGTCTACAATCTTTGGAATATCCCTCGAGTCCATCAAGTACATCTTGAGTCCCCATGATATGCAGGAGTGCAATGCCCAGTGGCCATATGCGTGGAAGATAGGTACGCATATCACACCGGCACTCTTCCCGATGATTCCCTCCTTGAGCGGATCCATCATCCAATGCATAGTCTGCCTTACATTTGTGGTTATGTTATAATGAGTCAGCATCGTTCCTTTAGGCTGTCCTGTGGTTCCTCCTGTAAAGGGCAGGAGTGCAATGTCTTCTCTTGGATTAATCTTGACAGTCTCAGTATGTGGTTCATGCCTCTGAATCAAGTCGTCCATGAGGTGATAGTTCTCATCATCAATGATTTCCATCACAGGATACTCGTAGTCGGGGAATAACTTGGTCGGTGCGTAGATCACCGTTTTGACATTTGTATCAGCTCTAACTTGGTTGACTCGTTCGATACGTCGATATGAGCAGACAACGATCTCCGCTTTGCTCTCACTGAGCTCGTATCTGAGGTCGTCGGCCTTGTGTAGAATACTGAGAGGTACATGAATGGCACCAATCTTCATGGCGGCATAATCCGCAATGATGAATTCGGGACATGACGGGAGAACTGTTGCAACGCAGTCACCCTTCTTCACACCCAGTGCCACAAACGCTGATGCAAGCCTGTCCACCTTTTCCTTCAATTCGGGATACGTCATTTCCTCATCCGCGTAATCACATGCAACCACATCCGGGAACGCTGCTGCTGTGTCTTCAAGAAACTTGTACACATTTTCCTCAGGGTATGGAGCCATGGAGTGCTGGAGCTTGAATGGTCCTATCTGGTAGTTTTCAAGCCATGGCTGCTCTCCCACCACCTCCTTGGTTTCGAGAGTAACAGCTCTCTTTGTTGTGTCACCGGAAGCCACCTGCGCCCTATGCTTGATTACTCCTGGGGCTTCAACCACATTTGCGTGGACTGTATCGATAAGCCAGTCTAGTCCAAGCTCCTGAAGCTTCTCGATCGTTGGTCTGCCTTGCTCATCCCAGCCGCGGTATTTGTAGTATGCATCGAGAAGAATATCTAGATCCACGACTTGTCCTTCTGCTGGGCCTTCAGGCAATGGATCCTCAAGCAATCGTGGAGGCAGTGTGTCATCGGCCCGAGTGAATCCTTCTCTAATAATGTAGGCACGTTCTAGATTGTAGATCCTTTCGCCCGTTTTGCGGAACTCCTCCGGTGTAATGTCAACACCCATCAAAGCGGACATTAGACTTGCCCAGTCCTCGGCAGTGAGGACCATGCCCATGAATTTGCATC
>JBHLPF010000071.1:0-9200 GCA_048939765.1 Promethearchaeota archaeon
ATAGCAAAAGCATGCAATCAGAGCTGCAATCAATGTACTGAAGATAACAGGTCCCTCGAGCGGCCGATACTCTCCATAAGGTCCGTAATATACGGCTGATGAGCCATAGTAGGTTAGAGCAAAGATCACCACCCAAAAAATGATGAAGATTACCAGAAACGATGCCTTCCCATAGGGCTCTTTTTCAGGAGTAATATAACTCATTACTCTGATTCTATGGTGACAGACTATAAAGTTAAGGTCCGCATTTCGCAGAATCGAAGAAAAGGAAACGTTGAAAATCCTCAAGATGGCATGTAAGCAATATATCAAGTACAGGGGACAAGAATGAATATGCCAAGCGATTTGAGTGAGAGCGTAATCTTCCCGAAAGGCAATAAAATCACGGATGGCAATTTCACCGGGACAGCCTGGGTCGAAACGTTGGTACCTGATGACGACATCTTCAATTGCCGAGTATTTAATGTGACTTTTTCACCTGGCGCAAGAACCGATTGGCATAGACATCCTGGTGGTCAAATTCTGCTTGTTACTGGAGGTAAAGGGTATTTCAAAGAAGAAGGCAGGCCAGTGCAACCACTTCAAAAAGGTGATGTGGCAAAAATACACCCCAATGTCAAACATTGGCATGGCGCAACAGCAGATAGCTGGTTTGTACATATTGCTATACCGACCAATCGACACAAGGGGAAATCAGAGTGGCTGGGACCAGTAACAGATGAAGATTACGACGATGTGAAATCGAAAAATCAGAATTAGTACCCTGTGCCCCTGTCTATGAGTTGATCACGTCAATGAAGTAATCCAGTGGATAATGATTTGGCAGTCTCTACACTGCCGATTTCTCAATTCTCTATCATTAGTCTGCCTTCTTGTTCCTGTTTGCAATTAGCACAAATGGTGCTTTTCCCATCCGTTAGGTATCCAAACAAGCTTTTTCTATTGATTTTCGTGGGTACTGGAATCTAACCTGAACCTGTAGGGAGATCTTAGTAATGAAGTCCAAGTATTTTCTTTTTGCAGTAATTTCCATCATTCTAATGATACCTGGAATAAGCCCCAATACACCAAGTCTGCCTAGTGAAGATGCATCCAATAGCATCTACAGAGGCTCACCTGAGATTTTACCTCTTGTGGCGGATATTGGGGAAGAAGACCAGCTAATCACTAATGTGATACGAAATGGAGGATTCGAAGAAACTGATGCTAATGGTGGTCCCGAATATTGGGAAGAAATGGGATGTGCCTATGTCGAACAGAACGGGTCGTATCAAGATCGAACGCATACAGGTGCATATGCAGGTCGATTGTACTCGAAAGGAAGCCCTCAATTCTTCGGAAGTGCACAGTATAACCAATTTCTCTCCACAATACCTCTCGCATATTTGGACCAGAAGTTGTCCATTGATTTCTTCTATTTCATAGAGTCTATCCCAAGCACCTCCTCTGGCTATAATGCATTCATTAGGTTTGAGGTCAAAATCTACAATAACCTCCTTCAGACTCTCACAATTAATTATCTTCTTTCTCACGAAAATGGTTTTAGCTACAACAATTATTCAAATCAAGCGAATATTGAATTGAATAGTTCAACTGGTATTTGGAATAACCTAGCTAGAAACATAACAAGCGACTACGAGGCTGTTTTCGGAGCTATTGATTCAAGTCTACGTATCTCAACAGTGGGAATAACAGTTTGGTCCCCAGAAGGCATGGACACGCCATCTGATTTTATCTTTGATGATTTGACATTGCAGAACGCAACTGGATATGATTTCATCACTGATGGCGACTTTGAATCCGGTCAACCTAGCGGATTCCAAGATTATCGCTGCAATCCTAGTAGTGCCCTTCTATCACTTGACAAGACTGAAGGATTGAGGTCCGTCAACCTAACTGCAAAAGCACTTGTGGCTTTGGATGGTTCAGAACTAACTCTAAGGAACACGTTTGGATATCCCGCAGGGTACTTTGTTACAGGACAGGGGACTGGATTGGTGGAATTCGATTGGAAATACAATGATGCTCCGGTTGCCGACAGCAGTCAATTGGCATACTTCTACCTTCATGCTCAGAATACAACTCACTCGTATGACTTCTATTGGTATCTCGGTCGATATCTGGACAATGCAACTTTTACAAACACCACAAATGCCTTCTATTTCACCGCCTCAGGGTTTGGAAACCGGGACGCATGGCAGCATCAATCAATTAACTTGGATGATGTCTTCAATGAATTGGGCATTACAAATGTTGCGATTCAATATCTCGAGTTCTTTATTGGAACAGGTGAGAATGCTGGTTCAATTGTATCTCTGCTTCTAGATGACTTCAGTTTCATGGATTATCCAGCTCATGATCCTGGATTTGAACAAGATTGGTATTGGAATGTCGCACATGTATGCACTGGATGGTCACTTGTTAACAATCCCTATCCATATCAAGACCAGACCAGCGATGCGCACTCTGGCAATTGGGCAGCAACTGTTTCAGTGACTGACTATGTAATTTCTGGATTCTATCGCTATACCTTTCTGCAGCTTGAGAAGAACATCTACACCTCCTTCTGGTATCGCTTAGATTCGGTTGTACCTTCGGGGTCTCTCCCCTGCTATGCAAGAATTGACCTCTCACTTGACAATGACCATCATCTTGAGTATTATCTGGGTGGTGGCGCTACGGCTGCAGGTGCAAATACATCCCTTATCGCAAGGTACTATGCGGAAGACTATAGCACAACTGGAACTTGGCTAAACCTGGTTCGAAATCCTTGGACAGATATCTCTGCTGTCTTTGGAGAATCAAACTGGAACATAACCAGAATAGAGCTAGTTGCTAGGGCTAATGGTGCTGCCTCTATCTCTGCTATCTTCGATGATATCAACTTCGTACGAGATTCCCATGGTCCTGCCTTTTCCCCAGTTTTAAGAAACCCCGCTGTACCGACATACTACACGCCTGTAACGGTATCTGTCAACGTGACAGATAATTTTGAACTAGTTGATGTGACTCTCTCCTATAACAATGGCTCATGGTACGTAGTCGAGATGACCAAGGGCATTAGCTATGAAGCTACCATCCCTGTGGCTCCATTCGGTACACTCGTTGAATACTATATCAATGCGACTGATTATGGGGGAAATGAAACTGCATCGTCCCTGGAAACTTACACTGTGGGCGACGATATTGATCCATTACTAGATGTCACAGGGCCGTCAAGTTCTGTAGTCCAAGGGCAAGTCGAGTTCACCATCAATGGCTCTGATGAAGGCAGTGGCATTGCAGGGATTGAGGTCTTCGTAAATGGTTCATCTGCTTTCACTGATGCGAATGTACCTAGTACATTTCTGTGGAACACAACTGACTGGATTAATGGGGAGTACAACTTGACATTCGTGATCTCCGATAATGCCGGGAATTCAGGATCTCAGGAGTCTACATTCACCGTCAATAATCCGGAGCCGACTACAACAACAAGTACTAGTGCCACAACAACACCAACCACGACCGAGCCTCCTCCACCCTATGAGTTCCCCCTGGAAACTGCCATTATCGCAGGGGGTGCTGTAATCTTCCTTCTCTTGATAGTTGTAGCATGCAGAAGGAGGAAGTGAGTCAGCGGAATTATCTGACTATTAGTTGGCAGTCTTTCGCTGCCAACTTCCTCCTATTTCTAGAAACGAACGATGCAGCTAGTCCTTTGTTGATGCCAATTTACCACCAACATTTCTGGCGGCATCGATGAATTCCTGATGTTCGCGGACAGCTCCTCTCTTATACACACCTGGTGCCAGTATAGTTCCAACATGGTCCATGTGCAGGTAATCCACAATGGCTTTGAACATGTTGAGAATCGGGCTATAGGTCGACTCATTTGTGTCCTCCAAGGGTATCACAAAAACCGTTTCCTTCTCCTTGAATAGTCCCTGATTGTAAACACCATACCATCTATCCAGAAACGCCTTGAATTGAGCTGTAGGTCCCCACCAGTAAACTGGAGTCCCCAATACCAGAACATCCGAGCTCATCATCCTAGTCACAAGCTCTTCCATGTCATCCTTCTGAACACATTTACCAGTCTTTCTGCAGGTATCACAGGCTCTGCAGGGCCTGATATCCAACTTGCTCAAGATGACCTTCTCCACTGCTGCTCCATTCTCCTCAGCAGCATTCAGAACAACGTCTACCAGAATCTCAGTATTTCCATTTCTTCGCGGGCTCCCCACAATTCCCAAGATGCTTCTAGATTTCTCTTCCAATTCCTCATCTCCGATAGCGGGCTTCTCTCCTTAGTGGTATTTAGTTGTCTCTGTAAATCTAGGGTGATGGCATTATTTGTTTCCTCTTTCACTTCAAGGGCAAGTATTGACTTTTTTCGCATGTTTAAATGAACCAGCAACCATCATTGCACTTGAAAGGTGCCGCCGCTTGATAGGGTCACTTCAAATCACAGTTCCTGCAGGATGCATGAATGATTGCGGATTCTGCGTCTACAAACAACATGCAATGAAATTCAGGACTGACTGGAGGAGCGACCATGAGAAATGGCACAGAGAGATTGAGAGGCGACTCAGATACGCGGCCGATCGAGTTGAGGCGGCTATGATCACAAGCCACGGCGAACCAACTCTCAACATGACATATATCCAGGACATTATGAATATCCTAAACAGAATTACGCCTTGGCTTTCACATGTGGAGCTTCAGACAAGTGGGGTTGGCCTAACCGAAGAGAAGCTTGACCGTTTATATGAGATGGGTGTGCGAGTCATCTCCCTTTCAATCCCCGCCTTGGACACCCATGAGATCCTAAAGATAATGAGAGTGCCTCCTAGATACGACTATGATCCAATAGGCCTCTCTGAAAGAATTCGATCCAAAGGATTCACTCTCAGACTCTCTGTAGCCATGACAGATTGGTTTGACCAGTTCACGTTGGATGAAATTCTAAATCAGTTGAAGTCTATTTGGAAGCCAGACCAGGTTTCCTTTAAGCAGCTCAGAGGCGCAGATGGATTGGCCTCCAAGAGGTATGATGATTTTGCTCAGGAATTCACAAATAGAGCATACACTCGACTGGAGTTGCTTCCAATGGGAGTTTGGAGATACGAATTTCACGGTATGGGGATTGTCTGGAATGACGATTGCATGATTTCTAGGGAACAACAATCCCCTCGATATCTCATCCTCCAACCCGATGCCAGACTCTACACCCGATGGGATACCAAGGCTTCAGTCATATTCTAGAGCGAGTCTCCGTGTTAGAATAAGAAGAGGCCAGCCATCAGCGTGAAGTCCGAAGGACACTGGGAATCAAGTAGAGTCGCTCTGTATTACTCGATGATTTATGCCATAGAGATTGAAATCTAGGTGGCTGCCTAGGTCAGCATTCCATAGCCTGGCAAAACAGAAATCTGCATTGTCTTGGTGTCCATACCTTAACAAGCCTAAGCTATAGAACTATGTCTTGCAACCCCGACAGCCGCTTTTCTCTTTGCAAATCCTCCTGATAAGGGTTCACTCTTGTTTAGGACGTGGCGACTCTGGATGGAATCTTCTGAATCTCATTGTAGAGGTACTCGATATATCCCCAGGTCTGGGGACGTCGGTCGATTTCTCTCCTCCACATAACCCGACTCTCGATAGATTCCCATATACCAATACAGGGGCCAGATATCAAATCTGCTGCCAAGTTTATATCAACAAGCTTTTGCTTCACTAGAACTCCGGCGCCCTCATAAAAGGCCATCATCATTCCTGGCTAGCTGGCCTGTTTGGTGACACTCTAGAGGGAATCTTCACTATCTCATGATAGAGGTATTCAGTCCATTCCCACAACTGAGGCCTGTTCAAGTTATCTCTGTACCACATTACCCAGTTTTGAATTGCTTCCCATGTGTTAATCGTAGGAGTAGATATCAAGTCAGCAACCAGATCGATGTCAAGCAGTCCTCTCTTTACCAAGACTCCAACACCCTCTAAGAAAGATAGGACTGAATTAATCATTCCCCTGTTCTTTTCCCAGATTTCAGGATGTGAATCTTGTGTATGCTGGCCGAACGCCTCTAGGATTTCGAAGTGCATGTCTTGCAACTCACCTCGCATGAATTGTGCATATATCTCCATGAAGAGTTGGGCCTGTCTGGTCTTATTCTGATCTCTTAGCTGTAGTATCGCCAAAATCACTCCAAGAACGACGCTTATAGAAGCAACGATAATTGATACACTGGCAAAGTCAAGCAGCTGCATCTCTGACAACCTCGCGAACCTACGCAATACTCTGTAATCCGATGCCGGGTAATATTTCTTTCAGAATCCATGGCTATTGAATACGCCAAATGTATATCTAAGATTGATACTTATTCAGAGAATGTCATGCCATGGTATAGGAGTCGTTCGATTTGAAGACATGTCCAAAGTGTGGAAAAGCGAATGATATTATGCGGAAGTACTGCAGGGCCTGTGGGGCCTCTCTCGTTAAAATAGATGAGCCAGAACCGGAACCTGTTATAGAACCAGAGCCCGAGCCAATTGCAGGAGCACCTGTTGACTCAGATGATGCGCCTCTTGTGCGTCCCAGTGAAGTTGCTTCTGCTGCAGTTGAGGAGGTTGGAGCGCCGCCTTCTCCTGATGAGCCTGAAGACGAAATTGAATATGAAATCGAAGAAGAAGTCGAGGAGTCTGAACCAGAAGTCATGGATTACGATGAAGGCAGGGCGGTTATCAAAGACATACTAGCAAAGGTGAAAGCGGCAGAAGAGCGTGCTTCTTCTGAAGAATCTGAACCAGAGCCGGAGGTCATTGAGGTTGCTGAGGAAGAAGAGGAGTTCATTGAGGAGGATATTCCTGAGCCGCCCGCAGTTGAGGAGCCAGTTTATGAGCCCGAAATTGAAGAGGCTGATGAGGTATATGAAGAGCCGCCAGCTCCAGTGCCAGAGGAAGTGCCTGAACCGACCTTCACTGCTGTAGCTCCAACCCGACCTGTTGCTCAACCAGTTGACGAAATCTCGAGGGATGAAAAGGTCAGATCGCTGGAGGCAGACATCAAGTCATTCAACATTGAACTGCAGGGCCTTCAGGCAGAAACGGATAAACTTCGCTCAAGCCTGAATGCGGAAGTTGACCGATGCCATACTGTTGCCGAAACCAAGCGAACCCGCTTTGAGAGTGCAGAACGAGAAATGCGCCTCGCAAAGAAGGAGTTCGAGGAAGCTGAAAAGGAACACAAGAGCGCTGACAAGCGTCGGAAGAAGGAATTGTCTGAAGCAGAGAAGCGCATCAAGGACGTAAGCAAACGAATTGAGAAGGCAGAGAAATCCAAGGAGAAACGCATTGAGGATCTGGAGAAAGAGCGTCGAAAGCGCGAAGAAGAAGCAAGGAAGGCATAACCGTACCTTTCTGAGTTGCTGATCTCTAGCCTGCCAGCTCTTCTCCTTTTCTCCATTTTTGCAGCAGAATCTGGCTCCTCAAGAGGAAGAGAGGTATGGGAAACATGAATCACGCTCGAGTTTTGCAAAAACTAATTTGTGTATTCGTACAATGAGTGTGCTATCACTTAGGGGAGGTTCAATTATGCCTACATTTGTGATTATGGGAAATCTCACCTCTAGCGCAATTGAGAAGATGAATGAAGAAGGAGAACGGCAAAAAGGTGCATACGAAATAGCAAAGAAATACAAGTGCGAAATAAAAGCGTTCTACTACACTATGGGCAAATATGATGTTGTTGCTATAGTCGAAGCTCCGGATAACGAATCGGTAATGAAAGCGCTCTTCGAATTGGCAAAGGGTGGAGCAGCCCGTACTAGGACAATGCTCGCATTTCCAGCAGAAGATGTAGCAAAGATGACAGCTGATCTGTAGTATATTCTCTATTGAGAGTTGGTGCTTATGCGAATCCTATCAAATGGAGTCGTTGTGCACCATCTCTTTACTCTTTCTGATAGACAGATGGTCAGAGGTCACCGTCTTGTCTTTTGTGCTCTCACTTGTGAACGTCCCATATGAAAGAAATATACCTAGGATTTGCCTTGTACCCTACGGTGAGTTGGTTGGCAATAACAATTCGATATCTGGCACATGCCAGTTTCTTGATAAAGACTGATGAACAGCATATCTACATTGACCCATCAACAAAGAACACGGGTTTGAAGAACGAAGACTTTGGTCCAGCTGACCTTATTCTAGTCACTCACGGACATCAAGATCATTTCGATAAGAAACTGATCAAGAATATACGCAAGTTGGGGGCCCCCATCATTGCTCCACCGAACCTCAAGAAAGAGCTCGGCGGAGGAATTGTCTGGGATTTGGGACCTGGCCAGTTCATGAAGATGATGTCCACTGACATAACTATCAGTGCTGTTCCCGCCTACAATGTGAAGCGGTTTCGTAAACCAGGTGAGCTATTTCATCCCAAAGACCTTGGTGTGGGTTATGTAGTGAAGATAGATGGAAAGAAGATCTATCACGCAGGAGATACCGACCTCATTCCAGAGATGGATGATTGGTGGGACTTTGATGTTGCTTTGCTGCCGTGTGGTGATACCTACACAATGGATGTTGACGAAGCATCAGAGGCCGCGATAAAGATGAATCCCAAGGTTGCCATTCCAATGCATATCAAGGATGCGGATCCGATAGTCTTTAGGGAGAGAGTTGAGGGTGGATCATCAACGAAGGTCGTCATTCTCGGTAAGGGCGAAGAGTATACTTTGGAGTGAATGTGTGCGTTCTTTCTTGGATTAGCCCTGCTACTCGAATAGACCCATCTCTTTCTTCCTCTTCTGTGCATCACGGATGGTCTGAGCGTACGCCTTTGCCCTTTCGGCATTAGAATCATTCGGGTCAGCTCTTGCCGCTCGATCAAAAGAGAACGCAGCTTTGATCTTGTACATGTTTGCTCTAGAGTGGTCACCTGTGCCTTCTATCTCAGTACCGTATAGATTGCAGGCTCGTCCAAGCTCCCACCATGCAGCAAAGGATGATGGCGTCAGACTAGCAGCCTGATTGAAGGCATTGATTGCATCTTCAAGATTCCCTGACTGCATCGCCTCTCTACCTTTCTCAAACCAATCTGCAGTATCCATGGGAATTGACCAGCTAGCCTTCGCAGATGCTTTGCCGCTGATAAGCTTAGTGCATTCCTGTCCGCAGCCAGATATTACGTTGAATAGAGTTGATTGCCGAAATGGATGAAG
>JBHLPF010000072.1:0-5223 GCA_048939765.1 Promethearchaeota archaeon
AATTCTTCGACCGTTGAAGCTCCATCCTTGATTCCATTATGCATTTGTCGTCCTTTCGCCCGCCCATTGGATTATGAATAGTGCCCATAGAATTCATGCACCGAGCGGCGACTGCCGCCCCCATTGCTAAACCGTCTTCGACAATGAGCAGTTGCTTCGACTCAGTCCATTTCATGCCTCTGTCTGTTAGCAGTTTCAGACTAATGAGTCTAGGCTTGCTTCCTGTTGTGATTGCCCGTCCTGTGAGGCCTAGGGATGTGTCATCCAAAATCAGCCCTTCTGAGAATGCTAGGTCTACCAAGCGCTGCACCACATGAAACTGTACGTGATCTATGACGGCAAGCAAGGCATCGATGATGGAATCTTCAGCAATGCTCTTTCCAATTCGTTCCAAATCTGAAAGACGAGACCCATTCACTCCCGAGTCCACACCTATCAGAGTCACTTCTGATTCAATCGCTGCATTCACGTCAACTGGAACCATCCCAAATCTGCTAGTTCCCTTTGATATCACTTCTACTCGAATAGTGGAAAGAACCTCATCTACCCATTCGTTTTCGAAGTCCGTCTTTCGAGACCGAGCCGAGTCTTTGACATCTAGGAGTGACCCAGTCTCTTTCTCTACGAGTCCTGTTCCTCTGACCAGCGCGTCCGGTATTGCTCCAGCCAAGCCAGCAAATGAACCAATGGTCTTTGCGTACGGATGTCCAGCATCCGTTACTCTACCGGCAAGAGTAGTTCCGAAGTCAAGGGTCATAACAGGGTTTCTGAAATCGACTCCAGCAATCTTTGCTGCTCCCTTCAAACCTGCAGTGACGAGTTCACCCTCCATCTCATTTGCGACTATCTCTGTGTTAGAGGGAGGAAGAGAGCTGGCTACAGCACCATCAAAATATACCTTATGGAGCCAAGTGAAGTCTCTTAGACTTGGAGGAAGATTCTCTGGCGAGATGGAAGCAGTCATCTTCCTTGGAGCTACACCCGCATCAAGGCAGCCCTCTGCAAGTGCCTTGACAATGGCTCCGACTTCCTCTGGCTCTGCGAATCCTGCATTGACCCCTGTAGAACGAACAACAAAATGAAGGTCCTTTTCAATGTCAAGACGTGCTCGCGCTAAAACGGTTCTGAGTATGTCAGACACTGACTCAGCAACTGACTCTTTGGTCAGGTCAACGCCAGTAAGTGTACGACCGAAGACCTCCTCACCTTCTTGAGGAGGGCGAACATCTCTGGTCATTCGAACTTCTTTGTCGATCTCAAAGATTTCTGCAGTTTCAAGATTTGTGGATACAATCACACATTTCGTGGTCGTGTTTCCAAGTTCAACTGATGCAACTGTATAGTAAGGTCCCATTCGAAGACTAGTGGGCCCAATACTACGCGGGCGAATCAGTTTCAACTTCTCCTCTCCTTTCCATCATTCAAAGAAGTTTCCTGAAGGGATGATTCATCGGGGGCTCTAGACCCAGCTCCAACTTGGCTGACTCGGCTGATAAGATGTCTGCCATTGCTACTGCTGGAAAGACTCGATCTGCATTGCCTATTGGACCATAAAGAAGGAAATCAGCTCCCAGCGACTGAACAACTAGGTTTGAGGCAATGTCACATATCTTGTACACCTCTCGATTCTCCTTTCTATATTGGTTTAGCCAAGTCCATGACGATGCGGCATTGTGAATCCCCGAACCTGTAGGATGACCATACAGTGTCTTAGATACGAATGTGAAAGAAACTGCGGCACCAGCTCCGGCTCCCATAGCCGTTGTGGCTGTGTCGATTAGAGGTTTGGTCACGCCGACCTCTTCTGCGATAGACAGTAGTCCCTGTTTCAGCGTTGTGGTGCCTTCGTCAAGTATAGCCCTGCGACCTGCTGTCGATGAGTCCTGTGGATTGAAGGCAAGCACGATTGCACACTCATGTTGGATATCACGTAACGCATCAATCTCTTCCGAAGTCACAGATATGTTGAGAGAGTTGTAGACTGCCTTGTCAATAAGCCCTATCTCCTCAGAATAACGCAATCCTTCTACGCGCACCATAGCGTCTGTGGAGTCAATGATGAATGGGGAATTCGTCAAAGCAGACACGAAATCAATGTACTTCCTCATAGCAATTGCTGACTCAGCGAATATCTGAACCATTGCAGGATTTCCAGTCATATCGGACATTGTCTCCTGCCCATTGATCAGATTCTCAGCAGCAATCGTATCCACTATCCCTTTGGAAGCATCTTGGACTATTTTGTGTCCTCCATAGAAGATAGTTCCGGCTAGAAGCGTTGGTGTCTCTCCGGGGTTGCCCCCTATCTTTACGCCACCAACATCATAGATGTACTGTTCTTTCTGAAACACAAACAATGTCTACAACTCCTTTCCAATTAGAATCGTTCCAGACTCACTGGATTGTACTTCGATTCCAATAGACGTTGGATGAGCAGTGATTATTGCAGCGGCTTCTTGTGAAGTAACCAAGAACGAGAAGGGGTTCAGTGACACACCATATTCCGGAAGGAGAGTGATCGAACCTCCAATTCCAATTCGTTCTGCTGTGCTTGGAGCCCCTCTGAAATCAATAAGCATGGGTTCCTCATCAAATGGACCTGGATTCCTGGCATGCAGATTTGCAGCCTTTTCAGATATCTCATTAGCACGAGAGTTGTTCATCATATCCACGAATTCGACCTGATGCCTAAACCGCTCTACGCCCTCAAGGGGCACATTTTCAATATAGGGAATGGCTCCGGGTGCGTCCACTATCTTGCGCGTATCAGCGTCAACACCATTTTCATGGAGAGCCCTCATAGATGATCCAGTCAAGTGACCAGGAACCTCAGGACCTGCAAGAATCAAGAAACGAATGGAAGCATTCGAGATCACATTGATTATGACCCGTTCAATTCCAATGTTCTCAGTCTTACATGTACCAATTATAGCATAGCTACCGGGAACTTGGAATTTCTTACCCAACGTACAGATTGCCACGGAGTGAGTGGGGTCTCCAACCTCAAAATCTCCGGGGACATGAGGCCAGTTATTCGCAGACATCACAAGACCTCCTATTCCCTGGCTTTTGGCTCGAAAAGCTTCTTTGTTGTCCCAAGCACTTGATTAGACTCCTCAACTGCAGAAAAAATGGCGTTCTGTACGAGCGCCACAGCTGCAAATACTTCCTGAGACCTTTTCATCGAGCCATACATTATGCAATCCGTGGCGAACAATTGGGCTGCCACTATTGAAGCAATGACTGATGAGCTAACTACCTCGTCCTTATCTAGATCCTTTTCCTGGATGAACTTCCAAGCCGATGGTGCATTATGTGGTGCTAGACAGGTAGGTAGCCCGAGCTCTGACTTTACTGCTACATTAGTTCTTAGTTCTAATCCATATCCTGCTCCCACAGGCATCGTTCCTGGATCAATAACGAATTTCTCTATCCCCAAGCCCTTCGCATCAGAAACCATCGCCTCGATTACATCCATCCGTTCCTTCAGCGAGCCAGCCTTGGGAGACCATCCCAATACAACAGCCATGTCGAGGTGACTACCTTGCAAGACTGTGCGTTCATCTTTGTCCATCGATATGTTGATTGAATTGTAGATCGCTCTCTCTGTTAGGCCAGCATCACTGCAATAGTCGACTGCTCGCTTCTTGGCGCTAAAATTCGGTGATTCATACATAAAGGGACCATCGAAATTCTCAACCAGCCATGATAGATGACGCTCCATAGCAGTGCCTGATCGCCCATAGACTTCTACAATCAGGGGATGACCAGTTCTCTCGGACATGTTGATTCCAACGTCAAGCCATTCTTTTGCAGTCTTCTTGTCGAAGAAACCCTCTTTTGTGCTCTCCACAATTGATTGTCCTTTGAAGAAGAGACCCCCCACAAGGACCGTTGGATTCTCTCCCGGATAACCTCCGATTGTTATACCACTGAAGTCAAACGACCTCTGTTCTTTTTTGAAGACAAACATGCTTGTTCAACCTCAACTGGGACGTGGGTAAAGCCCTGCCGACTTGACGAGCTCCGGCACGCAGGACTCCCAGCCTACAGCCATTATATGAACACCGTCCACTCCATCAATCTTTCTCAGTGAGCGGATAGTTTCAGTGGCGATAGAAAGACCTTCCAGCTGGGTTGCTTGCTCCCTTTCGTCATCATCTGGACCCTCAGCAGCGTTCTCTAGGCGTTGATGTAACTCATCCGGGATGGTGATGCCCGCTACATGTTCGGACATAAAATCAGCCATTTCGAGTCCTCGTAGAGGAATGACCCCTGCTAGAATGTACGTATTCAGATCCTCGAGACATTCCACAAATTCTGCAAAGCGATTCGTGTCAAAAACAGCTTGAGTCTGAAAGAAGCGGGCACCGGATTCATGCTTCAACTTTGTTCGTTGTATCTGATGTTCGACTGGCTCAACAAAGGGATTGAAGGTCGATCCAAGAAAGAAATCAGGCACGCCCTCTATCTCCTCATCGGTATGATCCTTTCCAGCCATCATTCGAGCAGCCAATCGAAGAGCTTGAACTGAATCAATATCTGAAACAATCTTGGCTTGAGCATCTGACCCAAGACCTGGAAGGTCACCTGTAACAAAGAGCACATTGCGAATTCCTAGAGCGTAGGCGCCATAAAGGTCACTCATCAAAGCTGTCCTATTGCGGTCTCTCATTGCTATCTGCAGGATGGGTTCTACTCCTGCATCCAGGGCCAACCGCGCACCTGCAATGCTACTCATCCTTGGGATTCTACGTGGGTTGTCAGGTATATTGACTACATCACAGAAGTCCCTTACTATACTTGTCTTCTCAAGCAGTGATAGGTGGTCGGCTCCACGAGGCGCACCTATCTCAACGGTTACGACAAACTCACGGCTCTGTAGCAATTGTCCTAGATGAGATATCGGCAGTTTTGTGGACTCCCTGTGAATGGATAGTGACGGGGCAATTGTTGTGAACCTCTTAACTACTTTGGTGTGTTTTCAAGTATCTCTCTTGTCAATTTTCATAAGAGCCCCATCAGCAACCAGTTTGGATAGCTTCTGAGCTAGTACATCATCTAATCTCACGTCAACAGATATAGTGTCTTTACTATACTCCTGATTATGAACCGAAGCAACATCATGAAGCCAGGAAAGCAATGACATTGAGGTGTCATCATAGGGAAGAATTAGACGGTAGGTCGCAATTGGCATCAGACTTTGCTCCACTGTTTCAATTA
>JBHLPF010000072.1:5323-8989 GCA_048939765.1 Promethearchaeota archaeon
TGTTACTTCCTCGAATCCCTTCCTCTCCCGACCCCTTCGCTTCAAGCTCTGTTTTCTTGAGATGGTGTCGAGCTTCTCTTGGATAGTGGCAATCCTTTTGCGTGTGTGCGAAATATGGATGTCCAATGGACTCTCGCCGGGTCCCACTTGATCTGCGATTGGTCTGTCGCCGACATGTTCTTGCTGAAGCCGAATTCGAATCTGGTGACGCTGGAATGGGAGCTCGTATCTGAGACGCGCTTGCTCTATTTGCAGCTTGGCTTGGGGAGTACGAGCGTGACGGTCGAATATTTCTAGGATTACCTGAGTCCTGTCACGTACCTCAATCTCCCATCTCTCCATGAGACGAAACATTTGGCCTGATGTGAGTGTGGGTGAAAAGAGAACAAAGTCTGGCTCGTTGACTTGAATCCAGGTTTCGATTTCCTCAACCTTTCCACTGCTGATGCCATATTTCGTTGACGATGCACTTACTATATCGAAGGTACCCATGACCTCGTAGCCTGCTGTGGTCGCTAAAGCCTCAAACTCACTGAGCAAATTCGGGTCGTTGCGACCTCGCCTCTGTACGAGTAGAGCTTTGACATCGGTCATTGTCATTTAGCTGGAGTGAACCATCTTAAAGCGTTTCATTCTAGCCACAGAGAAAGATTCATGGGCACATCCGATGGCACACCAAGAGGACTAGAATGAGCCAATTTGAGATTCGTGCAAAGGATGGACTGGCCCGAGTAGGGAGATTTACCACAGGCCACGGCACAGTAAAGACTCCGCTTCTTATGCCCGTGGTGCATCCGGGCAAAACAGCAATTACGCCACAGGAACTGATCACCGAGTTTGGCTTCCAAATGGTGATTACAAACTCATACATCATTCAATCGCACGAACGATTCCGCACAAGAGCAATTGACTCTGGAGTTCATGAACTTTTGAACTTCAATGGACCTATCATGACAGATTCTGGCACATTTCAGATGTATTCTCATGGTCTGGCTGAAGGAGAGATTGACCCTCTCGAAATCATTGAGTTTCAAAAGACCATAGGGTCAGATATTGGAACCATCCTTGATGTATTCTCGGATCCATCAGTTGGAAGAGCCAAGGTTGAGCAGGATGTTGCTGTTTCATTGGAACGAGCACGTCTCTCGGTACATAAGAAAGGGGATATGATGCTAGCAGGAACAGTCCAAGGCGGCATCTACGAGGATCTCAGAGAGGACTCAGCAAAAGAGCTTGCTTCCTTGGATTTCGATGTGCATCCAATTGGAGGAGTAGTCCCCCTAATGGAGCAATATCGCTATTCAGAGATGGTTCGGGTAGTACTCGCTTCAAAGAAACACCTTCCGCCTGATAGACCTGTCCATCTCTTTGGATGTGGTCATCCAATGCTCTTTGCGCAGGCTTCGCTTTTGGGTTGTGACTTATTCGATTCAGCATCCTATGCAAAATTCGCAGAATCTGGTAGGATGTTACTACCATCGGGGACTGTGCACTTGAAAGATCTAACAGAGCTTCCATGTAGTTGTCCAATCTGCAGTGCAACCTCGGCTGATGCTCTGAAGAGTGAGAAGAAGGAGGAGCAAGAGTTGCAGCTTATGAAGCACAACCTGTATGTCAGTTCAGCCGAGATGCGAAGAGTGCGTCAGGCGATTTCAGAAGGCAAGCTATTCGAATTAGCCGCCTACCGAGCCAGAGGCCATCCAACCCTCTATGATGCACTGGCGGTGATTCTAGAGCAACATCAGCGATTGGAGAAGGATGATCCGATAGGGAAGAGGGCTTCAATCTTCTATACAGGTCCGGAAACCACAAAAAGACCAGAAATCACTGGGTTCCTTTCTCGGATTATCTCTCGGTATCCCTACAAAAAAACAAACACAGTTCTCCTCGTATCGGATCCAGGTCTCAGACCTTTCTCTGACACATCTGTTGAGATCATCAGGGAGGTCAGGAAGAGAAGAGCAGATGACCTAGTGTTACTATTTGTAACTCCAATGGGCATCGTGCCATGGGAATTAGAACACGTGCATCCAGCGCAGCAGTGTCTATTCCCGGAGCACCTAGATTCAGAAACACTTGGAATAGTCTGCGAGAGGACAAGAAGAGTCCTTGAGTCGATGACATATGAGAGAGCGATTTGGTTCAAGCGAAAGGTCAATGTGGATATGGCGCTTTCAGGACTAATTGATGAGCTTTCTATAGTGACTGTTTCAAGTGCGACTGATGCAACGAACAAGTTGCCTCCAGGAGATGAAGATGTTTCTTGGACTAGAAGAAAACTTAGGGCACTCCTGATGCATCAGTGGGGAGTAAATGCAGGAGAATTGGCAGACCTTGATGGCCTGAAAATTGACCTCTCGAAGAGTACGGGCAAAATTAGACATTGTAAAATCGATGATGAGATTCTTTTCACTTTGGTTCCCACAACTGGACTCTTAACTCCAACATACCTTGGAGGGCAACAGCTTCTAAGGATTGGTCTCAATGACACCTACAAGGTTGTTATTGATTCAGATGTTTCAGAGTTCGTAGCAACTGGAAAGTCCGCCTTGGCCAAATTTGTGAAAATTGCTTCAACAGAACTCAAAGCTGGAGAAGAGGTATTGGTCCTTGATGAAGATCAGAATCTCCTAGGCACTGGAAGAGCTCAAATTAGCGGTTGTGAAATGACCTCATTCAATCGTGGCGTTGCCGTTCAGATTAGGCATTCGCGGAAGAGCTAGAAGGTGCAGCCGCAAGTGCCAGCGGATGGCCTGGGACTTTGCGTAGAGCATCAACACCTCCTATTGGGAGTATCATTACTTCATCTGAGGGAGCAAACAGGTGAATATCATCACCTTCCTTGATTTCAGAATCAGGATCAAGCAGAGCCTGTGCTGAAATATCACCTACCTGAAAATAGACCTCTAAAGCATTTCCAACATATATTGTCCTTGTGACCTTGCCCACAATCTCGTTGTCTGAGGCCGTTTCTCGTTCTATGTGAAGGTCCTCAGGTCGAATGGCGACCTTCACTTTCTCATTTACCTCAAAGGGGTAGCCATCAATTGTGGTTTGACCAATAGCTGTCTGATTGTTTGGAATTTGAGCAGTGATCTTGTCGTTAACGTCCTCAACAGTCCCATCGATGAAAGTGCATTGTCCAATGAAATCAGCAACAAAGACGGTCTGTGGTGTCGCATAGATTTGTTTTGGCGTATCGAACTGCTGGACATATCCCTGATCCATGACAGCAACCCTATCTGAAATACTGAGTGCTTCATGTTGATCATGCGTAACATAAACAGTTGTGATAGACAGCTCCTTGTGTATTCTAATAATCTCTTCTCTCATTCCAATCCGAAGTTTCGCGTCGAGATTAGAAAGAGGCTCATCAAGGAGGAGCACGTCCGGTTCAATGACAAGTGCACGAGCGAGGGCCACACGTTGCTGCTGGCCACCGGAAAGCTGGTGGATGTGTCTATGTCCAAGGTCCCCCATTCTTACGAGGCCCAGAGTATTGTTCACGCGACGCTCAACAGCACTCTTTGTGTACCTCAGATTGTTCTCAAAACGTTTCAATTTCAATCCATATGCCACATTGTCAAAGACGGTCATATGTGGCCATAATGCGTAGTTCTGGAAGCACATTCCTGTGTTCCGTTTGTGAGGAGGAACAGTTGTCAT
>JBHLPF010000073.1:0-8627 GCA_048939765.1 Promethearchaeota archaeon
TGAATGGGCCGGTGGTCTAGCCCGGCTATTGTACGGGCGAGATAACGGCAAGCATGGGTCGGTGGTCTAGCTGGCTATGATACTGCATTGACACTTGGCCTTGTCTTCCAAGGTCAATCAAAGGTGCAGTGGTCGGGAGTTCAAGTCTCCCCCGACCCACCATTTGATTCAGTTCTAATGCTTTCAACCAAGTCTGGCCATTCCATCCCATGGAATTCGAGTGCCCATTGGGCAATGTTATGGCAGTCAGGACAAACGGGAGCCCACTCACTGGGATTCAGCTTTTCCAGATACTTCCTGCGGTTTGTCATAGCAGAATCATGGGATCTGCCATCCTTTCTGTGAAGAATCAGGGCTTTGCCTAGTTTCTCACACCCACATAAGCCACAACTATCCCCAAATAGCTCCTTCTTCAGGTCATCTTTTGTTCCAGTGAAATCTGCCAAACTCTGATACGCTTTTGACAGCGGGGAATCTTCATCAGGTAATTCGAGAGGCTCTTTCGGGTGACTTGAAAATCCGCTTCTCCCTTCAAGGAACTGCTCTATCCTTTTCCAATCGAATCCAAAGACTTTCATGAGGAGATGTATTCCCAAATGGCATCTATCACAGAGTGCTGACCATTCCTCAGGTTTTAATGACTTGAGCTTCTTTAGTGATCGAAAGAGATGTCGGTCATGTTCTGTCCCATCCTTTCTATGAAGATGTAGGCTCTTGTTCGGTTTCTTCTCTGAATGGCACGCATGGCATCTTGATCCAAACATCCTCAAACGAGTATCCTTGAGTTCCTGTCTTCTCTTTCTCTGATATTCAATTCTCTCAGAATCAATATCTCGTACTACCTTTGCGCTCTTGCTGTCACGTGATATCCATCCATTATCAAGAAATGCCTTGTTGATTGTGGCCTTATGGACTCTTAATATCTTGGCAATTTCCCCATGAGTGAAGCCCTCTACATAGTACAAATGATGAACCCAAGCCAAATCCAGTTGTTTTCTTGTTGTTGAAATATGAGGCGTCCAATTCCTACCCTTGAAGGCACGACGGATTGTCTTGACACTGACTCCTAGATATTCTGAGAGTTCTCCAAATGTGAAACCTTCTTGGAAGTACAGTCGACCAATCTCTTCTTCAGTGGATTTGGCTCTCTTAACTCCAATTGCCTTTCGTACCTTTTCTAACTCTATGCCAGATCGTTCAGCAATTTGTTTGAAATTCAGTCCTTCCCCCCTATGGAGTCTGCGAATCTCAGAGATGCTTGGCATCGGCCGCTCAGTTTGAACCTGCATGGTCCATCCGCGTCTTCTGAAAATCCCTCGGAGCGTGGTTATGGTTAGTTCGAGGTCTTCAGCAATCCGTTTGAAAGTATGACCTTCTCTATAGTATCTTTGATGAACGTCCCAATCACGAAGACCTGCTCTGACCTGATTTCTTGATAGGTCGAACTGCTCAGATAACTTCCTTTCTGAAACTCCCTCCTCATGGAATAGGCGATAGACCTTAGAAAGAAGCTGCGAGTCATCTTCGGGGATTTCCTCCACCCGACTGCGTCCGAATTCACGAATAATAGGCGGGATCTCCTCGAATCTCAACCACCTAACGATGTCCTCCTCATCCACTCCATATTTCTCACTTAGCTCACGAATCTGCTTATGTTCATACCATTCCTGTTCATTTCTCACCATTGACTCAATCTCGTTCTCCCTTCGCATGGCCATAATCTCAATCCAAGCTTCAGCTTCTTCCTTCAAGATATCTTCAAGCTCTTGACCTATTTCACTAGACTCCAGCTCTTCGATGGACTCCGGAAAGTGACTCTCGATGAATTTGCGATCAAGTTCACGCCAAAGGAGGTCCCCTTCCCGATTCAGCAGCTCCTTTAGCGACTCGGGAAGGATTTCCCTCAGATCCCCCTCTTTCGGTTGTTCAGGATCAACTCCCAATTCCTTTGCTAGTTCCTCTATCTCATTTTCTTCAGCATTCTCCAAGGCTTTCCTCGTCTGCAGATACTCCTCAATCTCTTCCATTGCATCCTCGTCTTCAAGTAGTTGCTCGTAGTCATTCTTCCGAGCAAGCCTCTCTACATCTTCCTTCTCCTTTATCTGGTCCACAAGGACCTCTCTGAACTCTTCCTTCTCTTCCTCTTCTCGTTCTTGAAACCGTTCTCTGTATTTTCGCCTCCACTCCTCTTCAGGTCTGTTGTAAAACTCCTTCTTTGAATCCTTCTCAGGCGACTCAGGTTCAGCTTCATCACACATCTCACTCTCCGCTTCACCTTCTGCAACCATTTCTCGACGAGTTCGCTTCTGCATCGATGACTCGTCAGCTTCTTCATTCGTGGATGCTTCATGACGTTGTTGAGGCTCTGAATCTGTGGGTTCATCTGCTTCTGGTCTTGTGCGCTCCCCCTCTACAGATTTCTTGTCCGTTTCATCGGGGTTTGTGGACTCCGGCCTATTCTCATGCTCCTTCGATTGCGTGTCTTTCTCGGATTCAGACTCGATTTCACCACTTGTGTTCTCTCTATGCTCACTCTTCGTGGCGTACATCTGTCCAAATCCATCACCAAAGTAAGACAGGTCATCAGCTGGTTTTTCAGAGGCAGGTCCCACATCCTCCCGCTCATCCTCGTCCTTTGTTTCTGGAGTGTCCCCAATATAGTCCTCCACCTCTCTGACATATTGCTCACGCCATCGCTTCAGGACATCTTCGGGGTCCTCCCCTCTTTTCCTCATCCGCTCCAGTTCTTTCTTCTCGAACTCATCCAGAGAGTCTTCGTCAGCGGACTCCTCTCGCTCCTGTCTTGCTCTCTCACATTCTTCTTCTTTCTCCCGTATTTTTCCCAAGTATTCCTCGTAGGTTCTTCGCCGTTCCTCCTCTTCCTCTTCTAGTTCTTTGATTGCCTTTCTCATGGCTTCATCTGGGTCTTCGTCGCAATCTCTCCCCTCCTGCTGCTCCCGCTCCAGTTCCTTCTCAATCTCGTCAGTGATGTCCTTCATCATCCTCTCAATGGCATCATCTGACTCATCTTGCCCCTCTCTGTGCCTGCCCCGTTCGCCCCCCTCTCCCATCATCTCCGTCTGGCCTCGTCAATTTTCTGAGCGATGCCATCGAATACAGGCTGATTATCAGAGGTTCTGTAGCATTTCACCATCTGGTCGAGAACATAGAGGCCTGAGATCCAGCTTCCATCCCCGCTGACATCAGATGTCTTCTGAATGAGTTTCATCAGAGCGAATACATTCTCGTCAGCGATTTTCATGCCGCAGTACTCCTTGAAACTCTCACTTCTTACTGCAGCCTCAATCTGCTTCCTAGTTTCCGGAGGGATTCTCTCAAACCATTGTTTTGGTTGCTCGGACTGATTCGCAGTCAGACGCTCCATGATATCACTAGGCAAAGGCTCAGAACTGCAGAGTTCAGGGTGCTGCTCAAAGACCGGTTTCATGTGTTTTCTAATGGCTTCCTCTCCTGTCAGGCCATCTGCAGCTCTAATAGGAACAATCTTGCTCAGTGGAAGTATCATCACATTCTGCGGCTCTCCCTCTCGTTGGAGGAAGACTACAGCCTCTCCCACCCTCATCCCGCTGATGTGCTCTGTCTGGGAGTCAGTACATCTCGCCCTCTTTCCAGCTAGGTCCTTGTCCTCTTCGTGGGTCAAGGCAAAGACTACTGTGTTGACGGGAATCTTGACCGCCTTAGGTACCAGTTCACTGGGGAGCTGATCTACGAGGACAACTCCAAGTCCAGTTCCACCAAGAACTCGCAGCATCTCTATCAGTGCATGGATAGCCTGCAGGCGAACAGCAGAGTTTGCTTCGCCTGTGATGTCAGTCCTTCCCAAGAGATAGTGTGCCTCTTCCAGGACAAGGAGGCTTGTGACCTGCTTTGCTGGACTCGCTAGCTTGTACTCGCTCACTGCCGCAGTGAGGAGTCCCATGACCAGAATCTTGTCACTCTCAGAGAGGTCATCCATTCTGAGTATTGTGGGATGGGACATGAGTTGAGCGATGGTCAGACCTGTCTTAGTATTGAACATCTTCACCAATGATGGTTTTCTAAGAAGGCTCTTCACGCGGGAAATCAATGCTCCCTGGATGTTGCTGTTAACCTCAGCCCCATAGGTCAAAGAGTTGCAGACAAGGTTCACAGCCTTGACCACGTCCTTCAACAGAATCGGTCGGCCCCACTTGTTATTCTCCAGGTCCCAGCCGCAGATTTCGTAGATCTTGTGGACAACGTCGTCGACATGCATCGAGATGACCTTGTCATTGGGCATCCATAGAGTCCAGACCTCTACGACTCGGTCCACCCACTTAGTGAGGCGAACTCCCTCAGGAGGATTCCATGGATTGTACACCAAGTTCGCCACATCTGCTCTACCGCAGGTGAACACCCGAACCTCAGGATACAGCTCCATTAGCACGTCATAGTCGAACCCTTTTGATGGGACCATAACGATTGGATTGATGCCCTTCGAAATTGCCTGACCAACTAGGCTCACGAGTAGGGTGGTCTTGCCCATCCTGGTGCTCCCCCAGACGCCTATGTGCATGTCCAATCCATCAGGACTCATCTTAACGAACGCATGGGGGTTTACAATTCCTCTCTCATCGATCGCATTCCCTAGGATGAAATCAGATGAGCTTTCGATTGCTTGGAAATTCGTTGCTGTTGTTTCAGGAATGTCTTCCACAATGGATGATGAGCCTGTGGAGAACCTTTCTCTCTTCGTGACCTTGACTTCAAGAGCCCGGGGTAACAAGCAATAGACTGTCGCTTCATCAGGAGTCAAGATGGTCGAGTTGCCCTTTGGCAGGCCCTCCATGATGGAGATTACGTCCTTCTGCTTTCTCTTGTACTCGAGAGTGAGTTCCTCCTGTTTTCTATCAGGCCTCAACGCACCAACGAGAATGGATGTGATACGACGGGCATTTATGTCAGCCTCCGCGATATCATTGCTCCACGAGAGAGCTGTGACGGTGGTCTTGATCTGGAACTGACCAGAGAGCCTCTCGACCTGGCGTTCAAGTAGGTCTGCCTTCCTCTTGGCTTTCAGGTCTACTACAGTCCTCGATTCTTGATGTGTTCCAAGAAGCAGACTTGTGGTCTCCCTTGATTGTGTGGTCTCTGACTGTTCACTGGCTCTACGATGTTGCGCCTCCAATGACCTGATCTGAGAGTTTGCTTGGCTTGATGGCTCAAAGAATACTTGGTAGAGCCCATTCTCTAGGCTCTGGAGAACTCCTGCGAGAGGTTCCAAAGGGTCCTTTCTTTGGGATTCATCTTCGATAGACAATGGGACTCCAGTGATGATAGTTGCAGCTCCTCGTTCCTCCTCTGATAGAGAGAGTCCAATGGGTAGACTCAACTCCTGAACCTTGAATCCCTTGAGGTTCTCGCGTAACGCATCATTGAGCTTTGTCGCCTGATAGTCCAATAGATTCTCATCCTTGGACCATGAATGAAACAAGACACGCGTCTTCCACTTGACACGTTGAATCCTGAACGCCCAGGGGATATCGGTCAGGCTTCGAACCATGCTGTGGAGCGCTTTGGTGACCTCATGAAGACCGTGCTTTCCATCCTCTGAAAAGGCATAGTCATGGGGAATCTCCATTAACTCGATGGCTCGGGTCTTCTGAGGAGCGCGTAGTAGGCTAAGTGAAGGTATTGGACTGCTGGAGGACTTTGATGACATCTCAAGCAGTCCCACAGATTTGGTGTCTGTATTGGCTGAAACAGCAGTTGTTATAGTCACTGCTATCAGAGTCAGGACTGTGAGAATAGCAAAGAATGCGTTTCCAAAAAGGGGAAACGGAATCTGTGACAGCATACTTGCTGTTGCGAGTGTGATACACCCAATGCTTACTGCGAGTCCTACCACCATTGAATATGCCCATCTTCGCCATTCCTTGGTAGCAACAAACATACCCGTTCCAACAAGGAAGATGACCCAAGATATCAGAAGAGTCGGCCCTATCCATGACTGAGGAACCCAAGGCACAAGAAGGACCAGAAATAGAACTCCACTCAATGGAATAATCGAAGCAACTAGGACAAGGACTCCTTGCAGAGTCCAAAGCATCCATGGAGTCGATTCTTCTTCTGTCATCTATACCTCCTCTACTTCGTTGCTGCCCACTACCTTTTGTGCTCCTACAACTCAACTCTGACCTGATAGTCAGGAACAGGGTCTTGCTTCTCCAATCCTTCTAGGATCGGAAGGATTGATTCTCCAGTGTCATCCCATAAGACGCGATACTCCTCGAACTCCTCTCGCCCATCCAATTGCAGAGCAAGGAGGTGCTGATCCACGAAGTTTTCTTGCGTAGGCAACAGCCTCCCGGAGAAATCGGTCATGTGGTTGCGGAGTGGGTCGCTTCCCTCTATAGACATACTACTCTCCTGGCAGATGCCTCCTGCTGCCATACATACACATGCATCGGACAGCCTTCTCACTTGCGTCAAGACTATTCATGGAATATGAGAATTGAATTCGGATTGAAAGGGAGTTATGATGGGCCCCTTAAGGGAAATAGGCTCGGAGAGTCCAATTTCATTTCAAAAGTCCTCTATGACCTACCCTATATGTAGTGTTCTTGGGGAGTTCTGGCAATGGTAATAGAAAAGGAGGTCAGTCTTCTTGACTGTGAATATGAAATGAACGACTTCGATTGCTTAGATCATACAAACTGATTGATTCGACTATGTGCCTCTATGCAGGAAAAGACCTATCTCAGTTTGACCTCATAATAAAATTGGAAACAATTTCTGGTTACTAGAGAATAGGTGTTCTAGCGAGGTGGCACAGTGGTAGGTTCTGAGTACAGGCAAAAGGTTCTGGCCACATTCCCAGTGGCCACCATAGCCAGTATTGCTGGAATTGCTGTACTTGTTTCAAATCTATCAATTCTTGGCACTACATTACCGACAACCACTATTGTTTCTATGTGGACTACAATAAAGACTGCTACCTGTCTTGCTGGCAATTGGGCTGCTTGTGGTGAGAGATGATGACATCAAGTAGGCAGTCACATTATAACGCACAGGCTGCATCTGCTGACAGTCCGGTTGATCTCAGAGTGGTGTGGCTTATCATTGGAGCGCTCGCTCTCCTAGCTCCCAATGCCGTCTGGATAAATCCGAACTATGACATGCTGACAATACTGGCCATGACATGGAGCTTTGATCGGGTCGGGGGCAGTGTTTTCTGGATGTTTATGGACCCCATACTTGTCATTGCTCCTTTTCCTTTCACAGTATGGCGACTAGTGTTCGTCTATCAAATGGTCCGTTATTATCAGGGGAGAGGCACACGAATTGGGACAGTTCTTCTAGGCATCTTCGCTGAACTGCCTTTCTTTCTATTAGATTTCATCCTGAGAGCCATTTCGCCGCCCACAATGAGTCTCTGGGACCCGGGCGTAACCTTCCCGACTCCCTTGATGCTCTTTGCAGGACTAGTGTTCATGTGGAAGACACCATATCCAGTCCCCAAGACTCCATTTGATGACCAGGCTGAGCCAGACCAGTGGTGGCAAGAGGAATCTGATTCTCCAGTCGAACAACCAATTGAACTGCGGAAAAGGAAATACCGGGCTCGTCCAGAAAGCAGACTGAAATGTCCAGGATGCGGCAGCAAAGAGATTGGTATGGAGATGTATCTGGGTGCCTTTGGGGCTAGAGCCCGTTTTGTCTATTCCTGCAAGACGTGTGGGATTCAATGGGAAGGATGATCGTTCATGGATATTGCCATTTGAAGATTTCATGAAGGCCTCATGCCGTGGTGACCTCCCAGAAGATTTTATAGTGATGACTTGAAGTCCGATGGTCCTCTCAAAACCGTGATGAGGTGATACAGGACCATGGTCCAGACTTCTCGCCCAAATTGTGACAAGGAGCGGTTGGCCTATTGGATCTATTCCTGCTCCGATTACTTAGAGCTTCCCGAGGCTCCCGATGCTCTATCCAAGATTGAGGAGATTCTAGGGATTTCCTATGATTGATCATGGTGAATGTCGGAAAAGTAATCTGTAGAGGAGGTCGTCAAGAAGGCGACAATGCAGGAAGATGTTGAGGAACTCACAGTTGGACAAACTATTGGGCTAATCCTTGTAGTCATCGTAGCAGCTGTCCTGACACTCTATACCTTCATCATCTTTTCCGAATCGCTGCTTGGCTGGACTATACTTATCCTGATGGGTGCTTTCGGTCTTGTCCTAGTCATACTCCTAAACCGGAAGTATGGAGTAATTGCCTCACTGAGATGAGTTTCGGGGATTATAACTCCTCATGGATTATATTTCCTTGAGGAAGTCGTCATGTGCAAGACAATCAAGACGAAGGGTGGTTCTCCGTTCAAGGTATTACGCAAGTTCAAGCCCTATGCTCCTGACCTGAAGGAAGGGGAGATAGTTGTCATTTGTCATGCCTGCACTGAGAGCTATTTGCACTGATAGCTATTTGCACTTGCTACCTGCACTGAGAGCTATTTGATCTTCTTTCTTGTCTTCACTTGGTGGAAACTGAGGTCCCTACCTCAAGCTAATCAGATGCGAGCTTGACTTCCACGCACGTTCAAACGTGCGGTGGTCACGTGTTCAAATCACGTCCGGCCCACCATT
>JBHLPF010000004.1:0-76783 GCA_048939765.1 Promethearchaeota archaeon
ATGTCACACCCGTTAAGGTCCTTGTGATGCTTGACTGTGCAGGTGATATCTCCGGCGTCTTCTATCCCAGCCGCAATCTCTTCAGCCAGCAGCTTTGTGTTTCCGAAGGTTGTGTCATAGATTACTAGTGCGTGCTTCATGATTATACATCTCCACTATGACATGCATAGGTGGGTTATGTTGACTGGCACTCAATAGAATTTAAACGTTTGCAAATTGTATAACGTTTGACGTTTATCAAACAATTTATAAGCAAATGATTCTACGTTTGATATGTACCAAACGTTCATGTTGTGAAGCGAAATGGTAACAACTCTCAAACAGCACGCCAATGGAATCCGACCAAAGGGGCTCGTGGATAGAGTCTTTGATGGTCTTGACACAAACATGACGCGCCTCTTTATGCCGTGGGTAGCACGCCATCCACGGTACCTCCGAGCTGGCCTCAGACTTGCACGCTCGTACAAGAAGACTGAGAAGCTCAGGCAGGAGGCATTGAAGTCTGGACTGAGAGTCCCTCCCTTCTTAATTCTCAGCATCACCTCACAATGCAACTTGAGCTGCGTTGGATGCTATGCCGCTGCAGTTGGCACGCTTGAGAGCAGGCGTCCTACAGACTGTTCGCAGACTAGGCCAGTTCTCAACTACAATCAGTGGCGTGACATCATTGCAGATGCAAGCGAACTTGGAGTTTTCTCCTTTATCATAGCGGGCGGTGAGCCCTTCCTTTTCCGTGGACTTGTCCAATTATGTGAGGAGTTCGATGATCGATTCTTCATCATCCTCACTAACGGAACTGCTCTCGCAGTCAGTGACTATGCACGCCTAAAGAAGACAAAGAACATTGCCGTTATTGTCAGCGTTGAGGGTAGTGAAGAGCTCACCGATTCCCGGCGAGGCAAGGGAGTGCACAAGCAAGCATTGGAGACCCTTGGAAAGCTGAAGTCCATCGGAGTTCCTTCAGGAATATCAGTCACGATAACCAGAAAGAACTACCAATACTGGATGACGCCAGAGAACCTGGACCGCTATGTCGACCTGGGTGTCTTGGTTGGTGTGTTCATCGAGTACATTCCGCTGATGCATGAGAACCTGACCGGAACTGGTCACGGGTCTATTGATGAGAAGTCTGAACTGATGCTTACAGCAGTGGAGAGGGATGAGTTCCGATCTAAGGTCCTTGAGTACCGCAGAGAGAACTCCCTCTATGTCATTCACTCTCCAGGAGATGAAGACTACTTCGGAGGCTGTGTATCTGCGGGCCGAGGATTCGCGCACGTCACTCCATCGGGCGATCTTACCGCATGTCCTGTTTCCAATCTAGCCACGCACAACCTCTCCACTGCATCCTTCAGGGATGGACTGGCAAGTCCATTGTTTGCCGCTATTCGTGAGAACGAGCATCTCCTCACAAACGAGGACACCCCTTGTGCACTCTTTGGGCATCCTGATGAGGTCCGAGAGCTCGCAGAGGCGGTGGGCGCTTACACGACAGATAGTTTGGAAGTTTGATAAATTAGGTGAAAATAATGTCTACGTCTTTCAACACACTTGTTGACGACATCAAGTCGAGCTTTAGGCTCGCAAGGGAAAACATGCTCAGCTATTTTCTAGCTAACCTAGGGATGCTGATTGCTGTTGTCCTTCTTTTGGGTCTAGTGATGGTACCTATAGCTGTTGCCGCGCTATTGATGGTTGGAACCAGTCCAGCGGCATGGGAAGCAATTGGTGTAGGATTAGCAGCTTGGGCTGAGAGCAATCCTTGGGCAGTAGGCGGAGTAGCGATTCTATTCATTATTCCGTTCATAGCCCTGTTCCTTACAGTGGTTGGTTCAATCTACGGCATGAGCAAGGATCTAATCGCTCATGGTGAGACCAAGGCTGAGAGAGCCTTCTCCTGGTTCAGGCACAAGTTCCTGACCTTTGGAGGTGCTAGCGCCATTCTGACGATAATCATTGTGATTCCTCCTGTGGTTCTCTGGGGCTCTGTATCAATACTCAACGCGTACACCATACCTGCCGCATATTCTACTCTCCTCTCCGTGTCTACATTCGTCTGGGTCTTCTTCACCGTGGGTCTATGCTCAATGGTGTTCCCTGCCATCACATACGGCAAGGGCGTCCAGGATGCCTTCAAGGAGTCGTTCCGCCTAGCACGAGAGCGCTTTGACCATGTATATGGTCTATTGAGTGCCATAGTTGTCATGGCTGTTGCATCATATGGTCCCGTGATTATCTGGGGCCTTACTGTACCCCTTTCAGGTGTGATTGTGTTTGATGTAGTGTCGATAGCAATCATGGTCTGGACTGTCTTAGTGACTTTCCTTTGGCTCTTGGTCCTACTGCCTATGACTATCATCGTATTCACGAAAGTCTATGCCGAGATGACCGGTGGTCAGGTGGCAACCGAGAGACCTCTCCCAATCCCCTTTGTTTAGGAGGTTTCCAATCTGAGAGTGCCTCGAATGACTTTTCAAAGGGGCACTCTCTACCAATTTATGGGGTGATACAATGAGCAACAAAAACGCAAGCATTGGAGTATTGGTGGAGGACCTTAAGGTCAGCTTCAAGTTCGCCGTGAAAAACATACTTTCTTTCCTTCTAGGGATGATCGGAGTCATCATTGTGACTCTTGTCGTAATGTTGATTGGATTCGCAATAGTATCCATCCCCCTCCTCTTTGCGCTGGGTGGACCAGAGGGCTTTGTGGCTTTCTTTGAATCTCTAGGTGTAGTCATGGAAGCAGTCTTCGTAGCACAACCAGATCCTGCAGCAGCTCTTCTTGGAATCTTTGCAATAGTGCTCCTAGTGACTCCATTCTTCGTTGCTATTGGTGTTGTCTTTGGAATGGGAAGAGAGATTGTTGAAAGCGCAGGAACTAGTGCTGAAGGAGTCTTTGTCTGGTATCGTAAGAAGTTCTTCTCTCTGGCAGGCGGGGGGATTGTCATATTCGCAATTATTGGCTTACCCCTCTTTCTAGTATATGGTGGTCTCTTTCTTGCTGGCTATGTTGTCACTGGTCTTCCTGGTGCGATTCTTGCTGGTTTCAGCGCATTATGGATCATGCTCTCGTCTGGAATGATGACCATGGTGTTCCCTGCCATTATCGACAACTACTCTGTTATAGATGCAACTCGTCAGTCGATTCGCCTGTCACTGAAATACTTCGACAGAGTGTTCTCTACCTGGTTCACTTTCATCCTGATTATAGCTCTCATGTTTGCACCAGTTGCTATGGGGATTGCGGCATTTACAGTGCCATCTCTGGGATTCGATTTCATTGGAGCTGCAGTGTATGCCGTCATTGCAGCATTCGTTCTGGTGCTCGTTGTTCTCCCAGCATTGGTGATTGCTCTAAGTAGGCTCTACATGATCCTGAGCGGCATTGAAGTTTCAGCTGTACGTGATGTTGAGCCCGATGTCAGTCTTGTTGGAGGTATGTGAATCGTGGAAAACGGGTCAACGACAGTTCCTATGAAGGACTTGCAGGTAATCACAGATGCCAAGAAGATCAAGGTTCTCTTCGAACCAACAAGAGCGAGTATTGTCTTTCAATACTTGGTAAATGGTTCTTACACTGTCAAACAGCTTTCGGAAGAACTTGATAAGAACCCCGGCACAATCCTCCATCACATACAGAAGCTGCAGGACATAGGCGTTGTTGTCCAAGAACGTACAGAGATGACGACAACTGGTATAGTTCAAAGGTATTACCGTGCAACAGCCAAAGAATACCGTCTAGGTATTAGTGGAATGATGGAAGCTAATGGCGGAGTTGCACAGTTCGCCAAGAAACGACTCGAGTCCATTGTAAGAAGCCTCTCAGTCTATGGCATAGAGATTCCAGAGTCTCAGAAAGAGAAGGCTATGGACGTTTTGAGGAAGTTGATTGAACGGGAGAATGCTGTAATCTCCCAACTGCCGATTGCAGATGAGAAGGAGTACCGCAAGCTCCCCACTTCCGTTAGAGGCGATGCGTCCCGAATCATGCGTCGCTTTTCTCTGGAGGAAGATTCGGAATATCAAAAGCTGCGAGAAGAGTGGCACCGTTTCCTCCGATCGCATCGCAAGGTAGGTAAAGAAAATGACTAGTTACGAAAGAAACACTGGAATGGTAGTGTGTATTATTGGAGTAATGGTAATTGGTGCGGTCCTTGTAGGCGCCTTCACGTACTTCGGTCCTACAACTTGGGGCTGGTTCTTTGGAGATGACACAGTGTATTATCATTTTGACAATACTGTGGACAATACCACTGGATCTGTCACTCTTGACGTTGATCTCACAACAGGTAGCGTCAACATAGACTTTGAAGACAATATCACACTGTTGTATAGGATTGATCTTGGAGTCAGCAACCGGACTGTCCAAGAGATTGGTGCTCCTACAGTAACCTTCCTCGCCAACACAATAGCACTTGACTATACGACATCAGCTGTCAATGTCACGTTGGGGAGTGGTGTCAACTATACACTGGATATTACGACTGAAACTGGTGCTGTTGACTGTGATGTCACACTGGGTGCTTATATCGGCGACGTTACAATTACGACTGGCACTGGAAGCATTGACTTTTTCATGGGTAATGGCGTTGCTGTCCTAGGAAGTCCAGACTTCAACTTCGAAACCACTACTGGTACAATTGATTTGAATATTGTACTCCCCACTGGAATTGGAGGCAGCATCGAAGCTGCTGTTGGGACCGGATCAGTAGATATCGATGCCCCTGGATGGACTGAGATAACTTCGCGCCACTTTGAATCCACTGACTATGATACAGCTAGCCAGAAAGTGACCGTAGTTGTCGAAACTGGGACTGGAACAGTTGATGCCCACATCAACTGAATTCTGGTCTTATTGAGGAGGCAATTCCTCCTCCCTCTCTTTCTTTTTTCATTCAGATGAAGAATCGTAGCTCGATTCATTGCTTTCTGAGTACCACTGATGTTTCAAGCTGGCGCTCAGGGATATCCCAATACTTCAGGAGTAATTCATCTCCTTGTGACTTCTCCAATAGAGTATAGCCATTCTTTTCATAGAATGATATCGCCCAAGTAGCAGCCATCCAAGTGCCGACGAGGATAGGAGTAGTAATTCCAGCCTCAAGTTTCTTGAGCATCATGGTCCCTATCCCCTTTTGGCGATGGCGTGTCTGGACGTATGCATGGCGTATAAGATGGACATCTCCTTTATCCTGAATGCCCATTACTCCACATAGTCCCGTTCCATCATCATACCCCCAGAAGACCACTCCTGAATCAATCTCATGCCGCAAATAAGCTGCCGACATATATGGTTCCTGCCAACGGTCTTCAGGAATCACTCCCTTGTACGCTTTGGCGGCATCATTGATGATCTCATAGATTCTCTGGAAATCAGTTGATTCGCACTTACGTATCACTAGCGCTTCTCCCCAATCGTCATTATTTGAGTTCGTGAATCTAAAAGAGAAAATGCAAAATACCTTTTAAGAGATTACAGTTGTAGAGGCTTGTAATGTCCGACCATCATGACGATATTGACATGTCGGAGGTCTATCAGTTACCACACCAGAAAGTTAGTCTTTCGGATTTTCCACTTGGTGAGGAATGGATTCTTGACATTGGAGGCGGCGGAGAAGGCATCATTGGCAGAATAAAGGGGCGTCAGGTAGTTGCCATTGACAAGCGGAAGCCTGAGTTAGAAGGAACTAATAGTGATGCATTGAAGCTTGTTATGGATGCCAGAGAGCTACAGTTCTTGGAGAACTCCTTCGGAACAGTGACAATCTTCTTCACGTTGATGTACATGCCGCTGAAAGACCTTGACACCATATTCTCTGAGATTGCACGTGTCCTCAAGCCTGGCGGCGAACTGATGATGTGGGATGTCAACGTAGAGATCCCACCAGACTTGGATCCCAAGATCAAGTATTTCATGGTGCCTCTGACTGTGACCTTCCCGGATGGCACAAGCAACGAAACTGGATATGGTGCTTACATTCGGAATCAGAACATGGATTCCTTTGTCACTGTTGCTGCAGCACATGGATTCGAACTGGAAGAAACCAAGGCGGATGACCTAACATTCTATGCTCGACTTAGTCTACGCAAAGGTTAGGTCTTGCCACTCAATCAGATTTCAACTGCTTGTGTCACAAAGTTCATATTCGATTACCTAGCGGACCGCCTATTCTTCTTCTGGAGGCTAATGGATGTCCAGCAGACACACCAAGAATAGGGTCAGAGACTTCGAGTTGACTAATGAGGATGCTGCCCGTCTGGCGGAGTGCCTCACAAGCTTCAACGACTCTGACTCCTGGCCTGGAGGTTTCAATGAGGGAAATCCTTTCACTGCAGAAGAGGTTCTGGACTTCAATAGGAAGACAGATGATATTCGTGTCATCGTTGCATATGAGGGAAGCAGAATCGTTGGCCACTGTAATGTATGCCCACATCCCCAAGACCTCGAGGCAGCATATGTAGGTCTCTTAGGAGTGAATCCTGCATTTCAAGGGAAAGGCTATGGGAAGGCCATGCTGATTGAGGCGGCTGAAACCGCCGCAAAGGCTGGCTTTCGCCGTATTGATTTGCACACCTGGGCTGGCAACCTGAAGGCAGTCCCTCTCTACAAACGAGTTGGATACAACTGGGTCCCCAATACACGGGTGTTGATGGAATCACATATTCCCGGAATAATCAACAATCCTCTATTCCAGGAGTTCTTTAATCGTCATTATTGGTATGATGCCTACAAGCCCATAATAAGGCAGGAACCGGATGACATTGTCGAGGAGGGCATTGGCATCTTCAAGTATCATTTCGAGGGCGAGAATGGTGACACCCTTGATGTGACCATTGACAGAGAGGCAAAGGGTATCTGCGGCTTTGCATTGACCCTTGATGGACAGACAATATCTGCCAAGGTTGTCCCTGAAACCCATACCGGCTTCATTGCGGTTGGAGCGTATCCCTTTGAAATCAAAGTCATCAATGGGGGACCTAAAGAGCTCCCCTACAAGATAATTGCCACTCCATCAGAGAACTTCACTGTCAAGACTGATAGTGATATGTCTGGAGTGCTTGCTCCAGGTGAAGAGGCATCTCTGGTTGGAACCTATGCCATTTCAAGCAAAACGAAGCACGTTGACCGAGAGACCAATCCGGATGAGAAAGTCAAGACTCAGGTAGAGTGGTCATTGAATCTTGGAACGGTTCAGACGAAGTTGTACAGTGGACTAGTGCCGGTGGCTGCAGTAAGCCTAAGCATGGGGCCAACATATCCCTGTCTATCTCCAGGGGAGTCGGGTGTTGTTGCGCTTGGGTATCAAAACAATACAGGCAGCTCGCTTACAGGTGTTATTGAACTCGAAGCACCTGCATCACAGAATCTAGGAGTTGAGAGGATCGAGTATTCGCTAGCGGCGCATGAACAATCAGAGCATGCGCTCTCTCTAATTGCAGATTCCGAAACAATGGCAGCTGTGATACCCATCAAGGTGTCAGTATATGTCCGCAATGGATCTAATCTGACCCTGATTGATAAGAAGCGTGTCAGCATCCCAATAATTGGCGTCGGTGGGACAATAGCTTACGAAGCAATCAATGAAAGAATCGTGATTGAGAACGAGCAGCTGCGCGCTGCAATCAGCAGCAGGCCTCCTATGTACTTCAGAGAGATTGAAAACAAAGTTACACGCGAAGTCGTAACTGGCTGGTTTCTCTTCCCTGAGCTGGGCTATCCCTTTCCAAATGAAGGTGGCGAATGGGACCGAAAGGAGTTCGATGTCAAGGTCACAAACGAAGAGGACCACTCACAGATTGATCTCGAGGGTGACTCCACTGACAGGCCTGGCTTAAGATATCGAATCTCTCATCGGCTCTACCCCAGCAGAGACTACATCGAAACAAGAGTGTCATTGATGAATCTTGGAACTGAAACATATGCGAATCTGGGTGTTCGAATAGGTGGTTGGACGCGAGTTGAATTTCCGGAGCTAATCGTTCCATTGAGGGGTCGAATCCATATACTGGACTCACCCGAATGGACAGGCGGGGGTCAGCTTCCCCACAAACCTGACGCATATCATGAACACTGGATAGCTATGACCAATTCCGCAGAAGGATTGGTAGCAGGAATCATATATGATTCTGAGGGTGTTGCTGAGATCAGACCTAGACGTTCAGATGGGCTTCCATTGGTAGAATATGGCCTCCCAGACCTTAAGCCCGGAGAGTCAGTCGAAAAGGACATTCTCCGCCTCATTATGACGAATGGCATTTGGCATGATGTTCGTGCGCTCTGGGCTCGATTGAATGGAAAGCCCCTTGAAGCACTGGAATCCCATGATATCCGCTCTGATCTGGAAGTGGCCATAGTCCCAAGCGGTGCCGAACCGCATCGCCTCAATGGGTCGCCGCTACTTCTTGATGCTGCGAAAGCCAATGAATTTGACCTCAGCGTGCATGTCATTCATGAAACTCCAATTGATGTTGATGTCAAGGTAAGAATGCCCAGAGGATTGCTGGCGAATGGTAAGAGGGAGCTGGAATTGGAAACCACTAGCGTGGGAATTGACCAACCCCTCAAGAAAAAACTCGAAATCAAAACCGAGCGTCTTGATGCATGGCTTAGGCGGGAAGGAGAGATCGAGCTAGAGTTTGGAAATAGAATCAAGAGGATACCATTTATTGCGATTATCTATGACTCAGATGTCAAAGTAGAGAAGAAGGTGGAGGCGGTTGAAGGCTTGAAACTCCATACTCTGCTTTCAAATGGCTGGCAGATGGCGGTGTCCCCTGACTATGCTGGTAGCTTGGTTAGATTTGGCAGAGACGGGCAAAGCGTCTTCCACGACACCTTCCCAAAATCTGAGCCCTTCATATGGTGGGACCGCTATTTCAGCGGGCTGAACCCGTGGATACAGGGATGGAGCGTCTGGGACTGGGAGAGCGCATTTTGGAAAGAGTCTTGGATGATATCTGATAGAGAGATTGGTCAATGGAAAGGATTCGAGATGACCACTGAGATGAAGCACAGCCCTGGCCTCAAGGGAATGGTGTTTTCAGCTCGTTTCATGACTGTTCCGGGATTGCCTCTTATGCAGGTTGAACTGACCGCCAGCAACTTATCGGGCCAGTGGAAGCGGTTCAACTATGGACTTCGTGGTACGGCTCGACCGGCAAGTAGAGTACAGAACAAAATGCATAGCGTCACCAATGGGCAACGAATCACCTACGAACCAACTGAGAACCGTGCACGCCTGTTTCCGGATTCCCGTGCCGGATGGGTCGCCTACGGAGACAAAGCAAGTGGCGAAGTCCTCGGAGTGATCTCAACACTCAAGACAAAGCCAAGTCTATCCGGACTTAATATTGGTCGTGATGCCCAGATGATGATCACTCAGGAAACAGTGAGCCTAAGGCCAAATGAAGTGGCGACATCCACAACATACTTCGTGATTGTGGAGGATGAGGCGGACATCCCTCTCATCAAGAATCTGCCAAAGGACATTCATTGATACCTCACCTTGAAGGAAGTCGCTTCGCTCGTGCATTGCACTCCGCGGCTTTCACCTCATCATCCGCTTCCAAGTAAAGTGATGAGGCGATCTGCCAGGTCCTTCTGGCCTCCGGCTCTCGACCGAGTTTCTCTAGGCAGAGCGCCCGAAAATAGAGATGTTCTGGATTACCAGGGTCTACAGAGAAGGCAGCATCAAAGTCGGATAGGGCCTCCTCATACCTTTCTTGATTGAAATATACAATTCCTCTACTGTGTGCAACTTCTGGTCTTTCCGAGGACAAAGCCAGGGCTGTGTTGAAGTACTCCAAAGCTGTGGATTCATCACTCATCAACAGCAAGACATTTCCGCTCTTCACCCAAGCATCTATGCATTCAGGATCAGCATTGATTGCCTTTGAATATGCATTCAATGCCTCTTTGTAGGATCTCATCATCTTATGGACATCACCCTTTCGTATCCAGAGGCTAGGCTCATCGAACTTCACGGTGACAGCCTTGTCATAATAGAAGAGTGCCTGGTTGAAGTCCTTCTCTTTGATAGAAACATCGCCAAGCAAAGCCATTGCATAGGGCTGTTCCGGGTCGACATGAAGCGCTCTTACAAGAGCATCCTCAGCCTCTTCCAGCTGGTCATTTTCGTAGTAGATCGATCCCAGCTCCATGTATGCAGGAACGAATGTTTCTTCACTCTCAATCGCTCTCTTGAACCAAGTTATAGCGCCTTCATTCTTCTCTCTTTTCTTAAAATAGAGTCCCTTGGCCACGAGTGCTCTTGCGAATTTGGAATCCAACATGAGTGCCTTCTCAATGCTTTTCAGACTCTCTATATAATCGCCCAGCTCTATTTGGGCCAATCCCATGTATGTCAGCGCTCGCATATTCCGCTTGTCAACGGCCAATGCGCTTCCGAAGCAGCTCACCGCATCACGATATTCACCGATAAGGTAGTATGCCATTCCCATGTGGATCCATGCATTAGGCCGTTTGCTATCGAACCCAAGACAGACTTCATAGTCCATTATTGCTTTGCCAAAGTCACCTTCAGAGAGGTGTAGATCGGCAAGTCTGCATAGAACCCCGGGTACGCGTTTGTCTTCTTTCAAAGCTTCCAGCGCATTCTCAAGAAGGGTCTCCAGCTCTGTAATCGCCTTTCGGTGCCTGGAATGAAGGGCTCTGGGCCGGATGATCTCTGGATCAATCTCTTCTGGAACACCCACTGCCATGAGTTTTTCCATGATTGATGCGCACAGATCTTCCGACTGTCTAGCCATGGCTTCCCCACAGTCCTTTGGGTAAACGAGCGTTGGGACTCTTATCAACCTATGCAACGGTCTCTAGAGCACGTAGACATATGCATTTAGCGCCAGCAGGAATATTGCCAGATAGTAAGTTGGCATGATGTATAGTTCATGATGCGTTATCTTCTGACGAAAGGCATTGATTCCAATCAACGAGTCTGACAATATGAAGAAGATAGCACCAATGACTGGGATGAATCCGAGCGGATTGTTCGTTGCTAGCCAGAGTAGGACTGATGTGCTCAATGTGCCTGAGATGAGTAGGAAATAGAATGTTCCTGCACGCAGAATGAGTGGTGGAACCTCAGGACCTGCTGACCGGAGAGCCCTCACCAGCATGAAGACATAGACTATCATGACTGCGAAGCATCCGAGTGATACTGCTATCGAAAGAGATGTCAGCGGGGTGGCTTCAATAGCATGCAAGAGGAAGTCTACATTGAACAGCATATGGGCAATTAGGAACATGCCTATTCCGGGGACTAGGTCGACCTCCATTGCTACATCTCCCAGCATACAGAACACAAGTGCAGCGGCTAGCAGTAGATAGAACAGCGTCAGCGATGCTGGCGTGAGCAGGACATATATGATGCTCACCAAAGCCGGAGCGAGCTTGATCAGTGTGGTCAGCGACACAAGCTTCTTCTCGCCTTCAGCTGACCGGTCTTGGAGTATACTCGAGATTATCGCGATGACCCAGAATGCGGGTACATAGATGAGAAGCGACATATTCTCTCTCCGAGTTCTTCCGCCCCTTAAGTCTGCTTGATTTTAGCCCAGCCTTAAACGAGTATCTCCCATCCTTCCTTAAGATAGTACATCCTCTAGCAAGGAAGTCAAAGAGATCTGAGAGTACAACAACCAGACAGGAAGCATCTGTTCCCTTCAGGATTTGGATGCTTCTAACTCAGTCGAGTCTGATGAGAGCCGTAAAGTCTGCTGCTGGATTGAATGCTGGTCTTAAGCTACTATCTTCACTGGCTTCAGGTTCACAATTCTGTGCTCGCCCTTGACAGAGTCGTACTCTACCATACCTACGAGCTCTCCTGCCGCTCCTGGCTGAAGCTCGAATTCCACCTCGACCACTGACAGGTCACCAGCCTCCACAGTGCCTGCTGCCACGCTCTGTATCGTGTCGGTGAGGTCAGGGATACCTAGCACCACTTGCACATTTCTCATGGGGTTTGCAGAGTCGTTCCGCACAGCTACTCCGAACACCACCTTGCCATCACGTATCTTGTAATCCACAACCACATCCATGCCCGGTTCAAGGCCTGGACTTGCCGGCTCAGCGGCGGTTACAAAGCCCTCAGGCTTGTATGAGCGTTTCACTCGCCGATAGACCACTACGGCAATCCCCGCAAACAGTATCAGGCCTGCTATTGGGACTACCCAGTGTACCCTTGGGTCGAAGTCCGCCGAGTCGAGGATGCCATCTTGATCCGAGTCTGCTAGGAGCGGTGAAGTACCGTAGATTGCTACCTCCTCGTAGTCCGTCCATCCATCTCCATCTGTGTCCGCATTCAACAAGTCGGTACCATATGTGTTATACTCTGCGCCATCTGCCAAGAGGTCGGAGTCGGTATCATTTGAAAGAGGATTGCTCCCTAGCACTTCTACCTCGAATCCGTCGAGCAATGAGTCTTGGTCTGTGTCAGCGAGCTTTGGATTTGTCATGTAGAGGAACAATTCTTCGTAGTCCGTTAAGGTGTCATCATCATCATCCGGGTCTAATGGGTCCGTGAGGTAGACCATCACTTCATCGAAATCTAGGACGGAATCATCATCTGTATCGTTATTTAGGGGTGAGGTCCTGTACACGAACAGCTCTGCCTCGTCTCCCAACATATCCTGATCTGTATCATTTGAGAGGGGTGAAGTACCATAGATATTGTATTCTTCACCATCGAGTAGCGTGTCGAAATCACTGTCCGGGTTCAACGGGTTTGTTCCTACTGTGATTTCTAGCCCGTCATCGATATCGTCGTTGTCTGAGTCAGGATCACCAGGGTTAGTCCCGAGAGTTCTCAACTCTTCCAAGTTCCCAAGAGTATCATTGTCGCTGTCATAGAGTGAATCGAGGACTCCATGTGTCATGTTAGTCGTCGGGTCCGTCAAAGTCAAGACAACCTCTTCCCAATCACTCAATAGATCGAGATCCGTATCATTCGATAGCGGATCAGTTCCGTAGTCCTCTACCTCTTCTGCATCTTCGAGGAGATCCAGATCTGTGTCTTTGCTCAGAGGATCTGTGAAATAATCCTCCACCTCCTCTCTGTCATCAAGGGAGTCCCGATCCGTATCGGCCTTTAGTGGATCAGTGCCCAGCAGAATCTCCTCACCATTTGTGAGACCTTCATCGTCCTCATCGTCATTGTAGTCCGATATGCCATCTCCATCGGAGTCTCTATTCCTTGGGTCTGTCTTTGTAATGGTGCACTCTTGGTAATTGGTGAGAATGTCTCTGTCTTCGTCATCATCCCCGTCAATCTTACCATCGCTGTCTGAGTCCTGAACATTTGGATTCGTTAGAGTTAGTGTTAGTTCCTGCTTGTTTGTGAGCTTGTCATTGTCCATGTCCCAGAGGGCATCAGAGACCCCATTTCCTTGAGTGCTGAACAATAGAGGGTCGGTGAGCGTCTTGTTGTTCTCTTGAAAGTCTGTGAGTGAATCGCCGTCTGAATCTTTCTTCAGAGGATTGGTGCCAATCACCACTTCTTGTGCGTCTAGGAGAAGATCAGAGTCACTGTCTTCCTTCAGGGGATCTGTAATGTAGACAAACAGCTCCTGTCCGTCGCTGAGCGAGTCGTCGTCTGTATCATTGTCAAGGGGATTGGTTTCATACACTTTGATCTCATCGTAGTCATTTGCCATGTCGTTATCCGTATCTGTGTCATTGAGCAAGGTATGCCAGGTGAGAGCTTCCTCCCCGTCTTGCAAGAGATCTCCGTCTGTATCTTTTCTGTTCGGATTGCTTGAGTATCTGAATATCTCATCCCAATCGCTGAGCTGATCTTCGTCTGAGTCTATCTCAAAGGGATTCGTTTTGCTGATGAGAACTTCATATCCGTCACCGAGCATATCTCCGTCTGTATCAAAGATCGTGCAGTTCGTTTCGTACTGGTATATCTCGTCAAAGTTGTTTAGCCCATCTGCGTCTCTGTCATCTAGGTCATCTGGAATCGAATCTCCGTCCGAGTCGCTGTTATTCGGGTCAGTATAGCTGTTGAAGAGCTCGTCACTGTCAGCGATACGATCTCCGTCGGAGTCTGGATTCAGCGGGTCTGTTTCATAGACGTAGACTTCATCGTAATCTGTGAGGGTGTCAAAGTCTGAATCTTCGTTATCAGGCTCAGTCCCATTCTCAATCTCTTCCTTGTCATTGAGCCCATCCCCATCGGCATCAGCCACAAGCGGGTCTGTATCATATAGGACCCATTCCTCCCAATCTGTAAGGCCATCCCCGTCTGTATCATTCAGCAGGGGGTCTGTGCCCACAATCTCGATTTCTCTCTTGTCATCGAGTAGGTCTCTGTCTGAATCTGCTGAATTCGGGTCAGTGCCATAGTCGTTCACTTCAGTGCCGTCGCCTAGCAAATCGCCGTCGCTGTCCCAATTCATGGGCGAAGTAAGTGACACGTATATCTCATAGTAATCAGATAGTGCATCAGAATCGCTATCGCTGCCCGTTGTGTCTGTCCCATAGACCATGTATTCAAGGTAATCGGAAACGCCGTCGTTGTCAGTGTCCTGATCTGTCGGTGATGAGCCTGCAAGATACACCTCAATTCCGTCAGGGAGTTCATCTCCGTCTGAATCTGGATCTGTTGCGTTTGAATGATAGCCGTTGAGCTCCAGTCCATTGCTCAAGCCGTCTCCATCATTATCTAGGTCATAGTCTGACGTTCCATTCATGTTTGTGCTCCAAAGCGTAGCATCGGTTCCAAGAAGTTCTATCTCAGTATAGTCATCCAATTGATCTCCATCTGAGTCCTGAGCAGTAGCATTTGTCCCATATCTCACAATCTCATCATAGTCACTGAGGAGATCGCCATCTGAGTCGCTGTCCAGTGGGTCTGACCCATACGTGAGAATCTCCAAGCCATCACTGATGTTGTCATCATCAGAGTCGAGGTCTCCGGGACTTGTGTCGTAGATATAGACCTCATCACCATTTGATAGCCCGTCCCCATCGGAGTCCACAACATAATCGCTGTGTGTGCCATTTGTCATGACTAGGGTGGGATCTGTGAGTGTGACATTGACCTCTATGAAGTCGTCAAGCAGGTCTCCATCTGTGTCATTTGAGAGCGGTGAGCTTCCAAAGTCAAACACCTCCTGACCATCAAGTAGCTTGTCATCATCGGTGTCTGCTTTCAGTGGATTTGTGCCATAGTCATATTCTTCTCCATCCTCGAGTTCGTCCTCATCGGAGTCTGCATTCAACGGGTCGGTTTCCCAGGGATCAACAACGCCGTCTGCATCCACATCTTCGCCCCTCTCGCCAAGTAGCGGCTCATAGATGCCATTTGGATTGCTGTCATTCCAGCCGTCGTAGAGGCCGTCCTCATCCGAGTCAGGATTCGTTGCATTGAGACCCACCTGAATCTCGAGGCCATCTCGAATCATATCTCCATCAGTATCCCATAGGGTGACGTTCGTGTCGTACGTCCGGAGCTCCTGCAAGTTGGTCAATCCGTCATTGTCCTGGTCATCTTGGCCATCGAGAGTCCCATCATCATCGTCATCATTGTCGTTGGGGTCTGTGTGAGTGTAATTGACCTCTTCGCCATCGGTCAGCTGGTCATCATCAGTATCTGCATCTAGAGGGTCGCATTTGTACCTGGTGTTGGGATCCGTGGCATTGTACTGGTACTCCAGCAAGTTGATGAGGTCATCACCGTCAGGGTCTTCCTCCCAGTCATAGATGCCATCGTCATTTGTGTCGTTAGACAGCGGGTCAGTTTGGCTCAGGAACACCTCGAAGTAGTTTGGCAGGGAATCTGCGTCACCGTCATAGTCATCATCGCGGATACCGCCATACGTGAAGGCATTAGTTGCACTTGTGTTTGTGACGTACAGCTCTATTCCATTTGGCAGATTATCCCCATCAAAGTCCTCGTCATAATCAGATATCGAGTCGTCATCGGTGTCATCATCATTCGGGTCTGTACCTAGTTTAAAGACTTCATCTCCATCCTTGACTTTGTCATCGTCAGAATCTGGGTCTCTTGGATGTGTAAAGGTGACATAGAGTTCGTTGTAGTTGTTTATTCCATCGAGGTCGGAGTCCTCCAAGTCGTCGGTGGTGAGATCTCCATCAGAATCGTTGTTGTTCGGGTTGGTTCTTGTGAAGTAGATTTCCTGTCCATTGGACAGATTGTCACTGTCAAGATCCCAGTCATAGTCGTTAACTCCAGGGTTGAACGAGTTGGGGTCAGTGGGGTCAAAGCCCGCACTTAGGTACTTGATCTCATCTGGATCCTTAACACCATCAAAATCAGTATCAACTAGGGTTGCATTCGTGCCATACTGCAGGATTTCTTTCCCGTCGTCAATCGTATCTCCATCAGTGTCTCGATTATTTGGATCTGTATTGTATGCTATCTCTGCAGCATCATCAAGCGAGTCAAGATCAGAATCTGCGGAGTTGGGGTCAGTATCATAGATTAGAACTTCATCGCCGTCGGAAAGAGTATCCGCGTCAGAATCTGGATTCAACGGATCTGTGTTATAGGTATTGATTTCCTCCGCATCATCAAGATCATCAGAGTCTGAGTCTGCCAGATTGACATTTGTCCCATAGACAACGTACTCTTCGTAGTCGTTCAGCGTATCATCGTCGGAATCTGCGTCATTGGGCTTCGAACCAACGACTTTGACCTCGTCCCAATCGCTGAGATTGTCGTTGTCAGTATCTGTATCGGTTGGCGATGATTTGTATATCTTGACCTCAGCCCCGTCAAGAAGGCCGTCATCGTCGGAATCGGGATCGAGTGGATCTGCCCCGACTTGAATCTCCTTCCAGTTTGTGAGGTTGTCCGCATCTTGGTCGTCATAGTAGTCAGAGGTGCCATCATTGTCAGAATCGACGTCATTGGGATCGGTTTCGGTCAGCCGTACTTCCTGTAGATTGGTGAGGCCATCCCCATCGTTGTCGTCCTGCGCGTCGTTAATGCCATTGTCATTCGAGTCTGCCTCGTTGGGATCGGTCAGGGTGATGTTGTTCTCCTCATAATCGTCCAATTGATCTAGGTCGCTGTCTGCGGCATTGGGATCGGTCCCGAGATAGATCTCTTGCCAGTCTGTCAACAGATCGGAGTCGGAGTCTGGATCATTGGGGTCTGTCCCATAGGTGATGACCTCAGCAAAGTCGCTAAGTTTGTCAAAATCAGAGTCCGGCGCAAGCGGATTCGTTCCATAGTCTAGAACCTCTTCGCCATCATCTAGCTTGTCGAGATCAGAGTCTGGATTGTTGAACTGTGTGCCCTCAATGAGGGTCTCTCGAGCGTCCGCTAGGCGATCCTTGTCCTGGTCTTGACCATAGCATGCTACCTGACCCACGTTGTTGCCAGCGGCAAATTCATCTTTGCCATTATTGTCAAGGTCACCGTAGTCCATGGCTCCAGAGAATGCAGGCACTGCGGTGCTAGAGATGAGCTTTCCAGTGGCATTGTACAATGTGAGGGTGCCATTATTACTTCCCGCAAGGACTTGTTCATTGGCCAGACCACCGACATTCAAGAAATCGATGGCAGAAACCTGTCCGCCAAGGCTCTTGTTCCACAGGAGTGTGCCTGTATTGTCTAGGACGCGCAGCTCATTATTTGAGGTGCCAATTGCTATCTCGGCCGTTGCTGCACCAATGATGTCTGCTGCCTCAAGAGCAGTTATCCCACCGGAGACCTCCTGTGAGTACTGGAATACCCCAGCTGTGGTATAGACCCAGAGAGTTCCGTTTGCAGCACCAAAAAGGACCTCGTCTTCGCCAGCACCGTCGATGTTTCCTGTGCCGACGACTCTAATTGGTGATTGTCCGGTAACCTCAAACATGACTCCTCCGCCGTTGTCTAATAGTGAGAATCTGCCCAGCTCCGAACCCGCGAGGACCTCATCGTTCACGTCAGCGTCGATGTCAGCCGCAGCAACTACGCGTACTTGTCCATTGCTCGAGTAGCTCCAGAGTTCAGTGCCAGACACGTCATATGCGTATACTCTATTGTTGTCACAGCCAACCACAATCTCATCCAGAGAGTCGCCGTCCACATCAGCGCCCACGACTGTGCGTGCCGCATTGGGCAAGGCGACATCAGTGAGAACGTTCTGGCCTGAATCGACGACAAGAATGCCCTTGCTGGTACCAATGAGCAACTCCATCACGCTGCCGGCATTTATGGCGAGAGAGACCATGGCGTATGGCGTGTCAGTGATGTTCAACCGCCAGAGCAGCGTACTGTCGGAATCATAGAGGTATAGCGTTGCATTCTGTGTGACCACCGCAACCTCATCAAGAGGATCCGCATCGAAGTTGTCAACCACGACATCGACTAGTTGGGAACCTGTTGCTTCTGTCCATACCTCCGCGACGTCAAACGGCGTAAGGTCTGAGAGTGCAGCCGAGCCTCCTCGTTGTAATATCGCTGTAGGTTGCATCGACGGGTTTCCTGCTACCGTCGATAGCCCAGCCAGAATCAACACAAATGCTAGTGCCAAGAGAATATGTCTGTGTCTCATGTTACACTCTCTCCTGTCTTTGTCTTCCAAGGTTTGACCTGGAAATAATCGAAGAAGTCCGCCTCTACGACAGATATCTCTTCGAAGGGAACCTTCCTCTGATTCATCACTTTGATCAGCGGAAGTATCTGGTCACTCGGATTGTCGATGAACAGCTTCATGGCGTTTCTACCAGCCATGGCTGTGTATTGTACACCCGGTGCAGTCGCCAACCGATCTACAACTGTCGGCGAAAGCGAGGGCAATACAACTCTGATGCTCTCTCCCTTTCCTGGGAGGGTAGAAATGAGCTCCTCGGGCGTGCCAAACTGGCTTACAAGTCCATCTTCAAGCAGACACACTCGAGTGCAGTAGTCGACAATCTCAAGGTCGTGTGAGATAATCACCATAGTTGTACCCAGCTCGAAGTTGAGCTGCTTCAGGTAGTTCAGGGTTTCATGTCTTAGGTGTGCGTCGAGACCTGTTGTGGGCTCGTCGAGCAACAGCACTGGAGGTGCATGAATCATGCCAAGGCATATCGAAACCCGTTTTCTCTCGCCACCTGATAGACGTTTTACAGCCTTGGTCATCAATTCCTCGTCAAATCCGAGGATCTCCAGAATATTGCGTGCACGTGCCTCAATCTCCTTAGGCCTCATGCCAAAGCATCTACCAAAGAACTCCGCATTCTGTAATGCGTTGAAATCATAATATAGGCTCAGATGCTCCAACTGTGGCACATATCCTACTAGGAGGCTGATGAGTTTCTCCTGTCTTGTGACATCATATCCTCCCACGTATGCCATTCCATCTGTCGGGCTGATCTGGCCAGTCAGCACCCGAAGGACTGTCGTCTTCCCTGCTCCCGAGGCTCCAATGATGCCGAGAAACTCCTTCTTGTTAGCAAAGAATGATACGCCCTTAAGTGCGTAGAAATCTCCAAAGGCTACTTTGAGGTCCTGGATGTCAATTTCCTTCTCCGGAAGTGGCGATTCTTCTGACATCTCAGACACCTCCCACCTTGTCGCTGACTTTTTCGAACAGTCTGCGTCCCTCTTCTACAGTGACCATCAGGCCTCTTAATGCCTCTATCTTTTGGAGGCGGTCTAAGTCCTCTCTCTGAATCAAAAGTTGGATTTGAGTAAATGCCGCCAGAAGAGTGTTCAAAGCGTTGTCTATCTCCCGGACAAGCTCCATGTCAATCTCAACAATACGCATCCTCTTGCCCCGTCGTCGTCGATTGTAGATGAGGCCTACAATCAATGCAAAGAAGATGCTGACTGATGCTATCGCAGCCACTTGCGCCAGCGTCAGTAGCCCTCCCGGGCCTGGCGGGGGTGTAGTCACATCAGGTTCATACAATTCAAAGGTTATTCCAGCATAGGTGTTGGCATATTCCTCCTCACCGATTATGATGAAAATCCCGTGGACAACGCCTGTTCCATTCCAGTATGTTGGGATGAATTGCGATGAATACAGACCGTTTCCAACAAAGCCCGCGATGAAGAAAGCAAGAGTGCCATTGGGAAGCTCAAATACAATGGCAACAAATAGGTCATTCACTGGATTTCCATAATAGTCCATGACATCGAGATTGAGATACACACTCTGCCCTGCCGGATATCGCGTCGTGTCTTCTGAGAGGCTGGCTACTCCTGTAAGTGTGTTGAGAAGCAAGTAATCATTGAGGTTGTCTAATAGGATGCTATTATTGTTCTTGACCAAGTTCTTGTTCATGAAGATTTTTGATGAGCCAAAGAGTACTAGTTCCGGTCTAGTTCTATCAAGCAGCACCACCGATTTATCCAACACTCTTGCACAGGCCAATGATTGATTCTGCATGATGAAGGTTCCTTCTCCGAGCCAAATGGAGTCCACCCCCGCACCAAGGAATGAGCTCTGGACAATATCCGTGGTGTTCTCATGCGAATGCTCTCCTTCCATTGAATAGCCAAATGGTTCAAGGAGTTTGTTTATGGCGGTCAGATTGGCGTTACCGTCCACATCTCCAAAAACGATTAGCTTGCCTCCGTCAGCAGTATAGTTCCGAAGCACGCTGACTTCCGTTCTGTTGAAATCCTCAGTAGGACTGAACATGAAGACAGCCGAGAACTGAGTCAAGAGTGCGTCGTCGAGAGGCATCCCTGGGGTTTCAACTAAATCAAGTCCTCTGGCACCCATTTCCTTCTTGAGATTCGATAGACCGGAGAATGTCGTCATTCGGAAAGAGTCCAGCAAACCTGTAAGGGACCCGAGATCGCTGAGGTCTCCAAGGCTAAAGCCGCCACTCAATAAATCGTCATTACTGGAATCATCATCCTGCATAGAAGCTGGGAAGCCTCCGATACCTCCACCAACATCACCTCCCAGGTCCAATCCGTCAGCGAGCCCTCCAAAGGACAAGCCACCCCCATGAGATGTGTCGAGCAGCATCATAGCTCTTGGGTACTCAAGTTCTCTTTCAAGAGTGATATTGGTGGTCCAACCTTGGTCGGTCTCAATCACATAGTCGCATCGGTGATAGCCGTCTATTGTAATTGGTGGAGCAAGAAGAAATAACGAGAAGTTGTAGTATCCTACGACATCGTCCATGCTGTTCAAGGTAGTGTTGCCCCAGTCACTTGCATTGCCATGCTTCTGCACTGTGAGGTTGCCCAAAGGTACATTGGTGGAAAGAACGAATGTGTAGAGTCCGAAGTCAGCTGGGAAATGAACGTCAAAGGGTGCAAATGGGATATCTTTCGGAAAGACCGATGTAGAGGCAATTGGGGTGACAACAAACAGATCACGCATAATGAAATTGTCGAGGAGTCCAATTATTGCTGTTAGATCAAGACCTCCAGCAAGTAGTGAACCGGTGGATAATGAGAGCGCGTCATTGATGTTACCAGCTGTGACCCAGTATGCCGTGTTCATTCCTTTCTTTTCTGGGCTCCACTCAGCTGTCATCGTCACAGCCTGGAAGGGCTCTACTCCGACGAATGAGAAAATGCGCCCATACAATGATGACCCATCATCCTCAGGATGTAGAATGACCAAACCAGCAGTCACATCACTGACATTCCATCCAATGTTCATCACAACAGCTCTTGACTCGTAGGTTTCTCCCAACTGCGCGATTCTGGGTATTTCTGCTTCTACAACGATGAGGTCATCTTCTGGGGCTCCTGTCGTAATAGGGTCAAGGTCCCACATCGCTCCTATGGAGGCATCCATTACAGTCCTGTTCTCTCCGAAACCCATTGCGATTGTCACATTGGCCGGTTCATTAATTGGCAAGACACCGAAGTCCCATTTCCCTGCAAGTCCGACTGAGCCATCGAAAGTGGTCGAGCTTGTTAGATTATCATTCGACACGTGAGAAGAGATATCTGAGGAGTTTCCCACTTCGAATCCAGCTAATGGGATGCTGGAGTTCAATCCAAAGTAGAAATTGTCAAGGTTTTCATTGACACTATAGACAAAGAGCTCTTCACTGTTCAGGTCATATTTGCCATGGTCGTCTTCACTATCACCGAATATGTCAAGACTGTATGAGAGATACAGACTGACATTATCGACCGGAGCTGGCCCTAGATTGAGAATATATGGCGTGACTCTGAACGCAGTGAGTGGCTGGTTTGAATAATCAGTTAGATTATAGGACTCGACGACCAAAGCAGTGTAGATCTCATCGTCATATGATAGTACGCCAACATAACGCGAGTAGCCATAGTTCCCTGAGCCAAGTGCCACTTGATGCATCTCGCTCTTTACTGCAAACTCCATGAGATTAGTTGGACTTCTGTTTCCCCATCTTAGCGCGAACATGCCCATCATAATGTGTATGCTGGAGTCTTGTCCGGCTCGTGTGTCTAAGCCTGCAACTGTGGTGCCAAAGCTGCTCATCAAAAGAATAGTCGAGGCATCTGTTCCTGCTGCCGTGACAATTCCCAAAGCCAGCAATGGAGTTCCTGTGGTCCTGTTATGAGGCTCAATTGGAGTCTGTCGCGCGGCAAGGTATTCAAAAGCTGCTGGCAGGTTTAGTAACCCTGCACCGCCATCATTTGCTCCATATCCAATAGGAGTGGCCGTGTCACGAAGGACATTAGAGAGTACAAGAGGAGTCGCTCTATCGAAGGCCTGCATGAGGATTGCTGCGGCGCCTGCAACAATAGATGCAGAGGCTGTTGTTGTATCTGCGATTGTGTAGTTCTCATCAATCGTTTCGCCAAGGAAACCTCCTCCCAGGAGTCCAGAAATGTCTCCCAACCCTCCCATATCCAAACCGCCAAATCCCAAGCCTCCCAGACCTACACCCATCTTGGCGCCAACAATGCCGACACCCGGTGCAACAAGGTCCGGCTTAGTCAAAAAGGATAGAGATGGACCTCTTCCAGAGAAATCAGGAATCTCCTGCTTCTCAGTATCATATGCCCCTATTGTCAATACCTCAGCAGAACCACCAGGTGACATTATTGTCAGATAATCTGGTCCGTCGTCGCCTGAGGCTGCAACGACGAGAATTCCCTTCTCTGTGGCCTCTTTCACCGCCAAAGTTACAGCATCTCCTGGAGCGCCAAAAGTGTTGAATGGAAGGAGTATGATGTCTGCTCCCCTGCTGCTTGCCCACTCAATACCCGATACAATCCAGCTCGGCGCAGCAAAAAGACCTCCCAGTGTCACTTTTGCCGAAAGCAATGTGGCACCAGGTGCTATACCAGCATATACGCCGTTTGACATGTTGCCTGTCCCTGCTGCTACCGAGGCTGCATAAGTCCCATGGCCAATAATGTCGGTGGGTAGAGTGTCTGCCTCCACAAATGAGGCATAGGCATTGACTTTGTTCACATCCTCATGGCTTGTATCGACTCCTGTGTCCAAGATCGCTATGACCACTCCAGTGCCATTATAGCCCTGATTCCATAGTTGCCTGGCACCTGTAGTGTTGACTGGTGAAACATACTCTTCCGAAGAGGCACTTGCCCCAGAGAATGACCTTGATTGAGAAATCGCCTGTGCTTCATTCGACCAGATGCTTGTGATGAAGTCCTCTTTAGCGAGCTGAGAGATGGCCTTTCCAACTAGTTTCACGCGAATCATGTTCAGTTCATCAAAGGACTCGAGGACCTCTGCTGTCTTGTCTAACAGTGCCAACGCATTGCGAGCCTTGGTTTCACTTGCTGCTGTGTCATAGGCAACAAGAAGGTCCAGAGAATCATCGGAATCCGTTTGATTTAGGAGCAGACTGTCGATTTTGCTCATAGGATCCCTCACAGCGGCTTGAGGACCGACCGGCGTGACGGCTGCGATGCCACTCACTAGCATTAGCGCCATCATCAAACAGGCGAGGAGTCTGCTCCATACCAATGCTCTCTTCTGATGGGCCCTGGTCATTGTATCACTTCTCTATTGAACCTTGAATGAGGCCGCGGGTAATTGCAATGTAATAATCAACCATATCTGCGACAGCCTTCGTCTTGACAATCTTGACCGGAATCTCCTTTTCCTTCAGTGCAGTGACACATCTCTCTGCAACGACCTCCAAGGGGTCGTCTGTGAACACCTTTAGCAACTCTCCACGTTGCAACACAAATCGAACGCCCTTGATAGCTTCGAGTGTCGTTCTTGCCCGAGGATCGACTTCTTCCAAAACAACTCCCACCGAGAATCCATTGTTTGGCATAGACTCCTTAAGGCTCCTAGGACTACCAAATGAGACCAGGCTCTTCCCTCTCATGAAGACTGCCACCTTATCGCAGAACTCAGACTCAATTGGATAGTGAGTAATCACAATGATCGAGGTACCATACTCATGGTTGATATAGTTGAGATATTGCCATAATTCGGTCCTGTTGTCCGGATCAAGCCCACTGGTCGGTTCATCCATGAGCAGCACTTTTGGCATATGGCCCATTGCAACTGAAATTGATACTCGGCGCTGTTCACCGCCGCTAAGCTCCTTCGTAGCATTGTTCCCTTTGTCAAGGATCCCAAAGTCTCTAAGGAGTGCCTTCCCTCTATTGATCAGCTGCCACTCAGGAATGTCGTATTGCTTTCCAAAGGCTATGATATTCTCTAGCGGAGTGAAGGTCTCATACATGTATGAGAGGTCCTGAGGGCAGTAGCCAAAAAAGTGGCGCACCTTTGAGGTCTGTCGTGAGTCTATGCCAGCAATCCTGGAAACCCCGGTACTAGGTATGTCTCCAATGAGTGCTTTCACAGTTGTTGACTTGCCAGCTCCTGATTCTCCAATAATTGCTAGCATTTCCCCTTCCTGGAGTGCAAAGGAAACATTCTCAATCAGCTTCTGACCACTCTTTAGCTTCACAGTCAGGTTTCTAGCCTCTAACACATCTCTATAGGCTGGAGATTCCTTCCATGCAAAGGGCTGAATGTACACCTTTTCCGCAATAATCGTTAGATTTGGGTTAGACCTAGGTCCGATGAACAACTGAGGTTGCGCAACTAGGTATATCTTAGGGTCACCAATCACGCCTTCGGGCTCCACTCGGACCTCGAGAAAGCCTTCAGGAAGGATTGTTCCTCTCTGTGGCTGAAGAACCTCTGTAGAAAAGCCGACCACAATCCCGGTGATCATAATTGGCAATTTGTCGGAGGCTCGCTTGCCCCAGACAGTACACACGCTTTGTTCGCTCTTGATGCGAATCAAATCCTTCACCGCTTGCTGCAGGTCTCTCCCGTCATAATAGAGCTCATCGGAAAGGTTTCTCTTCAGGTAGTTCTGCAGCGTTATTTCGGTGGCTGCAACATCCTCTTGTGTGGCGCCATCTCCTCCTACAGTTAAGACGAAGTCGAGGTCACCTCTTCTTCTCCGTCTCAAGTCCTCCTCAACAGCGACTGCAATCCTCCTGGTGAGAACTCCTTTCTTTGTCTTGAGAATTCGGCCCTTGAACTTGACATCTCTTCCACTAGACGTTAGTGTGCCTTGGACATCAATATGTAGCTCACGGTCATTTCGAGCTATGCACCAATCAATAGCCTCTCCTAGTCTGGCTCCTGAGAAGTATGCTTCTTCTACAAATGCAGGAGCACCCTCGGCACGTGTTGATTCAAGTTCTGGTCTCTCTACCATTTTATTCACCTAATCAAGAGTCGGTTTCTTGGAGAATATGAACGAAGCAGCTAGGACAGCTACGACTGAGAATCCCAATAGAGTCGCTATGGATGGCCAGACATCAAATAGTGTCAGCCCCTTGAATGCAGTGGCTATTAGTACATTCAGTCCCAGATTCATCGGTAGTATCTCGTCTAGGAATCCCACATCGATAAAGAAGCCTGCGAGAATCACGGTTGCGAACATCACGAATAGGAACATCTGATTGGCCTGCAGTCTAGTGCCAGCCACAGCAGAGATGAGGATTCCAGTGGTTGAGCCCGTCAGTGAAGTGAGGCTCATTATAATTACAAGAGACTCGAATCCTGTATTCAGATTGAGATCAAAGACTATGACCCACAGAGAAATCAGTAGGAGGGATTGAAAGAATCCAATAACTACATAGCCCAAGACCTTGGCGACAATAACTTCCAACCTATTCGTGGGCGTCAAAAGCATTCTCCTGAGGGGAATGTCTCCGACAATACTCTGGGCGGCTGTCATCGCAATTCCAAGGTAGGATGAGAAAACAACAATAAAGCCTCCAAATGAAGCCATCAATGTTGAACCCTCAGGAACGAACTCAGTCACCATATTGGGGAATACTTCTGATATAATCCATAGTTTGGATGCCCTAAATGCAATGACAGAACCTTGAACAACACCTTGGACTAGGCTTTGTCCAATAAGGTCAGTGGAATCCACATGCATCTCTATGTAGGTTGGCTCGTTTATGGTTAGGTTCCTCTCAAAACCATCCGGTATGACAATAAAACCGTCTATCTTCTGATTGTACAACGCATCGAACGCAATGTCAGTATCGTTATACACCACAACCTCATCGACAATTAATTCTACAAATGCTGTGAAGTTCTCAGACAAGTCCTCCCCGTCGTAGGTGCGTGTTGTATCTTGGTCTATTATGCCCAGAATAATTCCAGCGCTCTCTACTGTTTCATTCTCTCCACCATCTCCAGCGCCTCCTCCCATTCCACCACCTCCCCCTCCCAGAGATGTTCCTCCAACTTCACTCATATCACTCACCCACCAGAGCATACCGATGAGTGCTGCGGGCAATAGGAAAATGAGAAAGAGTGCCACCCTATCTTTGACTATAAGGCGGAGTTCCTTCGCCACCATATTTCGTATGCGACGAGATGGTTTGGTAAGTGTTTCCGCCATTTTGGATTCCCTCTCAGAAGATGCATCTATACCCCAGTGATTTTGCCTGTCTGATGTTCAACCCCCAGATTTTCGCTATTAAGGCTTAGGTATCTATAGTCCTAGCCTGCTTCTAGGGGGGCATCTACCTGATAGATTAATAGCAAGTAGATGTGAGCAATCAGATTGATTTCTCATTAGGAAAGAGGCAGAACCGATGTTCAACAAGATCGATGATGACAGTCTGGACCGATTGCGGCGCGTCGCCAGAAACAATCGGTTGACCATCGATTCCAAAGAACTCGGTCGTGAAGACGAAGCTGAGCAATTGCGCAGTAGTCTCAATGGTCGTATATACGCAGCTGCCGAGCCTTGGATGTTGCCGCGCTGGGCCAGCTTGCAAAGGCAAAAGGCTCCGTTTGATGAAACTGGAGTTTCGAATGACCATCTCAGAAACTGGACCGTTATCGGAAATCCTGGTGCTAGGCGTTATGCAGTGACCGATGAGAGTGGTCTTGTGACTGTTCTTCCCCAATGTGGATCTTTGGACTTCTGGCCTGAAGACAATGGAGCGTTGATTTATCCCGCGACTGCGGACAGCGACGGACCAAGACTTTCGCTGGTTTCACCTGAAGATCAGATCTTTGAGTGGAAAACAATCAGGGGTCCCGTCGAGTTCTCCAGGCATATCTATCATGTCAATCGCAGTGGAGAGGAAGCCATCTACAATGAAGTTCTAGTGAAGAATCATTCGCTTACACCGGCGAGTTTTATCTTCCATGCAGTTCTCCGGCCGATGTCAGTGAGAGGCGTTGAGCCTATAGAAACTCTGGAGTTTGACAAGGAGAAATGCAGGCTCTATGCCAATGGCCTGCTCGCAGTCAGTGCAAATGTACAGCCAAGCTCAGTTGTGCTATCGACGAGTGATAATCCGAATCTTTCCGGAACAATAATGACACAGACGCAGCGATTGGACTATGAATTCAGCGCTGCTAGGGGTCTAGCCACAGCCGTACTACGCTATGAGGTGACTTTGGCACCAGCTGCTTCAAAGCGCTTCTTTTTCATTAGTCCATTGAAGTCTATCACCAAGTCTGATGAGAAGGTCAATTTTCCCGCTAGGACGAAAATGCGTGATATCACGGTAGGCAACTGGTTTGACTTCGTGGACAGCACGACAAGTTTCGCGTTTCCAAACAGGGGCTTGGATCCGCTAGTTGTCCAGGCTAAGTCCACGTTGGCAATCAAGGCGACATCAGCAATACTGGATGACGCTATTGCGAGCTGGCTTGACAAAGCCCGTGTGCTTCTAGCGCTTTCGCGAACTGGAAACCTCCAACAGGCAAGGGCGCTCTCATTGGCGATTGGAACGCCCAGTATGGTCCCGCAAGATGCTGATATATCCGTGTTTGGACCTTGTCTTTGGGGAGTGTTACAGTACTATATTCATAGCAATGATGTTGGATTCCTTAGGAGTATCTCTCCCTTCATGGATGACTTGACGAAGAGAATTCTAGATACGATTGAAGGACAAATGGCCGCTGCAAAACCAACGGAGGAACCTGAGTCTTTTACCGAGATTCTCACACCTGAAGACAAGGAGTTTCTTGGCGTGGATGAGATACTTGACGCATCGAAAGAAATGTCTGACGAGTATCTGGAGCCAGAACCTGAGCCTCCTAAATCCCATGCGCCCTGGCAGCTCATCGATCTATCTGACGCCCTCTGGAGATTGGCAGCACTTGTACTTGCTAGTAACGCATACGACACTTTGGGTGACAAGGAGAGGTTCAATACTATTAGTGAGGCCGTTGTGCAATACATGTTTCTAGTGGCCAAGAATGTAGAGCGGCTATCTGCTAAGGAGGACGTGTTCGCAAGTGCTGAGGGACAGATGGATGCATTGAATCTACTCGATGCGATTGTGCTCTTGGGGGGCGACCTCGTTCCAGCAGATTTTGTTAAGGCGATAATCGCCTCAGTGAATAGTCTAGTTTCAAAGCAACTCATCAGGCTCCCGGTTCCCATTGGAAGGGTGTCCAGTCATTTGGGGCTCAGACTTGCACATTTTCATGTTCTTCGAAAGGACGAGTATGCCACTCTGCAGATGCTGGAAAGAGTGATGGACTTGGCTTCAGAGTTCTACACTCTTCCAGAATTCGTGAACCTCCGAACGTCTGGAGGTAGTGGCGGTGATGGATGTAGTCTAATGGCAGCTGTTGATCTCTTATTGCTCGTTCGAGAGATGATTCTATCGGAGGACGGCGAGGACCTGGTAATTCTTCCTGCCATCTCGGATGAATGGTATACATCCTCAATACCTTTGACGGTGAAATCACTCCCAACGAATCATGGCGAAGTGAATATCGAAGTTGGGGTTTCAACCAATCAACATCAGATCGAGGTGGGTATGAAAGATCTTCCACGGGAGCTAATCATACAAGTTCCTACCCACTTTGCGCTCCCCATGGTGAAGGCATTTGGTGGCGTCATTATCGACAGAGCAAGAGATTCAGTTTCGCCCTACATTAGAATCATGCCCCTCTCCACAAACGTGATTGCAACTGTCCATAGATGACGGAGGCCTAGCCTCTGGGGAAATGACTTAACTGCTGGAAGATGCTTCAAACATAGAGGTGACAGCCACCTTGAGCGATATTCGCAAGTGTGACTTTCTGGTGATTGGCACAGGAATCTCTGGTCTACTATTCTCACTAAAAGCAGCAAAACATGGCAGAGTTCATCTGCTGACTAAAGCAACCCTTGCTGAATGTGCAACAAGCAAAGCTCAAGGTGGAATTGCGGCGGTCACCTCCCAGGAAGACTCGGTTGAATTTCACATAGAGGACACAATCACTGTGGGTGCAGGTCTCTGTCATCGTGATGTGGTGGAGAACATAATTCGTCAAGGCCCTGCCATTGTACAGGAACTGATGGACCTTGGGGTGGATTTCGATCTCGGTGAGAATGAAGAATGTGATGAGCTCGACCTAGGCATGGAGGGAGGACACAGTCATCGAAGGGTCTTGCATGTGAAAGACCACACCGGTGCTGACATTGAGAGGGTCCTCATCGCCAAGGTCAGAGAGGAATCTAAAGTCGAGGTCTTTGAACACCATGTGGCTGTCAACCTCTTCACGAGCAACGCAAGGGTCATGGGAGCCTATGTACTCGACATCAACACAGGAATGGTTGACAGGTTCATCTCTAAGATCACTGTTCTAGCCACAGGCGGAGCGGGCAGAGTGTTTCTGTACACAAGCAACCCTGACATCTCGACTGGTGATGGGATCGCAATGGCTTATCGCGCTGGTGCTTCTATCACAAATCTGGAGTTCATTCAGTTTCATCCAACCATCCTGTTTCATCCGAAAATCCGCTCATTCCTAATTTCAGAGGCATTGCGCGGTGAGGGCGCTGTGCTGCTTGGTCCAAATGGCGAACGATTCATGGATAAGCATCACGAAGATGCCGAACTGGCACCGCGTGACATTGTGGCAAGGGCAATCGATAATGTATTGAAGCAGACTGGTGCTGACCATGCCTACCTGGACATCTCTTTTAAAGATGCAGACTTCATTCGTGACAGATTCCCGGTTATCTATGAAACCTGTCTTCAGGCTGGTATAGACATCACAAAGGAACCAATTCCTATTGTGCCAGCCGTGCATTACGTCTGCGGTGGTGTCAAGGCTGATATAAACGGTCGGACAGATGTTGCAGGTCTCTATGCCATCGGAGAAACTGCTGGTACAGGGTTCCATGGTGCGAACAGACTGGCATCTAACTCGCTCTTAGAGGGTGCAGTACTGGCCCAAAATGCCTCCATAGCTGTTGCAGAGGAGATTAAGCAACCGATTGAGATCGTTGAAATGCCACCGTGGGATCCGGGAGAAGCCACTGATCCAGACGAACATGTTGTTATCTCCCATCTCTGGGATGAAGTCAGAAGATTAATGGTCAACTACGTAGGTATTGTGAGGACGAACAAGAGGCTGATTCGTGCCAGAAATCGAATCGAATTCATCGCCAAGGAGATTGAGGAGTTCTACTGGGACTTCGTTATCAATCCAGACCTCGTTGAGTTGCGTAACATCGCTACTGTTGCTGAGCTGATCATCAAGATGGCACGCATGCGAAAGGAGAGTCGTGGGGCTCACTTCAACCGTGATTATCCGGAAACGATGGATATTCCAACTGATACCGTGCTGAAGAAGGGGCTACTCCCAATCGACGACAATTAGGGGGTCCTGAGAATAACCAGAAGGGCACATGCACAGTCATTCATGCTACCCTTTGCAGTGACAATACTGGTGCCTATTGTTGTTCTGTTTTTCACCAGTTGGCTTCCAAGCTGGCTATTGCTATTCCCAATTAACTTCCTTACAATTTCCCTCTCCATTGTTCTGATAATTGGAGGTTTCTATCTTCTTGCCTACACTATCAAGATGTTTGCTATAATTGGACAGGGAACACTCGCACCATGGAGTCCCCCTCAGACACTTGTCGTTCAAGGAATCTATCTTCATATGAGGAACCCTATGATAGTAGGGGTCCTCTTGATTCTCCTAGGGGAGTCAATCCTCTTTGGATCAATCTGGCTATACTTGTGGTTCCTTTTTTGCCTCATTGTGAACCATTTCTATTTCATCAAGTCTGAGGAGCCAGGGCTGGTGAAGCGATTCGGTGATGAGTATCTGCGATATGCTGAGAACGTTCCGCGTTGGATTCCGCGCAGGACTCCTTGGGACAGCTCTTCGGAGAACGTCTGAATCTGGTGTTCAAAACCTGATGCTTTTATCGCAGAAATACACGCCATCGTCTATCATATCCAGGGCGGTTCCATGATGAGTGAGAGGCTGATACATTGGGAAAATCTGTACAGCTTTGTCAAGAGGGCTATGATGAAATGTGGTGTGCCCGAAGATAGTGCACATCACGTCGCTGACAATCTTGTTGCTTCAAATCTGAGGGGCATCGATTCCCATGGAGTGGGTCGAGTGAAACGATATGTTGGCGGAATCAATGATGGATACATCATCCCTGACATTGTTCCAGAGATAGTGAGGGAGAATAGCGTTCTCGCCAATGTCGATGCTCGAAATGGCGTAGGGCAGAACGCCGGCATGTTCGGGATCAATCTCGCTATCACCAAGGGGAAAAAGGAGGGTATCGGGCTCGTCACAGTCTTCAACTCTAACCACTATGGCTTCGCCGGCTATTATGCCATGAAGGCTCTCGAACACGACCTCATTGGAATATCACTCACGAACTCAGAGCCCCTCGTTGTGCCAACATTTGCCAAGGATGCCATTCTAGGTACAAATCCAATCTCCATTGCTGTGCCGGGGTCTCGAAATCGTCCCTGGGTGATGGACCTTGCTACTAGCGTAGTGCCTCGCGGAAAGCTCGAGGTCTATGATCGTCTTGGGCAGAAGACGCCTCTTGGATGGGCCACAGATGAGAATGGTGTCAGCACCGATGATCCAGCACGAGTACTAGATAATGTTCTGCATGGGTATGGGGGCGGCATCCTTCCTCTAGGCGGCGAGGGCGAGCTGCACGGAGGCCACAAGGGCTATGGTCTCTCGATGATGGTGGATGTGTTGAGTGGAGTCCTGTCTGGTTCCAACTACGGACCAGATGTCGTATTCCGAAAGGATGGGGCTGTGAATCATCCCCGGGTTGGCCATTTCTTCATGGTTCTCGACCCTGCGTTTTTCATGGACGTTGAAGCATTCAAGAAGAGGATGGATGATTACGTTGACCTCCTCCACAATTCAAGTAAAGCTGAGAACTGCCCGAGAATCTATGTTCATGGAGAGAAGGAGTTCGAAATCCATGATCAACGTGAGAGGAATGGAATTCCTCTCGATGCAAGGACTGTAGAGAGCCTCTCCGGCTTTGCTGAAGAGTTCGGGGAGAAGATTGAGTTCATGGATTGACGGGAATTGGCTTGGCTAGTGGGGCATTCCTGGTTCTATTATTGTAGGGGCTCCTTGGTCCTACAGGCGACTTGCCGTCCCCCCACCTTCCCTCATAGTCCGCAAAGTTCGTGTCTTCGATGGACTTCAGAACCGGCTCCGTATACCAGACCTCTCCTCCATCATCAGTGGTGTCCTTCCAAAATAGGGCTATTCTCCTCTTTCGTCCGTGGGGTGCGGGAAAGTTCGCATGAGACCCCAGGGCCACCCACACATGGACATGGTTGCCAGTGAGGGTGATAGGTTCCGGAATGAACTCTGGAAGAGTATAGGATGAAGGAGGCGACGCAAGTATCGCCTCATGATGGTATGAGAGGAGCCAGATAGTACATGGTGCCCTTGACGATGGCAGATAGTGTCTGACCTCCACATGTTCCCAGTCTCCCTTGTGCTTGCCTCGATTGAAGGGGGCTCTCGGAAAGTCGTTGTATCGATACCAGAACCAGTACCTGATCTGGAACATGTCCTCATCCAGCCAGTACTCATAGTAACATGGTGCATCCGGCTGGAGCGTCTTTGGACTTGGGTCAACCATGAACGGTGTCCAGTCGGAGCCATACTTGGAGAAAATCTCCTCAGCATCAGATGGATAGCAGCAGTGCTCGCCCTCTCTCGGGTGGAAATGGAGTATCGGTGCATAATCTCTGACGATAGCTTTGGGGTCTAGAGTTGGGTCGAGCATGATGCACTATACGACTCAGAGGTTCCTTATGGTTGTGTCGTCATTCAATCAAGATCACTGACATAACGGTCCATGAACAATTTGATCCATCGGTAGAAGTCACCAAACATTTCCCTGACCTTTGGCAGCCCAATCCGGTCCCTCAGTATCATGTCGACTACAGCCTTCCTCAGGAATGGGTAATAGTGCGGTAGGGGGAATACGTTCTTAGGGAACACTCTGTGATTTGTGAGGAAGATGTTGATTCGTTCCACCCACCGGGCGTTGATCATGTCCTCAGAGTAGTTGCTTGGGTCTTCTACTGACAACGAGTCAAGCTCGGACAAGATTGGCGAGAACACCTCTCTCTGAACTTGGTCAAAGGAAAAGCCCTGGACCTTGGAGGTCTTGTCCTCTGCTATCCTACGATAGAGGTCTGCAAGGTCATCAGAGCCAGGGACAGAGTAGATTGCTCGCTGAAACTTGAGGAGTCTGGACATCTCTGAGGTAAGCCTTCGCTCCTTCTCAAGAACAGTGAATACATGAATGAAGTTCGTGCTATCCCATGACTCTGCCTCAAACCAATCCTTGTAGTTCATGATTGTTGCACGGTAATCCTTAGGCATTCGCAGCTCATGGGGACTTGTGATGCTCCAGATATTGAAGAACACAAAAGGCGGATAGTCTACAGCCATCTTCTGTCTTATGCGATAGCTTGGGAAGCAGTAGTTCCCATCCAAGACTATCAAGTCAGGATTGAAGACTCCCTGTCCTTTCTGTGAGGCAAACTGGGTAGTAGACTCTGTTATCATCTCAACAGTCTGAGATGGCGTCAGAGGTTGGAATGCCCGTGAACGTACGAGATGCAGCTCCTCGGAGAGTGGAAGATAGTATGCAGTTCCTGTTTTCTCAAGGGAAAAAGCGGTTTCAAAGCCGCCCCCATTACCTAGAGTGAGATGCTGCATCGCCTGGAAAAGGTCCTGATTGGTGTGATTAATGTCAATGACAAGGACCTTCAATCGAGGGTTTTGTGATAGTCCCCAAACAGCAAGATTCAACGAGATTGGAGTCTTTCCACTACCGCCCTTGTTACTGGTGACGATTGCTGTCAATGGTTTCTTCATGATAATATCCACCCCAGTATGTACTCAAGTACGGTGCCCCATCCTATGTACAGAATGACATCTGTAATAATTTGAATCACAACAACGCCAAGAAATGCTGCTAGTAGTTTCTTGATAATCCCCCTGGGTGATGCGATTCGTGCGAGGTCGCTCTTTGACCTCTCAAGCAAACGAATGTCTGATTTCATGTCCCTTGTGGCGTCCTCAAGCTTCGCCCTCACATATCCAGCGTTTCTTGACAGGAGAGCCTCCTCGACCAGGATCATCTCATTTCTCCATCTAGTCATGTATTCTGTCAGCGAGCCGGCGATTCGGATTCTATTGGCCTCCACCATTGTTTCATAACGACCAACTTCATAGACTACTACTTTGATCACGCTGGCAAGGACAACAAATGTCCCGAAACTCAACGCGCTGCTTATGAAGAAGCCAATATTGAGGACCGGGCTGTCAGGAAAGAACTCTTGAAGGATTGAGAAACCTGCCAGTCCACTCAGCTTGTAGAGGGCGATAAAAATCAGCAATCTCACCGTTAGAGATAGTCTTGAGAGGCTCAACCTCCACCATGAAACCGTTGGAGTTCCTCCAGCACTGAATGACTTGTGGATGAACACTGAGAAGATGATCCCACCAGTGTTCAGGATGAACATGATGGCCATGAGAAGCAGGCCAAGGCCAAAAGCCACTCGGACCCAACCTGTCACTCCCATGACGCCATCTGCAACAGCTTCCAGTGCTCCCTGAAGGGCGATGAAGTCCCAGTCAATGAATGACTGTTCTATCTGCTGCATGAGACTATTATGAGTGAGAAGATATCCAAAGAAGAACACTCCGTAGAGTGCGATCGCAACAATAGACCCAACATTGACTGACATGAACAGATTTTCAATGCGGCTATCATGCGCGGTCCTATGGGTCGTAACCATTCCCTATACCCCGTGGCGTGCGGATGGTAAAAGAGTGCTATTAACAGCTATCTGAGTATATTTAAGGGTATGATGTAGAGACTTTGATTTGTATATAAACTGCTGGTGAATTCCTTCGCCCTCAGACATCGAGAAGTAGAGTCAAGAGGCCACGAGGTCTGATTTTGGCGGTGATGACCCTGCTCTTTTCCAACTTGACATCCACCTCAAGCGGTGTTTCATCAGCTCTTGCTGGTGTCGCTTTCCTGATGTCAAATCCAAGGTTGAGCTTGCATTCCTGCTCTTCATCGGATGAGTTCCACAGTCTGACTGCCAGCTGTTCTCCCTCTTCACACTGCTTGAATGCTGACAACTCAATGCACTCTGGTTCTATGGCCAGGTAGCTAGCACTGCGAACTCCTTTTGCACCTTCTCTCCCGGGAGTGAGTACGGCGGTCATAGGAAGAAGGAACGCGTCAGAACTGGAAAGGATTTCCTCGTGCTGACCTCCAATATGTGGAGTGATGGCATACTCGAATATCTGAAGGCCCAGACATTGTCCTCCGGGGGTTTCCAATATTGGCCCTGCAGCATCCCTTCGAGTGGTCAGATTCCCCTTTGATAGCCATCCAACGGCCCTCAGAGTGGTGAGGGCAATCGTGCCCCCCTGTTCCTCTAGAATCTCGAATTCAAGCAATCCTCTAGTCGTGATCGCGAGCCCTCGAACATCAGAGTTCATAGACACGAATCTTCGCAATGGATAGGTTGGCGCCACAGGCTGCTTCCAATCAGAGTCGTCATCTAGTGGTCGGACTGGTCTATCTATGAGGTCAAAGGCGCTGTCGGCGAGCACAGTCTTCGCGTTCGTGCCACTGGGAAAGAGAACCCTTAGTCTATGGTCTTCAGCCTGATTCATGAACTCAGTGACTATTTGCAGAGTAGGGCTATTTGCGTGCACTGTGACCTCCGTGGCAAAATCGCAGAGGACTGTTTCCTCAGCACGTCCACCGCGTCCCTTTATCGCAGCTATCGGTAGCTCGAGAGCGCCTGATATTAACAAGGAGCCCACCAATGGACCAGTCTGAACAACCTCAACGTCGAACTTCATGTTGCTGGAACGGATGGATGAGTCTGACTTCATGGGATTATAGTCGTATTCATCTCCAACATCTCCAGAGTCTTCCCATTCTAAGAGACCCTCATACTCCTCTCCATTCCTCTTGTCAGTCAGCTTGATTGTGCCATTTGATGAAGCTGTCACCTTGATGAGATTGTTTTGCAAAGTGTTACCGGAGCTGCTCACCGCTCCCTCAACATTTGAAGCAGCCTCTTCAAGATCGTTCGTCAAATCAAGACGAAGTGTACCTAGACCATCAACTACCGGAACCTGCATGGCAACAGTCAGGAACTCTTCTCTATCTACAATGAGTCTTGCATCCTCATCCTTTCGAGTCTCATGGCTGAGGAGCTGAATCGGAATTGCCTCTCCTTTTTCTGTCCTGAGTACAGGAATTCCTTTCATTTCATTCCCTGCATATGCCTTCCTAGCCCAGACCTCAACTATCTTGTTCGCAGAATTCACTCTGATTCGAAAGGCTGTGGAAATATGTGTTAGGAACTCAAGAAACTGAGGGAACATGAAAGCCAATGCACTGAAGTCGAACTCGAACTCGGTGATTACTTCTTCTCCGATCTTGATCTCCCTTGTTTCAGTTGGTGATGGATCAAAACCATATTGCTTCACGATTTTGATGTGAGATTCGTTCTTTGCTGCTTCCAGTGCAGTTTCAGGCTCAAGATCATTGTCGATAAGCTGAATGTCAGCCAATCGAGTGTATCTAAAGTCTGATGCTGGCAGCTCCATTATGACAATGTCATTTCGTACTCTTGGCGAAGGATTGACCACCACTATTCCTGCAGACTCTGTTTCATGCACCTTCACGATAGTATCGTATGCATCATCTACCAATGCCCCCGCAATCTCATCTGCCCATCTGAATCTCTGTACCATATCATCATGTACCTCGTCGATACTACACCCACAGATATCGTCGTGTGGATGATTTCTCAGAAGATATTTCCAGGCCAATATGATTTGGTCTCTGGGATATGGTGAACCCAGTGCATTAGCAACTGAACACCAGGGTTCAACAGTCCTCTCAAGCAACCTCTGAACGTACTCGTTCATCTGCTTGAGGTATATTCTGGTGGAATACACCCCAGAAAGCAGATTCTCATATTTGGATCTTCGAAACTCGCCGCGAAACCGCTTGAGGCCATCTTTCTTCTTCTCTATTCTCTCGATAAACATAGGAAGCGAGCCGAAGATAATCTTGTCTTCGTACTTCTCGTTGTAGATTCGAATTACTTCCGGCACCTGGGGTTGGGGCAAAACGTGATCTGAGCCATTCATCAAGAGAACGGTGCCTATTCGTGACCAAGGTTTGAGCTTCTGAACCACATCATCAAGCGTGCCTAGTGCGTCGTCAATATCCTCTGGTAGTCTGGCTGCATTTCCATATGAATAGGGCAGCCAGTGTGTCAGGACTTCGCTGCCATCTGAAGCCTCCCAGATGAACTCCGCACCGAGATCATCTATCTCATTGCCTGTTCCGCGGGCGAAAATCGCAGAATTATAGTTGAACTGCGACAATATCATAGGAATCTGACTTACGTGACCAAATGGGTCTGGGATATACCCGACATCTATGACTTCACCGAACTCTTTGCCGATTCTACGTCCCATCAGAAGATTCCGGATAAGGGCTTCTCCTGAAACAAGAAACACGTCAGGCAGGACATACCATGGTCCAATATCGATGCGTCCATCTTTCACATGTCTTTTGAATCTCTCCCGCTGATGAGGCACCATTTCTAGATAGTCTTCTATCACGACAGTCTGGCCGTCAAATGTGAATGTCTTAAACTCAGGGTCTCTATCCAGAATGTCCAGGAGTTCGTTGACAAGATTCACAAGTCTAAGTCTGAATTGCTGAAAAGTCCTGTACCAGGCTCGATCCCAGTGGGTTTCGCTGATTAGAATTGCCTCAACGTTATCCGGTTCCATGATGAATCACCGTTAGTCGACTGCTCCGACTCATCTTCATCCCCAATATGAATGGCTCGTATGGGTGCTGTCTCAGTCCAATCTTTCTACGAGGACTCCGCCTGGAATTTCCGGAACATAGACATCTGGGGTTTCACCTGTCTGAGATTCATATGCTTCAGTGATTTCCTCTATGAACCCCTCTACATATTCATCAGCCACAACACTCAGAGTGGCTCCTCCAAGTCCCGCTCCAGTCAGCCTGCTTCCATACACACCCTTATGACTCCGAGCTATGTCGACCAAGAGGTCGAGTCTGGGATGTGAGACCTCATAGAGCTCCTTCGAGCTAACATGCGACTCATAGAGGAGAGATCCGAATCGACGCAGGTCGGCCTTCTCGAGTGCATCGATCCCCTCTCTGACGCGTGCATTCTCAGATACAACATGTCGAACGCGGCGAGCCAATTTCTCCTCTAGAATGTCATCTACAGTATCTAGCTGATCTAGTCCTATATCGCTTAGACTCTGTAGTTTCATGTCGCTCTCATTGAGATGCTTCAATGCAGACAAACACTCGGCCCGTCTATCGTTCAGCACATCTCCTGCCAGTCTTGACACTCTAGAGTCGATGATGACCATCTTGAGCTTTAAACTCATCTGTATACTCGTCGTCTGAAGATTGCCACAATTGATGACCAATACAGAATTGGGCAGTCCGAGTTGTGAGGTGAATTGGTCCATCACACCGCATGAAATGCCACAAAAGAGTCTCTCAGCCTCAAAGGCAATCATGGCTGCAGCCTTAGGGTCCAAATGCACTTCACTGGCAGCAGCGATTACGTTCACCAGGGCGACCTCCAGTGCAGCTGAGGAGCTAAGTCCTGCTCCTATTGGAACGTTTCCGTGAATTATGCCAGTCAAACCCTTCACAGCATGCCTTCTTCTCTCAAAAGCCCAATAAACCCCTCTTGCATAGCTATCCCATTGAATCTCATTGTTCGATTGAAGGCCTTTGGATGAAAAGGAAGTCCTCTCCTCATAGTCCAAAGAATAGATGTCAACCTCCTCAGATGCAATCCCCGCCGCCCAAACGAACCTGTCGATTGTGGAGGCTATCACCAAGCCACTGTTGTAGTCAGTGTGATTGCCCAACACCTCGACTCTTCCAGGAGCTCTAGCGAACCAGACTTCATTATCATTCTCTTTGAGATTCTGCACTCTCTCATGCATCTTCTCTGGAATATCCATCTAAAGAGCCTCTCTCAGTTCCTCTGCAATCTCTTCTGGAATTGAGTCATTTGTATAGGTGCCTGCTCCTAGCTCAATCCCTGCCAAATACTTCAGCCTTGTTCGATCCCTCCAGGGAGGATAGAACTCTACATGGAAATGCCAATGTGTGTGTTCTCCAGCATTTGGGCGAGGATGAAACACCATCACATACGCTAACTCCTCAAAGACCTTGGAATATCTTCGCACAACGTCTTGGATGACTTGGCCAAACTCAAGCAGGTTGTTCTCCAGTTCCTTCAGACTTGGCACATGCTTTCTTGGAAAGACATGAACCTCATATGGAAGTCTGGCTGAAAATGGAACCAGTGAAACAAAGTTCTCTGTTTCATTTATCACACGTGACTCCAAGGACTTCAGTTCGTTCTCAAGCATTTTGCACACGAGGCAAGTGTCTTCCTTCTCCCAGAACTTCCTCGACTGTTCTAGTTCCTTGGCCAATCTTGGAGGTATGAATGGCAGTGCGTAGACCTGGGCATGCGGGTGGTCCAGGCTCACTCCGATTGCCCTTCCTCTATTCTCAAACTGCACCACGTATTCAATACCTTTCTTATTACTGAGTTCTTTGAAGGCATCTAGGTACTCCTTGAAGACTAGCTCGAGCTGCTCATCATTCATCTCCTCGATCTGCTCATTGTGATTCCTAGAGAGGAGAATTATCTTGCAGTAACCATACGCAGGGGCGTCCATCACGATATTCTCATCAATAGGAATTGGTCCAGAGTCAGGGCTAAGAGAAGGATATAGATTATCAAGCGTAAGAACTTGCCAATCCCCTTTTGTTTCAGTACCCCCTGGACAGAATGGGCAAACCTGGTTTTCTTCCTGAAATGGTCTTCTAGCTCTCTTGGGTGTGACTATGACCCATTCTCCCAGAAATGGATTCCACCTCAGTCTTCCCATTATTTTATCAACAACCCTTACGATACGTTCGTTGGTAAGCCATTAAATCAATGTAGTGGACGGGCGCTTTACATCAGGTGCGCACGGAGTGTGGTTGATATTGACCGTTTCTGAACAACTCGAAGAAATCAGGAAACTCGAAGTGATTGCATTTCACTCATGGCCAGCCCGGGAGATTGTACCTCTTGGGGACTGGATATTGCGCGCAGATGCTGGTGTGACTAGAAGAGCCAATAGTGTCTTTCCCTATGGTGACCCTGGTTTGCCCTTGGATGAGGCTATAGGGAAAGTAGTAAGCTTCTACAGAAATCGAAATTTAATCCCGAGATTCCAGGTGACAAAAGCCAGCGTGCCAGGCGGATTGGATGACGCTCTTGCGAAGTATGGATTTGCCTATGAGATGAAGACTTATTTCCACACCTGCAAGATTGAGGACATTCTGCGAGTGAGTGGCGGATACAACGTGGAGATGTCCTCGGAGCCGGATGATGAGTGGTTCTCCTCTTACTCCCGTATTAGCGGACATTCAGCAGAAGTCTTGAGAGTCCGGAAAGGAATCTTTGAGCGAATGCCAGTCGAGAAGAGGTTCGCTTCCGTTCGAGAAAGGGGTGCAGTGATAGGTATCTCCATTGGTGTTATCCATCGAGGGTATCTTGGTATCTTTGGTGTACGTACAGATGAAGAGCATATGCGAAAAGGAGTGGCCAAATCAATCAATCGTGGCTTGATTTCATGGGCTGAGGAGAAGGGAGCGCAAATAGCCTATCTTCAAGTTGAAGCGGACAACAAATCAGCAATACAGCTCTATGAGGGCCTGGGTTTCAGAAAGAAGTATGAATACTGGTATCGTCAGCTTATAGAATGAGACAGACATACCTTGTAGGAGGGACCTCCAAAGAGGTCCCGCCGAATCTTTTATCCTACCAGGTCTGCCGCTGGAGAATGGGCGAGCCTAAAGGTCGCCGACCCATGATTCATAGTCGGCTTTGATTTGAGATGCTTCGTCTGAGTCGCCAAAGTCTGCTGGATCGATGTGCAGGTCGTCCCCATCTTGGACTGCTTCGATCACCATAATGCCTGGGGCCTCGATCTTGACACCCATCTTTCCATCACGCTCAAAGCGCTCTGTGTAGACTAGGTCTGCGTTTCGGACTGCTGAGTATATTAGGTATGCAGTTTTTTGCTCAGCCGCCCCTGCAGGGGGGGCAACGACTGGCTCAGGCTCGGGCTCAGGTTCCGGCTCCTCAGTGATGGTTGTAGCAGTGATAGTGGGTGTTTCGGGAACAGTTGGCGCAGGCTCAGGCTCGGGCATAGGCGCTGGCTTGGCTGGCCTTGCCTCACTTGCTATCGGGGGGCCCGGTCCAGGATCAAATGCCAAGAATTTGTCTTCAAATTGCCATCTCCTTGTGATAGCTTCTCTGAATCTTTCAATGGCTCCGGCAACCTCAGGGTCGCCAGCATCTTTCTCTAGCATCTCGACATAGTGCGTGGATGCCATTCCAATGTTGGTGATCCCTATACTGTGTCCTGACTTCGCAACACTCTTCCCAATTCGAAGTGCGTGCATTCGTGTGGGCATGTTTACATTGCGCCCTACAAATACCCAGCATGTATCATTAATCTCATCAAGCACTATGATGGCAGAATCGCTATTGACTAGTGATGCATCTAGCTTGACAGGCGTTACTTCACCAGAATCATCCTGAAGCATCAACATGAATGGTTTTCTTGAAAGGGGTTTCTTCGGAATCCCGGTAACCTCCTGTAATGTTGGTCCCAAACAGCCCTTCCTATACTCGCTTTTAACAAATCCTCGGACAGACTCTCAGCCCACTGTCTTGATTCTTCTTCCAGAATTTCCGCGACTCACCGAATCTCCCGCACCAAGACAGTTCTAGTATATTATCATATCTCCTATTAACAATACATTCGAGACTAGTTTATATAGAGCTCCCATTATGGGAAACTTGCCCATTCTTCCCATTATGGGAGTCGAATGGCCGGGACCAAAACATAGCGAACGCAATGGGTGGGTGCAAGACGTGACCAGAAGCACACTAACACCCGTTCCCTGTCCAGTATGTGGAGCAGTTGTGGACGGTGTCACTGTAGATGAGGATTCTATCAAGAATGCCGAACGAGTGCCAGTGATCGTTCCCACAAAGTGTAGCAAGGGCCATGCAGTTGTGCTGTTTGTGGACAGGACCCTTACAGTAAGAGACGTTGAGGCCGCTGCTGAGGCAGTACAGGATGAAAAAGATGCTGTAGAAAAAGCACAGGGCTGGATGGACAACTTCTAGGTGAGAGATGCAATGTTACAGGGAGTCTACATAGTGAACCATGCCGGGGAGACCCAGGCTGCAATAAACATGGGAGAATTCACGGTGGATGAAGTCCTCTTCGGAGGATTCCTCTCAGCGATTCAGATGTACACCCAACAGATGTCAGGAACTGACCTTGAGGAGCTCTCTCTGGACAAGTTTCGTATGCTAATGTCACGAACGGAGAATTCCTTCGTAGTTAGCGTTCATGACCGAGATGACGAAGATGCAGCTGATCTGAATCGAAAGGTCAAGGCCATTCTCGATAATGGCATGGACGGTATAATCACGGAGGACACTATAGAGATGATTCGTGAAGTTGCCCGCAGGGCCGCAGGTGCTGGCGAGCGCGCAGGAGAATGGGCTTCGAAGATGTTATAGGGGTGAAAGAAATGCAACTACTCGTACAGGATGCATCAGAACTTCTGATGGCAGTGACATTGATTCTTGCAGCCATCATTCTAACTCGATATACAAGGCTTCGGACCGCCGACCTTCCTCCTGAAGAGAGAGGGGCGGGTCAGCCGCTATATCTGTCAGCGTTAGGAATCTTGACGCTGGCAGTGGCTTCGTTCTTGAACTATCAGCTTCCACTTGATGCTGCTGCTTCAGTGTTGACTGCAACATATTATGTTACAACAATGCTAGCAGCCGCACTATTCGCTATTGCAGCTCTCATGATATTGGAGTGGAGGCGAGCTATAGTCGTTCCAGTAGTGATGCTAGTCCTCGGAACTGTCTATACATACGCGATCGTATTCATGGAAATGACTGTGAGCTTTGGCATGGTGGTAGGGCCAATATCCCTGATTCTCAACCTTGTACCGATTGGGCTATTTGCCTATTTGGCACATAAGACCAAGAGAATCACAGCAATTGCTCTACTATTCCTTATCGTTTCTTACATCATATATCCAATGGCAAGCACGTCGATTGATCCTTCAATGATTGCGGCACTACTTGGAATTCGGCTTTTGGGTCCAGCTCTGGCGATTTGGGCTTTTCTCAAGCCTGATCTCGGCGTTTCCATTGAGCTCTTTGGCTATGCTCTGTCCATCAACATAGTCGCGTTCTTTCTCTCCTATGTTGTAGCGATTGGCTTTGGAGATGCAATACTTTCAATCTCGGTGAGTCTTCTTGCCCTGTTGGCTGTTGTAGGATTTGCGACGAGTACATTCACATTTTCTAGATTCCGTGAGCGACGAAATCCTGCAACTGGTCTGTTGGCGGTCTATTTCATTGTAGGGTCTGTGAGCTACATCATCGTTGCTCTCACCTATCTCGGTGCATTGACTGGCGCCATGAATGACTACACTAGCTCAATACTTGGCCTTATGGCCATGATGTTCCTCAACCTCAGTGCCTTTGTTGCTCTTGATTGGCGACGAATACTACTGCTTCCAATTGTGATTGCCGCACCAGCCATTGTCTTCATGATGATGAACTATCCGACCCCGATTGACGACATTGCTGGTTATGGGGCTTTCTTTGGAATGACAAACATGATTCAGAACATGGTTCCACTTGGACTGTATTTCTTGCTCTGGTACAGGATGAGGAAAGCAGATGCTATGGGAAGAAGCAGGCCCCTGTTTCTTGGTCTTGGACTTATCCTCCTAGCCGTTGGTAGCGTGATTGGTATGTTCACTCAAGGTGAGTTCACATCCGTTGGACTCGTTCCAAGCTCAACGTTGCTTCTTGCATACGTTGTGTTCTGGCTGGGTGTCACTGGCCGAGCCGACCAGCTCCTAGGCACATTTCGTCCGGAGGCACTATGAAATGGCACTTCGAAGCCCAATCTACAAGATGGTTCTAATTGGCGAAGGCGGCGTTGGCAAGACCAGCATCACTGTTCGCTACACTGAGGACCGATTCGATGAACAAATGAAGATGACAATAGGAGTCAACTTCGCATCAAAGGAGGTTGTTCTCGACGATGGGAGTGTCCGGCTTATGCTCTGGGATCTTGGGGGTCAGCCCAGATTCAGGGATGTAGTCTCCGGATACTTCAAGGGGGCAAGAGTAGCTCTTGCTGTCTATGATGCAAACAGGTACTTCTCTCTTGAACGTCTCACTGATTGGATAAGTCGTGTGAGAGAGAATGCTCCTGACTGTCAACTCATCTTTGTTGGAAACAAAATCGATGAAAGGCAGAATGGCCAAGGCGTGCCTCTAGAAGAGGGGCGAGAGTTCGCCGTGAAATACGGAGCCGCCTGTGTAGAAGTATCTGCAAAAACAGGAGAGGGTATCTCAGAGCTGTTTGAGGTCGTCGCTCGTTCTCTAGCGAGCGAAAATTGAATTGCAGGCTCTGGGGGCCCTCTCACCTTTCACCCCTCCTCCCTCCTCTCATTTCTACTCCACAGAGAATACTCCATTAGATAGGGATGTCCCTCCAGACTCAGATAGAAACTATAGAAATAGAATGATAGGACTGGCGCCTGACTCCCATGTCGGGCTCAGCCCTGATGGGGTTTAAAGATGTGTTCGGCTAGGTCATCGCGAATCTAGGACACTTTTCCTTGTTGATTCCCGGTGTTTCACAGGGCTTTTGCATACCTGTGTAGAATTTGAAGCCATCTACCCCGCATTTGCCTTCTGCAGCATTGTATTCTGGACAAGTCATCAGTAGATTCACCAACACGGTCTTAGTCACGACTCGGTCCCCTTTCTGAGATCCGAGTGACTTCGAGGAGTATTCCCTCTGAGGGCACATATTAAGCTATTTTGGCTCTCCCTATACCTAGTGTTTTCCACCGCGAATCAGCGTTTAGCGCATGCTATCTGTTTAGTATGCCCTTCTACTAAAATAGTCCTCGTTCATTGAGTACAGTACGCATCAATGAAGGCTCGTCCGTGAAGATGCCATCCACCTCCATATCCGTTAGCCACTCCATTGTGTGCCTGTCATTTATTGTCCACACGTGGACAGCTATGTTCCGTTTATGGGCCTCCTGTACGAATTTAGGAGAAACGACTTGTATTGCTCCGTACTTAATCGGAACCTGAAATGCACGAAACCTGAGATGGGAGCTAAAGACCCTGATAGCATGAAGTCTCAATCCAATGACAAATCTCCGAACCTCTTTTGGGTGTGCACACGTCGCCACGTCTGGAAGGATCCTTCGGAATCTCTCTAGCTGTTTTGGTATGAACGATGCTATCACGACAGATTCATGTCTGTTATATTCCTCAATGGCCTTGGCCAGCTTCTCTGATGCTGCGGTATTTGTGTCCTTCATGTCTATGTTGATTCTTGTATCCGGAAACGTTTCAAACGCTTCCTCAATAGTTACTATTTGGAATCCTTTTCCTCTGAAAGGAAAGGTCTGTCCATCCAAGGAGTATGAGTGGCCAAGATCCAACTTCCGTAGTTCAGCGAGTGTCCGTTGGCTGACGCTGCCTGAAATTCCTGTGGTCCGCTTGAGATCCTCATCATGAAACAAGACCAACTGGTTGTCCTTAGTCAGTCTGACATCTGTTTCCAGTGAGTCTGCTCCTATCTGCAGTGCAGCTCTCATCGCTTCTAGGCTGTTCTCAGGCGCCTGATTGGGGTCACCCCGATGAGCCATTATCAAAGGACGCTTCTGTCCGAAGAACCATTCATCTGTCATTGTACATCTCTGTTGCAGACTGATGCTTAAGTGATGTGCTATGTTGAGTGCCATGCTGAGGAATCTGACAAAGTAAAAATGGACAGATGTAGATAATGGTTTCAGTGGAGTATTGTGACTGAAGGTCGAAAGAAGCTAGTCACGCTAGTGTTTGTACTAATCGCCATCTTTAGCAACTACTTGATTATCACCCTCCTTCCAGCGGAACAGTACCAGGGATGGGTTGCACGTGAGGGAGATGAGGTTGAGTACTATGTTGAGGCAGAACTCAATTCGGGATCAACATATGTGGCGAGTCTATTGGATGACTATGGGCTATCTTCTGGTTCCACCTTATCTGTCCGTGCAACCAAAGTCCCTACAGATGTCAATGTTTCTGCAATAGCAGGATATCTCTTGACCTTGAATGGCATCGTGCAGATAGAACAACGGACTGGTCAGGAATGGGTTCACAGGAACTCAAGTCTGCCGTTCTTCCTTCCTGTGGGTTATTGGGAGTCAATTGAAACGACCCTGGGCGAACAAATGGATGTGACTATAGAACAGGAGTGGTGGGGAGAGATGAGTCTCACCGCATCACATAGCTCTTCAGAACTGGGAAATGTTGGCCTATTTCTAGCTTGGGGGATTACAGACGGTGTGCTCCAAGGTATGGCCATTAACGCATCAGCTCCGGATGGATGGGACTTCGTGCGATTGGCACTCTCAGGTCAACGTCTTGCGTACGAAACGGATTTGAATTGGCTCAGCCGTTCTATCGGTCGAACTCTGATCAGCTTGCTTCTAATAGCTGGTGCTTTCGGGCCAGTCATTCTCATAGGACTGCTATGGAAATTGGAAATCAGGGCACGACTGACCAAACCACTGACTGGGACCTTGGCAGAGCGTCTTGAAATATATGGCAGAGAATACCTATTTGTCTGGAGTCTAGGTGTCTTAATCTCTGCATTGTCGGGCATTATATCCATCCAATTCATCGAGGAGTCGATTTCACCGGTCATTCAGTCATATCTTCTCTCAATCTTGCTGGGCACACTAGTTTCCCTGTACAGAGCACGAAGGATAGATAGTCCTGCTGCTCCACTCGAAGTCATTCAGTATTGTGTCACATGTGTGGCTGTTTCAATATCCGGCCTCTTCATAGTCAATCCAAGCGAGGTAGCTGACCCAGTCGCATATGCTCTGCCTCTAGTACTGATGGTGATCATGATGGCTATGCTTTTCCTTATGCATCCTCTGAGAGCCCTCAGGTCTAGAATAGAACTGGAGTCGGATGAACTGGTGTATGCTTCACCTAATGAGAATGATGACTATCCAAACGAGTATTCCTTGTAATCGCCATGGAATTCCGTTGGCATTTCACGAAGGATTGCTACAAGACGATCTGTTGCCTTTGCTGTCTTCAATAACCTGGGCATATTGCCTTTGATCTTGAGCTTGCGAGTGATGAACGCCCTGTTGGCACTGATTTTACCAAGCAGAATGTCCACCCACACACGATAGGGTGCGCTCAAGATGAAAGAGGTTTCACGCTCACCTGTCCAGATATCCGTCATCTTGCCTTCTGCTATCTCAAATCCCACTACTCTTGTGTCCTCAACCCCCTTGTCGGGCTCCGCCTGCAATACGAGAGTGTAGGAGTCATTGACAGCTGATGCGAGATTCATGTACTCCTCGTCTTTGTTGAGATTCTCCTTGAATAGCTCCAGATACCTGTCATTACCGAGCTCCATTCTATCCGCCATTTCATTTCCTCCTTTCATATCTCCACAAGCACTTTCACTTCATTACTCTCAGGCTGGGTCAGTGCTTTGAACCCTTCCTCGACAATATCATCCAGAGGGATAACCTTCGTGATATAAGGCGTCGGGTCAATTGTCCTGTTGCCCAACAAGTCAATCGCTTCTTGGAACTCTGCGTATCCCAAATAACTGAACTGTACAGTCAGTTCGTTCAGAACGCCCGTCATGAAGTCTGCTTCCACAGGCTCTTCGCTTATTCCTATAATCAGTATTGTCCCTCCTCTCTTTACCAACTGAAAGGCGTCTGCAGTTGGTCCGGGCGCACCTGTACATTCCACCACTAGGTCTACTCCCATGCCTGCTGTGAGAGCCTCTATCCTCAGAGACACTGACTCATTCTTCGCATTGATGACTGACTCTATTCCCGCCTCTCTTGCCATTTCTAATCTCCCTTGTTTGATTTCAGAAGCATAGATTGCAGACGCTCCTTTGAATCTAGCATACTGTAGACTCAGTAGTCCTATTGGGCCTGTCCCTTGGACAAGAACCGTTTCTCCAGACTTGAAGGCTGTTCTTCTGAAGCCTCTGACTACTATAGAGAGTGGCTCGACAAAGGCCCCGGTCTTGTAGTCGATTGAATCGGGCAGGTGGTATAGGACGACTTCAGGCAGAGCAACAAGCTCAGCTAATCCTCCATTCATGGATATCCCTACCATCTGCATATCTTCGCAAATCGAATGCCTATTCTTCGTACAGAAGGTGCATCTGCCACAAGGAATCAAGGGATTTGGAACCACTCTATCTCCCCTCTTCCATTTGCTCACCCTCTCTCCCACATCCACGACTTCTCCTGTGAACTCGTGACCCATGATAAGGCCGCCCTCGTACATCCCATATTCCCATGCACTCAGGTCTGTGCCACAGATGCCTACATACTTCGGTTTCACTAACACATCAGCGGATCCCACCTCAGGCTCTGGAACATCTTTTACTTGGATGTCGTCTGCCCCCTCGTAGACTGCCGCCTTCAATTACTCATCACCTGGTAGCTGGCAGCCCTCGAGCCACAGAGATGCCACGGAGTCAAAGTCAGGTGGCTTAAGATTGATGTCAGGATCAATGACAACATCAATGACTGAAGGCAGTCCTGATTCCTTTGCTTTCTCAAGAGCCTCTGTAATGTCTTCGGGCTTTTCCACTCTTATTCCAAAACAGCCCATTGACTCTGCAATCTTATCATATCTGACATCAACGAAGTCGACTCCTACATATCTTTCATCGTAGAGACCTCTCTGACCTGCCTTAATCATGCCGTATGCTCTATCATTCGCCACTATGACTGTGAACGCGACTCTCGCACGGCGAGCGGTTTCGAGCTCCTGTACATTGAACATGAATGCTCCGTCACCGGAGATAACGTACACATCCTTATCGGGATGGGCAAGTTTCGACCCAATTGCATATCCAGTACCTACTCCGAGATGCCCTGAGTCTGAAGGCCAAAGAAAGGTCCTAGGTTCATAGATTCTGTTTAGGTAGTTGGCCCACACAACAATGTTGCCGCCATCAGCAATTGATATTGCATCTCGCGGGTAGAACTCACGAACTGCCTGTACTAGCTTGAGCGGATGGATTGGTACATCGTTTGATTTGCCCTGTTCCATGAAGTCCTCAAGCCAATTCTCTTGAGCCTCGCTGCAATCCGCCATCTCCGGTCTCGGTTTAGCTTTTGGATTCTTCTTTAGTATCTTAAGCAGCTCTGCGAGAGTGGTTTTCGCATCTCCTACAATGGCCAGATCAACGACTCGGTTTAGAGCGATCATCTCGGGAGCGATATCAATCTGAATCAATTTCTGGTCTGCGCATTCACCCCATGCAGGCGTTCTTCCCCAGAAATCCAGATCGCCCAGTTTTCCTCCCACAAGGAGCACAAGATCTGACTGACATTGAGCCCCAATAGCGCCGAAACTGGCTGGATAGAGTGAGAGTGGATGATCCTCAGGAATTGAGCCTCTGGCTCCTACTGAAGTTGTGACAGGAGCTTGTAGATGTTCTGCAACTGCAATCAGCTCTTGTGAGGCTTCAGACGCCAAGACCCCACCACCAGCATGAATCAAAGGAAACTGCGCTTTGACTAACATATCTGCGGCCTTTGCTATCAGGTCGAGGTTTCCCACAGGCCTGTGAGTTGCTCTGTATTGCTCTTTAGGCACAATTCCGTCTTCCAAAGTGCTATCATCGCACTTGAGATAGAGGATATCAGCGGGAATATCGATAAAGACAGGGCCTGGCTTTCCTGCGACGGCCTCTCTGAATGCCCAGTGAACAAGATGTGGAATCCTCTGCCAATGTGAAACTGTAGCACCCCATTTAGTAATTGGTTTGAATAGATTGAGCTGGTCAAGACCCTGCGAACTACCATGGTCTGGATGGATTCTCCACGATTGGTTTTGAGCGCAAATCACGATCATTGGGATGCTGTCCGCAAATGCAGGGTAGACGCCCGGCACAAGATCGGCTGCTCCAGGTCCAACCGTACCTAGACATACGCCTGGATTTCCAGTTGTTCTAGCCCATGCATCTGCAGCATGAGCCGCAGCCTGTTCGTGTCTAAATGTTATGAACTCAATCCCATCTGAGGTGTGCAACGAGTCAAGTAATGGGTACAGCTGATCGCCGGGTACACCGAAGACGTACTTGACACCTTCCTCAATGAGACACCTGGCGAGAACCTCGCCGCCTGTCGACATAGTCATTTTCTCTCTCCTCTCCGGATGGAGTCCTCTCCTGTCTAATTGGAACGGCTGGATTTATCCATTCCGAGTCTGCCTGGTTGATGAAACGGCAATTTGCAGAATATATCGATTGTGAGTCGGCGAATCTAATATATTGGAAGTTTGATATGATATCGAACTGCAATTGAGCAAGCAAGGAAAGGAAAGAGTCTCGTATGTCAAAGGATCCCTATGAGCAACTTGCAGAGACGCTAGATAAAATCCCTAATAGCTTCACTCCAACCGAAGATGGTAGTCATCTTAGGTTGTTAGAATGGATCTTTACTCCAGAGGAAGCCATCCTGGCTAGCCACATGAAGATACGCGGTGAAACAGCCGATGAGATTGCTGATCGGCTTGGCATCTATGTAGAGGGTTTGGAGAGTCGACTTGAAGAGATGGCTAATAAGGGTCAGATTCGGGCATGGAGTTCAAGCACAGGCCGAAGATACGCCCTCCTGCCTTTTGTTGTAGGTATTCATGACGAACAGATAGACCGTATGGACGGTGAATATGCCCAGCTCATAGAAGATTACTTGGACAGTAGCAGGTTCGAGGGACTGTGGGGCAATGCGCCTGCATTGTTTAAGGTGATTCCGATTCATCGGACAATTAGTACTGATTTGGAAATCCACCCATATGAGATGGCTGAACAGATTATTGAGAATTCAAAGTCATGGGGAGTTCGCGAGTGCATCTGTAAGAAGCAACAGAAGCTGCTAGGAAATCCCTGCAAACATGGCATGTCGAAATGTATCCAACTTCATCCCCGAAAAGAAAACGCGTTTGATGAGACTGATTTGACCGAGGCGATAACAAAGGAGGAAGCTCTCAAGATTCTACGTGAAGCTGAAGAGGCAGGACTTGTTCACTGCTCAATGAATACGCAGACAGATCACTTCTACATCTGCAACTGTTGCACGTGCTGCTGCTTGCCATTGAGAGGACTGACTAAGTGGGATCAGCCCTATGCATTCGTTCGGTCTAACTTTCAGGCAGCTGTCAAGACTGAGCTTTGTCCGGGGTGTGGTTCATGTTTGAGCCAATGTCCCCTTGATGCATTGAGCATACCCGAAGATGTCGTTCAAGTCAACGCAGAGCGATGCATAGGATGCGGTGTCTGTACTATTAGCTGCCCAGAGAACGCTCTGCAATTAGTGCCTCGCGACTCCAAGGAGAAGGACACGCCTCCGGAGTCTCTGATGGAGTGGGGAATTCTCAAAGCCTTCTCACGCGGAATAGATCCGTCTGATTTGGGGTAGAATCAATGTGGTTTCACTCAAGACCACATCGTTTCTTCAGAAGATCCCAATCATGATTGACTTGATCCTGAATCTGCTTCTTGAAGCCGTCCCACTTCGAGTCCTTCAAGTGTCTGAACTGGCCTTGCGTTTCCCAGTACTCTTCAAGCGGCTTTAGCTCCTTCAGGTTCTTGCTAGGGCTCGACATCACCCACTCTTCACCATCAATCACTTCATAGAGTGGATGAATACCGGTTTCAACAGCCAATTTTGCAAGCTCGATGCTTCTTCCACTTGGAGACCTCCAACCTCGAGGACATGGAGAGAACGCATGAATGAATGCAGGACCATCGACTTCAATTGCCCTCCTGAACTTCGTAACAAAGTCGCGGTAGTGATAGGGGTCGACTGTCGCCACATAGGGAATCCTATGGGCCGCCACTATCTCAGCGATTGGTTTCTTCCGCTCTCGCTTACCCGGTTCGACCTTGCCAGCCCAAGATGTGGTGGTTTCCTGACCAGGCAGAGTGGCTCCGGAACGCTGGATACCTGTGTTCTGATAGGCACCATTGTCGTAGACCATATAGACTATGTCATGTCCACGCTCAAGCATTCCGCTGAGGCTACCAAACCCAATGTCAAAGGTCCCTCCATCTCCGCCTATAGCAATGACATCGACATGCTCATGCTCATAACGACCTTTTTCACGCATCACATCCATGGCTTCGATGACGCCTGATGCGACTGCCGGGGCATTCTCAAAGGCCACATGAATCCACGGGATCTCCCAAGCAGTGTAGGGATAGATTGTTGTAGCGACCTCAAGACATCCAGTAGCCTCGCACACAATGGTTGGTCCTCTGAGTGCCATGCCCATCAATTTCACAACAGTAGGTGCAGCACACCCAGCGCACATCCTATGACCAGAGGACAGAATTGGGCTCTTCTTTAGCATGTCTTTGATGCTTACTGCTGCTGGTTCTGTCATTATTTGCGCACCCCCAGAGTTTCGTACAACGGAGTTTTTCCTTTCTCGATGTACTTCTTTGTCATCTCGATGCCTTCCACGAAGGTCTGTGGGGGAACATCACGCCCTCCAAGACCAACCACGAAGTCGGTAACAAGAGGTCTTTTCTCAAGGTCGTAGAGTGCACTTCTGACCTCCATAGCCAACGGATTTGTGACCCCGCCAAACGACATAGCCTTCTCGAAGACCATGACTGCCTTTGCACCGCTCACCACCTTTGCGATGTCCTTCGCAGGGAATGGGCGGAACATCTTGAGTCGAACTACGCCGACCTTGTCGCCTTGCTCCCGTAATACGTCTGCAACTGCCTTGGCTGTCCCTCCCATAGTGCTCATTGCGAGAATGATGATGTCCGCATCTTTGGTCTTGTGGGTTTCGAACATTCCGTAGGAGCGACCTGTCAGTTTCTTGAATTCCGCCTCCACCTTCTTGTAGCTTTTGATGACTCTCCCCATGGCCCTGTCCTGCTGTTCCTTGAACTCGAAGTAGTAGTCAGTGAGAGCCAGGGGTCCCATGGTGATTGGATTCTTTGGGTCCAGAGGTTGGACGGGTACCCTTACACCGAGAAACTCCTTGATCTCATTATCGGGAAGCATCTCTACCCTCTCGACATTGTGGCTGAGAATGAAACCGTCAATTCCGACCATCACAGGAAGTAGGATATCATGATCCTCAGCGAGTTTGAATGCCATGATGGTTGTGTCATAGGCTTCCTGGGAGCTCTGACAGTAGAGCTGGATGAATCCGCTGTCTCTCATTCCCATACCGTCCGAGTGGTCGTTGTGGATGTTTATGGGTGCTGAGAGCGCGCGGTTCGCCACAGTGAATACAATAGGCATTCTCATGGATGCAGCACAGTATAGGATCTCCCACATCAAGGCTAGACCAGCAGATGCAGAGGCCGTTGCCACTCTTGCACCAACCGCAGATGCTCCCACACAGGCTGACATTGCGCTGTGTTCAGACTCTACAGGAATGACTCTAGTGTGAACTTCACCATTCGCTGCAAATCTCTGGAAGTCCTCTACGATGATCGTCTGCGGAGTGATTGGATATGCAGCGAGCACATCAATATCGCATTGCTTCAGAGCATATGCGATGGCGGCGTCACCAGTCAGACCCTCAACTGTGATTTTGTCTTGCGATACTGTCACTCTACTCACCTTCCATATGGATGCTGTCAGTGGGGCATTCATTGGCACAGATGCCGCAACCCTTGCAGTAGTCATAATTGTACTCGTAGGAACGAGTGCCATCTTCATTCTCAATCAGTCTGACTGCCATATCGGGGCAGAATATCCAACAGCGACCACAAGTTCCATTCTTCATCCAGAGACAGTTCGTATCATCATGTATGGGGCGCTCAGCTCTCCATCCACCTGTCAGATACTTCTTTGAGTTCCCTGGCTCAATGATGTTTCCAGCCATTGGTATCTCGTTGAATTTCTCGCTCATCCTATCTTTGCCTCCTCTACTGCTCTCTCCATAGCAGCCTCGTTCAGATCACCTATCTTGCCTGGGTATCTCTCCAGAACCTCGTCAATGACCGTTTCAATCTTGACGACTCCTGAGGCCTTCACAGCCGCAGCCATCGTCGGCATGTTATAGAATGGTCTGCCGAGAATCTCCATTGCAATGGATGTTGCATCAACTGTGACCACCTTGCCGCCCTTGAAGCCATACTTCTCACGCACCTCATCAGGGCTCAAAGTTGTGTTAAGAACAAGAGTTCCATCCTCCTTCAGTCCCTCTGACGGATTCACGACATCTAGCAGTGTCGGGTCAATGCACACAACTATGTCTGGAGCATAGACCTGTGCGTAGACCTGGATGGGCTTCTTGCTGATTCTCAGAAACGCCCGCACTGGGGCTCCGGTCCGCTCCGGCCCAAACTCGGGGAACGCCTGTATATAGTTGCCTTCCGCGAGAGCTGCTTTTCCAAGCATCTGGTTTGAGGTGACTACACCCTGTCCACCTCTGCCGTGCCAGCGGAACTCGGTGATTCCTTTTGCGAAGTCAAGTGCCATTGTTCTTCTTCACCTACGTGGGGAAGGTACGAGGGAGCCTCACTTCGCCCTGCTTAAGTATTTGATGGCCTGACCTCTGTACCTGCCCTCCACTGACTGTGTGACCCTTCACTGATGGGTCAAGATGGCGTAGCATGCCGACTTGATTCAGGATTAACCTGCTTGGAGTGCCCGTCTCTGGAAGAAATTGCCTAGGAGTATGATCCACCACCCGATTGCGTGAGTGCTTACTACTGTTAGACCTATGCTGCTGAAGAACGAGTTCCAGCCTGGCATATTCAGCAGCTGACTACTGCCCAGTAGGAGCTCTCCAAAGAACCAGATCAAGACGCCGATCAAAGTTAGCCATATCCACATCACTCGAGCAGTACCTTTGATTCTATCTTGGCCAACATATCGAATAGTGGTGTAGAGTGGAATTAAGGCCATGTATATTGTCACAAAGACGACATCTGTGACTAACCACGCATCTCGATATGGACTTGATACAATCGAAAAGGTGCCAATCATGAGCGCCTCGTAGACAATTGGCAGGATTAGGAGTACTATGACTAGCCATTTGCGTTCATTGATTAAGTCTGGCAAAGCCCAGATGAAGCAGTACACCGCCAATAGGAAAAGCCAGATGCCCCTTACCCCAAAGTCGATATATCGAGCAAGAGACCAATCCATTAGCGGCATATTCATTCGTTCCATTGTTACTACAAGCCATCCTATTGCCACGAAAAGGTATCCTAGAAAGGCTAGAAGTGAGAGAGTTCTAGTTCGACCCGAACCCCCAATGAAACCCCACAGCATGAGGAGAACCAGCAGGAAGATTGGAATCATCCCTATGATTCCCATGCTGTTTACTAGTAGTTCAAATTGCACAACAACAACCTCCACACTTAACCACTCGGCATTGAACTACTATTTAAATAGTTTCAAAATGAAACCAAGCTTCTCTCATTGACTCACATAAACTAGTCCAAGATGTCCTCCTTGAATTCTCTTGTCTTTTCATATTCCAGTTTTGCAATATAATAGCAAATAGCCGCTGCGACAGCCATCGGAATGATAAATCCGAGGAATATCACGGGGTGCAACGAGGGAGGTGGATAAGTCATCAAACTAGTATATTGCTTCTGGGCTACTTATTCTTTGAGAACCAAGCATGAAAAGTGGTCTATGGTCTTCTCTTAATTATGCATAGAATGACCAAGAAGAGAGCTACGCTTAATGCCGATGCATAAGCAACTAACTCGGTAGCAATATCCTTGAGAGGCACATAGAGGACTGATACTTCCACAATGTCATTTGTACTGTTACCCGATCCATCTACGACAGAAAGGATGAGAGTGTAGTCGCCAGGTTCCAAGTATCCCAGATTGACGCTGTATTCATCATCAATCCAAGCACGTGTCCAGATAGGGTCTGCATTTATACGGATTGCGTATTCCAGCGGAAATGCGTCTCTTGGATACCATGTGACATTTATGTTGTCGCCTTCAAACATCTCAATATTGTCTGGAGAATTGATGGTGGGACCTTCTCGATCAATCAATAGTGTTGGAAGGAGGTCTTGGGCGTTGGAAACTCCACTGACATTGTAGGGACCAGGCGATGCATAATCGGACCATGAGTTGTCATGCCACGTATTGTTATTGCCATTGTCCTCAGCGTTGACAGAGGAAAAAGTGCGTATGTCATTCCAACCAACCTCGTTTGATAGGAACGCATTGTAAGAAGATGTATTATCCGCCATGAATCCTGCATGAGTGTTCCCATAGATTCTGTTGGCAGAGAAAAGACATCGGGAGGTATTGGTCAAGACAACTCCTAGTTCATGGTGATATATAGAATTGCCTTCAGCCGTGATATTGAGCGAAGCGATGAATCTCAGTCCGTACTCACCTTCGCATATGGCATTTTCAAGAATCCGTAGATTTCTTGTCTGCGATCCATGAATTCCTTCGTAGCCCCCGATTATGATGTTTTCCTCAAGAGTGCCGTTCTGTACATCTGTGAGCCGAATTGCCGGGAGCGGGGTACGAGATGGGTACGATGTGATTCTGCAGTTTCTAATGACAAAACTGACGTTGACATCTGAGATCCAAATACATGTTTCTTCCGAGGTTGAGATGTTGAGCCTCTCAATGATGTAGGGATTCGACTCTGTCCCATCACCGGGAAAACCATATCTGACAAAGTCATCAGCATTCTGGATGAGTATCGGTTCCCAATCCTCATATTGCGCCGGCACGAAGTCAGTTCTTGCATCAAGGACCACGACTTCTCCTCCGAGGCAAATTGATTGGGCGGAGGAAGCCAAAACAGGGGTGAGCAAAAGCAACACAAGTGTAGGAGGGAGCCACTGTTTCTTCCTTCCAACACCTAACACCAAACCACCGCTTTTCAGTACCTCTGCAATGCAGAAAACGATTTCCCTGTAAGCCTTTTCCCTTGGTCTGTTCATACTGGGGGCATAACGATGATTTGAACACTGGTCAGCGGTCTATTCGTTTCAGGGTCTGCAGCCTCAAAAGTATCGAAGGTCATCTCGTACACAAACCTGCTCTCCCTCTTCTTCAGTTCATGCGCAACCCTGACAGAGAGGCCAACTCCCTTGAATCCGTATCCCCGGATTGCCACCATTCTCTTGTCATCCCTTACCAGATCTCGAATCGTGTTAGATATCTTTGGAATGTCTACTCTTCCAGCATTCGGTGAGATCTCAAGGAGGATATACTCCGCCGTTGGAAAGACTTCGACATCGTCCTTGACAGTGATGGCAACCATCTCATCTCTTAGTCTGAGTTGTTCAGGAATCCGATTTCGGAGCGACATATTTGATTTATCTCCAGACTCTTTAATCAACATTCTGAGGACAGAGGATATAACTCAATCCTCATATGTGAACTATAGATTACCTGACACATGGCTTCTCAAGAGAGGAAACGACCCAAGATGGACAGAAACAAAGCTCTAGCAGCAACTGTAGTTGTCATTGTAGTTTCTTCAGCGGCATTGATCGCTTTATGGTATCCAACCACATTGCCAGATGTGAGAATCGGGTATCTTGAGAAGGACCTTCATCAATTGGCATTTCGTGTAGCCCTTGTAAATGGATGGTATGAAGAAGCAGGCCTCACTGTTGAATTGAAATCCTACAACAATGGCGGCTTTGAGATGGATGCTTTTCTTGGAAATGAGATTGATATGGGTTATTTGGGTGCGGCGCCAGCTCTGACAAAGAGTATAAACCAAGACATATTGATCACAATACTCGCGTCGGCGAACCTCGAAGGATCTGCGATTATGGTTCGGAAAACGGACTATGATTCTGGTACCATAACACACATAGCCAATCTTACTGGGAAATCAGTCTATATACCTGGACTGCCAACTGTGCAAGCTTTCCTGCTTCGTCTTGCTTTGAATCAGTCGGGACTGAGTCCCTCTGATGTTTCTCTCCTCTCCACATCTCCTGCATTCATGGCAGACTCTCTCACTGAAGATGCACCTGCCTTTGTTGCATGGGAGCCATTCAACGCGAGAGCGGAATTTGATGGTCTAGCAGTTCCTTTGGTGCTTTCAGGAGATATTTGGCCACGCCATCCTTGTTGCGTTGTAGCATCATCTAATGCTTTTCTCAGCAATCATCCAGACATAGTTCAAACAATCGTTGACATTCATGTTCGTGCTGAAGAATGGATTGTGAACAATCCTACAGAGGCAATTTCCATTGCAGCTACATGGCTTGAGATGGAGGATGCTGTTTCTGCTGTTGAAACCGCTTTCAACCGGATAATTTACGATTACAACGTGAACCGCACTGCACTTGGGATGTATCTGGACTTTCTGATTGACCAAGACCAACTGCTTCCGTATCAGATTCCTACTGACCCAAGCGCCTTCATGGATGGATTCATCAATACAACATTCTTGGAGAACACCTAAGCCAAAAAACGGTAGAATCAAAAGAAAGTCAAGCAGCTGAAGCTCTCAGAAGATGACATCAGCTACACAGACTTCAGATGAAGCGAGCCCGATACAGAGTACAGAGCCCAATCTTTCAAGGTTTGCAGAGTCGCCTATTGTCAGATTGATTGTAGCAGGAATAATACTGGTTCTGCTCTGGGTCTTCATCGCGTTCTTCTCAAGAAGCACCATTCTGGAAGTGATTGATGCTTTCATTAGGTTGTCCACGGAGGGGGACAGCCAAGGCTTTCTTCTCATAGATCATGTAGCACAGAGTGTCTTCATCGTCAGTGTGGGATTTTGTGTGGCTGCAATTACAGCGATACCCCTTGGCATTGCGCTTGGCAGGTATAAGGTAGCGGATTCTATCCTGGGACCAGTCGTCGAGGCAATGCGACCAATTCCACCAATTGCGTGGATTCCGCTATCACTCCTTATCTTTGCTAGTCTTTTGTATTCACAGATCTTCATAATCTGGGTAGGTGCCTTCTTCCCAATTCTCATCAATACTACCACCGGAGTCAAACGTACGGAACCTGTTCATGTTGATGTGGCTAAGACCTTCGGGGCATCAGAATCAAAGATACTTAGCTCGGTTGTTATTCCATCGGCTGCGCCTGAGGTGTTTGCAGGAATGCGAATCGGTTTTGGAATTGGATGGATGTGCCTAGTAGCTGCAGAGATGATTGGCAGCAACAAGGGATTGGGCTATCTGATTTGGACCATGCAACAGGTTGGATGGACTGGAGCTGTAATCTCAAGTATGTTAGTTATTGGGGTAATTGGATTTGCAGTCAGTTTCCTTCTGCTTATGATTGAAAGAAGGCTGCTCAGATGGCGACAGGGGGTTTCTGTTTAGACTGGCGGCTCATGGCCTTTTCCTGTTCGACTCTCAGGACTTCCAATATTCTTGCTCGATAGTCAAGGCTCTCAGGAGATGTTCTATTACGTGGTTTTGGAAGGTCCACAACATACTGTGCGATTATACTCGAGGGTATATTGCTCATCACCAAAATCCTATCAGACATGAAGACAGCTTCATCAACATTGTGTGACACAAATAGGACAGTTGAGCCAGTTTCCTCTGTAATCCTTAGGAATTCAGCTTGAAGGTGATTCCTTGTCTGTGCATCTAGATTTGATAGTGCTTCATCGGCGACAAGAATATCAGGTTTGATAATCAGACTCCTTGCCATTTCCGTACGTCGAGCCTGCCCTCCTGATATTTCGTGGGGAAGGTTGTCTTCCAGTCCTTCCATTCCTACAATCCGAATTATCTCATTAGACAACGCCCGTCTATCTGATATCTCGGAGCCAGCAATCTCTAGGCCATATTCTATATTCTGGCGGACACTCCTCCAAGGAAAAAGTGACTCCTGTTGAAAAATGAAACCTACACGATTATGGCCGGGACCAACTGGAACCCCATCTATCGCGACTTCTCCCTCATCCGGTACGAGGAGACCTGCGATGATTTTCAGGAGTGTTGTCTTGCCGCATCCTGAAGGGCCGAGGACGCTCAGAAATTCCCCGTCTTTCACGTCAAATGAAATCCTATCGAGAACTCTGGTTACTCCGCCCTCTCCATTTGGATAGGCCTTCACAATGTTCCGAACCGAGAGTGTAGGCAAGGTGTCACCAATCTACATCACGACGGCTTCGTGTTAAATAATGTGCTATTTTGTGCATTCCATATATGATACTTGAGACCGACCCAACAAAGTACAAAAAGGCCGTTCGTCCTCAAAGAACTATTAGAACAACCCACTAGACATGCAGTTGAAGGTCTGAATGGTGTTGTTTTCGAACCGGATGGTATCTCAAATTGACCACGCCTAGAATTCTCTTCGAGATCGAGGATGACAAAAGCACCACCGCAATAGCCATGGGAGACGTCACTGGATCAGGAACCTCAGAACTCTGTACGGGAGACCGGGATGGTGTCCTTAGGCTATATGATGGAAGTACAGCTGAGATTAGGTTCCTCGCTCAAAAGGACCTAGAAGGCAGTATCCTGTCACTCAAAATTGCAGATGCGAATAATGATGGTCGAATGGAGATTGTTGTAGGACGCAGTCTCGATCCAGGAGATATTCCGGGTGAGTCCGGTACTCTTCAAGTCTATAGATTCGCACCAAGTGGACAGTTTCAACTTCTAGGAGAGTATCCGGTTGACAAGTTTATCACAACTGTCATGGTGACTGATGTCACGGGGGATGAGAAGAACGAGATAATTGTTGCAGGGAGTGACTCGTCTCTTCGAGTGTTCCAGATGGATGTTGATGACAAGATTACTGAATATGCCAAGCATCAGCTTGAAAACATGCCAATCTCGATCGGTGTCTGTGATGTGATTGGTGATGAAATCGACGAGTTTGTCACAGGTAACATTGATGGCTCACTCAGAGTGTTCAAGGTGAGGGACCACACCATTGATGAGATTGAAGTACTACAGCTTCCGAGTCCGATCATATCAGTCAAGGCTGGAGATATCTTGGGTGACAGGAAGATGGAGCTGGGCGTTGTCACTCGAGACGGGACTATCAGAGTCTATCGAAACGAGGAGAGCAAGCTGGACCTCTTCACCAAGCTTGAAGGAGTGAATGCACTCTCCATTGTGATGGAAGAGATCAATGCAGATCACATGGATGAGATGATAGTTGCAACTTCTGATTACAAGGTCAAATTCTACAATCTGCATATGGCCGAGCTTCTAGAACTAGCCAGCGTGAACATTGGCGAGAAGATTCTCTCAATCAGTGTTGGAGATGCAGGAGGAGATGACCGAAAAGAAGTCCTAGTGGGTATATCGAACGGTCCATTGAGGGTTCTCCAGGGCCTCTATCAGCTGATTCCCAAGTTTGAGATTGATACACAAGCAAAGACCGGAACTAATCTCATAGGCAAAGTCACTGTTGCGAATATCACAAGTCAGCCCATCACTGGAGTCACTGGCAAGGTATACTGGTTCCCTAAGGATAACCTCCAGGTTTCTAACAATCACCTCAAATTCGATCTGAATCCTGGTGAAACCAAGACGATTCAATTGGACCTTGTACCTACCACTGAAGGAACTGTCATCATTCGTCCAATAGTGTTGATGTGGACAGATGCTTCAGGCCAAGTGAAACAGATCACAACTCCTGAGACTGCGATCCTCGTGGAGAAAGGAGCTGCTGTAGCTGCGCCCGCTGCCATGCCATCAGTATCATTGCCCGAACCTTCGGCAGCCATCGTTGATGATTTGACAGACTATGCCCCAGCCGAGGGCACTGGCTTTGCTGAAGTCGAGAAAGCTAAAGCAGCAGAGATTCTCAAGATGACTGCCTCTGAGGGTTCGGATGAGTCCTTGAGAGAGGCCGAAGAGTTGCTCGACAAGCTGTTTGGAGTAGAGGAAACCGGTACAGTCATCTCTGAGGTTGAAGAGGTTTCGGCAGTGATGGAACAGGCTGCTCCCCCGGCCCCTGCTCCGGCACAAGTAGTCGTTGAAGAAGTCGTGGATGAGAGCGCTCTAGTCACTGAGATGAGAGCACGTACTCCTAAACCGCCACGCCCAGGTACGCCCAGCGACAGTTACACTTACCTCTTCAAGGTAATGGTGACCGGGGAAGGCGCTGTAGGAAAGACGACGCTCGTAAATCGCTACGTAACTGGTGTTTTCGAGAGGGACTACAAAACGACGATTGGATCTCAGTTCGCCGTCAAGCTCACTCACATTTCGCCCCCAGAGCCGGAGTACGCTGTGGGAATCAAGCTTCAGTGTTGGGACGTTGCCGGGCAGGCCAGATTCAAGGCTGTGCGCAAGATGTACTACAGTGGTGCAGCAGGAATCATCCTCGTCTATGACGTGACCAGAAGACGCTCATTCACCGAGCTCTCCAAGTGGGTCAAGGAGGCGGACGAGTCAATTGGCCTACGCGTGCCAATTGTTGTGGTAGGCAACAAGACCGACCTTCCAGACAGAGCAGTACCATCAGCTGAGGCGAAGCGCTGGGCGGAGGACCAAGGCTTTCTCTACATGGAGTCTTCTGCAAAGACTGGTGATGGCGTAGCAGATATGTTCACTGTCCTGGCTGAGCAGATGTGGCGAGATGCAAAGAAGGCCACTGAGGCAAAGAAAAACAGATAGCTTCAGCGCCGCAGTCTGAGGATGTCGGCAACACCTGCATCATATGCTGCCCGATTCATTTCTGGATTACGAAGAGTAGTTTCTACTGCTTTCCGAATTTCATCCTTGTCCATTGGGATTCCCCTCAAAGAAGATACGGCACCGAGCATGTAGGAGTTAAGAAACAGCAGGCCTCCCGATTTCTCTAAGGCCTCCATAGGATCAAGCGCTATGGCCTCTCCGCAAAGAAACTGGAGTGATTCGACTATCTTCTCTACTGGTGGATAATCCTCAGTTTCGGCGAGGGAGCTCGGCGTCTCGACTATCGTGGTACTGACGACTGCAACGGTCTGTTGGCTCGCATACTCGATGGCCGCTCTCAAGGCTTCAAGCGGTTCCATTCCCAATAGGAGGTCAGCTTTTCCTTTGGGAATCAGAGGTCCTCTGTCCTGCTTACTGATTCGAAGATGTGTAAGGACTGTGCCACCTCTCCTTGATGCACCAAAGGTTTCTCCTACCACTGGGCGAAGCCCATTCTGAAGTGCAGCTTCAGATAGAATTCTACCACACACGAGATTACCCTGGCCTCCCACACCAGCAATTAGAATGTTGTAGTCATCATTCATTGGTCATCCCTGCTTAATCGCACCATGTGGGCATACTATGACGCAGGCTCCGCATCTCACGCAGATGTGGTCATGGATGATTGGTCTAGCTGCTTCATCTTGCCATCCAAGAGCTACACATCCAAACTGGGCAGCACAAATCTTGCAGCTCTCGCCACGGCACATATCTGAGTCAATGTGTATTCGTTCCTTCTCAGCATAGGTCTCTCCCATCCTTTGTTCCTCGAGTCTACAGATACTCTTGAACAGTAGAACATTGAGGCCGTCTTTGCGGATGGTGTCATGAATGAGGTCCACGGTTTTAGACAGGTCCGTGGCATCGCCAACAGCATAGAAGTCTGGTTCGATAGCTTGGACTATCTTCTCAATACTCACCATCCTCTGTCCTTCAGGTTGGTCCTCCTCACCTGGATGTTTCTGGAACCCGGTCATGGCTGTGGTGGAATTGTCAAGAATCATGAATGTGACATTCGCATTCTTGTGTTTCGCGTTAATCAGAGCAGGTATGCAGGCATGCAGAAAAGTCGAGTCTCCTGCAACTGCTGCGACTCGGGACTCGAGGCCGAACTCGTGAAGCTGACCAAGTCCGCTAGCAATCCCGATTCCTGATCCCATTGAGAATAATGTGCCTATAGCTTCATCATAGAAGACTCCAAGAGAGTAGCAACCAATATCCCCAGTCACTGAGAGCTTTCCGCCCAACCTCTGCTTCACCTTGCGAACAGCCCAGTACACATTTCTATGAGTACATCCAGCACAGAACGTCAAGGCTCGTCCGATCAGGAGCGAACGTGCGGACTCCCGAAGACTCATCTCCCTTTTGTCAGGCTTTTTCAATCTGAGACCTAGCGCTTTGTGCACTGCTTCGATTGCCAGATTGGTATTCATTTCTCCATATGCCGGTGCCGCACCATCCCGTTTGCCATGGAATTTGCAGTTGACAGAAGGCAGCTCAGTTGATAACGCACGCACTGCATCTTCCACAAATGGATCTGATTCTTCTAGGAAGAGTACATTAGGTGCTTTCCTGATTGCCTTGTATATCAACTTCCTTGGCAGGGGATGCGTTGTGACAAGACCCAAGGATCCGCTGCTTTCTGCACCTGCCGATTCTATCGCTTCTTCTGCATACCTTTGACATATTCCAGATGCAATCGTAAGAAGGTCTACATTCTTCTTCGCGCGCAGCCTGTTGAATGGGCTAGTGTCAAATTCCTCTGAGATTCTCTGAATCTTGTTCTGAAGTTCATGTCTTGCTAGATGAGGATTCGGGACATTGTAGAGCTTCTCTTTCATCTTTAGTGGTTTGGGGTATTCATAACTATCAATTGGGCAGGGATTGACCAGTCCCCGAGAGTGACCGAGTCGGGTTGTGCTTCGAATAATGACTGGTACATTGTATTTTCTTGAGATGTCAAAGGCATAGGGTACCACATCCTTTGCTTCTTGGTATCCCGAGGGCTCTAGCAGAGGCAGCAGTGCTGCCTTTGCATAGAATCGGGAGTCTTGTTCAGTACTGGTAGAGTGGCCTTCGGGATCATCACCAACAATGATTACAAGTCCCCCGTCTCCACATTCTGATAGATTCATAGTCAGAAGAGAGTCGGACGCAACATTAAGACCTAGGGACTTCATTGAGCAAAGCGCAGGTATACCTGCCCAACTCGCCGCCGCAGCCGCTTCAAGCGCGACCTTCTCATTGACACTCCATTCTGCATGGATTTGAATGCTCTCCGCTTTTCTCATGAGATATTCTGTTATCTGTGTCGCAGGTGTTCCTGGGTAGGATGTACAGAAGCCCACTCCCGCTTCAAGCGCACCTCTAGCCAATGCATCATTGCCGCTCATCAAACGAGCAGAAGTTTCGCCATCCATCTTGTGCCATCGGAGTAGACGTTAGTGGTGATAGAAAACACTTCCGACTTTAATAGCATAAGCAATTGTACATTAAAGAAAGAAAGAAAAGGGCCGCTTCAATTTTCCTTCTGAATGTACTATGAGCAAGACCCCTGATGCAAAGAGTAGACTCACAGGACTGCTGTCGATTTCTCATGACAAAGACGTCGATGGTCTGAATGCAGCAGCGATAGTATGGCGCTATGCGAAGTCAAAGGGTCTTAAGTTTGACATGATACTGACTGACTATGGATACTTCGACCAAGCCTTTTCGCAAGTCGCCAAGCGAAGACATACGCTCATAGTAATCACTGATCTTGGTATTGATGAGAACTCGATGAATTTCGCCATTGATGGTCTGTCCAGGGCTGTCGCACAGGGATGTAGAGTCGTTTGGCTTGACCATCACTCATGGAGCAAGGAAGCAATTGACGCTGTTCTTTCTCTAGAGAACAAGCCTGTCCTCAGGGTGAATACCGACTATTGTGCAGCTGAGATCGCCCATAAGAGCCTCATGCCAAGGGATGAGATCTGTGCTGAACTCGCTCGCATTGCACATGACACTGATTTCAATCTGAGGGAGATAGAGGCGGCTGTTGCTCTGGCAGACTTGGTGTCAGTCAGTCGATTTACATCGATTAACAAGAAAGAGGACATGAGTGCTGCAGTTCTACCGATAGTCACCGGTCTAGCTGAGAATGGTATAGCTGGAATATGGAACGAAAAGACGAAGAAATTCAAGGATGCAACAATGGAGCGACAGGTCCGCGAATATCGGAAAGAGCGCCTCAAAAAGATGAAGAAGTCACTAGCTGGCCATTGTGATCAGCTTATTCATGACCGGCTCGTTCGCGTTGTTGAGATACCTACAGGGGTGACTACTACTGATCTCGGGACGTATCTCGCTGATGAGAAGAACCTTGAGATTGAAGGACAGAGATTGAAGGTGGCTGACTTGCTGATAACTGTAAGTCAAGGCGGCCTTCTCGGATTCAGAAGAGGCAATGATTCCACCTTATGCAATGTAGCTGCGGGGCTATTCAATGGAGGTGGACATCCCTATGCCGCTGGGGGTGAATATGGGATGTATGATGACTTTCAAGCTGTCTGCGATGATATATTCTTGACGCTCTCCAAGGGCCACGACTGGGTCATTCCGTCATAGGTTCTATGAGTCCGAATCCTCGCGCTCCTTTGATTTTGCCAGCTTTGCTACTGCTTCCAAAATATCCACTCCCTCTTCCCAGATCTTGTCGAATGTGTTCAATGCATCATGGACCAAACCAGGATTGTCTTCCCTACGAACAAGCGCTGCCATGTCAGATGCAGGAGAGTGTGTGAGGTAGAGAAGCATCACGTCAGTGTTCAGAGCAACGATTCTATAGGTCTTAAGAGGAGTTTTAGGACTTCGAACCTCTATATTTCCAGTTTTCATGACTTCCTGCAGGAGCTTCCCCAATCCACCAATATATCTGGAGATTACGCTCGGGTCACGTGATGCATCTCCTGTAGGTACTAGAATGCTCCGGAGCCTGATGCCTTCTGCCGCTTTCATCAAGAGCTGCATTTCGGTGACTCCACTGGTTTCATAATCTCTGTCAATAGCTTGTATGGGAGCAATCTGTTTTATTATATCGCCAGGCCTTGCCTTCTGAAAAATCTCTCTTATGAGTGCGCTTCTTACATTTTCGACTCCTTCTATTACAGTCGACGTGTCGATAGGTACACTCCCCACAATTGTGTCATATGCCATCATTGTTAGGTCTCTTACTGTTGTGTCTTTTAGTGTCTTCAAGTCCCCTTTTACCTCGGCTTGATCGGATTTCAATTCATTCACACGTGAGGACAGCTTTCTCTTCAGAGCCTCAGCGATGATTCCTTCAGATGTCTTATATCGACGTGGGCTTTCAATTCGTTCAGTGCTAATGAACCCCCCGTCTTCCAGACGGCCCAGGCATTTGTATATCCAGACTTTTGAGAGCTTCATGCCCTTCTTCTTCAGATTATCAAAGAGGTCAGCAAAAGTGACTCCGTCTGAGCTCTTCTCCATGCCAATTAATACTCTAAGGACCTGCATGTCACGAGACGACATATCCACTCCAATTCTCTCAAAGATATCCTTGCCAACCATTCCACTCATTCTTCTCTCGACTCCGTCAGAATCTCAGCTTTTACATAATCCTCTGAGAAGCTCTCGATTGCAGCCTCCATAAGCATAGTATTTGCATCCCTGGAAATCCAAGTGCCAGCCAGCGGTTCTTCAGCCACGATTAAGACCATTCCCTCTCCACTCTTTGACACAAACTGGTATGTGGCATCCTGTCTGATGTGTTTCCTCAGCTCAATATTGTGACCCTGGTTTCGCAGCTTTTGGATGACTGCACCAAGCTCATCAGTGAACCCATGTTTTTCCTCTGAGCGGCACAATACTCGAGTTTCTGCGCCACTCTTTCCCAGGCAGTCGAGAATACTAGCAATCCTGCTCCCATGACCCGCTTCTGCCCTCATCCAATCAGTTGTCAATCGAATAATGTCGCCACGATTTGCCTTCCTACATATCTCTCGCTCAATTAGGCTAATACAAGGTCCCAAGCCCTCCACAAATATGGGCTTAGGCCTAATGCGCCGACCGGTCATTGTTGATACGAATTGGCTTGCCAGAGTTCCTGGGTCAAGATATGTCAGTTCCTCGATTTCAGATTCGAGCTGACTCACCCTTCCCTCTAGCTCCTTCACAGCGGTTTCCTTTGCTCTCTTCAGACCAACACGCATCACCTTATGGCTCGTCCCATACCTGTGACGGTAGCCAGTCCGGTCAATAACGATGAACCCATCCTTTTCCAATGAGGTTAAGCTTCGATACAGAAGGGGGTCCGATACGCTCTTTTCTCCCTCCTCTATCATGAACGCATCCTTGATGTCTTCAAAAGTAACAAAGGTATCATGGTCCCTCTGGACTTTCATTAAGGCTCTCAAGACCACCATTCTTCTCTCATCTGGGTCAATACCAATCAACTCCAGTGCCGTTTCTTCAGTCCGGCCTGTCAATGCCCCCGCCTCTATGTCTACTTCTCCTTGCTCCCCTTACCTAAGTCTGTCCTATCGAGTAGCATCTTTGCAAGGGGGCTGTCACTTGTTCCCATCTTTTCGAAATCCTTCGCGGTGAGTTCGAATATTGATTTTGCATTCTTCCAGTTCTCATCAAAAGATGATATTGCATTATCAATCAGATCGGGATTGAACTCTCTAGTCAGCCATGTCGCAGTGAGTGGGTTCTCAGTGATCACTAATGCTGTACTCTGGTCATTCAGACTTACTTGGCTATACGTCCTTCCTGCTGGGAACACGCGCACGTCAAACTTGATTCCAGCTTCTCGCATCTTGATTATTCCTTGAGCTATGTCGCCCATCCTTTGCGGGTCCATATCTCGTTCGACCAACTCACCCGCTGAGAGAATATCAAGCGTCACGAGATAACGCACGTCTACTCCTCTTTGGGCTGCATTGATGAATTTCATCATTCGGTCTTCACCCCCCTTTAGAAGAGGGGTGAGCCAAAGCACTGTAGCTCGTATCACGTCGCCTTTCATCGCTACATCAGTTACGTTGTACTTCAGGACCCTGTCTAGTTCATCAACTCCGCGAACTATACGAGTCGTTGGTGCTTGATCTTGACCGGTCAGAGCCCTCACTAGACGTTGAGCTAAAACTCCGCAATCGAGCTTCGAAATCTGATACTGGTTCACCTTCAGTGATTCCAACTCGTCCTCAATCTGGTTTATTCTGTTAGTCTTGAGTTGTTCTAATCCAGTCATTATTGTGTTAACATCGGCGACATATTTCTTACGAGACTGACCCTCAACTCGTACGAGTTGGTTCTCAACCAAGGGCTTTAACACTCTATGCACCCAAGCCTTAGAGAGATTTCCATCAGGAATTTCCTCCAAGACCGACTCATAGACTTCCGTGAATGAGCGTGGAGCAGGAGGGTCTCCCTGGATCTTCAAGATTGCACGAAGGACTCCAATCGTTCTCGACTCCTCTTCAGCTGTACCTACATTGAGGCCAAGAATCTCCAGAGCCTCTCTAAGAGTTTCATCTTCAATCATGTTCCCGACCAACCCAATTTTGAGTATCTTCAAATCAATGCTTAAACTGATAACATACTTACTTGATGAATGTTTACAACCACAATTGCCTTTAATATGCTCGTGTACTTGTCTTATTGCGGTATTATGCAGGAACTCCGCGTGGATGCGAACGGTTATCCACGGGCATGTTGCAAGTGAAAACGAAGCAGGGTACGGGGGGGCGGACCCTGCTTCAACATGTTCTCTTCTCCGTACGCCCCCTCTCTCATTTCCTACAATCCACTAAGGGCAATCGACTTCAGATACCCTTTCCCTATTCGCATCACCATGGGCAAGAAGTCTGAGAGAAGTGTCATTATGTCAGAGACCCCAGCATGCCCCTGAATCAATGCGTTGAGTGTCTTCGCATCAAGCTGCGACAGCACTACCTCTGCGGCATCTAGTGGATCGTTGTGCATCGCGAATTTGCTCACTGCCCACATGCCCCTTCCTGTGTTCTGGATGTTCCGGGCCAGCTTTGATTTTCTGTACTCCTTCTCATACTGGTGAATACTCTTCCTCGAGAAGTCGCTCTCGTCGACCGCTCTCTTGGCATGCTTCGCAAGGAGTGTGCCTGCATGGAAGCAGGTTGTGACCCCGCCTCCAACGATGCTAGAGACCTGTCCTGCTGAGTTTCCGCAGAGAGCGACTCCTGCATCAGTGAATCTAGGGATAATGCCTGCGCATGGAACGACTCCCCCATTCTGCACAGCTATCTTGGAGTCCCGTAACTCAGGAATGTGCTTTCGGTACTTCTTCAAGACATCCAACAACGAAGGTAGCTTTTCCCAGTTCTCCTTTGAGGACGGTACTCTACCAATTCCTAGATTGACCTCGGTCTCACTCCTTGGGTACAACCATAAATAACCAAGTCCGACGTCTCGAGCTACGAAGAAGTATGCGGTCTCAGGGTCAACACCTTTGCAGCCTTCCAGCTTCCATCGGATTCCATATGAGAGGAGCCACTTGGGATGAGTGAATCCTGCCGTTTCAGAGACCCTGCTGAACGAACCATCAGCACCTACAGTGAGTCCAGCCCGTTCCTCCAATTCCTCATTATACTTCACCCCGACAACCTGATTTCCCTCTTTTACAACCGACTTCACACGAGCATTATATCTGAACTCCGCGCCATCAGCCTCAGCTCGTTCTCGCATGAGGTCCTGACATTTGTCTTCATCGAGAAGATAGGAGTTGCCGAGGAGTCCCTTCCCTACAACAATCTTGCCCCCAGTGTCTAGGCTCTCGCCGATGATCTGAGTATACTTGTTACCAACATATTCAGAGTCGGGCTTTACTCTAAGGAGCTTCAGTGCGTTGTCGGTCACTAATTCTCCCATGAGAGAGGCTGTGACTTTCTTCCGTTTCTCAAGAGCCAGAGTTTTGAGACCCTTGGCTGCAGCTCGATCTGCGGTAATGAGTCCAGCTGGGCCGGTTCCAGCGATAATCAAATCATATGTCATCATTTTGGTGCTCCGAAGCGCTACCCGTGACCCCTTTGTATCATCTATATCTCTTTCTGAGGGGTAGCTTCACAATTCGCGGGCATCATTTATGCCCTATTGGCAACTGCAGCTACGGGAAAGCTTCAAAAAAGAATACTTTCCAGATGGAGAGAATATATCCAACGGAGCGAGCAAAACTGAAGCCAAAATACATCGCCTACGCAGTATATCTGACTTTGACCATTCTCTTTAGTCTCATCGGTGCCGCGGTCCCCATGGTATTCCTATTCTTCTTCGCATTTCAGAATCTTGATCCCCTGCTCACTAGCTTTGGGGGATTGTTTGCAGACATTAAGGAATTCTTCCTAAGTATCTTCACAGGAATTCTTCCACAAGTTTCCCTTGATAATTTCTGGTTCTTTGTGCTGATTATCCCTGTAGGTCTATTTTGCTACGGAGTATTCTTGGCAGCTTTGTATGGTTTGTTCGTTCTCTTTCGCCGGGCAATTCCTCAGCTACATGAAGGATTCTATTACAAAGTCAACGGTGAATGGCTTCTATACGAATTCTACCAGTCTTACTACACTCTATACTCGCATTTCACCTGGTTTCTTTCTGCCTTCCTAAATGCCCGATTGTTGTACATGCTATTCGGAGCCAGGATTGGAAGGGGTACGATCATTGGAGGAGGCAAGGTTCTCACACCTGACAGACTGGATGTCGGGGAGAACTGCATAATTGGGTATGGGTCTTTGCTTTGTCCACACATGTACGATGGCGACAGATTATATATCAAGACCATTAAAATCGGTGATAATGTGACAGTGGGAGGTCACGCAATGGTCTTTGCTGGAGTGGAGATAGGGGACAATTCGATCATAGCAGCCAACACTGTGGTGGGGAAGGACCGCGTGATTCCACCTAATTCAGTTTGGATGAACGGAACTGCTGTACCCAGGAAGGACATGTCTGCCGAAGAAATTCTGATTGCTGGAGGCCAATAAGGCCTCTCCTAGGAATATCTAGAGTCTGGCGAAATCCCCATAGTCTGCATTGAATCATTAAGAATTGCAAATTAGCAACCATATTGCTATCCTTAAAATAGGAGAGCATATCTCTGACGCCAGTGTCAATATCAGGAAGACGGAGTAATGAAGCTTAGAACCATCGCATATGGCATCTACATGGCCCTCTCCCTCTTAGTCAGCATCACGGTGGCGATTGTTCCGTCAATCGCTGCTGTATTGGTTGCATACGAGCATCTAGACCCGATAATTACCTCCTTTGGCGGAATCTTTACGGCCTATGAGCAGTGGGTCCTTGATGTCTTTGGATGGTTTCTCCCTCAGATTGTCTTCGACAAGTTCTGGTTCATATTGCTATTTCCCACTCTGATCTTCATGTGCTATGGCCTCTTCTTGGCAATCCTCGCTGTCATGTTTCGCCTATCTCAGATGGTCATTCCCAAGCTAGAGGATGGTTTCTATGCGTTAGAAACCGACGCTTGGCTGCTCTACGAATATCGCGAGGTCTACTATCTTCTCTTCCCGTATTTTGCATGGTTCTTCTCAGTGTTCTTTGACGTGAAAGGCAGACACATCTGGTTTGGAGCCAAGCTGGGCCGTGGGACAATTGTTGGCAATGGGCGCTTAATGACTCCCGATCGTATCATTGTCGGTAACAACAGCCTTGTTGGATTTGGCTCCATACTCACAGGTCATATGTATGAAGGCGAGGGAATCTACCTCAATACTGTGAAGATTGGCAATAATGTGACAATTGGAGGCTATGCCATCGTCTTTCCAGGAGCAGAGATTGGGGATAATGTCATCATCGCAGCAAACTCTGTGGTGCCAAAGGATAGGAAAATCCCTTCAAACACCATATGGATCCGTGGAAAGGCAGTTCCACGGAAGGTAAGAGAAGAGGATATCAAGGATGAACCCGTATTGGGCGGTCCCGTTTCGCTACACAAGGAAGAGCTGGTCGAAAAGGTGAATGATGTCAAGAACTCAGAGAGAAAGCAGGAGCATTCGCGCAAACGCGGGAATGGTACAGAGCAAGGGCATGAGCATGAGAATGAAGAGTAGCATCTCATGACTTGGTGTGAGGACTTATCACCGAACAACTCAGTACTGTGAGAGATACAACAATGAGGTTGCTCATGTTTCATGTGGAGCATTTCTGGTTCAGACCTAATGAAACCGCAGCGGAAGCATCGGATGATTACAGAGATGCACTCCTCGTCTGGATACAGTCTGAGGAAAAGGATGAAGCCGACAGGACAGCAGTCTTGCGGAAGATGGTGAAGAACATCCGATGGTTAGCACAAAAGGTTGGAACCCAAAAGGTCATTCTCCACTCTTTTGCACATCTTGGAGTGAGCAAGGCCAGACCAGAATTCGCAGATGCACTCATTGATGAGGCTGCTTCTCGTCTAAGAGATCGAGAATATGTGGTTGACATCGTTCCCTTCGGTGCCTTTCATGAGTTCAATATGCATGTGAAGGGGCCATCCTTAGCAAAAGTCTTCAGGAGCTTCTAGGACTTCTCCTGGACAAACGAGAGTAGGTCCGGATGCATCCTGACTTCACAGTCCGAGATATTTGGGATGAATCCTGGGAATGGGATCTTTCTCTTATAGTACCATGAACCAACACCCTCGCATCGAGAATGCTTGGCATCGTAATGCCTGCAGTCCATGCAAGGCATTGTGCTATCAGGCGGATTCTCCACCACAACCTCCACAAATTCTCCCTTGAATCTGTCCCAAGTACGAAGGACTCGAGTTGTTCTCATACTACTCTGTACTTGTCAAACGTTATAAGACACCCAAAAAAGTGGTATCGCGCATAATTGAGATGAGTACTTAACCACTGAAACGGACGAGCAAGTAAGATGCAAGAGAGGCCAAAATACACCCCCAGAGGCTACCAGACGTACATCCTTGACAAAATCAGTGAGCTCAGGGAATCCAATCTTCTCCTCGAGCTTGATTGTGGGCTAGGGAAACGTTTCGTTACACACCAGCTTGTAGCAAAGCGATTCCCGGACCTCAAGTTCATCATTGTTGTGCATTCATCCTCTTCACTTGCCGAAACCATGGACTATCTGCGAGGAGAGTATGGCGGACTTGATGAGGGTCTTGGTGAACTCTCCTCTCGCGTACCTTCTCCGAAACGACCCTACGTCCTCAAAGAGAAGCGTATTGTCGTAGCAACCCCTCAGGTCTTGGCAGGAATGGCGAAGAAGGATTTGAGCCTGTTTGAAACCTTTGATGCAATACTGATTAATGAGGTTGACACACTCATCAGAAGATCAGGGGGACGGACTGCCTTAGTTTTCCCATGGCCCTCGATACTCTCACTACTAGGTGACAAGTGGCTCATTGGCATGAGTGGAACTCTTCGCGATGATCATGCAGTCTTCAACAAAGAACAGCTTGAGATACGTGATGAACTGAACACATTGAAGGAACATATTCCCGAGGCTGAATTAATATCGATGGAGGACCTGTATGGTACTGATGTTGAGAGTTACCTTGAACCAACATTCCTCAAAGTCGACACCGTCACGGATGCCAAAATCAGGTCAATCTCTTCTGTATTGGATGAACTCATTCGAAACACAAGGGCTGAGATAATGGCAGAACTTGCTGAAGGGGATCACTTGGACCTGGTAGAGGGAGACGCTAGACGAGTGCATATGCTCCTTGAAAGACTGCCAATCACAGAGGAGTTGAAGGGGCAGTACTCGACGCTCCTGATGCTGCGCAAATATGTCTATGCAATGTCTCCCAGGCAGTTTCTCAGAATGTTTCACTCTGACTTTATCAAGCAGTACTTCAATGTGAGTCAGCTTCGCAGAAATCTTCCATCCGTGCCAGCCAAAGTCACTAGAGTGCTTCAGATCGCTCTGAACTACAGAAAGACGCTTGTCCTCACTTCCTATCTCGAGATGGTCTCTCAAATTCAAAAGGTACTTGAAAAGGCCAGGCTCAATGTTCTTGTAATCACGGGACAGACCCGCGACAAGGGTGAGGTCCTACGCGAATTCAGGGAGAATCCTGACATGCATGCCCTAGTTATGTCTCCAGTCGGTGAGCGAGACCTGGATATTCCCCAGGCTGAGGTCATGATAATCTGCGATACAATAAACACCTCAAAGACCATGTATCAGAAGATGAAGAGGACAAGGGGGGGTCTCGTGGTACTTCTTGCTTACAGCGGAACGTCTGAAGAACGAAAGGTCCGGCGACTAATGCAAAGGGTCCTCGAGAGATATCCATGGTCCACTGCCGTTGTGGAACACGAGTCCAAGTTATGATGCAACTATTTGCCTGCAAAAGTCTCTGTGAGGAGGTTCAACAGTGTTTCTTGGTAGATGGGATCCACCTTTGATTGAACATAACGACACATCTCAATGAAGCGGTTAGTTCTCGCATCCGCGTCCTCGCCTGTGCCAATAATCCGCTTAGTACCCTTGCTGATTTCTCTGACCACGGACTTTGCTTTCTTATACTCTCCCAGAATCTTCGCTGACTCTTGTTCGACCCTCTGAACCTGACTTTTGACACGGATATCAGCTAAATCATCACTTCCAAGAGCTTTGACCGTGTCCATTATGACATCAAGAATCCCATTATGCAATCCCGCAATCAAGGCCTCAACTTCATAGGCTGTGAACTTCACTGTCGTTGATTCGTCCCTAAGCTGCCACTTGAGGTCGCTGCTTCTGTTGACTGTAAGTTCTCTGTCGCCAATGACTATCTTCTCGTCGTAGAATCTGCTGTCTAGACTTCCCTGCACAGCTGTCTTCATGAGAGCAGCGTCTGCCAGCTTCAGGCTAATTGTCTGCCCTCCATTCATGACTGAAATACAGTAGCCTTGTTTTGGTGTTGTCTTCTTGACATAGTCTGATGCAGGAGCAACTTCCACAGGGGGCAAATGTTTCAGCTTCTCAGCTAGCTCCCTGATCTCAGCTTCTGTGCAAACGTAGGTCTGTCTGTCTCCTGAAACAGATATTGTACCGTCTTCTGCACGCTCGAAGTCTATCTTGTTTCCTCCCCCAACATCAGTAGTCTTATGATAGGTCTGCTTATAGCTTCTGGCTGTCTGAGCGAGCTTTTCTAGCGCGGCTGCAATCATGTGGGCCTCTCCATATCCAAGAGTAATCTCAGCAGCACCATCAGTGCC
>JBHLPF010000004.1:76883-89962 GCA_048939765.1 Promethearchaeota archaeon
GTCCTTCTGCCTTCATATCCTAGATTTCGTCGTCTACTTCGAAGGCGATTCCGCCTATTTCCTTTGTTTCAAAACCAATCCCAATTGTGTGCAATCCATCCGAGAGTGGCTCTCCCTTCACATGAATCTCGACTTCAACGCCAACCTTGATTAGGAAGGTGTTTGCCTCTGTGACTTCTTTTGCTGCAACTTCTCCATCGGGGGTTTTGATTAGCATCGCATCAAGCGGATACTCATTGCCATCAACAGTGACAGGTGCCAATGAGGTCGCAGTCCCATTCGATAATGAGTTCTTGATTTTGAAGCTGAAGCCATCATCCTGGTTAGCGAGGCTATTCTTTACGTATAATCTCTTCAGGATACTTGCAGGTATCTTCATTTTTCATTCGTGCCTCCAATGAGGGTCTTGAGTCTGGCTTTTGGCTCAATCTTTTATAGGTTCCGAACAGTATCTAAATCGATAAAACCCGCGAGAAATGTAACCAAGCCTTCTGTGGGACATTCGTCTCGCCTGAGAGAGTGATTCCATAAGCCACCTCATCGAGTCTGCGGGAGAATAGCATGCCAATGGATTGTTGTAGTCATGACAACTGCAGAAGATACTCAGGGTTTGGTCCAATATCGCTGCGAGGTCTGCAATGCGCCATATCCGCTTGGAGCGGATGATGTTATCTCAACTTGTCCTTATTGCGGACATACGTTCATAGTCGATGGAGGAGAGATAAGGGCACACTTGCTTCTAAGGAATCAGCTCGACAAAGAAGGAGTGAATAAGACGGTTTCAGACTGGTTGCAGTTTGCAGCATCGAAGTCAGTTGGAAAGGGCGTTACCAAAGACATAGAGCTAGGTGCGCCCATTCTTCAATGGATTCCTATGTTCCGAGTAAAGTCGTCAACCGAAACATATCACTTTGGCGCTAAGCAAGAAGGGTCCGGTGACAAAAAGCGCTGGGTCAAAATCGAGGGGCATGATTCAGGCAAAATCACTGAATGGGTTTTGGCAAGGCGGTATGCAGCAACATTTGGTATCCAGGAGTTCATCGACAGTCTAGTGGACACAGAGTCAACGAATTTTGATATCAAACTCACTGATAAAGCGCCAGTGCTCAACGCTGAGATTGCTGATACTGATGCACCAGTTCGCGCAAAATATCAGAAGTCGGAGCGAGACCGTGCAGAACTGAAAGAGAGAATGGACAAGCTATTCGATTATAGACTCGATATGGAACTTGAAGATTGCACCTATGTACATGCTCCATATTGGCTAGTTAGATATGAATATCGAGGAGGCACCTTCAGAGTTGCAGTGTCCGGAGCAACCGGAAGGGTCGTTCTTGGAGAGTTGCCAGTCACGAAGACCTATCGAGTGAAGAAATGGTTCACAAGCGTATTCATGTTGGTTGCAGCGGCGCTTCTTCTTCAAGGAACACCATACATCCTCTATGGGATTCTGATGGCTGACTCATCTGATGGAGATGTCTTCATTATACCAATTGTGATGCTCATCTTGGGGCTTATCCTATGGGTCGGATCTATCAAAATGGTTGACGGCGTATTGAAGTATGAGATAGAGCTGACTGCAGAAGGAGAGGAACGTGAGGAAGCTTCTCTTTTGGCGATTCCATTAAGGTATCTGGGAGGTAGGTTCTCATGAGCAAGATCCAATGCCCAAATTGTGATGGTCCAATCCAAATACCGCCTCATAGTAGTACAGTCGTCTGTCCATATTGCAGCACCACTGTGCAAGTGAAGACAGGGGAGATACTCAAAGAGAGCTATGTCATGAGAGTGCAGTATAGCCTTGATGACGCGTGGGGCAAGCTTCTGAATTGGGCTACAAAGCAGCTTGGTGCTCCGCAAGACCTGGAAGAGAAATCCAAAGTTGTCGAGAGTGAACTGGTATACTATCCATTCTGGGTTGTTGAGGTTGAGGCTGATGGCAATTTTGAAGGGACACAGAAGAAGCCGAACTGGGATGGTGGCGGTCGCTTCAAAAGCTTAAGTTGGGAATCGGTTGAAGAAACAGGCCATCTTGACTTAGAGAAAGATATCTTCGTTCCTGCTACAATGGATGTTCCAAAGGCACTAACTGACTACATCATCCCTACAAAGAGAAAAGAGTTCTTCAGTAAAGACCTAATCGATGATGTAGCTGGAAAGCTAAGACCTGTTCAAATAGATCGCGAGGCTGCAATCGATCATGCGAAGAAAGGAATGGCCCGACAACTCCATGAAGAGGCAATGAAAGAAGTTGATCACATCAATAGGATGCAAACAGACCTCGCTGTTCCTGCAGTTTTCTTGGTCTACGTTCCTGTATGGCATATCAAGTATGACTTCTCAATCAGGAAATACGATGCCATGGTGGATGGAGCTTCTGGACGGGTGATTTCATTGAAATTCCCTAGAAAGATGGCCTTTAGAGCAATGACATTCATGGGAGGGTTACTACATCTTGGTGTTGGAGGCGGCTTTGGATTGCTCCTTGTCTACCTGGGTCTGACTCAGTTCGATGCAGTCTTCCCTACTGTGATAGGAATTGTGTTTGGTCTAGGAATGCTCGGATTTGCCCTCCGCTTTCTGAGGACTGCATTCACACTTGATGCGGAGGAGGAAGTAGCTGGTTAAAGACAAGTGGGTTTGACCCAGTGACACGCTCTCCGATTCCTCTCGACAAAGATAATAAGCGGACTTATCTCGACCTATCATTGAACCAATCTCTATCAGAGGAGAACTTTATTGCAATTCGGGGTCTTCGATACATTCTTTGGTGTCTTCTGGGAAGTGTTTGGAGTATTTTCTCTAGTCTTCATCCTCGTTCCAGTCATATTCTGTATAGCAATGGTATTCGTAATGAGAAATGCCTGCAGAGCAGGCTCACAGATAACAAGAGGCTGGACAACAGAGGCGCCATCATTTGTAATTCCTGATAGACACAGAGGCAGGAGAAGAAGCGACGGTTCTGAGATTCGAACAGTGCGCTTACCTGAGCGGTGTCCTTCCTGCAATGCATCACTAACTCATGAGGACATCGATTGGACCGGGCCTCTAGAAGCAAGATGCAACTACTGCGGTGGAACAGTACGAGCCAGCTTCGAAAGCGTCTGAGCTTATCTTAAGTATTGAATCATCGAACGTGTATACAATGAGGCATGCATCTATGGCCAATGGGTTTCAAGTGCAAGATGATGGCACATCCATTGAAGTCGCAGTGACAAAGGACTCACTTGAATCCGAGAATGTGTACTGCATTATCGATGATACTAGCAAGAGCATCTTCATCTGGAAAGGGCGTCGTTCGGGAGTCAGAAAGAAGTTCATCGGAGCTCAGACTGCAAATCGAATGCGCTCGGAGTATGGCACAACATTCAAGGTCCACTCCTTGGATGAGGGGGAGGAACCAGCCGTTTTCTTCACTGCCTTAAGCAATAACTCTGGATCACAGGCCTGAAGATGTTACCACGCCACAAGATTCTATAGTTCTGCAGGATAGTCGCGCCTGAGGTCTTTGAAGATGAGAGGACTGATGAAGACTGCCCGGGGCGCAGGAAATCTTGAGATCCAAGAACTGGAGGATCCCAGACCAGGGCGGGATGAAGTCCTTATTGAGGTAGCCGCTGCAGGTATCTGTGGGACTGACATCCATATCAAGCATGACCAATCATTCTACACGCCACCTGTGATTCTAGGCCACGAATACTCCGGGACTGTTATTGATGTTGGTCCTGATGTATTGGATGTCAAGGTGGGTGACAAAGTTGTTTCACCAGCAACTGCATATTGTGGCAGATGCTATCAATGCAAGACAGGGCACATGAATCGCTGTACTGCTGAGGGAAAGCGCATACTTGGCGTTTCTCTGGCAAATGGGGCATTTGCAAAATACCTGACAGTGCCCGAGTACATAATCCATAGTGTGCCCAAAGGTGTCTCTCTAGAAGAAGCAGCACTGGCTGAACCTACTGCGTGTGTTGTTCATGCAGTGGCTGAAAGCACAGACATCTGTCCAGGTGACACAGTTTTGGTTCAAGGTCCTGGTACGATGGGATTGCTTGCAGTCCAAGTTGCCAAGGCCATGGGTGCTGGCAAGGTGATTGTAGCGGGTGTGACTGCAGACAAATGGCGATTCGACATTGCACGTAAGACCGGTGCTGACCTTACCATCGATGTTCAATCTGAAACGGACCCAGTTGAAATTGTGAAGGACTATACAAACGGGCTGGGAGCCGATGTTGTTATAGAGGCATCCGGGGCGTGTGTTGCCTGCGCTCAGTCTCTTGACTTTGTAAAAGTTGCAGGACATGTTTCATTGGTGGGAGTCAGGGGCCGGCCTATGGAGATTGACCTTGATCCCATGATTGAGAAAGAGCTCACAATGACAGGGACCTGGGGGACCCTTCCGTCATCTTGGGTCACAACACTACGGCTAATGGGATCCAGAAAGATTGACGTCAGTCCACTCATTACGCACAGGACTGCCCTTGATGATTGGGAGAATGGTTTCAGCCTCATGGAAACCCAACAGGCCATCAAGGTGCTCTTCACAGAACTCGACTAGTCAACGGAAGGGAGTTGTTTCATTTCATGTACCTGACAAAGGATGGTCCGCTAGAGGACTATGAGTATTATTCCAGAGAAGGTGCCAAAGGATTCCGGAACAAGAGTCTTCTAGGTCCTGAGAACTCAGCAACGAGATTCGCTATGAGGACATACATCGTAGAATCCGGTGGCCATTCGGCTCCTGACAATCATCCGCACGAGCATGGCGTCTATGTAATCAGCGGAGTCCTTCAAGTGAGAGTCGGCGAGCAACTACTCGAGCTGAATCCCGGTGACGTGCTTCATATCGCAGCCCACGAGCCGCATCAATTCCTCAATCCTTGGGCTCAGCCGGCTAAGTTCCTCTGCGTACGCGATTTTCCCGAGCCTACTTCCTAGGAGCCCACTTATCTAGAGCATCCTGCACGGTTGCGATATGAGCCGCAGCAGGGCCTCCTCCCATTACAATAGCCACAGCTGCTGCTTCCATTATCTCATCTCTAGTGGCACCTGCTGATATCGCCTGTTTTGTATGATACACCATGCACGATTCACACGGAGAGAGGATGGATGCCACAATGCAGATGATCTCTTTGAACTTTGCAGGAAGCGCACCATCCTTGTGGACGGTCTTTAGAAGATCAGTGTAAGCATTCCTTGTGTCTGGGATATCCCTATTCAGAGCTCCAAAGTGTCTTTGAAATGATTTGAGGATCTGTTCGGCGTCTTCCATTTTTATCATCTCGAATGGTATTCTGGGTTCAATATCCCCAGGTTCCACTCCGACTGGCTGTAGCGGTTCTGATATAAAGCATACGCAGTGGCCAGCTCCTCTTCATTCAACCTGCCAGGGACAATACTTGCCCTTGTGAACATTTGAATACCCTCTACAATCGCATTGATTATCTCTCTGTCAGAAGGCGGCTCTGGTAAAGCTTCTGAGATTGAAGTCACTATGTCCTGCTTGCTCTCCATACATCTTATTCTCCTCTTGTCACGGATGTATTGAGGTTGCTTTAAAGGGGCACTGAGACTCTTCCTAAGATGCTCCAGATTTGAGTTGATGAGCAAAGTACCATGAATGAATGAAATCCCTCGCTTTATCCATCCTGCTGTACCTGTGATCTTCTTCTTGCCGATTCGAATACAGGACCTTTCCTTATCAAATTGTGCAGGTATTCCAATATCGGTTAAGCCTCTTGCAACTGTGCCTACGAAGTTGCGATACAGTGCTGGGAGTGTCTTTGCGACATAGGCCTCCTTTTGATCCATGCAGAGGGTAAAATTCAGGTTGCCCATATCGTGAAACACAGCACCTCCACCAGTGAATCTTCGAGCAATAGCAATCCGATTCTGCCTACAGTAGTTGATGTCCGTTTCCTTATGGACACACTGAAACCTGCCGATGACAACCGCATCTGCCGCTCGCCACAGTCGTAGTGTGTTCATCTTTGTCTGTGATTCGGAATTAACAATTGCGAGTGCTTCTTCGATAGCGAGATTACGATGTATGTCTACCTCGTCATCCTGAAGAAGCCTCCATGACATCTGAGCAATCTCCTCACTTGGTGTAAAATCCAATCAGGACTAGGTAGTGTCTACACATTAAACCTTGAGGTACAAGAGGGGTGTGATGAGAATGGCAAGGGGGAATGCTGGTGACAGAATTTAGTCCATCACCAGCTGATAACCTCGGAGCAGAGTCGAGGTTATAGAGCAGATGTCGTATTTTCGAGGCATGACGCAGGAGGGAATGCTGCGTCAATATGGACCTCCGGTGGCCCAATTTAAGCCCGTACACATTTTCTGGTAATCAGACAACTATCCAAAGGGCGTTCCACATTCTTGACAGAAGCTGTCGCCAGGTCTAATGTATGCTCCACATCGTCTGCAATGAGCTGTGGGTTGACTCGGCCTGTCTAGGACAAACCTACCAACCTTGCGTATATTCCTCAGGCCCATAGTATCACTGTAGAGTTCAGTGTAGCCGCAGTCTGCACAGGTGAAAGCTTGTAGAGTCGCAGTAGAAAGCCCTGGCAAGTCAATTCTCACATGATGTTGGCCATAGATCCTGTGAGGTCCTGCTATTCTGTTGTTTCCACATTTCGGGCATTGCTTTGTTCGAATCATCCCTTCTCCACTGGTTTGAACTCTGAAGAATATGCACATAATTGTTTGTTCCAACGCCAAGAGGTTTGGATAGGGAGTTCAGACTTTCATGAAGAATGGGCTTTCCAGATATTCCTTCAGTGCCAGCAGAAACTGGCCCGCAGGAGCTCCATCGAGCACTCTATGGTCGACCGCACAACTCGCCATCATTGTTGAACGAATGACTATCTGGTCATCGACAACGACTGGCTTTTTCTTGATCTGGCCGAGAGCGAGAATCGCGGTTTCTGGGGGATTAATGACTGGGATGAACAAGTCGACTTGGAACGGACCCAAGTTCGAAACGGTGAATGTGCTGCCGGTTAGTTCTTCAGGCGTTAGATCATTTGTTTTGGCTCTTCTGCCCATGTCCCTGGTTTCTTGAGCAATCTCCGTGATTGATTTCTTGTTGGCTTCCCTTACGGTTGGAACAATCAGACCTGTTTCTGTAGCCATTGCCACTCCGATGTTAATGTCCTCGAACATGTGGAGTTCATTCCCTATGAGTGTGGCGTTGAACCTCGGGAACCTCTCAAGGATGTCAGCCACTGCCTTCACGATGACATCATTGAACGAAACCCTAAAGCCCAGTTTCTTCTCATTACGTTTATTGATATCATTTCTCAGCTCGACTGCGTCAGTCATGTCTATCTCTGTAATCATGGTGATATGGGGTCTCTGATAACTCTCTGTCATCCGACGGGCTATTGTCCTTCTCAAGGGTGAGAGTGCCTCTACCTTTCTCACCTTGCGGTCGTCTCCTGCCGCAAAAGGAATGCTCTTGTATTCTATGACATCTTTCTCGACTATCCTGCCTTCAGGACCGCTTCCCACAATCAATGCTAGGTCTATTCCCTTTTCCTTTGCTAGTCTCTTGGCCCTTGGTGACGCCTTGATTTTGCCACTCGGGAGTGTACTTGACTGGACTGTCTTTGTACTCGGGGCTGCCTGGACTGAGGTTGCGACAGTTGGAGTTGGTATAGGGGTAGGAGCAGCTGCAACAGCTCCCATCAGCTTCTTTGGTTTCACGTCAGGGATCTCTTCTCCCTTTTCACCGATGATTGCGATTGGCTCGCTGATCGGAATCTCATCATTCACCTCGCAGAGAATCTTAAGGAGAAGGCCATCAGCAGGGCTCTCTAGCTCGAACTCGTTCTTCTCTCCGAATATCTCTACTACTGCTTCGCCCTTCTTGACCTTATCACCCTCGTTCTTCAACCACTTGAGTATCACCCCATACTCCATAGCGACACTCATTCTCTGCATTATCATAATTGTGGCCAAGTATAGCACCTCAGACTATCATACGAATTGCTTCAGCGATGCGTTTGTTATCAGGAATGAAATACTGTTCTAATGTAGGACTGAATGGCACAGGTGTGTCTGGTGCATTCACCCTTTTAATAGGTGCATCTAACCAGTCGAACGCCTCTTCTTGTACCATTGCCGAAATCTCCGCTGTAGTTGCACCCGTCCTGGTTTCTTCGGTGACTAATACCAGCCTTCCAGTCTTCTTTACTGAGTCGATCAGTGTCTTTTTGTCAAGGGGCACGAGAGTCCTTGGATCGATTACCTCCACACTAATGCCTTCCTTTGCGAGTTCCTCTGCAGCCTCTAGAGCCTTGTGAACCATGAAGAACGTTCCCCAGACTGTCACATCCGTGCCTTCACGACGAACCTTTGCTTCACCAAATGGAATCAGGTATTCCTCGTCAGGCACCTCTTCTTTCCTATCGTAGACGAGCTTGTGTTCAAAGAACATGACAGGATCGGGGTCTCTGATTGCAGTCTTGATGAGTCCCTTTACGTCATAGGCAAAAGCAGGCACTGCGATCTTCAGGCCAGGTGTGTGCATGAACCATGCTTCTAGACTCTGCGAGTGATGGGAAGCAATGTTCTTTCCCCCGCCAAACACTGAGCGCAATACCAGTGGAACAGATGTCTGTCCTCCGAACATATATCTCATTTTAGCTGCCTGATTGCAAACCTGATCCATCGCAAGTGAGATGAGGTCTCCAAACATGATCTCAGCCACTGGCCGCATTCCAGTAATGGCTGCGCCAATAGCCGCACCAGCAATAGCATTCTCGGAGATTGGTGTGTCTCTCACACGATCATCCCCAAACTCTTCAGCCAATCCCTTTGTGACTTTGAATGCCCCTCCCCAGTTACGGCCTACATCCTCTCCCATTATGAAGACGCTCTCATCTCGGAGCATTTCTTCTCGAAGACCCTGCTTGAGTGCATCTCTGTAAGTAATCTCCGCCATCTAGATCGCCTCCATAAAGACATCATCGAGAGCTTCTTCTGGCGCGGGATGCTCTGATTTGATTGCAAAATCTGCAGCCTTGTCGACAGCCTTTTGCAGCTTCTTTCGTATGCTCTCTGCCTGCTTCTCTGTGAGTGCTTTCTTTTCAAGCGCAATTTTCCTAATTGTTTCTACAGCGTCTCGACCCATCCAATGGTCTACCTCATCTTGAGGACGATACTTCGCTTGATCGAATCGTGAGTGGCCCCTCATTCTGTATGTTTTGCATTCAATCAGACTGGGCCCTCCTCCCTCTCGAGCTCTCTTAACTGCTTGAACAGCAGCTTCATACACCTCCAGTGCATTGTTACCATCCACTACAACCGATGGTGTGCAGTAGGCATCACCTCGGTCGGCGATATTCTGGCTTGGACAGGTCAGCTTTATCGGAGTACCCATCGCGTAGAGGTTGTTCTCAACGACCCACACTAATGGCAGCTGCCAGATTGCGGCCATATTGAGGGATTCTCCAAAGGTTCCGTTGTTTGATGCTCCATCCCCAAAGAAGCACGCGACGACTTCATCCGTCTTTCTCATCTGAGCTGATAGCGCAGCTCCGACTGCTATTGGAAGTCCTGATGCAACGACGCCAGTTGCTCCTAGCACTCCGACATCGAACTGAGTGATATGCATTGAGCCTCCCTTTCCCTTGCATGAGCCAGTCTTTTTCCCCAACAGTTCAGCCAGTGCAGCATTCATGTCGGCTCCTTTCGCTACAACATGTCCATGACCTCGGTGGGTGCTTTGAATCCAGTCTGTTTCCTTGAGAGCTGCTGTGACACCAGCCGCGATAGCTTCCTGTCCCAGATACAAGTGCAGTGTGCCTGGAACTAGGTTCTGTCCGAAAAGTTCCCAGACTTTTTCTTCGAAGAGACGCACTTTGAGCGTACGCGTATAGAGATCAACAAGAGTTTCTTTTCTGACTGCCATTTTCTGTCCCATCCATTTGCCGCGTGAGGGATTACGGCGGAATCCGCGAACTATAGTTGATAAAGGCTTCGAACTAGCAGTGTCCGCTTCTCCCAATGTGCGGGCGGATACACAGCAATCATCATATCATCGTGCCATCTCTGTTATTTTGGCTAGGGACGTGGATATCTCCTATTGCGTTTGGAAACTTACCATGTGATTCCTATCTACGTCTCTACTCAATTCGTGACCGCTGCTTAAACGGGGGTTGCGGCGGTCACAGGCCAAAAACGTGCATTCCAGAATCGAAATGCCCCTAACCAGCATTTTCTCCGTCTAGTGTAGTTGACCATGACACTCATATCTTGGTTTTGAAAAGAAACTCCTCATCCCAGACTGGTGTTGTCAGCCATGAATGATGTAGGTGTCGAAGTTCTCCTAACTTCTGGTCGGACACTCAAGCAGGGTCAGACTATGGAATTGGGAAAACTCAATCAGGAGTACTTTGAAGCTGTCGCTATTTGTGAAGTCGATAAGTCCACGCTTGTAACATTAGGACTCGAGGAGGGAGATCCAGTCAAGGTGAAGACTGCGACTGGAAGCGTTGTTGTTGCCTGCAAAGTAGACAGAAGAGCTGAACCAGGTGTAGCGTTCATGCCCTGCGGTCCATGGGCTAATGCAGTCTTGGATTCGGATACTAGTGAAAGCGGCATGCCACAATACAAGGAAATGGATGCCAAGCTCTTCGCTGCGAAGGGTGAGAATATTCCGAGTGCAGAGGATTTGCTGAAGGCATTAGTGGAGGTGTCGTAAATGACCGAGGTGTTCGAAAATCAAGTTTGTCCGTTCTGTGGATGCCTTTGTGATGACATCAGGATTGAGGTTGAGAATGGAAAAGTCATCAAAAACGAAAATGGCTGTGCAATTAGCAAGGCCAAGTTCCTGAATCATCATCATGACCGCATAGAGTCGCCAACAATCAAAGAATCAGCAGTTTCACTCGATGATGCTGTTGATAGGGCTGTTGAGATACTTGCGTCTGCCAAAAGGCCGCTCATCTATGGACTTAGTTCTACAGAGAATGATGCTCATCGAGAGGCCTACAAGATTGCTGAAACAATAGGCGGAGTTGTTGATAACACCGCATCTGTCTGTCATGGACCAACAATTCTTGGTGCACAGGAGTCTGGAGAGGCAGCCGGCTCACTCGCAGAGGTCAAGAATCGTGCTGACACAATCATCTATTGGGGATCTAATCCGCAATTCGCTCATCCTCGTCACCTGAGTAGATACGTCCGAGCTGAAGGTGAGTACATCGGGGATCCCAAGGCTGACAGAAAGATTTGGGTATTTGATATTCGAAAGACAATTTCGGCTAATGTGGCTGACGAGTTTGTCAAATTGGCACCTGGTGGAGACCTCGAGTTCATTGGAGCTCTACGGGCAGCCGTGCGAGGTCATGCACTTGATGTTGAGGAAGTGGGAGGCGTTTCCATGGAAAAGATAACTGAGATTGCTGAAACTCTCAAGAGTGCCAAATATGGGATTCTATTCTTTGGGCTGGGGCTTACCCAATCAAAGGGCCGTCACAGGAACATCGATGCTGCAATTCGTCTTATTCAGGACCTCAATTCCTATGCCAAATGGAATATGATGCCAATGAGAGGTCATTTCAATGTGGCTGGAGCAAACAAGACCTCGACCTGGCAGACCGGATATCCATTTGCAGTCGACTATGCCAGAGGGTATCCGAGATATCAGCCCGGAGAGTACACTGCAGTTGATATGCTGGTGAATAAAGAAGCTGACGCCATGTTGAATATAGCCGCGGACCCCGCTGCACATTTCCCAAGAGCTGCTATCAAGCACATGTCAACAATCCCTGTCATCAACATTGATCCCAAACGGAATATGACGTCGCTGATGGCAGAGGTGAATATACCTGTGGCACTATCCGGCATAGAGTGTGATGGCGCTGCGGTTCGAATGGACGGGCTTCCGCTATACCTAAGGAAGGTAGTAGAGCCACCCCCGGGCGTTCTGCCAGACAGGGATGTGCTGAGAATGATTCATGACAAGCTGAAGAAGGTGGTGAAGTAATGGCGAGTGACATTATTCTCAAGAACGGTCGAGTCTACGATCCGAAGAACAAGATTGACGGAGAGATCATGGACATCTCTGTATCAGGAGGCAAGATTGTCGACAAGGTCAATGGCAAAGCAAAGGAAATTGATTTGAAAGGCCGAATGGTCATGGCTGGCGGAGTCGATATGCACGCCCACATCGTTGGAAGCAAACTTGGCTTTGGCCGAGCAATGTGTCCTGAGGACCACAGAGGTGACCCAGTGCCAAAGACCAAGGTTACTCGTGGCGGTGTCGGATACACCATGCCGAACTCCTATGTCATTGGCTACAGATACTCTGCAATGGGATACACGACAACAATCGAGCCAGCTCTCCCTGCCCTCAAGGGTCTGGGCAGCTGGGAGGAGCTCGAAGACTTACCAAACCTCAACTCAGGGCTCTTGCCACTGTTCTGTAACAGCATGCTTACGTTCCATTACGTCAAGGAGAAAGATATCAGTGGTCTAGCTGGCTACATTGCATGGATTCTAAGGAACGTGGGTGGCCTCGGAGTCAAGGTTGTCTGCCCAGGAGGCACCTATGCTTGGGCCCATGGTGGCAATGTTAGAGAACTTGATACTGAGGTTCCAGATTGGGGCATCACGCCGCGTGAGATCATCCGCGGGCTTTGTCAGGCAACTGAGTCCTTGGGACTGCCTCATATGATGCATCTTCATCCATTGAACCTCGGTCGTGTAGGCAATATTGACACAACCATTGAACACCTAGAAGCGGTCAAGGACATAAAGGGCCACAATGGGCGAAAGCGAATCCTTCACTTAACACATATGTCATTTGAGAGTCTGGCTATGCATGAGGATGAAAAGGCAAAACCAGAGTGGAAATGGGTCTCTTCGGGAGGGCTCAAACTAGCTGAGTATATGAACAAGAATGATCATTTCACAGTGGACCTGGGTCAGATTACTTTCGGACCAGCCACAACCATGACAGGAGATGGACCGTTCCAGTTTAGTCTGTACCAGATGACCAAGAACAAATGGGCCAACATCTGTGTGGATGTAGAGATGCCCGGCGGCGCCGGGGTCGTTCC
>JBHLPF010000004.1:90062-98270 GCA_048939765.1 Promethearchaeota archaeon
CAAGGAACTGGAGAAACTAATGAATCGCTGGTATGCGCACTCGTTCAACAACTATCCTGTTCCGATGAGATATCGTGAGCACATGGAACATAAGGTCAAGATTGACTCCACACGCGTTCCAGCATAGTGATAAAAGGATACTTGGAGGGAGGGGCGACAACGCGTCCCGCCTCCAATCGCGAAACACACATCTATTGAACAAAACGAAGATGACTGATTTGTGTGTCCTAGATCTTTTCAGGTGGGGGCAATCTCTCTACCTTCCGAGGCTCTTCTCTGAACTCGACACCACTCTCAGCGTCTAATTTCTCAGTATAGAGTGTCTCTCCCTCGACAACAGTATCTCGCTCTATGAAGATCTCTCGCCCATAGATACTGCCTACACGAGACCGTTCCTCGATGCGGATCTCGTCACCGTAGAGCGTCCTTGTTCTTGCACGCTCTCTCACTAGAATCTCGCGTGCTTCAACAGGGCAGGTGACTTCTGAGCGTCGACCAATTCTAAAGCCATCCGCCTTGACGTACTTGGCATCAATCAATCCGCCTACAATTATCCTATAGGTATCGATTCGCCCATCTACCATGATTTTGCCGCCTATCTTGATCTTATCCTCGCATTTGAAGTCGCCACCGATGTCTGCCTTCCCACCTACTTCCATGTTGCCTGACAATGTCAATGGACCCTCAGTCGTTATTTTTCCACCAACGTCAACAGTTCGACCTATTCCAGCACCACCAATGCGGATAGAGCCTCCCACATCGATGTCCTCGAATGTAAGATCACCTTCAGAAGAGAATGTCCCTCCCACATCTATGGAATGGACTGTGGAGTTTGGTCCTACCTTGATCGACCCCCCTACGTCTATCTCCCCGATCTCAATAGCTCCAGTGGACTTGAAACTCCCCCCAATATTGATCTTGGCGATTTTACCATCGTGGGCTTTGCCTGAGCCGCCAGCCGAGAATTCCTCAATATCTGAACGCCCCTCAATCGTGACTGATCCTCCTGCTGAAACCCTTTCTACCTCAGCATCGCCTTCGATTAGAACAGAACCTCCAGCAGAGACCTTTCGTCCCTTGGCATTGCCTGATATCTTCACAGAGCCTCCACCACTTGCGGAGGTGCACGTCAGGTTTCTTCCAATTCTAAGTGAGCTCCCCGCTCTGAAGCTCTCACCGGTGGCTGAACCTGTGACTTCAAGTGCGCCTCTTCTATTCTCTGCAGTGGTTTCTACTATGAGGTCACCATCAATGGTGATTGTATCCCTCGCCTTTGCATCTAGAGAATGTGTCTTTAGGGATCCCTCGAAGAAGGTTTCGCCCTTGATCCTTACTTTGCCAGTCACAACAATCTCGTTGCCGGAAGCCGGCCGTACGGATCTGCAGTTATCAAGCTCGAGATCCCCTTCGATGGTGTCAAGCTCGACGACATTTTCGTTTCTATATCTCTGGACATCAGACACCTTACTTGTCATCTCCATTATGTTACATGTAAATTCGCTCAAATTTCGTATATAAAGCGGAACCACAATTCAGGGTCACAATTTGTGACTACAAACTGTATTAATTTACAGCAGGAACTCAAACCAATCACATCCCAATTATTGGTTCAGGCACGGGGATACCGACGAGTGCAGCCATTCTCTTGTAGAGCTCAAGGTACTGATGACCTCGGACAGTCACTGAATAGACCCTCTGTCCTTCGTCGTCGTCCTCCTCTAGGAGGCCCCTCTCCATGAGCTCAGTAATCGTTTCCTTCGCCCGATCGACTGGCATATTGGTGGACCGCGCGGCGCGCGTGAGTGGGCAGTATCCATAGATATAGATCACACGAATGATCTCGGCGTAGATGTCGTATCTCGTCCTCTTGATACGTTCAGCCTTCTTCTTCTTCGCCATCGCGTCGCACCTATGGAAGTTGGATAAGGGCAGTCATAAAAAGGCATGCAAAAGAGCCTTTCTTGGTGGGCAACAAACTATCTACAGGCAATCCTTATGACCCCGCCAGACACCTGTTCTGCATCTGTCGGGAAATGAAAATGATACTCAGAGTATACATTATGAAGAGTCCATCAGGCGAACCCATCTATGGTCGCTCATACGATGATAGCGACCCTATTGGTGAAGGCAGCCTGCCAGCACATGTACGAGCATGTGCGACGCTCTTCCACACTAGCAGCGGCACCTCAAGAGATCGTGTGTATACTCTGGAACAGGCTGGAGCACTCTGGTCCTATGTCTTCTTTGAGAAGTTTGCGGTGATTCTGTTCACAACCTTCGACGAGAATGAGGTTGGTCTGAAGAAGATGATGATGTCACTTGGCCGTGCCATCAGCAATCAGTTTGGTGGCCTTATCTCATCTTGGACTGGTAACATTGGCGAGTTTGAGGGCATGGACCTGCTGGTGGATCGATATGTCACTATAGACCTCGATCATCCCTCTGATACAATTCTCGACAAGGCGGAGAAACTGATGAATGCAGTGCTCGAGGATCATGAGATAGCATATGTCGGGCTCCTAGATGCACGCGGAGAGCTGCTTCGCGGCAATATCCCTGAGAATCATCTTTCTGGAATTGAGGCCTCGATGATGGCAAATGGCGAAATTCGACCAGTGGCGGACATGGTTCCCACAGGAGTAGAAATCATGGGATATAATGTCCAACTGTTGAGAGTACGGACTCTGACAGTTGCGGTTGCGGCTCATCGAGATGAGAGTAAGTTGGTTGCCATCAAGGCGGTCAGTGAGATAGCTGATGACCTCAGCAGGACCCTTTCGAATTGAGCACAAGTTCTAAATGATGCTTCAATCCTCAGACAGGTTTGGTGACAAGAGTTGATTTTGGGTATCAATGGCTCTCCAAGAGGTGAAAGGTCTAATTCCCGGTTCTTGCTCTCTAAGGCTCTCGAGGCGGCTTCCGAAGTCCTCTCTAATGGCACCACCGAGATTCTCGATATTGTGGATTATGAAATCCGATATTGTACGGGCTGCGACGCATGCGTGAGGAAAAAACCCTGCCCAGAGAGTGAACATGATGACATGCCAAGGATTGAGGGGAAGCTCGTTAAAGCCGAAGGGATCATCATTGCAGCTCCGTCCTACTTCACATCTGTACCTGGAATCCTGAAGGACTTCATAGATCGTTCCAGGACCATGAAGATGCTTGATCACCAGCTAAAGGACAAGGTATTTGGTGCGATTACATATGCAGGTCTCCGCTATGGCGGCCAGGAACACGTTATTGACTTCCTAAATCGATATGCCTTGGGACAAGGAATGATTGTTGTGGGCTCAGTCGGAAGTCCAGTACAACATGGCGCATTTGGTTCAGGCAGCATGCAGACAGATGATGGCAAGTGGCGAAAGGCGGAAACAGACACGCTTGCCATCGATGCGAGCGAGGAACTGGGTCGAAGAATAGCAGAACTTGTGAATCACATCAAAGGGACCTGAGGACTGAGAATGGATCTCAATGAGACTGGACAAGTCCAGGTATATACTGGTGATGGAAAGGGGAAGACAACCTCTGCCCTTGGAGCTGGACTACGAGCGGCAGGTCATGGTCTGAGAGTCTTGATGATCTGTTTCATGAAGGCAAGAATAGCTGAACGAGATGGAGAGTCTGAGGTCAACTATGGTGAATTTGGCTCAGTGGAACAGATTTCGAATTTTGAGATTGTGCCGGTTGGAAGACTTGACTGGGTTGACAAAGACAATCCCGACCCGATTGATGTGAAGCTTGCCCAGGACGGACTGCTACTAGCTCGTGATGCCCTCCGAAACCACACTTGCGATGTCCTTATTCTTGATGAAATCAATGTCGCTGTGGAATGGAATCTCATAAGTCTTGAGGACCAGTTGGACCTCATCAACGTAAAGCCTCCGGATGTTGAACTCATAATGACTGGGCGGTACGCACGACCAGAATTGCTTGAAGCTGCAGACCTTGTCACAGAGATGAAAGAGCTCAAGCACTACTACTCATCAAAGAAAGTTCAAGCCAGAAAGGGATTTGAGTTTTGAAGAAACCTGCATCCGGCTTTGATGGTCAGGTCCGGAGCAATATGCTGAATGCTTTTAGTCACCGTATCCTGGGGTAAAGGTTGCCAGAACATCACAAGCCCCCACAGTGTTGTCAATCAGTGTCCTGAGTTCCTCACCAGTGAGATCTGTGTCATTTGTTTCTGCTGTCACTGAGATGTAGTCATCACTAGTGATTACAAACTTGACACCATTCACTTTCCATGAAGAAACAAGCATGTCGTACATTAGTTTGTGTTGTTCTTCCTGGGGAATGCTACTGAACTTTGTAAAGAGCGCAGTAATAAAGAGCCAGCTCTCGTCAGGACTTGTGAGAATCAGAACCTTGAGATCATCAAACTGGGCAGTGTCCCAGACCATTAGAAGGCCTGCTTCTTCTCGAGTATAGACAATATCAATCTCATCAAGCAGCGCCGCAATCTCATCTAGTTTCGACATTCGAAAACCTCGAACTGAGAAGTTTCAGTTCTATCTCATAAAGATGTCTAGGATGCAATTGCATCTGCAATCAATTAGCTGGTGGGCCAAGAAACAAACAGTTAATATCGAGACCCTAGACAGTCTCACTTGTTTCTCTGATAAGGAGAGTCGTCGATGGGAGCTGACAAGGCAAAGAAGGAAGATGCCCACGAAACACCCAATCCTGATCTGAGCGATATTCAGGCTGCGAAGGACCGATGGGAAGCAGGTACTCTGTCCCGTCACGTCGAGAAGCATCCTGAACGTCGGGAAGAGTTCATCAGTACATCCAGTCGGCCAGTCAGGAGGATCTACACACCTTTGGACATCCCCAAATTTGACTATATGCGAGACCTAGGATTTCCAAGTGAATACCCCTATACTCGTTCTGTTCAGCCTACACTCTATCGGGGTAAGTTCTGGACCATGCGTCAATTTGCTGGGATGGGCTCCGCAGAAGAAACAAATGAGCGATTCAAATACCTTCTCAAGATTGGGCAGACGGGGCTCAGTGTCGCATTCCATCTCCCCACAATCTACGGACATGACTCTGATCATGAGTTCTCCTTTGGCGAGGTTGGCAAGCTGGGAGTCGCAGTTGATACACTCAAGGACATGGAGATTCTATTCGATGGAATCCCACTTGATAAAGTCACAACTTCGATGACAATCAATGCCCCGGCAAGCGTCCTACTTTCGATGTACATGGTCGCAGCAGAGAAACAAGGTGTCAACTCCCATCAAATAGGCGGCACAATTCAGGACGACATCTTGAAGGAGTATATGGCACAGAAGAGCTGGATATATGCGCCTGAGCCATCACTTCGCATCATTGTAGACATCATGGAATACTGTGCCAAGAACATACCCAGATGGAATACGATAAGCATCTCTGGCTATCACATCAGAGAGGCTGGCTCTACAGCAGCTCAAGAACTTGCTTTCACTCTCCTCAATGGTATGGAGTATGTGAAGGCAGGGAAGGCACGCGGCCTCGATGTGGACACCTTTGCCCCGCGCCTCTCATTCTTCTTCAACTCTCACAACGACATTTTTGAGGAGGTCGCGAAGTTCAGAGCTGCTCGGAGGATATGGGCCCGCGAGATGAAAGAGAGGTTTGGTGCCAAGAAGGAGCGGTCTCTTTGGATGCGATTCCACACTCAGACCGCTGGATGCTCACTGACAGCTCAACAACCTATGGTCAACGTTGTCCGCACTGCCTACCAAGCACTGGCAGCTGTGATGGGAGGCACACAGTCACTCCACACAAATTCAATGGATGAAGCTTTAGCACTCCCAACAGAGGATGCAGTCAGAGTGGCTCTCAGAACTCAGCAGGTGCTGGCATATGAGAGCGGCGTGCCTAATACAATTGATCCACTTGCTGGTTCATATTATGTAGAGGCTCTGACCAACGAGTTGGAGGAGGAGGCGTACAAGTATTTCGACCATGTCGACTCGCTTGGCGGTGTCATACCAGCGATAGAAAAAGGATTCTTCCAGAAAGAGATCTCAGATGCAGCATATCGTTACGAACGAGAGATTGAAACAAAGAAGCGGACCATTGTTGGTGTGAATGATTTCGTTCTTGAAGATGAGGAGATCACAATTCCCGTACTAAGAATTGATCCTGAAGTGGAGAGAAGGCAGATTGAACGACTAACCAAGACACGTAAGGAACGTGACAACAAGAAGGTGCAGGAAGCCCTGGATGATTTGAGGAAGGCGTCTGAGGGCACAGAGAACGTGGTTCCACATGTTGTCAAGGCAGTTCGAGCCTATGCAAGCGTCGGAGAGATATGCGACGTCTGGCGTGATGTGTTTGGCGAATGGGAAGAGCCGAAAATATTCTGATGGCTAGATTGCAATCTCCGTAATCTTCTCGACAGCAGGAAACGCTACATTGATGATTCTAGTCTTTCCGATTGTTGTTTCCGGTCTTCCAGACCTATGTAAGTGCCCATGAATCACAATATCAGGTTGCACATCCTCAATTATCTTCGACATCCACCAAGAATACTCGCTAATCTCATTCTTATTCATTCGCTCGGAAAGAGGACTGTAGTGCATCAGCAGAATTGTGTGATCAACTTCAGATGTAGTTTCTCTTACCAGAGCACCTAAGTGATTGGCACGAGATTCAAAGACATCTCGAAGCCCCATCATATTGTGCCCTTTTCGTTCTCCTCTAATATCAACCGGCGCAGTGGCACCAACCACTCCAATCTTAGACCCTGCAATCTCAAGCACCGTTGACTCTCCATCAAGAAACAATATTCTTTCTTCTGTCAGGCTCAATATCTCTTGTCTAGCACCCTCAAATTCTTCATTTCCAAAGCATGCTACGATTGGAATCCCTTTGATTTCTGATGAATCAATGGCCTGAACAATATTCGAGTACTGTGATGCTCTTCCGAAATTTACCATGTCACCCGCAAATAGAAGTATATCAGGTGCATTTACACGGGTGAGTGATTCCACAAACTCTTCGAGGAATTTTGGACTATGAATATCTGCAACCGCTGCTATCCTCATTTCCTATACACTCAACCTCGGGGCGACATGAGCAATCAGATTTATGACAAATAGATGTCCTATTTACCTGATTATTATGACTATATCTATTCGATGGCTAGGACACGCAAGCTTTCAGATTAATGTTGATGAGAAGGTCATCTATGTTGATCTCTATCGTTCTAAGCAGCTGCGGGAGAGAGTTCCTGATGAATTGGATCCTGCAACACTAGTGTTGGCCACTCATTCTCACAATGATCATTGCTTCCCCGAAGCAATCAATGAAGTTCGCAATTCTGAAACGACGATTATCGCCCCTGCAGACTGCGGTGATAAGCTGGGTGCAGCGATAACCTCGCTGGCACCGGGTGAAGAAACCGAGGTTGAGGGGATAACGATTAAGGCTGTCCATGCATACAACGTGAAGCGGTTTCGCTCGCCAGGAAATCCCTATCATCCCAAAGGATTTGGAGTTGGCTATCTCATCAGTGCCGAGAACAAGACAGTATACTTCGCTGGGGATACCGATGTCATTCCCGAGATGAAGGAGTTGGGTCCGATTGATGTTGCACTGCTCCCCTGTGGCGATACCTATACAATGGATAACAAGGATGCCGCTGAGGCTACATCTATCATAAAGCCTAAGATAGTGGTGCCCATGCACACATGGGACAAGAGTGTAGATGGCTTCAGGAACCAAGTAGAGAAAGAAACTGACACAGAATTCAGATATCTGAAGGAAGGCGAGTCGTTTTCAATTTGAAACGCATCTGGAAGTAACATATGTATCTATATATCACGGGTAACGCGGAAACACTATGTCAATCGCTGAAACGATACGAGGTTGGCCTAAAGCAGCACTGATTGGCTTCATAGCGCCTTTGATAGCGCTTGCCTGCATAGCTCTAGCCATCGCAATATCACCGAGCTTTGACTGGGTGGCAAATGCACTCAGTGACCTCGGGCATTACACGAGAACCGATATCGGCCCTAATCCGCTCCTCAGGGCAATCATCTTCAACTCTGGACTGGTTACCACAGGCGTTCTTCTGTTCATTATCACATCTTTCTTTATCAAGCAGATCAATGATTGGCCCACACGAATTGCGATGCTGCCTTTCCTGATGGCGTGTTGTTTTCTCACAGCAATTGGCATCTTCTCTGAGAACTTTAATCCAATCCACTATCAGGT
>JBHLPF010000004.1:98370-104455 GCA_048939765.1 Promethearchaeota archaeon
CCTTTCCTGATGGCGTGTTGTTTTCTCACAGCAATTGGCATCTTCTCTGAGAACTTTAATCCAATCCACTATCAGGTCTCACTGGGACTCTTCTCAACATTCCCATTCGCGATGTGGTTTGTTGGCCTCTCCTGGCTCAGATATCGCAAGCTATGGTGGTTCTGCTTAATATCGCTGCTACTACCTTTCTTCTCGGTCTACATCTGGTGGGGAACATTTGAAGAAATCATGCCATGGACCGGAGTGGCGATACCGGAGATTCTTACCGCAATGAGTGCTGTCATCTGGGTTTGGATATTCCTAACGCTTGAGGTTAGAGGCAAGCTATCGCATCTTGTCGCACATTCGAAATGACCTTGTTAGCAGATATCTCACTTGCTTCGCGTTCTCGCTTGTAGGGAAACAATACTTGGAACTGAACACTACAGAATTCAGATTCCTAGGTATGGAATTATCTTGCACTGGACCTGCATTGGCTCGGAAAGACTTGCCTTTGGAGAAGACACACTTTTTACATGGGACTCGGTCCTAGGATAAATCACATTCAGGTGTTAGGTCTTGGAGAATGAGAATCGGATTTCAAAAAGCCCTTATAGATGGGTCATTCTCAGCCTTGCTTGGCTTGTTTATCTTGCCTTTGGTCTTATCCTTTCCTCAATTCCCCCTCTTGCAACTACAATTGCTACTGATCTCTCTTTGACCTTCTCACAAATGGGTGCGATACTTGGTTCTGTTATTCTGATGTATGTGCCTTTTGCCATCCCAACTGGTGTCATCATTGACCGAATTGGGCATAGAAAGATGATAACCGCTGGTCTAATCCTCATATCCGCCTCAGCTATTCTTCGTATATTCGCTACAAGCTTTGAAACGCTATTTCTTACTGTGCTTATCTTCGGGACGGGAGGGCCGACTATTTCGGTTGGGCTTCCCAAGGTAGTCGCTTCTGCTTTTCATGGTCGAGAGCGCGGATTGGCATCTGGAATATACATGACCGGCTTCATCATCGGATCTACAATAGCACTTGCACTAACTAATTCAATCATCATGCCTTTTGTCGGAACTTGGCGCAATGTCTTCTTACTCTATGGACTCGTAGGACTGCTTATTGCTTGCGCTTGGATTCTTCTAGTCAAAGAGCCAACTCCAAAAGGAGTGGAGCGTATTGCACTTCCGACATTTGACAGGATATTACGAAACCTACTTAGTTCCAGGTCTGTCTGGAAGGTTGCGATTATTGGAACCTCCGGATTCCTCATATATTACGGATTTGGCAACTGGCTTCCAGCTCTTTTGGAGTCGAAAGGATTCAACACGGTTGAGGCAGGATTGGTGGCCTCCTTCCCGACGTGGATTGGCCTCGTTGGCAGCGTATTCATTCCTAGCCTAGCTAAAGCTGGTTCAAGAAGACCTATCATTATTGCAATCTTACTCTTTCAAGGCATCTCCATAGTCGCTGCAGTAATGACTGTTGGATTGCTGCTATTGGGATCACTTGCCATTTATGGGATTCTCAGTGGTGCACTGATGCCTGTTCTACTGGTCGTTCTGATGGATCTTCCTGATATTGGAGCTGAATATACCGGAGCTGCAAGTGGAGCATACTTCTCAATCGGCGCTTTCTTTGGGTTTATGGGTCCGGCTATTGTAGGCTATCTCACTGACCTCACTGGATCATTCTTCCTTCCAATTCTCTGTTTGGGCTTGGTAATGGAGGCAATGATTGCAGTAGCTTTCCTTTTGAAAGAGGATTAGGTCACCTTGTAGCAATAGGAACTAGTGCTTCGCAACCAATTTCACGAAACATTGAATAGTAGGATTCTCCTCTCAAAGCTCTGTTGGAGTGGGCTGAATTATGAGGAATCACCTCAGCATGTATCTACTTATGATTCTATTATTCCAGATATTGGTGATCACACAATCAGCACCTGACCTCAATTTGGATGACGAGCTTCTAGATTCGGAGGAGAGCATGGAGTTAATTCCTCCTAACGTTTCACAGGTTGCTTGTCAGTCGGTCTTCTTTGAGAATTTAGGTCAAATCGAGGATTCTAGTATCTATTACTACGGTCGAGTAGAAGCAGGCTGGATTGGATTTGGAGTCTGCAAAATAGTACTCTGGATTGAGGAATTCGGAGATGATGGTATCGAGATCTTCAATGATCCGCTCCTAGGAACTCCCGTGGGAATAAAACCATACGGGCATGAAACTTCATTCTTTCTAGGAAATGATGCGACCTACTTAAGCGTCAGAAGCTATCACGCCATAGTCTTCGAAAATGTGAAGCATGATATTCGATTGTGCTTCTCATATAGTGGGACTGATCTTGTATTCGACTTGTCCACCTCATCAGAAATAGCGGATGCGACCCATCAATCAATTATCACCTTTGAGAAGAAACTGAAACAGTTTTGTCAAGCCTTTCCCAGCCTCGATTCTCCAAGCAAATTAGAGAACAGGGATGTGTCCATCTCGGAGAGCGTCACTCAGCCAGATCTTCTCAGCTTTTCAACATTTTATGGAGGGTCTAGTAATGATTATTGTCAGTCGATGACTGTTGATTCATTTGGATGCATTTACATCACAGGATCCACTATATCATCAAATCTCCCCACGATGAATGCATTTGATTCAACCTTCAATAAGAAGGTGGGAGGTTATACCTACCAAGACTGTTTCGTTGCCAAATTCAACAAGACCGGCAATGGACTTGAGTATGCTACATATATTGGCGGCCAAGCAGGGGATGATGCTGGTCTCTCAATCGCGGTCGATTCATCTGGAAATGCCTATGTAACTGGCTACACTCAATCCTACGATTTTCCAACTGTCACTCCTATTCAGGCCTCCTACGACAATAGCCATGACTGTTTCATTCTAAAACTGAACAGCACTGGTAACGAGCTGTTGTATTCAACCTATCTTGGCGGCGGTGCTTCTGATTATCCGCATTCAATCACTGTTGACACATCAGGAAATGCATATGTCGTAGGGAGTTGTGTTTCCAATGATTTCCCAATCGTTAATGGATTCATGGGTGTCAATTCCGGAGGAAGAGATTGTATGATTTTCAAAATCAATGCTACTGGGACTGGCTTGGTCTTCTCAACATACTTTGGTGGGACCGGAGATGATTACGCATTCTCAGTTGCTGTTGATGACTCCGAGTCTGTTTATGTGACTGGATTAACCAACTCAGAAAACATTCAGCTAATGGACTCGTATGATTCTTCCTACAATTTCGGAGGCGACTGCTTCATTCTGAAGCTGAATGCGACAGGATCGGGACTCATATTCTCAAGCTATTTTGGCGGGTCAGCATCGGACAGGGGGAATTCAATTGCTATCGATTCCTCTGGGGCCATCTATGTTTGTGGTTCAACATATTCATCGAATATGCCTGTTGTCAATGCATACAATAGTGAAAACAATGGAGGCTATGATGGTTTCGTCTTCAAGATGAACTCTACGGGCACTGGACTCGAGTACTCAACATATGTTGGAGGCAATGATACTGAAAGATGTTATGGGATAGCAATCGATGAATTGGACAATTGCTATGTAACGGGGTATACCGAGTCTACTGACTTTCCTGTTCTCAGCCTGAACACAAGCCTCTTTCGTGGAGGTATGGACGCTTTTGTCTTTAAACTAAATTCAGGTGGAGATCATCTTAGATTTTCTGTTGTAATTGGTGGAGGATCCTCGGACTCAGCATCATCAATATGGCTAGATGAGAACAATTCTGTGATTGCTGCAGGATACACTGCATCAGGCAATTTCCCTATGTGTAACTCATTTGACTCAACCATAAATGGAGGTAATGACTGCTTCATCTTTAAGCTTGGAAATATAGAACCCCCAATTGAGGAGCCGACAATCACAGCAACTGAGACTACACCTACAACACTTGAGCCATCTACACCACCAGCATCAGATGGACAGTATCCCATACTATTCACTGAACTTTGGATTACTGAAATTGGTCTAATTGTGCTAGCCTTGATTTATGTGACGAAATGGAGGCGATAGAAAATGTATACAAAGAGCAAAGCAATACAAGACAGTCTATTTCAGAAGGCGAATACTCGCGCTATTGCTTTCATCCTGATTTTGCTGGTCTGTTTCTTCACAATTGAAGAGCACACCATAGCGATTTGTATTGATGATGATTCGGCAAACCTGAATTTCGGTTCTTCATATGCTGCAGATGCTGGCGGTCAAATCGATGCTCGTGCAAACATAGATTTGCGGTTCAGTGGATTCATGCAAAATGTCGGACAGTTGAATGACAACTCAATATACTACTACACGCAAGGATTCGACTTTATTGCCTTCAAGAAGTCTGCAGTCTATCTTCTGATGCAGACTGCCGAGGGCCGAAAATCGAGTCTATTGGTCAGCTTCTCTGGGGCTGAGAGTGTAATGCCCAGTGGTATACAAGAAATGGATCACCATACCAATGTATTCAGAGGACAGCAACAGTATACCAATATTCCTTCATTTGCTGAGATATGGTATAATGACCTATACCCAGACATAGACCTTCGTTTCTATGTGACTGAATCGGGATTGAAGTATGATTTCATTGTCAAACCTGGAGGGAATCCTGAAGAGATTACATTGTCTCTGTCAGGACTTGCCACACTCATGATTGAGGAGTCTGAAATATCGATTGTCACAGAGAAATCAGTTAGCGGAATATGGGAAACAGGGCTATATGTCTATCAGGAAGGTGGTCATCAACTTGATGCCTCTTTCACTACCCGTACTGAGCCAAATCATTACGGGTTTGATTTGGGGGAGTATGATGCGAGTAGAAGACTCATAGTTGACCCCGTATGGCCACTCTTTAGCACCTTTCTGGGTGGGGGGGCACGCGATGACGTATTGGCGATCACCCAGGATGATCTGGGCAACATCTTCGTTGCTGGCAGAACCGAGTCAAGGGATTTCCCAACTCAGAATCCATATGACGACACCTATCAGGCATACTATGACATCTTCATCTCGAAATTCAACTCGACAGGTACGGGATTGATCTATAGTACATATATCTCCGGTGAGTTCTCAGATGAAGTATACGGCATTGAAGTAGATGGGGAAGGCAATTGCTTCATTGGAGGGAGGGCTGCCTCCTCCGACTTTCCCTTGTACAACGCCTATCAGACCACTTTGCGTGGCTACACAGATGCATTTGTACTGAAGCTCAATTCTACAGGAAACGGGATAGTATTCAGCACCTTCATTGGCGGCGGCCATTGGGATCGAACTTATGCTTTCACTATCGATCATGAAGGCAACAGCTACGTGGCTGGCTATACCTATTCTGACAACTTCCCCACAAAGAATGCAGTCCAATCCTCATTGCTCGGGACTACCGCACCTTTTGTGGCAAAGCTGAACTCAACTGGGAATGGATTAATCTTTGGTACGTACCTTGGAGGCAGTGCATACGATGCAGGAACTGCATATTCAATAGCAGTAGACGCATCAGGTAATTGCTATGTCACTGGAGACACTGAATCAGACAACTTCCAGATAGTGAACGCATTGCAGCCTTCTCGAGGCGGTGGGGAGGATGATGGTTTCTTTGTCAAATTCAATGAAATGGGCACATTGCTATACTCGAGTTATCTTGGTGGTTCAAGCTACGATCAACCAAGAGCAGTCGCTGTAGATCCGAGTGAGAATGTGTACATTTCAGGATACACCTATTCATCAGACTTTCCGACTGAGAATTCGCTGTATGACGAGAAAATAGGTAGCACAGATGCATTCATCACTAAAATCAATTCAACTGGTAATGGGCTAATCTATAGTACCTATTTTGGAGGAACTGACACAGAGGAAGTCTATGATATATCACTAGACTCAAGCCTTGGGGTATGCATTTCAGGTCATACCTCTTCAAGTGATTTCCCCCTCGTCGAAGCGTTCCAGCACTCTGGAAAAATCTTTGTGACCCAGTTGGACAGCTCGGGGAGTGGAATTATCTACAGCACATTCATAGCTGAAGAAACGGATATTCTAGGTGGAATTCATATCGACAATGATGATGGATGTGTCGCTGCAGGTACTACA
>JBHLPF010000005.1:0-86374 GCA_048939765.1 Promethearchaeota archaeon
TGTGGGATGCAAATAGAGTTTCTTAGTCGCACACTGGAGCATGCCAAGTTTGTAATATGTGTCCGAGATCCCCTCTACCAAGCACAATCCATCTTGCTTGGTAGGAAAGCTATTTTCGGAACCTATGATGCCTGGTTCTCTTTGAAACCCTCTCAATACTCGGATCTAGTCAAGCTCAGTCCCTTCAAGCAGGTTGCAGGTCAGATATATCATATTCTGAGAACAATAGGGCAAGGACTGAAATTGCTGCCTGCAAGCAACTATGTCATAATTGACCAAGAGGACCTCACAAGAGATCCCAAAGGGGCACTCGATTCAATACTATGCCTAGCGAATCTTGATGAACTATCCGAGAAGGAAGCCCCTCAAGGGGTATTCGAGAACCGAAACAAAGTAAAACTGGACGATGGCGAATGGAGGAATCTCAAACTTGCCATTGAGGAATCCTTCAATGACAAATCCAGCAGTGACATTCTTTTAAGCTGAATCTCGAATCAATATGGCTCTCTGATTCCATCCTGCTCTCTTCCTTAGTAGCTGGGGCGGTCTTCCGACCCAATGCACATTAATTCCTCCGATTTTTCCCCATATTTCCATGTTCTTTCCAGGATATCGATGTTCCACCCATGCGATTGAATCCGATGACAAAGAAATAGCCATTGAGCCGTCCTGATGACGTTCCGGAGGAGGCATGCCGTCAAACTCTTGCTTCAAAGAGAAATTGGGGATGACTACACAGTTTGATCCATTCTGAGCATGTTCTTTCGCTATTGCCTCACTGACTGTTAGAAAAGATAAAGCAAGATTGACAATTGAAGGATTTGCCTGATAATCAGTCGAAAACTCTTTCTACAGGAGTCATTTCCCAGTGCCTGTGAAAATCACACTCAAGAAGCCCACAGGAGAGAGAACTCCTCATAGTATTGCTATACTAGCCCTCTTGGGAACGGTGACACATAAATGATTAAACCAGACTCGAATGAGGTTCTAATTCGCCTGGAAGAGGACCTTGGTCTTTTTAATGCCACAATCAATGGAATTAGGTTTTGGGAACGATTGAGGCTACCAGTGTTCTTTGCGATTCTTGAACATGTAAGGATCAAGGCAGAAACTCTCTCTCTCAGGAAAAGACGGCTCAAGCGCTATTTGATTTCTATCTTTAAACTTCACAGAAATGCCATTTTGTCACCCAAGAATCAAATCCTTTTCGTATGCAGCGGTCGTAAGGTACTTGAGAAAGACAACCTTTGGTGGGATATTTACACGGATCCTATAATAGCAGCATTGGATTCTCCACCGCTTGTCATAGAGCCACATTACAAGGAAAATCATTACAAGCCAGCAAAGACACCAGGAATACGCTATCTCGACTTCATTGACTTTCTCACTTTCATTAGGAGGACATTGCGACTATCCAGGATTACCTTCACCAAGAAGGAATCTTTGCTGTTGCAGAAGATTCGCAAGGAAATATTCAGTAAATTTGAGGTCGATATTGATATTGAATCACTAACGCGAAGAATATTGACAGATCGCAAATCCAGGTTGCCTCTTTTTAGATGGATGCTAAGACGGATACAACCGAAAGTTGTAGTTCTCGCTCAAGGATATCTGTGGGAAGACCTGGTTGAAGCCTGTAAGTCATTAGGTATAAGAAGTGTGGAATTGCAGCATGGTGCCATCACCCCACTTCATCTAGGCTATTCATTCGAAGGCGAATTTCGAACCAAAGAAACATTCGCAGATTATTTGCTAGCTTGGGGTGATTACTGGAGAACCTGTGTAGAGTACCCAATACCAAAGGAGAAGGTAGTGAGTATAGGCTTTCCATACTTCGAAATCAAGAAAGATTCATACTCGACAATCACCAGGAGGCGACAAATCCTCTTTATCTCGCAAGATACAGTGGGCAAAACACTCTCGAAGATTGCAGTTGAACTAAGCAAAGCAGACGACTTGGGCTATGATATTCTCTACAAGCTACACCCTGCAGAACAAAGAGGATGGAGAGAACAATATCCATGGCTTGCGATGAGTAAGATCCAAGTTGTTGCTAAACAAGACGCTGATCTCTATGAGTTGTTCGCAGAATCGTTGATCCAGGTGGGTGTTTACTCTACAGCACTTTTTGAGGGTCTAGCTTTCGGACTACAGACCTATGTAATCGACGCTCCGGGTATTGAACACGCACGTCCGCTTCTTGAAACAGGTATGGTGCAGAAAGCATCAAATGTGGAGGAACTAATGCAGCATATCAAGGATGCAAAAGGATCAGAAGCCACAGATCTCGAGCACTTCTTCAAATCAAATTCATCTCAGAATGCAGCTTCGTTCTTCAGAGAGCTTCTTCAAAATGAGAAATGAAGGCGAATCAAAGGTGTGAAATCAGGTGTCACCATCGGAAGCCCAATATTTGTGGCTTGATACAAATTTGTCCCTTAATTCAAGGGCCTTGTCCAAATCCTCTTTCCTTTCTGGTCGTAGACTCTGAAGATGAGAATAGTATTCCTTTGCATCGCGAATATCCTTGGTGTCAACATCGAAATTCTGTGCCATCTTCTCAAAGCTATCTAACAATGATGAATAAAGCGGAAACCAGAAGATGTGGTCCTTTGGACTAGGGACGTATTGATAGGGATTCCTTTCCATTGTGACTTCTTGAGAAGGTGCCCACATTACTAGGACTCTATCATATATGTAGCCTAAGATTAGAAACACGAAAAGGAGTACCCCAGAAAACACAAACGGTCCAAATGACCCCATCCCGGCGAAGAGAGGAATGTACTCAAAATAGGCAATTGCTAGTAGCAAAATGCCATAGAATAGACCCCAAATTCCTCTTATCTGAACAATTCGCCATTGTTGTTTCATCAACCATTTTCTAATACGCATGATGTTCAGTCACTCCTTAATTGAGACTCAAATAGCACTCCAAATGCGTTTCTGAGATGTCTTGCTTCCACCATGTCTTCATCTCTCGATACATCCAAATTGCTGTAATCCGCGAGATACTGCAAAATTCGATCGATATCACTGTAGTCTGCACCCGCCGCGCTCATGATCTTCTTCATGGTTCCCAAGACCGTATTGAATAGTGGGAACTCCATGATGTGAATTCTGGGCTCCGCCAAGAAAGTGAATGGATTTCTCTCAACCTTAACAATGAGGTCCGGAGTCCAGATGCGTAACTTCCTATCGTATAACCAGCCAAGTGCAAGAAGAAGAGTGAACAACGGCAGTGAGATGAAGAACATACCAAGGATAAGGATATCTAGCGGTATAATTGAGCCTACTACTTCTGACCCCTCGAGATAGATTAGCGTAATGAGGAAGGTTCCGAAAATGAGTACATCCTGAAGGAGTCCAGTTAAGGATTGAATCCAGGTAAGACGAAGCGTCTGAATCTGGAACGAGAGTTTGGCTCTGGCGCCCAGACCTATTTTACCTGGTGAGTGCTTTTTAGATTCCAGGAAGGGATTGTCTTCCATATACTTCTCCGAATTTGGAAGTGCAGTAAAAAGATCCTTCCGAACCACAGATCTATCAAAGAATTTCTGCATGTAGTTCAGAAACTCATTATAATTCTCTGTTTCGATTGAAGCGCTATCGAGGATGCCTTTCATGGTTTGAAATACAGCATAGAATACAGGATAGTCGATTGCTAGCGATCGATAATCAGGGATGAAATAGTACGGACTCCTTTCAACACTTGCTTGTTGCTGTGGACTCCACATCTTACCTCTTACATCATAAAGCCAACCAAGTCCCATGAAGAAAACAACCAAGAGCGTACCCAAAATGAGTGCTCCAAGAAGGCCCATGTCTTGAAGACCAGGGATGTAAATATAGTAGAGCCTTCCAAGTACAAACATCCCAAGAGCTAAGCTTGAAAGAGCTCGAATTGTTCCTACTCGCCAGTATTGCTTCATAATCCATTTCTTAATGGACAAAGATTGCTACCTCGTTAGATACTGATTTGGATGGAGCGGCACTACATATAACCTATACTGATTTACGGATAATGTACTACACATTTTACTGACGCTAGCTAATCAGTGCAGCTGCATTTGGCGTTCTTCAGAGGATGACTTATTAAACAGATTCAGTGTTCGCCAGTTCCGAATAGCAATGAGAGTCTGTTTAATCGTTTACGACAACGATTCCTATATTCACTGGTTTCCTCAGGGCATTGCGTACCTCGCTTCTGCTTTGCGTAATGCTGGACATGAAATCACCATCTATAATCAGGATGTATATCATTTCCATGAATCTCACTTGACAGAGTATCTGAAAAAGAATCAATTTGATGTAATTGGTGTCGGTGTTATAGGAGGATACTATCAATATCGGAAACTTCTGAAAATATCTGCGGCCATTGCCTTAGTCCCAGACAGGCCAAAGTACATTATTGGTGGTCATGGACCCTCCCCTGAACCGGAATATTTCCTAAAGAAGACAGGAGCTGATGTTGTTGTAGTTGGTGAGGGTGAACTAAGCACTCCTCGGCTCCTTGAGGCATTTGAAAAAGGTGAGGACCTCAGCAATGTAAAAGGCATCGCTTTCCTAGATGACAAAGGTAAGTGCATAGTAACAGAACGACAGCCTTTGATTGCAGATTTGGATTCAATTCCATTTCCTGCATATGACTTGTTCCCGATGGACTATTACACTCTTCTCCGAATGCCTCATATAAGGAATAGTGATCGGTGCCTGCCCATTTTGAGCTCTCGAGGCTGCCCTTATCGTTGTAACTTCTGTTATCGTATGGATGAAGGAATTCGATTGAGAAGTCCTGAAAATGTTGTTGAAGAGATGCAACTCCTCAATGAGAAGTATCGGGTCAGTTATTTTGCATTCGCAGATGAGCTTACTATGGTTTCTCGAAAACGGATAACAGAGCTCTGTCAAGCATTTATCGAAGCAGATTTAGACATTCGATGGGATTGTAATGGCCGCCTCAATTTTGCACAACCGGATATTCTGGAATTGATGAGGAAAGCAGGCTGTGTGTTCATCAACTATGGAATTGAAAGCGTTGATGACGATTGCCTGAAAGCTATGAACAAAAATCTAACCGTCGAACAGATAACTAATGGAATTGAAAATACTCTAGCTGCTGGGATATCTCCTGGGTTTAATATCATCTGGGGTAATATCGGAGAGGATGAGAATACTCTGGAAAAAGGAGTGCAGTTTCTATTGAAGTATGATGATCACTCTCAGTTGAGAACCATTCGACCCGTTACACCCTATCCTGGATCAGATTTGTATGAATATGCTATTGAGAATAGTTTGCTTACTGATGTAGAAGATTTCTATGAAAACAAACATACCAACTCAGATCTTCTAGCTGTGAATTTCACTCCTCTGTCTGATGATGAGTTCTATCAGTACTTATTTGATGCCAACAGAAGGTTGCTAGAAAATTACTATGACCATTTGAAACAGAGAATGATTGAAACTGCAAGGAAACTATATTTGGAGCGAGATGAAACCTTCCGAGGCTTTAGAACATCTTGAACTTGGTGCTCTACTTCTCATAAAGAAGAATGACTGTACGTTTCTCGTACAGTCATCTTGGATAGACTTCATTAAACATATCTACATTTGATTTGAATGCTTGAGATGTCCAAGCCTTTTGGTGCGGATGCCCTACAGAAGACACGAACAACAACCTTCTCAGAAGCACTAACGTCAGTTAATCCAAGCGGATACGTGTACCCACCTTTTGCAGTACGAGGTGTACTATCATCTAGAAGCGTTTGGATTTGATTCCACGAAGCGGCATATACAATGATTCTTTCCACACAGTCGTTGGGATTAGCATCGAAAATATTGACCTTAATGTCTCCAACATGAAGCCTTGTTATGCCCTTACTTGTGGGTAAGGGAAGAATGAACAATGCTTGGAAATCGGCATCAGAGGCAGACGTATAGAATGGTCCACCCATATACAATCGTGTATCAATATTCACATCTTCCAGAATGCACGGAACCCAAAATTCCTCAGTCATTTTGAAACCTCGAAATAGGTTGCTGGGTTTTTACCTAATAAGACTAATTTGGATTTCTTTGGCTCCGGGTATTTCTGCATTGAAGCTCTGATATTCAAGCTTGAGCTAGTCTTTTGATTTCACCTACTCTCATCTGGCATCCAGCGAATGAAATCATAGCTTGGAGGTCGAATAACTCGTAGAGTTTCACTTAGAACTTCAATATGTGGTTTTTCTACATCGGTATGTAGCTTTTCGAATAGCTTCTCTCCATATTCAGGAGAGCCAAAAACGATTTCACCCTTCTTCTCCTGTTCAGAAAGCCACTCCTTTGCTACATCAACAATCTTTCGAGTGTCATCTTCCGTCAAATTGGGAATGAAAATTTCTCCACCCTCCATGAATTCAAAAGCTTCCATCAGGAATTTAATCGCAGATTCAAGTGGAAGAAAGTACCGAGTCATCTCGGGGTCAGTCACCAGAATCTTTCCGTTCTTCTTTAGCTGCTTCGGCCAAGCTTCAAAGACATTTCCTCTTGTTTGGATGACATTTGGAAATCTGGCGACACTAAGCTTTGTGGGACGAAGGCCACTGACATATTTCGCAGCTATGACTAACCGTTCACCAATGAGTTTTGTTGCACCCATCAAGCTCGTTGGATTCACTGCTTTGTCGGTGCTAATATAGAGAAATTTCTCAACTGAACCGGCGGCTATTGCTGCCCGGATTGTGTTCTGAGTACCAATGACATTGGTTTCCACAGCGTCGAATGGGTTGTACTCACACAATGCAACGTGTTTGTATGCAGCAGTGTGAAATACATGTTTCACACCATGCATTGCCTCTTCCACACGAGGATAGTCCCTAACACTCCCAAGGAAAAAGCGTACATTGGGATTGCCTTTTAGACGTTGTTGAAGTTGCCAAACGCCATATTCATCACTGTCAAAGACCCGAACAGTGTATTCTTTTTCCAGTGTTCTCAAAAGGTGTTCTACAAGAGCTGAGCCAATTGCGCCAGCCCCGCCAGTTACTAGAATCGCAGGTTTCCCTTTCCTCATGTGAATTCATCTCGTTTCCCTTGTACTATACATTTGTTATTTTCGGTAGCTAGCCTATTTTGATTAAAAGAACTCAATTACAGATTTTGAGATATACTCGAGTTCTTCATCAGTCATATGTGGATACATTGGTAACGTCAAAACTTGCGACGAAATGCGTTCAGTTGTGGGCAAATCTGCCTTTCCATAACCAAGATTCTGGAATACCGAATACTTGTGAACAGGATCAAAGTATACCTTAGAGTCGATTCCTTTGCTCTTTAAATGGTCCATAAGTTCATTTCTCTTTCTGGAACCATCTTTAACTCTAATGGTGAACATCTGATAAACTGCATAGAATCTTTTGCTAGGTGGTGTTGGGGTGATGATGTCTTCAATTTCACTTAAACGTTCTATCAAATATTGCGCATTGTTTCTTCTCATTTCGATTAATTCGTCAACTCTCTTTAATTGAGAAAGACCCAATCCAGCAAGCAATGTCGAAATGCGTAGATTGTATCCAACCTCGACGTATTCCACCTCAGCTCCTCCAGCGAAGTAGTCCCCACTTACTATTCTTCCATAGGATCTGAACCGTCTTACTGCTTCATTCACTTCGCTATTGTCAGTAACCACGCAGCCACCTTCGCTCGTTGTAATGACTTTGTTTTGACAGAAACTGAAGATAGATGAATCCCCAAAAGATCCAGTTTGCCTACCTTCAAGCATTGCACCAAATGATTCAGCTGCATCTTCAATCAGAATCATCCCCTTTTCTTCCGCCAATTCTTTGAGCTCGTCTATCTTACATGGCATACCACCATAATGGATTGGCAGTATAGCCTTTGTACTAGAACTGATTTTGCTACTGACATCATCCACATCCAATCCAAACGTCTGCTCTTCAATGTCAGCGAAAACAGGACTGGCACCCGCATATATTGGAGCGTAGGCTGATGCAATGAAGGTGAAGGACGGTACAATAATTTCATCACCCTTTTTGAAGCCATAGGCGTTCATCAAAGCGTCTAATGCCGACCCTCCTGAGTTGAGAAGGATGCAATGGCTCAATCCAATGTAATTTGCGATTTTCTTCTCTAGTTCTTCAATCTCACTTCCTATACACCAATACTTCCCTGATCGGATAATTTCACTGATTGCCGTGATATCGTCTTCATCCCATCCAATCTTGAAAAGAGGAATGTCCACTTGTTGTTCACCTTTCCGAACTTACTCCTTCATCTTGCGAGCTTTGAATTTTGGCAGGAATGCCATAAGCCACTACATTGTCCGGGAGGTCCTGATTAACAAAACTGAATGCTCCAACTACAGTGTTCTCTCCAATCGTGACCCCTGGCATAATAACTGAATGAGTTCCAATCTTGGCATTCTTCCTAATGACAACTTTGCCTCTCTTGTTATCAATCGTTGATAGTGAGTAGATGGAGCAGTGAGAGCCAACCTCCACTCCTTCACCAATAGCTACACCGTATAATGCGTTAATGTATGTGAAGGCACCAATGTCTGTATGATGTCCAAGCTCAAGATTCTCATGATGCTGGCACATCCAGTTCCATCTCGTAGTATCCTTGTCATCAAACTCAGGTGCTTTCCAATCTTTGAATCTCTTATTCATGTTCTCTTCTCCATCCTAGTAGGTCATCCGTTTCTGTAGCAACTTGCTATCCTGACTCAAATTCCTCAAAGCCTCAATAATGCGTTGACTAGCTTTCCCATCACCATAGGGTGTTTTTAGTTCTCCCACAACTTCCTTGAAACCTTGATCTTTGAGAGCTTTCTCGATTGCAGATTCAATATCTTCCTTATTGTAATCCACATCAATGACATTATGAGCTCTTTCTCTACCTCTTTGCCTTGTGCCTATACATACATATGGGACGCCAAGTGATGGAGCTTCGATTATTCCACTACTTGAATTGCCTACATATACATCCGCGAGCTTCATCAAGGTTAGGTAATCAATGTGTGGAAGATTCTTGAAAATGTGAACGGCTGTCTTCTTTGCATATTCATTGGCCACATCAACAATCTTCGTGCCTCCTGGGTAATCATTTGGATAGATAACAAAGACCTGCAATTGATGCTTTGCTGCAACTTCCACAACTGATTCCAAGACATGATTGAACTGCTTTTCTGCGTCTTTCCATTCCGTTGAAACAGGGTGATAGGAAATTAGAATGTACTTCTGAAGATTCAAGCCATATTCCTTTGAGATATCTTCCTTTGTCCGCAATTCACTGCCGAGTACTGTATCAAGAGTTAGCGATCCCACATTTTGTACTCTCCAATCCTCCTCGCCTAGCTTCAGGATACGCTTTCTGCTTTCTTCAGTTTGTGCGAAATGGAGATGTGAGAGCTTTGTAATCGCATGTCTCATGACATGATCGATATCCCCCATGCCCACATCTCCGCCAGCTATGTGAGCCACTGGTATATTCATTGTTGTTGATGCGATAGCGGCAGCAAATGGTTCTATTCGATCTCCAAAGACAATGATGATATCAGGATGATCTTCCATAAAGACCGTCGAGAAACCAATTACTCCTTTGCCTATTGATTGTGCCAATTCATAATCATTGGCCATCGCCTTCGAGCCCATATCTATAGTTCTGGCTATCTCAAAACCATCTCTTTCAATTTCACGAATAGAATCACCATACTCCTTTAGAAGATGCATTCCAGAAACGTATAGTCGCAACTCCATGGTTGGTTCTTCAACAATGGCATCAAGAAGGGGTCTCAAATAACCATATTCAGCTCGAGTTCCCGTGACAACTCCTATTCTCTTCATTTAGAGATCCCTCACAAGTACCATAGTCTTCTCTTATCCTACTCAAACATATCCTGCGATAATAATTCATCCTCTTTGATCTCAACTTTCGCTCTCTTTCCAATTATGTCCTGAAGATACTTGGGTTGAATTCCATGGCCTGGTCGTTTTATATCAATCATCTCTTCGGTGAGTATTGCACCTTTATCTATATCAATTCGGGCTACCAAGCTCTTTCGCGCAACATCCTTGATGCTCACTTCACTTGGTGCTGGTTTCTTCAAACCATCACCCAGGGCTCTTTCCACACTTCTAATTGTGTCGACTAATTCCTTGAGCTCATGGGGTTCCATAGATGCCTTGTGATCAGGACCTGGAAGATTTTTATCAAGCGTGAAGTGCTTCTCCAAGACGCAAGCATTTAGAGCAACCGCAGCAACTGCTGCAGCCACACCAATTGAGTGGTCCGAGAAGCCTATTGGAAGGCTGAAGGTTTCTCTGAGAGTTTCTATAGCTCTCAGATTCAAATGCTTCATATCAGCAGGGTAGTTTGTAACGCAATGGAGCAGGACCAATTTGCTGTTACCTTCTTTGAGGATTACATCTACCGCTTCTCTTACCTCCTCAAGCGTTGCCATGCCTGTAGACAAGATAATGGGCTTATCCTTCCTAGCCAATATTTTTAGAAATGGAAGATTGGTTAAATCACCGGAACCAATTTTGAAAGCAGGGACTAGAGGATCAAGGAACTCCATTGCTCCCAAAGTATGAGGAGTTGATAGAAATGTTATCCCTCGTTTCTCACAATGTTCCTTTAATGTAACAAACGCATCATAGCTAAGTTCCAATCCTTTAATCAATGCAAATTGACTCTCTAATTCCTTGGAATTCTCAATCTGATAATCAGCCATTTTTGCATGCTTCGTTGTCAATTCCTCAGTCTTGAATGTCTGGAATTTTACTGCATCGGCCCCTGAATTATATGCCTCATCGATGAGCTGGATGGCCAAATCAATGCGGCCGTTGTGATTTACACCTGCTTCTGCAATAATAAAAACCGGCTGGTTCTTTCCAACCTGCTTGTTAGCAATTCGGACTATGTCTGTCATACAAATCAGTTCCGTTGTTTCTTCATTTAAAATCAAATTCAAAGAAGCCTGATGTCAGCAAAAACTCTGCAAAGCAAAAATCAAGTTCAGTATCGATGTCGACAGACGAAATTTCGTTCATCACATAAACCCGTGCTTTATCACAATGCAGGCTCTTGGTCTTCAGCAGATGGTTTCTATCATAGATGTAAATGGATCCATTGATAGAATAAACACTTGGAGCGTCTTGCCTTCTAAAATACTCACTATCGAGTGTCTTTGATAAATGCGCGTTTCCCTCATCATCAAGCTCAACCATATCGAAATAGGGATTTCTCTCAGCTTTCACAACAGTGTAGAGAACTTTTGCATTGGTAGCTAGGAATTCATCAAGAGATTTCTCAATATCATTTGAGGTTCTGAATGGGGAAGTGGGTTGTAGATCAACGACAACATCATATCTTGTCTTGTATTCCTTTTCGCAGAATCTCAATGCATGCTGGAGAACTGGTATCTTTGGTGCCGTGTCAATTGCCAATTCAGCAGGCCGTGTGAATGGCGTTTCAGCTCCATATTTATTCGCAATCTTAGCAATTCTTGGTGAATCAGTAGAAACCACGATTCTATCAGCTTTCCCCCACTTCTTCATAGCATTAATTGTATAGGATAGGAGGGGCTGCCCAGCGAGATTTCTGATGTTCTTATCCTTAACACCCTTTGATCCGGCTCTTGCGCAAATGGTACCCAAGATTCTCATATTGCAATACCCTCCTTACTTAATGACTAAGGGTGCAATGGTAGTATCAGGTTACTCATTATCTAGTTTGCACCTAAGAGCTTTCGTATCCAAAGGTCAGTCTTATAGTCATCGTGTCGCTTCACTGGAAGACTCATTATTCTCTCAAAATCCTCTTCAGACCAGCCAAATTTCTTTCGAACATACTCGGTATCACGTTTCAACTCTTGCTCATCATATAGAGGTTTTTCCAACTCTTTCAATGCATAAGCCCGATCAATTTGGCCAGAGCATATCATGGTGGAGAGGTGAGCTTTCCGTTTATCGATATTGAATTTTGTTGGAAGAATGAAGGATTGATAGAATTTTGTGAAAATGGACTCGTGATGTTTTCCGCCGTAATCTTCCCATCCAAGTTTCTCTTTAAGAAACCTCTTAGCTTCTTCGCGGTTATAGTCAATGTAATTCAGAAATGGCAGAGTTCGTATGCCTTTGATCTTCCTCAGATATACTAGACCAAGGAAACCAAGCATTGGATAGGTCTTCAGTTTTCTCTTTCCAAACTTGCTATGGATATCCTTCAGATTTGTGAGGTCATTCTTCGTCCAGACCCAGCTTCTAGGCATGATGCCTTCGGTCGCATAGTTAGTGCCACCTAGAATGTACTTCATTCCTTTCTTTGCTGTAATATTTCGTATCAAGGCCGCGATTGCATGATCTGAAGCAACTTCAATATCAATGACTGATGATTCAAAGTAGGCTTGCTGCAAATCCTTAAACTCTTCCCAATCAATAACATGGGTATAGAGGTCAACACCCAATTTGTTCAATACACGTTCTATATTCGTTACAGCTAACCTGGAGTCCCATCCATTATCCAGATGAACTGCTAGGGGTCTCAAACCATATTCAGTGGCTTTATAGACCATGTAAGAACTATCAGCTCCACCAGAGATGCCCGCGACACAATCGTACGGCTTGCCCTTCCCATGCTCCTTTATCTCAGCAACCATATGCTCTAGCTTTCTCATCCTGTCTTCTTCGGGTAGTATGAACTGGTCCATTTGAGCTAGATACCGAGTGCAATGGTTGCATACTCCATTCTCATCGAATGTTATCAGGGGATCCGTTGTATCCATCACACATCGAGTACACATTTGGTAGTCCCTGGCCATTGCAATTGCCTCGCATTAGGGAAGATACTGCTTCAATTCTTCCTGAGTCGGATAATTAATGAGAACTGCTCTGTGAGGTCCATGAAAGACAAACATGCTTCCCGCGGAAACTGCAGAAGCACCACCTTTTAATATTGCTTCTCGGAGGTGCTCAAGTTTCCAGGCACCACCACATGCTACAACAGGAATGTTCACTGCAGAAGTGACAGATTTCAGTAGTTCAATATCATAGCCTTCCATGGTGCCATCTCTATCAATTGAATTAAGGAATATTTCCCCTGCACCTGCAGCCTCAACACTCGTAGCGAATTCAACTGGGTTCATTTTGGTATTGACTGTGCCTGAGTGAGTGAAGACTTGATATTTCCCTCTTCTGACCCGCGATACATCTATTGATACAACAACGCTTTGGCTCCCAAAAACATCGGCTGCTTCTCGCAAAAAGCCCAAGTCAGTGGCGGCAGAGTTGAAGATTACTTTCTCAGATCCCAACTTCAAGATTCTGGCCGCCGTTTCGATATCATGAATGCCTCCTCCATAGCCGAAGGGCATGAAACATTCGGTAGCAATATCCCTTATCATTTCATATTTAGGCGACCGTTTTTCCAATGTCGCGCTTATATCAAGAAAAACTAACTCGTCCACTTCTTTGTCATTGAAAATTCGAACTGCATTGATTGGGTCCCCAACATATGTGGGATTTTTGAATTTGATAGTCTTCACCAAACCTTGTCCACGGAGAAGCAGACAAGGAATCACTCTTGTTCTTAGCATCAGCACAACTCCGCGAAATTCTCCAATACCTTCATTCCGAATTTGTGACTCTTTTCTGGATGAAATTGAACTCCTTTAATATTCTCACGGACAATTGAGGATGTGAATTTGATTCCATAATTGGTTGTTGCAAGAATATTCTCTTCACTGTGACATTTCACATAATACGAATGTACAAAATAGAAGCGTGGCTCTTCATACATTCCCTCAAAAAGGCATGATTCCTGCTTGATTTCTATTGTATTCCATCCCATATGTGGGATTCTCAGGTTTAAGTCAATATCAAATCTAAAGCGGGGTGTGTCTGCTTCTATCCAGTTGAGGCCCTCAAGCACTCCCTCTTCACTCTTGCTAGACATCAACTGCATACCTAGACAAATCCCTAGAATGGGAACCTTATCCTTCAGAACCAACTCATTTAGAATCGGAATTAGTCCTTGATTCTTCAGATTGGTCATTGCCATATCAAATGCACCAACGCCCGGTAGGATGAGCTTCTCGGCATTTCGAATCGTATCAAGGTCTGATGTAATCTCAGCTTTGTAATTCATCCGTACTAGCATATTCTTGATAGAACCAAGGTTTCCCATTCCAAAGTCGATTATCGTTATCATTAGAAAGGCCACTTCTCTAGATTTCCCTACAAGTGATTCTTAATTTCTTGGTTAGCACTTTGCTAATAAACAGATTCACTGAACGAAGAAATCAAAATCATATCGAGACTCTAAACTAACTTATACAGTGTGACCCCAATTCTTGTGAGTGACCTGAACATGCAACCGAGAATGATAGACACCCACTGTCATCTTGAGCAAGATGAATTTAGATCTGATTTGAAAGAAGTTGTCGAGAATGCGAAACAAAAGGGGATCTTCTGCATTCTGTCAGCAATTGCACCAAATGATTGGCAGAGAGGCATAGAAATCGCATCAAAATATGACAGTGTCTTTGCCAGCCTCGGCCTTGATCCGATGAGTTCAGAATATATGCATCAACTGCTATCAGCTGTTGAAGAGAACCAAAACTATCTCGTGGCAATCGGTGAGATAGGATTGGATTTCTATCGAGAGCGGGATCATGCTGAACGGGGAATCCAAGAGGCCAATTTCCGCAAAGGCATAAAACTATCGAATAAATTGAAAATGCCGCTACAGATACACTCCCGTTCAGCCGGAATGAGAGCCCTTGAAATATTATCAGAGATGGATGCCTACGCTGTTCATATGCATGCTTTTGATGGCAAGGCAAGTCTTGCCAGGAAGGCATCCAACGATTTGGGCTATTATTTCTCAATTCCCTCATCAGTTGTCAGGTCCCCTCAAAAGCAGAAGTTGGTAAAGGCAGTGAATATCGAACGGCTTCTTATTGAAACTGATAGTCCGGTTCTTGGGCCTGAAAGAGGCACCAGAAATACCCCCAGTAATTTGCCTGTCGCGCTTTTAGAGGTTTCAAGGATTTTGAGAATGGATGAAGAAGAGCTTCGAAGTATTATCTTAGAGAATACTCTTCGTCTCTACACCCGAATTGACGTATCAAGTTAGATGAGCCCAGCTTTCTGAGCGAATTTCCTGTAGCCTTTCATCAGTAGCTTTACTATATTGCGTCTGAGGTTGAATCTGATCCACTCTTCATCAGTTGGTTCTTTGAAAAACCTACCAAAATTGGCCGCATACTCATCTTCTGATTGGTATGTGATCAGCTGCTTTACTGCGCCAGGTGAGAATGATAGCTCAACATCAGGGTTCTCTCCTCTTACAGGATATACCTGTATCTCGGACTTCCCAGTAACCTCTACATGAAACCGACTTCCTTCTATCCCGTAGTCAATCACCGCGCCTGCTTTTAGTCCCTCAAAGATCTTTGGATGGTCTGATAGATAGGACATGAAATGGCTCTTGAGCGGATGGTCTTCCATAGATAGCATACGATCACCTGTTTCAGCATTTAGTAGAAATGTAGTGAGCTCAAGAATCTCCAGTTTACTGTCAATCGATCTTGCACCATCTCTAAGGCCTCTGAAGCAAAATGGACATGCTGTAATGAGAATGTCAGAACTGGTGTCCTCAGCTTCTCTTACGCGGTCAGCAGCAATTCTTTCAGCCAACTCTCCGTGGGAGCTCTTCACTCCGCCACCCGCCCCACAGCAATGCGCGTATCTTCTGTTCGTGACCATCTCAACAAGTTCTACATTACCGACCGATTCAATGACTCGGCGAGGAGCTTCATAGACCTCTGAATGCCGACCCAGATGACAAGGATCGTGATAGGTCACTCGGATCTTGTCTGCAAATCCAAAGGATACCTTTCCTTCTCTCACGAGTTGGTCTAGGAATTCTGTTATGTGAAGTACTCGAAAATCGTACTCATGACCCGATTGAGGAATGTCTATTTTCCAAGTCCGGAAGCAACCTGCACAAGCAGTTACAACTACCTTTGCACCAGTGTTCTTTACAGCTTCTATATTGTGCCTAGTTAGACCTTCAAATGCATCCTTTCTCCCCAGTCTTAGAAGGACTGAGCCACAGCACCGTTCATCTTGAAGTATTGTATAGTCGATGTTCATCTTGTCAAGTAGCTGCACAGTTGATAGTGCAATCTCCTTCTCACGTACCGAGCTCGTACAACCTACAAAGAAGACTACCTCTGCGGTCTCCTGAAACTGGCGCTCTCCAAAAACCAGATGGCGCATTTCATGGTCCTCTTTGTATGGATTGTAATGGCTCATGATTGAGTTTTCAATATCGATGTGCTTCTCGAATCCGTACCCTGCTTCAACAAGGTCATTTCGTAATGCTTCACTCATCTCAGGGAGTCTTATCCCCTCTGCAGTCGCTGTGCAGGTTTCCTGGCAGTTTCTGCAAGTCGTGCACGAGTAAGCCCAGCTTACTAAATCCTCATCCACCTCAAGCTTCCCAGCTAGAAGGTCATTCATAATCATAATTCGGCCTCTTGATGTGTAGGCTTCAAATCCAAGGACATTTTTCACCGCGCAAGGATGAAACACATCTCGACCTGACGCAACAGTCTTGTCAGCAAGAGAACAATCGCCGCATCTTGCACACAAGAACAGGTCCTCTGCGTACTTCTCCAGATTCCTGTACTCCATCTATTAGTCCCCTCCTGTGAACACGGCTGGAGCCAGAATGTTCTCTGGGTCTAGGGCCTTCTTTATCTTCCAATAGGTGTCAAGGAATGCCTTATCGGTTCTTTTGTGTGCTCTACTCTCCCATAGAATGCCTTGCCAATAGGGACAGCCGCCAGTATCGATGATTGTATCCAGCATCTCGTTCCAAATCTTTGTCGCTAGTTCCATCTTCTCTCTGTTAGGTGGAAAGAGAGTGATCCATCCAGTGGCATATGCTCTATCAGCCCCCAGGCAGCTGGCAATCCATTTGATTCCATTCTTCAGCATCTTGTGTTTGTCAAAGATAGCCCAGAGTTTCTTCATGAGATCCGGTATTGTGGTAATCGGTCGCAGGTGACAAGTGTTCAACCAGAATCCATTGTTATAGAGTGGTTGAACCAGGTTGAATAACTCTGTCCAGTGCATCTGTGATGCGAAGTTACCCAGATCCTTTCCTCCGTTCTCAAGTGCTATCTCCCTCACTATCTCCATCTTACGCTGAGCCAATTGTTCATCCGTTTCTTGGACTATGGACGCAAACATAGCATGGATTTCAGGGTGGCTGTCCAGGAATCCTGGAAAGAATGTATCAGTAGACTGCCTATCTGCAAGGAGGTTGAGTTCCTCGGTCAGACCTCGCTTCTGAACCTCCAGGAAGGTTGCAGTAGCCTCCTCGAGAGTCTTGAAACCAAAATCCCCGTAAGTGATGTACTCCGCTTTCGGGTAGATCTTGAGGGTGACCTTAGTCTTTATGCCTAATGTACCATGATCTCCAAGGAATATCCCAGTAAGATCGTTATATGTTGAGTATCTGCAAAAGAGTTCTGCTCCTTCATTCCATCCAGTGCCTGTCCTTATGACTTCACCATTAGCCAATACAACTTCGAGAGAAACCACTCCCTCGGTTGATGGACCGTACTTCGATGCTGCATATCCGATACTATTGATGCTAGTCGAGCCACCAACAGTCCCCACATTTCCTCCATAGGGACCACGAAAGCCTAGCTTGTAGCCCTTCTCATCAAGGCGATGAATCAGTTCGGCCCATCTTTGTCCTGCTTCGACAGTCACGGTCATGACATCCTCATTAATCTCTACGATCTTGTCCATTTTGACCATGTCTAACATCACTGCACTAGGAACTCGTGGGAGGCATGCACCACAGATACCGCTCCTTCCCCCAGCTGGGATAAGTGGCGTTCTAGACTCCCTGCATAGATTGACAATGGCCTGAATCTCCTCAACAGTTTCAGGCATCACTACTATTCCCGGTCTTTCAGCTGTGATGTGGCATGCATCCATACTATATGATGAGATAATGAGCTGGTTGTCGTTTACTCGGTCCTCACTGACAATATTCCTAATCCCTTCATAGAGAGGATGCTTACCTGCAGACTCAACGATTGTCATCACTGAACCTCGCAGCAGGACGGTGGAAATCTACTATATGTAGTCAACGGAAGATTTCCGAGAACTGAAACTCTAGAGACTCTATTTGGTGGTTTCTTTACGAAAAGCTATCTTTGGTGATTACCAGAGATGATTCTCTCTCAAACTGAAGGAATATCACGATCTCAAGAAGCTCGACTTTCTTCACAGGTTGCAGGCCAAATTGACCACATTCCAAGAGCAATTGGTGAAGTTCTGAAATCAGTTTTCCAAGATGATTATATGATTATTGACCAAGAAGATGTAGCTAGATGCCCTAGAAGTGCTCTTGATCTAATCTTCCGCCCGGGAAATGTTGACACACTATCCGAACAGGAGCCTTGTCCAAACAGCTTCGAAAACCGAAATGTGGTGAAACTAGATGATATTGAACGGACCAAACCAAAACAGGCTATCGAAGAGTTCTTCGGAGATCGAACCAGTGCTGACATAATTCTAGGCTAAATGTGAGAATAATAGTATGAAATGACTTGAACTCAAACTAGCCCCAGTCAATCATATTGCTCTTACTCTCCATCCTGAGTACTGAATATTGCAGCTCTGAGAGCATCAGTATACTTGTCCAGAACTACTTCTTCTTTCGCCCATCTCTGGAGTCGCTTTCGTATGGAAACAATCTCCTCAGGGGACATCTTCTGAAGTGATTTCATGACTTGCTTCAAATCTTCATCTCCTCCAAAGATGAAACGACCCCAATTGGGAAGTAGACCCAGCATGGTTTCAAAATCATCAGTGAGCAGTATGATCAGCCCTGAGTGCGAGTAGGAAACAAGCTTGTTGGATAGGACGTATCTATGAAACCAACAACGCGTCCAGGGAATCAATCCTAGTTGGTAGTTTCTGGTTAGCACCTCATAGAGGTCAGCTGGGGGAATACGGTTTCTATGTTGAATCCACTTCCACTCTTTCGGCGGCGGTCTGCCAACCCAATCGACATTGATACCACCTTCTTTCTCCCACATCTCCATATGATTACCAGGATATCGATGTTCTACCCATGCAATAGAATCCGAAGACAAAGAGATTGCTTTTAGGTTGCCTTGATGAAGTTCTGGAGTAGGTATGTGCTCAGACTCTTGTTTCAATGGAAAGTTGGGGATGACCGAGCAATTTGCCCCGTTTCTACGATGTTCTTTTGCAATTGCCTCGCTAACAGTAACAGTGGCACTGGCTGCTGGTAGTACTTCCTTCTCCCAAATCAAGTACCTTTGAGGCACCCAATATCGACGAATTCTGTTCTTCATCCTCTTGGGGATAGAGCTCACACCTATGCGTTTCAATTTCATCTCTCGAGACCAATATTCATGATCGTCGTAGACAAAAGGCAAGCCTAGGTCTCTGGCAACTTTGCCAGTGATGATATTGTGAGCATAGATTAGGTCTGGTTCTACAACTTTGACGTGTTCCTTAACTTCATCAAGCAGCCGCTTATAGAAAAAAGGCAGCCCAAGCTTGCTTGCAGTCGTAAATGCATCAATGCACCTCACTTCACTGAATGCTTCCTGATGCAATCGATGACTACTACTCGGAGGGCCAAGGAAAATTGACTTGGCATATGACTGTGACATCATAGCTAGACGTTCAACTCTTGGGTCTGGAAGCCCTGAATGAGAGAGGTGAAGGACATTTAACGTCACAGTGATCACACCTGAGTAAGCTTGATAGCTCTGGCAATTTGCAGGCTCTTTTAATCCTTCCAGTTGCTCATTATGAGTCCTGTACTATCTGTGTTCTCTTTCCTCTCTCATCCAGAAGCTGCTTGATCATCTCAACAGCCAATCCAACTGGATTTCTTCCGCTCCCGAAGAATTCCAGCACGTCAGGATCATCACATCTCCACGTCCCTCGAGTCCATTCTGAGAAATAGCCTCTGAGCATATCGCCACCATGCAGTCCAAGCAAAGCACGTCGTAGTGCTCTCAAGAGCACCGCCCAAAATGGGCGGCCTCCGTAATATGCAACTCTTCCCATTCTTAGTGCTCCACGCGGAGTTATGTTCGTAGAAGGTCGAACTTGATGAACTGGAAAGTGCAATACATCAACGTCATAGCCCTGTGCCAATGCTTTAATGTTGTAAAATGTGTCCGGGCAGAAGTCCCAGAACTGTTGAATTTCCCTCACGATACTCCATCGTATCATCTTACCACTGTTCATTGGTTGTGCAACAAGACTTTCTTTCCACTCACCGATTATATAGCCTGAGATTGCACCGAGGTTGGGATTGTTATCCAAAATCCAACATGAACGTTTGAAGTAGTTGGAACATGGTTCCGAATCAACGTCGAGGATTGCCATATAGTCAATCCCCATTGCATCAATTCGCTCTCTAACTCTCCTCAACACCTTTTCGTGAGTCTTACCTAGGGTGAAGAAATTGGCCTGAGCTTTCGTAGGCATTCTTTCAACGATGACATTCAAATCAGGATGTGCCCCAGCTTGCTCGATTATCGTATCGTATGTGCTATCTGTGGAACCATCCTCCATCCAAAGCCAAGCAGCTGGTCTTTTTGTCTGTCTGCTGACATTCCTAAAGGCAATCGGAATCCTCTCTGCCTCATTCCACACATTAGTCACTAAGATATAGTTCGATGTCATTCCTTCCGGAGATGTACATAGGTCGCTGCAGAAATCGCAGTATTTGGCATAGAGCTGATTTCGTTTACTGTGGCTCATATCAGATAGCATCTCGGTCAGTGCTCTGTCTTGCGACGCACAGCCATATGAGGATGACTATTATTCAATAGAACATTCCTCGATTGTGCCGCCCGTGACATTGAGTACTACTATCCTCTTACAGCTCTCACTTGAGATACCAAGTGCATTCTTCTTGGGACAATTCTGCGACCTACACGAGCTTTATGTGGGAGCATAGTAGCCCACAATCTGGGAAGAGTCTTGAAGCGATTTGCTGCTGTGTTAGGTGGAGGTGGTCACTCATCCGAAACCCTTTCTCTAGTAGACCTCCTAGGTGGGAGCTATGCCTATTTCTATCTCATTAACGTGCTTGACCGGTTGACTCCCAAGAAGATTCGTATTCCTGGTATGATTCTTCCAGTCTTTGCTCCTCGTCTTCTCCCTCAAGACTCAAGAATCATGTCAGTTATTCGAACCTTGATAACATTCTTGCTATCAATCATTTACTTCCTAATCTATCGACCAGTGGCTGTCGTTAGCTGCGGAGGAGGAATCACAGTACCAGTGTTTTTTGCTGCACGAGCTACAGGTGTGAAGACAGTGTTCATCGAGAGCATGGCTCGTGTTGATACTCTTTCAATTACTGGAAGGATGCTATTGCACAAGACCGATCTATTCTTTGTACAATGGGAAGCATTAGCAACTAGGACGCCGGGAACCATATATGGAGGGCAGCTTCTTTGATCTTCGTAACAGTGGGATCCGCTCGTTTTGATCCCCTAATACAACGAATGGATGAATTGGTTGGTGAGGGGGCACTTGCCGACTCTGTGATTGCCCAAATAGGTAGAGGATCTTATGTCCCAGTGAATATTCGGTATTTTCGTTTCCTAAAATCACTGGTACCAGCCTATGATGTTGCTGAAGTGATAGTCAGTACTGGGGGGGTGGGTACAACAATCGAATGCATAAAGAGAGGGCTTCGATTTGTAGTTGTTGAGAATACCACTCTCATGGAAGGCCATCAAGTAGAGCTCATTAGAGAAATTGCTCGAAGAGGTCATCTCGTCTGGTGTCAAGATCTAGACAATCTTCCGCATTGCATTGAAGAAGCTAAAACTAGAGAATTCAGACCATATAAGCCCGATACTCCTCGTGTTCATCTGGTGATACAAGATTTGCTGGATAATACATGATTTTGACTTATCCTCCATAGTATTCCATTAATTGGCGCCAAACACAGATATGATGCCCTCCTCCTATGGATGAATTTCCGCAATTTCATACCGGGGTATATATGAAAGTCATACGCCAGCTACATGGGAATATTGCCTGGATTTAATGTTCTCTTTATATTGAAAACCATACCCTTATTTCCATCGGAAACGAAGGTCAGTTGATACTAATTCCTTAGACAACATGAAAAACACTGAGATGAGACATCTTGAGCACGACAACACAGAAGAAGAAAAAGAAAAAGCCGGAACTACTGAGGCCCACTGGTGTGGGACTTTCAGTGAAGCTCTACAAATACGAAGGGACCAAGAGTAATGCCGCTCAGATCGCGACTGCGCTAAAGAAGGTCAAATATGCGCCAGAGAGCAAGCAACATGCTGGAGCAGGGTTTACCAAAGTGAGTGCGACAGGCAAGACTGTTCAGGGCGAGATTATTGCGGGATTCAAAGTGCCTATTCTGACCTATGGTTCAGGCGGCAGATTGGAAACAGTACATTACATAAGTGTCAGCAAAGCACAGGTACTAGTCAAGACCGGAAAGGGCACTGTTGAAGTAAGAGGCTCAGAGCGTATCGCTAGGAAGTTCCAAATGTTATTGGAGGAACATACGGGTGCCAAGCTTACTCCTCTGAATCTCAATTCTGAGGCAGTGAAAGAGGTCTATGGTGCTGCTACTGATATCGCGTCAGTCATGCTTTCTGGTGTCGAGAGAGGAAATCTCACACAAGCGGAGTTCCGCGGCATTTCTATCAAGAACGAGGCTGAGATTGGTCTTTACACTCGCAAGTATAGAGGAGAGATTTCACGTTTCCGTGGCACATTTCCATATCCAAGCGGTGCCCAGCATACGACGACTGTCAATGCTGACCTTGGTTCGTTGATGATCTATCGCAGCGGTGAAGGCATAGCAGAAAAGGATCTGAATTGGATTGTAGGTTTGATGGAGGACGCCGCTCTAAACCACGGCTAATCTGGGTAGGCCTAGATCGCCTTCCCGATTCTTGCTTTCCAACCCAGAAGCTATCTCTAGCTATAACCATTCATCTGTATCTCTCTTGACACCGATGATGGTCCGCGTGTTGTCTAGATAGAATCGCGTCTTGTCTCGGAACTTAGGCCAAAACTCAAAGAATCGCTCAGGGTTCTCGACTTCTATGAGAAGAAATCCATTCCAATCACTTCCCCATGCATGTCGATAATCCCCCAAGATTCTGATGTCGCTTGGCCAGTCATCCTTTGAAAAGATGGTCCAGAATTTCTTGGCCTTCTTTGCTTTTTCTTCATCCATTAACTGAAATCTGTAGAACACAATGAACGCATACGTCATCCTAGTCCCCGAAAATCACATGCGTTCGGTGAATTAAAAAGATTGAGCACTGGCAAGAATTCGGTGAGTCATGTCTTCTAGAGAGCCTGATATTGTCGGACGCGAATTCAAGCATGGAAAAGTTGCATATGGCTTTCGGTGGAATAAGACTCATCATGAGCGAATGGGAAAGGACGAGGGGGATCTTGCTTCCTTATGGGCTCACATGACAAATATCACCTCCGGGAGAGTTCCCTCTGCACCATTCTCCGATCCATTTTACGAGAGGGCTTCTTCCCTGAAGTTGACAAAGATGAACGCTGCAAAGAAGGCAGCTATGAAGAGCCGCCTATTCAGAATAGGATCTGTGAAGAGTTTCATGGATAGTGATCTCATTAGCAAGCTAAGGAACTATCATCGAGCAACCAATAATCTAAGTTACAATGCTGACCACGGAATAATGACAGAATTCCTGCATCAAGACCCTAATACTATAGCAATCGAAGTACCCGTATGGTCTGACCGATATCGTCTATCAGGGCATATAGACCTCCTTAGATTCGTAGGATCTACCGTTGAGGTGTGTGATTACAAACCAGGGCCTATGCATTCCACCAGCAATCGATTCTTGGAATCAATACCGCAAATTGCGGCATACGGCGAGATGATGGCTCATCATCTGGCAGGCACTCTGAGAAGCGCCTTTGATGCGCCACTTCTCCCCAAAATCCGCTGCTGTATCTTTGACACACATGCTTGTTGGGAGTTCGGTGCTGAAATGTTTGTGACTCTATTGGAATCTGACAAGATATCTGGCTTTTAATTCTGGCTGTTCTTGACAATCGCCATAGTCACATTTTCTTCTATGCTAAGCGATCCTGTATCAGGATTCTTGGTCTTCAGTAGGATTGTGGGCCTCTGTGAAACAAGTCCTTCTCGAACTCGTGAGAAGTAGTTCTCGCTCAGAACACCAAAACGACCTAGCGCAGGGTCAACCGGAACCCATCCTCTTCTCTCCAGGAAAATCTCGCACCATGCATGTGGTTCTGGCATGGTTTGCTTCTTGAAGAAGTGTCCAATGACTCGTCTAGAGGGAATCTTGACTGCTCTCGCAAGTGCGATGAATAGGTCAGCATGCTCATCACAATCGCCCTCCTTTTCCATCGCTGCCCTCGCTGCTCCTATTCTCTCATCTAGATGAGTCTTTAGCTTCACGCGCTCTCGAACCACTTGAAATGCAAGCCTACCATATGAGAGATCTCCATCACTCTTCTCTGCGATGCTCTGAGACAATGTCTGAATGATCGGGCTTTCCACTTCCCAGTATTTCTGCATAGAGCTGTACATACCGACAGTCTGCTTCCTGATTGATTCGGGTATCGACTGTTGCTCAATCAGCCAATCTCTAGTCGTGGTGTCTATTCGCAAAATCGCAGTGGGAGAGAATGCTTCACCAGGGCTAATCTCCGGAACCTTCATGACTGCAACAATATTCTTCTCTGCTCGCTCCATCACCCTAGCTGGAGGAAAGACATCAATCATCTCAACAAATTGATTGTCCATGTCAGTAAAGAGATGCCAAATAAGCCGGCCATTACGAATCTTGGATTTTCCGCGATTTAGTATATCGGCTTGCATCTCAATACGTAATCTCACTACCTGGCCTCGCTTAATTCGAACAAGTCGTTCCTACTGCGAATAGATTTATGTGTTGTCTGCTACTCCAGTCCTATTGCCTCAATGATTGATAGGTTAGCGAGGTTCGTTTATGAGCAAAGATCCTAAGGACTCCCCTGACCGAACAGGAGTGGTCGACGAATTACTTGAGGAACTTGGTGTCGATGACAGTTTGAAAAAGGAGCTCATCGATTCAGGACGACTACAGACTGATGTATTCATGGTAGAGTCTGCAGAACAAGTTCGACGGCGTTTGGAGATAGAACGAAGCGCTGAAAGGCTCAGAGATAGTCTTGTTCTCCTAGAACGCAGCATGATGAAGGTCGATGCTACAGTTGACAGAGTCGAACGTGATTTGGTACCAGTTGTCCTCTCATTCTTGGTCGGGCTAAAAGGGAACCTTGTGAATCTCAGGACGACGATTATCGGCCGGAGCAAACGTAGAGCTAAGACGAACTTGCAGGCCTCATATGTTGAAACAGAGGTAAAGTCCATCGTAGAGGAAGAGTTTGAGAGAGTTGAGGAAACACTCACCACAGGAATGTCTGCCCCAATAATGGAGAAGGTGAAAGACATCACTGATGGCCTTAAGGGTTCCATGAAGACTACGTTTGAGGAAATGACCACTCTGAAGTCAAGTGTGGATGGTTTTACACAGCGTGCAACAACGGAGCTTGAGTTCCTCTCTAAGGAACTACTGATGAAGCCAAAGGAAATCACTTCTGCCGAACTCACTAGCAAGGTCAAGGAACTCGAAAGACAAGTGGAGGAGCTCACACGTGATCTTGGCGTCGCTGAGGAGCGCCTGAAGAACAGAGAAGAGGAGATTGCCAGAGTTCAGAGTGATTTCATTGAGGCCAAAGCCAAAGAGGACTTGCTTGAAGAGACCATTGCGAAGATGAGAGCTGCTCCGCAGGTTGATGCAGATGTTCTTGTTGACCTCCGACAAAAGGTGAAGTCTCTGGAAACCGAACGTGATCTCCTGACAAAGAGAGTGGGAGAGGAAGAGACTCGTGCTACCACTGCAGAGAAGGCGGCGGCTGAACACAGATCAATCGTTTCAAAGAAGGAGATTGAGATTGGTGACTTAAAGGCTCAAGCAGCTGGACTTCAGACTCAAATCGATTCTACTAGAGAACAACTGCTTGAGGTGGATGAACTTCGAGCCCGCCTTCGTTCATATGAGTCGGGAGATAAAATGCGAGAGCTTGAACGACTACACAGTGACTACGATCGAATCAATGCCACCTTTGAACGACTGAAGAAGGACCATAACAAGACCCTTGCAAGATTGCGATATACACAGCTACGTTTGGATGGATATCTCGGGCTGATGGAATCAACTGACAAAACAAAGGGCTTTCTAATGGTTGAAGAGAATAATGAGATGTCCGTGAAAGCGATAGCTAATTCATTAGGTGTGTCCCAACCCATAGTCAGGAAATGGGCTGAGGACTACCAGAAGCTTGGTATTGCACAAATCAAGGGTGACGGAGAAACAATAGTCCTAGACAAGATGCTAGTAGTGTTGGAAGAGGATGAAGAGTAGTACTCTACGCTTTCTGCACCTTTCCAAAAAACTGGACTATCTCTAGGAGTCCATCTATCTGTAACACGCTTTCGTAGAGTTTCTCAATCCCTTCCGAGCTGATTGAACTAGTCATGTATTGCTTCATAGCGGGTTTCAGGACATCCTGCACGAAGGCCCTTCTTAGACATTCAAGGGCGTTAATTAGCTGAGAGCTGAGTTGACCAGATTCAAGAGCATTCTTGACAGTAAGATACTGCTCTCTACATTTCTTGGATGCAACGTGCTTTTTCCTCGGTCCTTCCAAAGCTTGCCTTGCAAGAGAGAAATATTGATCCGTGGCTTTGTTGAAGTCGGTTACTGCCAGATATTTGGTTTCTGAACACCGACTAAGGAACAGTCTGGTTCTATCTGTAACTGATCCAAATAGACCGCTGAGTGTTTCGAGCTCCCTAGGCGTCTTCAACAGAAGGACCATCAATAAATAGGCCAGAACTCATTTTAATTTTCACTCGCGATTTTGTGCTCACACACCATAAGACGAATAAGAGTCGACGGGAATGAAACCTTGATTATGAAAGAAGCGGTGCTCTATTCCAGCCTTAAGGAAGGAGTCAGATGTGATCTATGCGCCCGGAGGTGTGTCATACATGAGGGCGAGACCGGATTTTGTAGAGTAAGAAGTCTGAAGGAATCCAAGCTATACACATCCGTCTATGGGCTGATTGATGGAATGGCAGCTGATCCAATAGAGAAGAAACCGCTGTTTCACTTTGCACCTGGTTCTAGAACGTTTTCTATTAGTACCTCTTCGTGTAATTTCAGATGTCAATTCTGCTTGAACTATCATTCCTCACACCGTGAGAGTCCAGTAGGTCACCAAATGAGTCCTGAAGCAATTGTCACTCAGGCTGAACGAACAGACTGCGCTGGAATAACGTACACATATACTGAGCCCACAATCTTCATGGAGCTTGCACATGATACTGCAAAGATAGCAAACTCGAAGGGAATGTTCAACACATTTGTCACAAATGGCTACATGACAGAAGAGGCGGTAGATTACATAGCACCGTATCTTGATGCAGCATCTGTGAACCTCAAGGGGAGTGCCAACAAGGAGTTCATGCAACAATACATGGAAGTTCCTAAGCCTGAACCTATCTATAATTCAATGGCCCGTATGAGAGAGAAGGGCATCTTCATAGAAATCACAAATCTGATTATTCCCGAGATTGGCGATCATGAAGACGACACAAGAGCATTAGCAGAGTGGGTGGTGGATATTCTTGGCCCTAGAACTCCACTTCACATCATTGCATTCTCTCCCACTTTTAAGATTACGAACATTCCCCGAACTCCAGCAAGAATGTTGGAGAAACACATCAAGATAGCAAAAGAGGTAGGATTGACTTTTGTATACTCTGGAAACATTGGTGGACATGACTATGAGAATACCTACTGTCCAGAATGCGGCTTTAGGGCTGTAGAACGCTATGGAGTCTATTTGAAAAAGAACCATCTGAATGAACAGGGTCATTGTCCGAAATGCAATGCAGACCTGAATATTCAGGGAGTGCAATGGATGGGCGAAGGTACTCCACGTTTGACATTTTTCTAGGAGTCTTCGAAATGCAGGTGATGAATGTTCTCTGGCGACCTACAGGTCAGGACACCTTCGAATCCGGCATCAGGGTTTGGCCAGATGAATCAGACACCCCAATATTCCTGGCCCTACCCTCAGAGTACGATGTGGAGTGGACCATCCTAGGGCCCAAGCGCTGTATTGGTCATTTGGATTCACAAGGCACGCCGGTGAGATGCCCTGAGAACAGTCTAGTTCGCAGAGGTATGCGTCGATGTGGTCCGTGTTCCGCAATGGACGAAATAGACCAATGCATTCGTTGTGATGGTAGCTACTGTAATGCGAGTGAAGAGCGAAAGGAGCGGTGCTTTTCAAGCGAATATGCCGTCTATCTTGCCGTCTTCAATGATGGTACTCTAAAGATTGGTGTTTCTTCGAGGTCTAGGGTAGAGACCAGATGGGTTGAACAGGGTGCAGACTATGGTGGAGTGATTGGGATCATCGAAGGAGGTTTGAGGGCCCGTCAGATTGAGCACAAACTGGGTGCTAGATCTGCTGTAAAGAAACAGGTCAGAGCTGAACGCAAGGCTATGCACCTCTTGAAGCCTATTGGTGGGGAAATAGCTCAAGAAATCGCTCAAGGATTTCTTGACACTGTCAAGGAGAAAGAGATTGAATCTGAAATCGCACTTCAGGACTTATCAGACCACTATCATATCGATTCATTGAACGCAGAACCTCAGAGATGGAGGTCGGGAAGAACTCCGGTCGAGGAACTGCAGTTAGCAGGACGGGTTGTAGGCATGAAAGGGTCATTGCTTGTAACCCGAATTGGTTCAGCTTTCACAGTTGCAAATCTGTCAGAGCTAATCGGCTACTCCATAGATGATGCTTCTGAGGTGCGAATTACTTCTCAAACAGGCCTTCTTGATTTCTTATGATGTTCAGATAAGTTATATCTGGTCAATTGTCATGCCAGTAATTACGATGAGTGAGTCAAAAGACCAAGGTGCAAAGGTCCGCTATCTCTCCTTAGTGAGAAGAGAGGGTGGTGAGCCAATAATAGGCATCCCCTATCGTGAGATGTCTGTGGACCCGGATTTGGTCGCGAGTTTTGTGTTAGCTATCATCATTTTTGAGAACCGGCAATTGAAAACGTTCACCAAAGAAGGCTATGTGGTTGTCATCGAAGAAGGGAAATATGTGGTCGGACTACTCATCATTGACAAAGTCGAGGACGACACTGAATACCGACGAGCTTTGATCAGACTCATTGAGCAATTTGAATCCGAATACGAAGTGCATCTGCAGAACTGGAAGGGTGACATACGTCCTTTCAGGGAGTATGCACTTACTATTCTCGGGATTTTCCCGTACCGAAGGCTCGATTGGGACTTGGTACCTCGAATGGTCACGAAGTCCGAGGCAACTCCTGATCTTCAGGCGGCCATACCTTGGAGTGTTGGAGAAACTGATGAGAAATTGCAGCTTATTTCAGGCTACATCAATGGCAAGCGAACAATCGGTGAGATAGTTGATCAGTCAGAAATACCTGAGGCCGAGGCATTGGCGCTTTTGTCAATGCTTGATCGGTATAAATGGATCACAATGAGTAGACGTTTGGAGGAGAAGAGTGTACTAGTGAAGGTAATGGAGCCACCCCTTCTACTACGAGGAGTATATGGGGACCAATTAACGGCTCTTGTGGAACTTTGTGATGGTACTAGGACTCTTCTCGAAATCTGTGAGTTGCTGCCGTATAATATGGAAGCAGTCAAAACAGTAGCAAAGAACCTGATAGATGCGGGGGTGCTGGGTTACTATGATTTGGAATTGGCCAAATAGCAACCGTACTCACTCACCAACAATTGCCATCAATACAGCATCGCCGCTCCAAGATGACTCTACGAATGAATACTGGATAGGAGGCATGACCTGCTTTGTCCATTGATACAACAAAGGTCAGATACATCTCTCTTATCCGAATGGAAGGCGGAGAGTCAGTTCTCAACGTTCCCTACGCTGAGATGACCGTTGATCCGGACCTTATTGCAGGCTTTGTGACGGCGGTGATCATCTTTGCCAAGACTCCAATTCGAACAATAAGAAAAGCTGCGTATGATATTCTAATTGAAGTTGGAGAAACTGTGTTGGTGCTTCTTGTCGTTGACCCAGTTCCGGATGAATCTCCATATCGTGAGAAGCTCAAGAAGATTCTACAGAATGTTGAATCAACGCATGGCAGGAAACTGAGGGATTTTGAGGGCGATGTCAGAATATTCAGGGATTTTGCTCTAAACATTATCAAAGAGTTTCCATACATGGAGATCGACCTTGATTTGGTGCCTATACGCAGGTCTGGAGGATCTCGAATAGGCTTTCGTGTTGGCGATGTTGATAAGAAGCTCGAACAGGTTGAAGCCTTCATCAATGGAAAACGCACTGTTGCAGAGATACTTGATTTGATTGGTCTGCCAGAAGAAGAGGTTCTCGCGGCTATCTCTGCTCTTGCCAAGTATAAATGGATAGGCTTCAAACGCAGGCTTACCGAGAATGATATTCTTGTACGCAATGACTGTCACGACGTAGATATTGACAAGCTTCGAATCCAATACGAAGCCAATGCAGTAGATGGTTTGATTGCTAGTTTTGATGGTGTGAAATCGATTACCGAAGTCTTTCAATCATTGCAAAATGATCGCTATGATCGCAATGCACTTTGGTTTTTAATTCACAAGCTTGTAGAATACGGTTGCCTCACTCCTGCCTAATGTGAGTCAAAGCGGAGTATCATTTCCGGGTATTCCAACAACATCGCTTCTACATTGCTGACAATGATGAAACTGTTCAATATAGGCGGAAGCAGTCTTTCTTGCCATTGCTATTTCATGCTCCGAAGGTGCTTGCATCTGTATCATATTGGCGTTTGGGACCAGTGGTACGATATTATGAAGAGTAGCTCCAGCTTTCGAGATGCTTCTAGCCAAGGAGCCAATGTCGCCCCCGTTTATGGATGGAATAAGAATTGAATTCACCTTTACACGAATGCCAACGCTACTTGCTCTGCAGATTCCATCCAATTGTTTCTCAATCACGCGTTCACCCATCTTCTCGCCCCGCATCAGATTCCCATCTACTATTGCCCACTCATAGATTCTCGCCGCAGAGTGAGGATTGACTGTGCTTATTGAAACTGACACTGTTTCAACATTGAGTCGCAGAAGGTTCGGAACATGTTCAGCTAGTAAAACTCCATTTGTGCTTATGCAGAAGTGGATGGCAGGAAACGCCATTTTGACTCGCTGAAGAGTGCAGAGTGTTTCATCATTTGCCAATGGCTCTCCAGGGCCTGAGACAGCCACGATCTTAAGGTTGGGTCTTTTCTCGATTTCCTCAACAGCTCTGCCTGCAGCATCTTCAGGTGCCATTAGGATTCGAGAAGTACCAGGCATGCTAGTATGGCAGGCAGAAGCGAGCGCTCTATCACAGAAAGCACATTTCACATTGCACACTCTTGCCACCGGTAGATGAATCCGCTCCCAGATATTGTGCCTGGATTGAGACCAACACGGATGGAATTCTGAGGGATAGGCTTGCTGCATTGCTTTGTCACTCAGGTAAGGTCTCGAAGAATCTTGCTTGCCTCCCTCGCCGTGCGCTTCGCATCATTGAAGATTAGCCCTAAACTCGCATTTTCAGGGGCAGTTACGGCAAGGAGGTATTCTGAGGGCATTGCAATTACGAGTGTAGAGCCTCGGCTTCCCTGGATTATTATGGATTTGAGATTCCCCTGACGTAGTTCCCGTACTGCTTGTTCTCCCGCGGAATGAATGCCTGCCACCATTGCAGCCACCGCAACCTCTTCAGTTCTTCCATGAAAATGGCTCACGAGCGGCAGTCCTTCCACAGAAAGGATGGCGGCACCCAGTATTGGCGAATTATTTGAGAGTTTCTTCAGAACCTCTTTGAGAATGCTAGGCATATCTTCCGCGACAGGCTTTGCCAACTTCCATCCCTCGAAATGAATAAATCATCTCTCAAACGGCACTACTATGTCTTTTGGGAGGCTGGCAGCAAATAAAGCTTGGGAGCATATGTCCTGCAGCCTGGTTTCAGTCTATCCTATGAGTCTGACTGATGTCACAGTGTCACTGTATATCAAACGAGCGGGAGTCTTCATGATTCTCAGAACATTGTCTGCATGTTTCGCCATTCCGACATCGCGCAACATATCAACGAAATCTAGACCTGTCGTTACTGCTAATCCCTTCAGGGGCTTACCTACTCTGCAAGACTCGAGGAGGTCATCAGCAGAAACAATTTTGCATCGTAAGCCATCACCAACATGCTTCTGCAAATGAGAAATTCCTTTTCTTGCTATTCCCTTGTTTTCCTTTTGTTCAGTAGTATAGACTCTTCTCTTTGCAATATTGCGGAGTCTTGCCAGTCCTCTTTCGATGACTTCTTCTGATGTTATTGTGGCTCCATAGAGATAGCTTACATCTTTGGTAGTTGAGGTCACGAGCCACGCCGTACCATAAACCGCTTGGTATCGCATTCCTTTGAGTATCTCCGACTCACTGAGAAGTGTAATGGAACGATATCCCTTGTACTCAACTGAGATTGTCCAATCTGGGTCCTTGTGTTTCACCATGAGATCTGGACTCAGACCCTCCCCAGTCGAGGGGACACTCGTTTCTACGTCAGGAAATAAATGAGTGATATATCCATGAAATGCCTCGTGAAACAGGTTGTGCCTGAGATTCCGCGCTTCCTGAGGATGGCGAAGACCGGCCTCCTGATAGAGAACCGGCATCTCCATCTTTTGGCCAGTCTTAAGCCGAACTTCGCTCTTTGTGGTCTGTTTTCCTCGGGCGTGATTCTCTTGTACAAGGCGAATCGCTGCAGTTCTTCCAAGAAGACGAAACATAGACTTTCCAAGTTCTATACCCTGGGGTGGCTTTTTTCCATCCTGCTTTCTTTTCGCTTCTTTATAGGCCCAGTCCACTACTTCCTGAGCATCTTCATTGAGCAGATAGAAAATCGAGCTAAGTTTCTCTCCCAGATTGTACCTCCTCACATACTTCTTCAATTCTGGAGCATACTTAATTCTTCCCAAAGATTCACACTCTCAAGGTCATTTACCAGATGCTTCTCCGGACCTACATTATTTCCTTTATCAGCTTGACCTCTTGTGTTTCCTCATCGTAGGACACTAAATCCGCGTTCCTCAGGTCATGGATTGCCTTCATGACCGCAGTAGCCATAATTCCAGTACTGGATTCAATATTTTTCCTTGTAATAGCTGTCTTTGTGTTGTGCAATGTATATAGCACCCTGGCGTGAGGCTTGCCTCCAAATATGTTCTCAATAAGAATAATGTAGATTGCTAGCAGATCACTCACATCTACTTTCTCTTGGAGTTTCTCTTTCTCTGCTGATGTTTCGCGGTAGAGTTCAGATACTCTTTCCAGTTTCGAATTGATTTCATCCATCTCAGCTCTGAGTTCATCTCTTTCTTTTCGAAGTTCATCAATCTCAGAATCCTTCGTTGTGTCCGACCTCAGTGTCTCCAATTCTTCGGTTGAACTCTGGAGGGACTCTTTTGTTGACTCAAGTTCAGACTCCACCTTGTTTGCTCTCTCCTCTGCTGCCCACGATTTCTCCTCAGCTTCCCTCTTGGCAGCGCGGAGTTCTTCTGCCTCACTTGCATATCTATCAATGTCGCCAGACAGCCTATCATGCTCTTCCAACAGTTTGACGACTGTGTTCCTCAACTCATCGAATTCTTCGAGAGTCTTCTCTTTATCCAAAGACATAGTATCTCCACCAATCATGCCTGACTATTCAGTGTCTTATATCAGTTTCACATCATAGTCAAGTGCTTTCGCTTGAATGTACTTCATACATGCTGTTTTCAATTGATTTAGTGGCAACCAAAAAGCCTGAAACTCCTCCAGCTCTCCTTTCGTCGTCTTTCTCAGCATGGTATTATTCACGCGAATGAGCATTTCATCCTGACCTATCGCCTGAATCGGATTGATTCTGGCGCGGGCATTTGACATCCGAGTTGCTCATCACCTCTAGGGAAACATACTGTATCTAATACTATAGCATTGGAACCACGAAGTAGCCTGCAAGAAGTGTGGATAAAAGCGAGACCGTCAACAGTACCCAAATCGGTCTGCTCCATCGAAATATGGTGCTTCCATCAAAACCAGGAATGGGTATCATGTTGAATAGGCCCAGGAATGAATTCAATAGCATTCCATAGAATATTATGAACTGAACCGCGGAGGCCAAAGGTCCTGTTGTGATTACAATTATCTCTGCAATGATAAAGAGCAGTCCTGCGATTATTATGTTGGAGAAAGGACCCGCGACAGTTGATTTTGCATAGTCTTCAACGTCCCTCACGCCTCCAACAGCCATCACTCCAGTACCGAAGATGGGGATTGCAAACAGGATGGCAACTGCAGATAGATAATATCCCTGCATTGTCATCCGGAAGTGTGCGTACATTCCATATCTTTGTGCTACGAATTTGTGGGCAAATTCATGAATCATGAATGACAGCCAAAAGATCAAGATCATCGCAATAGGAAACCACCACAATGACGAGAGTAGAAGAGCTGGCATCAATAGGAACCCATTAACAATTGCGATTGGTGATACTGGATTGTTGATTCCGAAAATCGCTATGCTAACAAGAATCGTCAAAACAGTGGCAATCCCTAGATCCCTAATCTCGGTATCCGTGAATCTTTGCTTTCTTGGTTTCTTCACTTTCACTTGACGGTGCTGCATGAATACGTCTTCATCATAGTCTTCGTCATCATATTGGCCTGTAAAGGAGTCAGCAATTTTCTGGCGTGCGCCATCCTTGACCTTTTGCATTGCAGTGCAGCCATGTCCCTCAGGAAGTCTGTGATCAGAGCAATAGACTCCTCTGCAATAAGGACACACAAACACTAGATCTTCCTTGCCGCATAAGGAGCAGTTGGCCATAGTTATTGCCTCTCAGAGTTCAGTTTCACACCGAATACAGTCTTTCTTAAGGGTATTCGTAGTGGAATTCGATTGTCTTCTTGAGTTGGAATCATGTGCGTTTCCAAAGTTATTAAGAAAATCGTGCATCTTAGTAAAGGTTCATATACTTTCTAATGTAACTTTCCAACATACGCTTGAAATCTAGGCTTGTCGAGAGCGGCAATGGCCCATCTTTCAGACGGCCACGCGTGAAGCCTAGCTTCCTGGAAAGCGGGAGGAACCAAGTTTAATGATTGACGATGACGAATTTCAGAAGATTTTCCGCAGAATGATAGAGCAATTCTTTGGCACCTTCGGGATGCAGCCCGGAGGAAGCGGGATGGACGGATTGTGGGACGGTGGTTTTGATGAATTGGATGAGATACCACTAGATATGCCTCGTGAAGATGCCAGAGTCGAGCGCATAGACCTTGGAGATACCGTCATCCTAGTTATGGACGACTGTGCTCTTGAAGAGGGCCTCCAAGTGATTGTCAAAGGGAGAGTCGCAACAATTTCCTACGGTCCTGACAACCCTGTTCAGACAATCGAGGCTCCCTTTGTCATTGATGCGAATCGTTCCTTTGTTTCGTGCCGAAATGGAGTTGCTGAGATTCGACTGCAGAAGGATGAGAATAATAAGGAATCTGATGACGTAGAGAGATTGTTGAGATTCGAATAGAGGGTGTGTTTGGATGGCGGAAAGCACAGACAATTCAATTAGATTGAAGGTCGCGGCCGCAATGCCGAAGGATCAAGGTCGCGGGATAGTTCGATTGAACACAGAGGTGCGTGATCTTCTCAAGGTACGTTCGGGTGACTATGTCCTGCTAAAAGGAACAAAAGAAACCGTTGCAGTTTGTTGGCCCAGCCTCAAGGAGGATGAAGTGCTTGATATGGTCAGAATGGATGGCCTCATTCGCGCAAATGCAGGAGTGAAACTTGGTGAAATGGTGGAGGTTGGGACAATTACCATCCCTGATGCAACCAGGGTTGTTCTAGCACCGAGTCAGCCAGTAAGATTCCAGCCTGGATTTGAGGAATACATTAAGCAACAGATAATGAACCGGCCCATGACGAGAGGAGATATCATCCTAATAGCATCCATAGGACAAGGTCTTCAGTTCACTGCGACCTCTGTTGGTCCAACCAAGCATGTTAGAGTTACTGCTTCAACCAAACTCGAGGTTCTCACTAGACCTGCAAAGCCTGAGGAGATTACTATCCCACAGGTCACTTACGAAGATATAGGCGGTCTGAGCAAGGAGATACAGAAAATCCGAGAAATGGTGGAGCTCCCCATAAAGTCGCCCGAGCTCTTTAGACGTCTCGGAATATCACCTCCAAAAGGCGTCTTGTTACATGGTCCGCCTGGAACAGGCAAGACACTTATCGCGAAGGCTGTTGCAAATGAGTCAGGCGCGAACTTCAAGACGATTAATGGACCAGAGATAATGTCCAAATTCTATGGCGAATCTGAACAGAAATTGAGGGAGGCTTTTGAGGAAGCCGAGAAGAATGCCCCAAGCATTATCTTCATCGATGAACTTGACAGCATTGCACCAAAGAGGGCTGAGGTAACGGGAGAAGTTGAGAGAAGGGTCGTTGCCCAACTACTTGCTCTGATGGATGGACTGGCCGGCAGAGGACAGGTCATAGTAATTGGAGCCACAAACCGGGTGGATGATGTTGATGAAGCTCTAAGAAGGCCAGGTCGATTTGACCGCGAGATTGAGATTGGAGTGCCTGATCGACAGGGGCGTCTTGAGATACTTCAGATTCATACCAGATCCATGCCTCTCGAGGAAGGGCTTGACCTTCAACGGTTGGCTTCAGTCACTCATGGATTCGTGGGTGCGGACCTGGCGGCCCTAGCTAGAGAGGCCGCGATGGAAGCACTCCGCAGAGCACTGCCGCATGTGGACCCTGAAACTGGAGATATTCCTCCAGATGTGCTTCGTGATCTCTTTGTCACACAGAATGATTTCGATATTGCACTCTCCGGTATCTCACCTTCTGCTCTGAGGGAGGTGCTTGTGGAAAAACCCAATGTGCAATGGGAGGATATTGGCGGACTGGAAAATGCGAAAAAGGCGCTGTTGGAGTCCGTAGAAGGGCCTCTCAAGTTTCCGGATGTTTTCACAGAAATGAAGATTAGGACGCCAAAGGGGATTCTTCTCTACGGTCCGCCAGGCACTGGAAAGACTCTACTCGCTAAGGCAGTCGCCACTACGAGTGAGGCCAACTTCATCTCAATCAAGGGACCTGAGATATTCAACAAATATGTGGGAGAATCAGAAAAAGCTGTGAGGGAGATCTTCAAGAAAGCTCGACAGGTTGCTCCATGCGTAATCTTCTTTGATGAGATAGATGCGCTGCTCAGCCAGCGAGGGCAGCAAGATGACACCGGAGTGACACAGAGGATTGTGAACCAGTTCCTAGCTGAGGTTGATGGACTTCAGACTCTGCAGAATGTCCTTGTTATTGGCGCTACAAATCGTCCAGACATTATGGATCCAGCAATGCTTCGTCCAGGTCGGTTCGATATTCTATTGCATGTGGAAGCACCAGACAAGAATGCAAGATTGGAAATACTCAAGGTACACACAGTTGCAAGAGGCATTCCTGGTTCCGAGAATCTCGATTTGGAGAAACTCGCAGAAAAGACAGCCAATTTCTCTGGAGCGGACATTGAGGGCTTGGTAAGAGTGGCGGTGATGATTGCTGTCACTGAAGGTTCAACGCCCACGAATATTAAGATGAAGGCCAGGAAAATTGAAATGAAGCATTTCGAGGAAGCTCTGAAGACAGTACGACCCACTTTGACACCGAAAGTGCTGGAATATTATGAGAAGATTTCTGCAGCTCTAGAAGGCCGTCAGATTGAACCAGAGAGATCGGCGCGATCTGATCTTTATGTATAGTTCATCAATTCGGAGGGTCATTCGCCCCGACCCTCTAGCATTTCACTAGGGTCGTAACACTTTTGGCATCCATCTTACACAACACATTGATGTGTGACCTACAATGGGGCAACGCTGGATAGTTAATCTATGCCCATTTCTGCATTTTGACAACTCAAGAGTACAGACGTATGAGCATAACATCAGCATAGTTTCTTGGAACGTCAAAAGCATTCTGGACTATCTTGAAGTGAATCCAAGTCACAAATTTAGCGTTGACCAAGTGACACTTCTTGATGGGTTCAAGCGGCTCTTTCCTAATTACTGGGACTCCCTTCATCAACGGGTTTTGGAAGGGAGGATTGAGATTGTGGGTGGCACATATGTGATGCCTGACTTCATCATCCCGGATGGAGAATCCATAGTCCGCCAGTTTATGTTTGGCACTCGCTTCATCAGAGAGGAATTAGGAGTTGAAGTGAAGACAGGATGGGCAATAGATTCCTCCGGTCATTGCTCTCAAATGCCCCAGATTCTCCGGCAATGTGGGATTGATTCCTATGTGTTTTGGAGGGGAATGCCCTACGACTCACCAACTGAGTTTGTATGGAAAGGGCTCGATGGCAGTCGAGTAAATGCGGCATGGCTTTCAAATGGCTATGACAGCTCCGCATGGCTATCGGAGAATCTTAGGGAGGCATTCAGTAATCTGCTAAAAGTCGCAGAACTAACTGGAGCGAAGGCTTCCTCCCAGAATGTGCTTGTGCCCGTTGGCGGCGAGCTTGTGCCTCCGCTGCCTCACTTAGCTGACATTGTTTCCCAATGGAATGTTACTTTTCCAGACATGCGGATGTCGATTGTAACTCCAAGAGAGTTCACTGAGAAGATCAAGGCAGTACAAGCCTCTCTACCCATGATGTCTGGAGAATTGGCATCTGGCCGCTTCTCATCTGTGAGATCTGGCGGTTTGAGCGCTAGAGTGAAGCTGAAGCAGATGAATCGCCAGCTGGAATCTATGCTGTATCTCACTGAGCTATATCTATCATTAACAGGTGATCTAGAGAATACAAGGGCATTGGAAAGCCTCTGGCTAATACTTCTCTTCAATCAAGATCACAATATTATTAGAGGCACAATTGCCGATGAACCCTATCAGCTCGCCGAGCGTAGATTCAAACAAGCATTAGACCAAGCTGGCGAGATTCTTGAAGATGCCATAAGTGGTATCGCGTCACAGATTCCCTCTGACCCATCCAAGGCTTCATTTGTGGTATTCAATCCTCTTCCATGGCGCAGGGATGATGTGACTCGGCTTTCCCTAGATCTCTCCAAGATTCACACGCAGTTCTTCAGAATCCATGATTCAAATGGAAACAGTGTCCCGTATCAAGTAATTGGGGAAATTGTTGAGGGAAGCCCCGCAGATGTTCTTCTTCTTGCACGAGATATGCCGAGTCTTGGATATAGAGTCTACACTATTGAGCCCTCAGAAAAGCCTCCAGAGTTTGAGTCTTCTTTGCGCACTGGCAACAATTGGGTGGAGTCAGATGATTTCATCGTCGAGTTTGATGATTTCAGTGGTGCAATGACTAGAGTGTTTGATAAACGCAATCAGTTTGAAGCTCTACGCGGTCCAAGCAACTATCTCACAATGGAAAGCGATGTTGGAGACCTCTACAGATATGCGAGATCCACACTTTCTGATGAGGAATCGGATCTTACGACATTGCGCCATTCAGGCAAGCTCTCGGTTGCTGAGTCTGGTCCACTCAGAGCCACAGTACAGGTCGAGGGAGATTTCAAGAACTCTAAGATGATACAACGGGTTGTGCTGTACGAGAGCCTTCATAGAATCGACCTTGAAACGGAACTGAATTTCAAGGGTCATAGTAAGCGTGTCAGAGCCAATTTCCCTCTAACAGTACTAGCAGACAAAGTCGTAGTGGGTTCTCAATTTGGTGCGGAGTCCAGGACAGCCACACCGAATGATCCTGAGGGATGGGCTGACGCCAACCAGGGGCTATTTTCTGGACTTGACTGGGTGGATTGCCCCGGACCGGAGTTTGGGATAGGATTGTCTGCATTTGGCCTGCACGAGTTTCAATTCAGAGATGGAATGCTCAGCGTAACTCTGCTGCGGAGTGTGGAACACCTGTCACATGGACGAGATGATGATGTTCTAGAGTCGAAGACTGCAAATGAAAAGGGTGACCATTCATTTCGGATGTCCATTATTCCACACAAGGGATCTTGGAAGAACGCTGCAGTCTGGAGAACAGCCGCAGAGCATAGGCTTCCATTAATCGGCTATCCGCTGGAGGTTTCTGGGGGGTCATTGCCTGCTGAGAGATCATTTCTGAAAATTGAGGGAATGGAACTTGGTCTTTCCTGTTTTAAGATCGGCTCTTCTGATCAGGAGGTCGTCATTCGACTCTATGAGATGGCCGGCGAGGAGGGACGTGCAACTCTTGAATTTCCTTTTGGAGTATCCAAGGTCAGTCTATTAGATCTCCGTGAGAATGCCATTGGAGACCTGCCAACATCTGGTTCAACTGTAACATTTCCAATTGATGCTCACTCGATAATCACTCTCAAAGTCACAAAAGCTTCCGGGTAGACTATTTCGTACATTCAAGATAGCCTTTTGAAGCCAAGAAAAAAGACTCATAGGACCAAGACATCAGTGAGGTCTGATATTGAGCGACTTCTATCCTATCTCACCATTGGTTGGTATCACCAACACAAGCTATGCGGCTCAAGCTGGAGTTATGGATGAAAAGTGGGCATGCCGGGTGGTCAGAGGCAAGAAGATTCTTGTCGAGAAGACAGTCCATGAATTGGATTTGGATTCCTTTGTGGGAGTGATCTATGGTCACATAAGACTTGAAGGCCTCAGCAGACATGCAGTGGCTCAATGCGCTGGCCGACTGATGCAGTTCTCCCGGAAGTATCAGACTGCTGGAGTATGTCCGAACTACGAGCTTTCAGACCTTGTATATGATGACGGCAGCTCGCCCACAGCTCCTTCTGAGGGAGAATCTGAGGTTCAGGCCGAGGCTTCTACAAGTATCGATGATATCTCTTTGACTGGCGTCGGTGCCATTCCCAAGCTCGAGTCCCTGAACGGCAACGAGCTCTGGAAGCACGCAATCCATTCCTATGGTGCAATGCTATCTGAAATGGCAGCATATGGTGGAAATCTTCCTTCTGGCCATCTTGATGTCATGTTCGAGAATGTAGCAAATGAATTGGTCAGAATATGGAGTGCATCTGGTGAAGGAGTTGATGTCCTTTCGAGTTTTGGAAACATGATTCTCAGTTGCTCAAAAGAAGCGCAGCTCCCTGCAGCTCCAGTGCACAGGATGAAGATAGAAACAGGACGTTGTGAGCTTCTGGCAATGGCCAGGCAGATTGATCCCGATGGGAAGAAACTTCCAGCGGGCTATCCATGTGCATTCCATGAAAAGGTCGCAGAGAAGGTTAGCAAACTTATCGGAGCCAAAATCGAAGTCAATACCTCCTCAACTGGGTGCATTGTTCAAATCACTCTAGACCTAGGCTAGAATATCGCCGACAGCCTTAAATCGCTCCTCCCGCCTGAGGTAGAATTAGACGAGACCGCGTGGTAAGAGTCTCGATTAGGAGCTAACTCAATTGGCTTATCTTACATGGCGTTCATATGTCCGTTCAGGGCCGGTATGTCTTGGAGCACTCCTGGTTATAGCAGGGGCAATTATCGCACTACTCCCATCTATTGACGCACAATACGCTTTCTTCGGTGAAATGACAGTGCTCATTGGTGCAGGTGTTGCAGTGCTAGGGCTTATCTTTATCCTGGTCGGATTCTTCTTCACAAAGAAGAAGCGCGATTCAGTTTTGGCACCAGTGGATACTAAGGTCGACGACACACCACCTCCACCACCGCCGATGGATTGAATCGAATTCATCGAACCACTCTATAATCTGGGTCTGTGGGCCGTCACTGGTCCATAGCCCCATTTTGTCTCTTTTTCATTTCATCTTTATTTTTTAGTTCACCTCCATCCAGCAAATCCCTATATGTAACCGAGCCAGTCTGAGTTTAGAATTGACAAAGGTAGGGAACTATGACATTCCTAGAATACAGAGACAACCAGTTTCATGAGTGTTCAGGCACGCCATCTTCTGAGATCACATTGAAGGTTGACGATGCCCAAAAGAAATTGATACTCACCGTTCCTGGTGGTGTGGGAATGATTGCGAAGCGTTCAGCAGAACGCGGAGCGCGATCAATTCAGAAGTCAGGCTTTCAGACTGCTAGGAAAGGCCGCATTGGGGCTGGCTACGAGCTTGTCATTGAGGGTCATGGTGGGTCTCTGCCTGATAGGCTGAAACACTCTCCGAGAGAAGTATACTAGAGCATGACTAATAGCTATGACGTACTTGACTGAGAACCAATGGTTCAGAGGGAGCTGGAGGTCGAGGAACCGTGTCAGATGAAGATGTAAGACGTATGATTGAGGAAGCAACAAAGGAGTCTCTAAGACAGTCCTTTACTGAAGCTGGACGGAAATTCATTGAGGCCGCTGAAACCTCAGAGCGAAGAGGTGACTACGAGGGGGCAGATAAGCTATATCGTCAGGCCGCTGATGCCTATGAAAAAGCTGCGGACAAATATAGAACTGGCAAGGGATTCAAGAATTCCGCCCTGAATATGTGTGCTGCTGGGGATGTCTATTCAGAGCTGGGAGAGTCGCAGAAAGCTGTTGATTCCTATGGCCATGCCGCAGAGGATCTATTTGCAGCAGCAGGAGAACACCTACTCTGGGGCGAAGACGCAGAAACCGCCAAGGGTACCGCCCTTGCAATGGCAGCCTGCATGCTCCTTCTAATGATTGGAAGGGAGGCTGATTCTTTCTATCGAGCCCGTACATTCTCAGCTGAAAATGCCTCGAAGCTTAGATTCCCTGCTATCGTGCGTCTAAGTCAAATCCCCCAGATGATTGAAACCTCGATTCAAGCGATGGACCTTGAGGGTTTTGCGACTGCAGAAACCGCTGCTGTGACAGAGTTGAAAGCAGCCCTGGCCAACGCCAATGCTCAGGAGTTCACCAAGTATGTGGATAAAGGACTGGATATGGTCAGAGAGATTCTTAGGGGCAAGCTCAAGGTTCCTAGGCTTGTTCCCCAGTTGGCCCTGCCAAATGACATGACATTTTCAGAGGAATTCCCAATTCGTGTCTTAATCCAAAATGCAGGTGATGGTGAAGCTACAAACCTGAACCTAGAATGGCATATCGATGAAGATCTTGTAGTCATGTCCGGTGAACAGAAGAAATCGATTCCAATGCTTCCACCTGGTGAATCCCTTGACATAGCTGTTGTTGTGAAGGCGAAAGAAGGCATAATGGGTGTAAAGGAATACACCATCATGATGAAGGGTGTCTATAGCGACAAGCTGAAGACTGAATACTCACTTCAAGCGGGGCCCGGAACGCTGGTACTCAAAGACTTCAAAGAAACAGAGAAACTTCAGCAAGCTCTTGATGTCACAGACACTCGATTAGGACTTCTTGCTTCCACAATTGAGGACTCGCCATTTGAAAAGGAAGTATTGCATGGCGTTGTTTCATCCATTAGCAACTCAGCAAAGCAGGCACGCACCTACCTCGAAGAAGGAGATATCCCCTCTGCTCGTGGCTGCGTTCACGTAGTAAACCAGATGGTTGACAGGATTGATGCAATCCTTGGTGATGAAGAGCTTATCACAAGAGTTTCTGAAGCCAAGGAGGCTAGGAAACGATCCTATGCTAAAGTAATGCTTCAATCAGCCAAGGAAGAGATTGATTCTACACTAAAAGGTAAGCAAGCTAAGATTGAGGCAGCCTCTCTTGAAGCCAAGGTTGAGTGGGGCAACGAAGCTGAATCCAAGAAAGGGCTAGCTGCGTTAATTTCTGGTGCACGCGATAAGGCATCCGATCTGATGGGCGACCTGGAGGTTCTGAAAAGCGAACTGCCCTCCGCTGCTGATTCAGTAGATCCAACTGAAGGTGCTTTGAGAACCAAACATCGTGCCATGGTAGAAACTGCAGCTAGTAGACTATCTGGGATACGAGCCGAGCTTGAACGTATATCGAGTGACAGAGTACTTTCAGTGGGCGTAGCGCCGGACACTCCGGAGAAAGTGGCGCTGGCGAAGAAGCTAGTAGACGAGCTGATCTCCGACATTGGTGCAATAATTGAATCAAAGAAGACAGAAACTGGGTAGATATCTCTGGTCACATTCTTCTCTTGTCCATGAATTGTTCTAGCCTGTTCATTGCCTCCTCTATCATATCAGGTGGAGGAAGGAATACGCTCCTGAAATGTGCGGAGCCATATATCGGATCAAAGCCAGAACCGGGGACAAACACGACGCCTGTGTTTTTGAGAACATCGAGCACAAACTCCGTGTCATTTGCCCATCGGCCCATCAGCTCAATCCTCGGCATGATGTAGAATGCGGCTTGAGGCAACCGTGTTGAAATTGAATCAATCTCATTCAGCCTTTTCCATATCAGATCTCTTCTCCCTCTCAATCTAGCTATTACGTCTTTCAGATGACTGCCATCACTTCTGAGGGCGGCTGCAGTGGCTAGTTGTGCCGGGGCATTTGAGCAGATTCTGACTCTGGCTTGCCTTACCATCGCATCGCGAAGCGGCTCGAGTTCTCCATCTTGGTCATGATAGTACACATACCCCACTCTCCACCCGGGAGCGAGGTAGACCTTGCTGACACCATTAAAGCCCATGACTGGATTCTCTCCTGCTGCATTGGCCATTGGAGTCTGATCCTTGTCGAAGGTGAGTTGGTCGTAGATCTCGTCGGCGATAAGTGGAAGTCCGTATTCTCCTGCTATTCCCGCTATATCCTTGAGTGTCTTCTCATCATAGACTGCTCCTGTTGGATTATTCGGATTGATGACGAGGATTCCTACGGTCCTCTCATTGATTTTCTTCCTAAGGTCATCGGTATCTGGAGCCCAGTCTTCATCCTCTATTGTACGATATGTCTTTGGAACTCCACCAAAGAAGCTGACATAACCGATATACGGCGGATATGAGGGACCCGGAACCAGAAGCTCGGACCCATCATTCACGAGTGCTCCCGCTAGAAACTGGATTGCCTCTGAAACCCCAGTCGTGGCAATGATTCGAGCAGGATCAACATCGATTCCGTTAACTCGCTTTTCCTTCTCAGCTGCTGCTTCCTTAAGTTCATCAAGCCCTTCTGACGGAGAGTAACCATTAACGCCATCACGTGTAGCCTTACACATGGCATCAACCATGAAATCAGGCGTCTTCCAGTCATACTTGATTGGATCGCCGATGTTGAGATAGAGTGGGGGTTCTCCACTCTCTTTCTCATACTGCCTGGCAGCCACTACCACATCTCTAATGGCATATTTCAGGTTTGCAGCTCTGGATGTGATTCTCAATTTCAAATGAATCCACTCGAGTCTGTCGACTCGAGGCCTCCGTATATTATTTCCGATGCTTCTAGTAAGGGCTAGGACCTTCTCCTCATAATGATGACAATTACCACTAAAGCAACAAGAGCTCCTCCACCAATCACTGCAATCATGACGACGTCAATCGGCGGCGGGGGGGGTATAATCTCGTCATCAACCACAATATTGTCAATCGCAGGACCTCCTTGACTATAGATCTTGAAGCATTCAGGGGTGTCGTAGGAAGTATCTACCGCTGACATTCGAAGCACGCCATTGAGATAGACTTCGAATTGTCCAGAGGAGTTCCTCGTGATGTCGATATGGTGCCAACCTATCATTTCAGGTGGCCTATATCGATCCAATGTGGTGATAGACCCTGTCCCTGGAGTGCGCCGGTACAAGACAAACTCGTCGCTCCAATCATAAAAACTACCTGTGAATGGTATTATCCCATACTCATACGGTACTGAACTCAGCCAATCTGGCCAATCAATACTGTCATTGTCCCAATAGCCACTGAAGAATGATACATAGAAATGATGCCTGTATTGATCTTGCACATCAAGATCAAAGCTCCACGTGCCTGTACCCTGAGTGTAATTGTACATTGCAATAGTCCAATGATTATTTCCTCCTAGGAATCGTAGCATGCCTTCGGACACAGAATAGTTGGCAGGGAGAGGAAATCCATCTTCATAATGCATTCCCCAAAACTCCCAACCGGATATATCATTGAAGTCTTCTGACCACACAACGTCACTAGGCGAGTAGCTCTTCTGTATACTAGGAGTGTTATTATGAGGACTGATAGCCAAGACCGTGATCAGCAAACATGAAATGAGGAGCATCACAGTAGCTAATCTTCTCATTTCCAATTCAATCTCTCCTCCATTCAGCTTTCCTTAGCTGAATGTCGGAAAGATATGCTCTAGCTTTAACAAAAATCTGCCGGTTTGAATCGAGGGTGAATCCGCTCTATGTCACGTCGAGAGCAAGTCGCCAACTTCTTTGGCATACTTCCTCATCTGAGTTGTAGCCAGACCCATGGATGTCAAGTCCTTGGCAGCACCCATGAGTAGAAACTCTCCGGCTTGCGAGAGAACTGCAAATCCCTTCGCTCCTCTGACCGTCACCTCGAAGAGGTCCCCCAAGTCCAGTTTCTCAGGGGATGCAGCCATTTCTCCTGTCATCAATAATGCGGCGCTTACAGCTGCCATGAGGTCCGGATCTGCTTCAGATTCTTCTGTGGCGAAGTACGCCAATTTGACACCTTGTTTGCTGACCACTGCAATTGCGTCAAGGTCTGCATAGTTAGTCAATCCCATCAGGAGTTCTACCAATTCTCTCTCTTTTTCTGGGTCGAGATGTTGCGACATTGTATTTTGCTCCCTATTGATTATTTTGCGACAAGCTTCTTCTTCTTTTTAGCGGTCTTGGCCTTTTCATCCTCGTCTGGTAAGACGGGTGTTTCCGTTTCGGAACGGAAGAATGTGATGAGGTCTCCCAGGCGCTCCCTCATCTCCTGTTTGATCGGGCTCAGGATGGCTTCGGGGGTGCCTTTCAGCAGTTCGATACCTAGGACCTTTCCCTCTTTCACAATGACACGAGGTATAAATCCCTCCGCCATAAAGGTACCTTCCGGAGGATCTTTGACCTTCTCGAATTTCCTCTCAACTTTCTCTTGACCGAAGACTGCTACTTTGTGTTCTGCAACTGTAAACAACTCGTTATACACTATTAGCAATTCTCTCTGATAGCCTTCGGGAGGATCCGTTTTCTGTAGCTCCTCAATCATTGCGCTGATTTCACCTGAAATTGGAGCCGATGGCCTAGGAGCTGCCCTTGGAACTGCAGCTGGTGTTGATGGCGCTGCAGTGGTGGCAGGCGGCTTTGGAGGTGGTACAGTCGACTTTGGTGCCGGCTTTGGAGGTGGTACAGATGCGGTCCTCGGTGTTGGCGCTTCTGCGGCAGGTGCCTTTGGTTTGGGCGTTGGTGGAGCTGTAGGTGGAGCCTTCTCCCCTGGCTTAAGGACACGGGTTGCAGCAGTGGTCCCGTCCAAGGCGGTGAAGAATGTGGGTGGCTCTTCTCCTTCATCAACCGCCCTTACCTTGAAATGGAAACCATATTCAGTTCTAAGATTGGTCGCTACTCTTGCACCAATGAACTTCCTTCTGATTCCTGCTTGAGTGCCTTTCCAAAGGTAAATAGACTTGGTTTCGTCATCAACTACACAGACTACCATTTGAGAATCCAAGTCTGCTTTGGAGATCTCAACCTCGTTGAGAGTTCCATCCTCCATCACCTCATAACCTACGACCATGATTATTCACTAACTTGCAGTTTTTGTCTTCTTGCTCCTATGCACCCAAATTGGGCAACTGAAGACTAGTTGAGATATGGTCATCTCTGTGGACAGCTGGATATCTCTGTTTGGGATATAAGATTGTTATTGTGGTGGATGTTTCGTGTGTAAATCCCAAAACTGAGGGTGGTCAACAAGCCTTATGTAGAAGGGGAGCTAACAGCCTTAGTCGGTGCCAATGACTGAACAGTCGGCTGAAGCATTCTACGCTGAACAATTTGGTAAGAGCAAGGATCTCACGGTGAGAGAGCTCATCTTGGGTTTCATCTTGTCAACGCTGATAATGATAGGGTCAACATGGGGACTAATTTACGTCTATGATGTTCTAACGCCATTCGATATCTCACCTTCGAATCTAGGTCTATACACATTGGCAATGCTGGTCGGGTCTCTTGTTGCCACGATTATTGGAGCTGCAATATGTTTCATTATTCTGAGGTTTCCACGTGCAGGAACACTATTGCTTAGAGTCCATCGGTTCTTCAAGCGTGGAACAGGCGAGTATTTCCTATGGCCTGAGCCAAAGAATCAGAGTTTGAGGCTTGCCTTTCGACGGTCATTGTACGGGTCGATTCTAATTGTGGGCATTGGCATGACAGTGGTCAGTTTTGAACTGATGGGTGTCGCACAGACTGCAGATCTTGCTGCTTTTGGTCTTTGGGTCGTCATAATCTCAGCTGCCATTCTCCCGATAACGGTCATGGTACTATATTATGGTCCGTGGCTCATCAAGGATGCAGGGCTCTTTCACCTGGATCTTGTAGACCGTTCGCTGAGTAATGTAGGTGATGACCTAGAAGACATACTCGAGTTCTTTGCGGGGGCAGACCTCTTTCTGGTTTGGATTGAGCTGACTTTGACTGCTGGGTTTGAACAGCCATGGTTCTCCATTTTCGTCATAATGGTCGCTGTGGGTCCACTACTCTCTATAGTGTTCAATTTCACCCTTGTATTCATGTATGTAAAGACCCGGGCAACCTTGCAGACAATTGATCTTATCGTTACCCGACTTGATCCTCCTGATATGTTTGATTCATCAGACGCAATTCGACAAAAGGTTCTAGCACTAATTGATCGGGACATTCTTGCATCATTAGAGCATGAGCAGGCTGAACAAGAGAACTCAGACGTTACCAAATCAGACGCTCTTCAGACTGAGTCAGACGATATTCCTGTCCCAATTGACGAAGATGGTTATGAATAGGCACTGACTATCCAATCAGCGTCACTCCGCCATCTACAAAGCTAAAGCCAACCTCAGGTTCCTTCATTGAACGGAGCTTTCTCGCAAGTGATTCATCTGGGACCGATGCCACTAGTATCTGGCCTTTGAAATCTAACGTGATTCTAAAGATGCCAATCCTAGGAACTACCGAGAGGACAATTGCGGTAGGAACGCCTCTCTCGGGATGTACATGTAGGGAAATATCTTCAGGCTTGACGGTGAATTTCACTTGTTCCCCCAATTTCGCAACGCCTTTCACTGTAAATTGAGCACCGTTTGTATCTATGATGATGCCTCTCTCATTCTCCTGTATCACTTCTCCGGTGAGAACATTTCCGCTACCCAAAAACTTGGCAACAAACTCGTTAGCAGGCCTTTCGTATAGCTCCTCCGGCCTACCCACTTGGTTGACTACTCCATCACTTAGAATTGCAACACGGTCAGAGATTGCAAATGCCTCATCTTGACTATGTGTGACATAGATGGTTGTAATCCTCAGTTCATTCTGTATTCTCCGGATTTCCGTCTGGAGCCGTTCTCTTAATTGCGGGTCCAAGGCAGAAAGCGGTTCATCAAGAAGCAAGAGATTGGGCCTCTTTGCAAGAGCCCTAGCTAGTGCAATCCTTTGTGCCTCGCCCCCGCTGATCTCATTACTCCGCCTCATCAGGAGGCCTCGAATACTGAGTAGGTCCGCCAGAGATTCCACACGTTCAACCGTTTCTTCCCGGCTCCATCCTGCCATCTCAAGTGCAAATGCTATATTCTGATAGACATTCATGTTTGGAAATAAGGCCACAGATTGAAACACCATTCCGATGTTCCTATCTCTCGGAGGAGCGAATGTCACATCTTGACCATCGAACAGAAGTCTGCCTGCCTGTGGCCTAAAGAAACCTGCAATCATTCTGAGTGTAGTTGTCTTTCCCGATCCACTTGGCCCTAGAAGGGTCATCAGCTCGCCGTCATTGACTGCTAGATCGATAGGACCAATGCTTGTCCCATCAATGAATCTTCGCATGAGTCCATCCAATTCGACATTGACCATTACAATGTGCCTCCTGAAGTTTCGTCTGAAAGTCTGCCAATTACAAGAAAAGCGATGAAGCAGATTGCTACCAGGACAAAAGCAGCCGCTCCCGCATCCACCATTCTCCTAACACCCAGATACTGATAGATTACAACTGCCAACGTAGTATTCTGCTCAAGTGCAATGAACAATGTCGCTGACATCTCGCCAATGGCCATAGCAAATGCGAACACTCCTCCCGCAAGGATTCCAGGCCCGAGCAGAGGGAGCTCAACGTAGAACAATCTCTGTAGGCGCGATGCACCTAACGATTCCGCTTGCTCAATGACTTCACTGTCAATATTCCTAAGAGATAACTCGATCGCTCTGGCGCTGAAAGGCAGTCCAATGAGTGTCTGAGCTATAACAATCAGAATCCATGGATTCGTTGTCAGCCCCAACGGGACCGCAATAATTCGCATGAGTCCGTAGGCTACAGTGATTGCAGAAACTCCCAGTGGCAGAAGCGTCATTGCTGATGCTATTGTTGGCAAGCCCCTTTGTCGAGTACGATGTAAGTATGCCAAGGGTATACCAAGCAGGACAGCTAGGATAGTTGCTAGGACCGCATACAGTAGAGAGTTGGCAAATGGTATTAGGCCGCCTCCTGCACCTGAGCTAAGTAGATTAGCAAATCCCTCCAATGTGTATTGGCCACTGAAGGGATTGTAGATAGATGCTTGCACGATTGCAAGGATGGGCCCCGCAACTAGAATTGAGATTAACAAAAGATAGCCGACAGCACACGATTTCCAGAACAAGCTGATCTCATCAAACGACAGTGTCTTGATTACGCCAGTCCTTCCACCCTCATCCTCAATCCTACCTAGTCTGACATACGAATAGGCGAGTGCCAAGGTGATTAGGATTTGAATCATCGCCAGGGAACTGGCCTCACCAAAGTCAAAGGTCCGAAAAGCATACCAGATTCGCACCTCGAGTGTCATGTATCTGCCCTCGCCTAGGGCTAGCACGATAGGGAAGGACATGAAGCAGAATAGGAATGTAAGAAGCGCCGCAGCCAAAAGCGAAGCCCGAATGTGAGGTAGAATGATGTGTCTGAATTTCTGTAAAGTCGTGGCTCCAAGAATCTCTGCGGTCTCCTCAATCTCTGGATTCAACCTTTCAAGGGCAGATGAAACCATCACAATGACTAGAGGTATATTATAGAACGTATGCGCTAAGATTATTCCAACGAATCCATTTGCCAAGTTCAGAATACTATCAGAGGTTCCAGCCAAGGCCATAAGGAATGTATCTAGGATTCCAAACTCTCCAAAAACACGAAGGAAGCCCACCACCACCACAATGGGCGGCAATACGAAGGGAACAATGAGCGAAGCTCTCAGCAGAGATTTCCCTCTCATTCTCAGTCTGGCTAGAAGAAATGCGCCAGGCAACCCGAGAATCACAACGAGTACCGTGCTAATTAAGGCTTGAACTACAGTGAAATTGAGGACAGACTGTGTCACTGTGGAGGAGATGGCTTCGATGAATGATGTGCCAGGTCCATAGATGAGGCCTTCAACCAGAACTGAAACGACAGGGAAGACTAGGAATGCTCCCAAAAGCACTAGCGGAGAAGCGATGGCGGCCCATCTGATCGAAGTTCTCCAATCCATGAATTCGCACCCAAACTAGGCTATTCTAATCTCGTCAAACGTGTCAAGCCAGGTGGTTAGATTGGCTGCAATCTCTGTTCTTGGGAGGAGTTCGTTCAACAATGACACATCACTAGGATGCAATGCATATTCAAAGGCAGGATCCAGTGCTATTCCAGTTCTTACAGGAAACATCCACTGGTTTGTGGCTATTAGAGATTGAACTGTTTCATTCAAACAATAGTCAATGAATAATTTCGCAAGTTCTGGATTGGGTCCGTTCTTGACTAGTCCCATTCCTTCAACCTGCATCCACGCATAATGGTCGCCATCATGATAGATGGGAGCAATTCCGGTTTCTGGCTCTCCTCCGTAGAAATACACAGAGTATGCACCATCTGTTCCATAGCTGTTCATGATATGTTTGCTTGGAGAATCGTACCAGACACTCCACGATTCAGACCATCCTGGCTGCACATCAATATATTCATTGACATCCATCCACCAGTCCGTCCAGTTTACATGTAGAATCTTCTCATGAACAGCAATCTCTGTCAATAGAAACGCAAGTCCTGGGCTGCTGAATTTAGGATCTTGAGTCACAAAGCCACTTGCCAAGGCTGGGCTGGCCAAATCGGCGAAAGTTAGGTTATTCAACTCAGGAAACAACTCAAGACTGCTGTTCTTGTATATCAAAGTCACTAAACCGAAATCAAATGGAACGACATAGTGGTCAGGATCCAAAGCATCAATGAAGGTAGAGTTTACGACATCTAGGTTGGAGGGTTCATATGGAGTAAGGAGGTCTGTGACTCCTGATTGCAGAATGAGGATGTTATCTATTCCAATGACTACATCAGCGACTGGATTGCTCTTCTCAGTACCAAGTCTTGAAACAATACCATTGGCATCAGTCTGAAGCCTTTCTATGGTCACGTTGCAATCGTATCGCTCTTCAAATGCACCAAATGCCCGTTCGAAAATTGTGTCCGGGTCATCACCCCACCACATGAAACTGTCATAAGTGTAAACCAAGAGAGTAGGCCTCTCAGTTGCGGGTGGAGTGGAGATGATGACAATTGAAGCAATTGCGATAACAACTACGACAGCCAATCCAAGTACAACGAGTCTGGGGTCTCTTCTTTCAGGATACTCTGACATCGCAGACACAACCATCCTTATATCTTAGTTATACAACTAAGTTATAGAACTGGATGAAATAAATAGTTTGCCCCGGAGTGATTATGATGAGACCCCCATGTGAACTCGTTCAGAAGGAGTATTTGCCAAATTTGAGAGCCAATCTTGCTCAGAGGCTTCGCGAATCCGGCCAGTCACAGATTGAAATTGCGAGAACAATGAATATCACCCAAGCAGCAGTGAGCAAATACCTTAGTCAAGGAAGCAAGAAAGGCTCATTGCAGAAAGAAGTGGACATTCTCGCAGAGAAGCTCACCAGCATGATTCTTTCGGACACTCCTCGACAAGACATTATGGTGAAAGAGATCTGCAGGACATGCATGTATCTTCGAATTGGCTCCACTATCTGCAAAATGCACAGGGACTCCGTATCTGCTTTGGGTGATGTAAAATGTCAGATTTGCACCGGCCTCCTCGCGGGGGAAGAAAAGGAGTTCGCAGGGAGAGGAAGAATACTGAGGGACCTTCAAGACGCCCTGGCGCAAATATCGAACGCCTCACGGTTCTCACTCCTAATCCCTCAGGTGAGAGCCAACCTTGTGGCATGCGGGTCTGATGCCAGGACACACATGGATGTAGCCGGAGTTCCTGGAAGAATCACGCTTGTCAACAACCAAGCAGTTGCTCTCACATCTCCTCAATTTGGGGCATCGCGGCATACTGCCAACCTACTTCTTTGGGCACGATCCAAATGGCCATCTATTCAAGCCTGCCTCGGTATAAGCGGAACTGAGGAGATAGTCGCGGCGGCAGAAGAGAGCGGTTTCAGAGTGATTAGTCTTTCAATGCCAGCCAGTGATCCTGATGCAATATCTAACGCGGCTCAGAAAATCGCAGGGGGCTTGAAGAAGACACTCCAGTTTGTCGCGATTCATGTCCCTGGTGGCTTTGGTGTTGAGCCCATTCTCTACCTATTTGGTCCGAGTGCGATGGGCCTAGCAACTGAATCAATAGCCTTGAGCATGAAGCTGTGAGGCCCCGTCATACACATCCTTATTTCTGCTTAGAACGAGCATCAGGTGACACGGCAATCTGGGCGATCCGCGATGGTCAAGATTAGAAATGGATTGTTAAAGGACTGCAGAGACCTCTTGGAAGTATATATGGGCACTCGTTGGTCAGAGGGCTTTACAACTGTTGAGCAGGTGAAACTAGAACACAAGGGTGTGGCCTTCGAGAAATGGGGCTGGCTCGTGGCTGAGGTAAGAGGCAAAGTAGTCGGTGAAATCCTGTGTCGCATTGAAAAGAACCCAATTGCCGGAAGAATCGGAATCATCCGGAACCTCGGCATAGATGTTCGGCATCAGAAGAAAGCAATCGGGACTAAACTGACCAAAGCAGCAGAAAAGGTGCTACGCCTGAAGAGGGCTGGAAGGTTTGTTGGTACCACTACACCAGAGGCCTACAACTACTGGATGAAGGTTGACTATCACAAGCGATACTGGCTGATGAGAGTTGAAGCGCCACTCTCGAAGATACCTTCAAAAAGCTCAAGGAGGTTGCATCGAGAACTCCTCTCAAGCCCAAAAGGACTTCCAAAAAGCATGCGTTTTTCTAACATTGCCTACCCCGGAGAACTGGCGGAAGTCGTGAGAGAAATCATCACCTATGGAAAATCAGGACTAATGATGGAGTTCCACTCAGATGATGTATTGGCGGGTGTGGGTGCTGTTGTTATGCAGGATGACAAGACAGCGAAGTTCATAGCAGATGTGACTCCAAAAGGCAATGATTACGCTAATCTCGTAGTATTGCAGACCGCAAAGGCAGCGGCTAAATTGAAACCCAAATCTGTCTGGACTCTAATTCCTGAGGACAGACTACCTTGGTACCAGAGTCTGGCCAAATGGAAGTCCGAGATGTATCGGAACTTTCCTATTACCAAGTTGGCCTAGGCTTCTTCTTCTGATTCCATTGCTAGAGGTACAGCAATATTAGTGAAGATCAACGCGGCTCCCAATGCCCATATACTTGCCATATTGATGTGCCATATTAGAAATGGAATCGAGTTTACCCCCAATGCAAAGAAAAGTCCTGCAGCTACTACGACAAATAGGAGGTCTGCAATGAGCACAGCCCTAGTAGAGCCTCCGGCTCTCCTTCTCCGAAGTGGGAAGCCGAACGCAATAGCAAGAATGACGATTATGCTGACGATCTCTTCAATCTTGAAGTTTGCGAAACCATAGTTCTTTTCGCTGAATCCTTCAAGCCCTTCATCTGTTACAATTAGGACTTTCACAACATGCTCCCATTTGCTGTACTGGTTTGTATCAATTTCGAACGTGACTTCTCCGACATTTACCCGGAGTCCTTCAAGAGCAGGCACAACTTCATCATCCACAAATACAGTCATGTTAACAGTATCCCAATTGCTGTCAATATCTACGGTGTATGTTGTGACACCGACAACAACATCACCTAGTGGAGTAACGAAACTCACAGATGGTGCGCCATGATTGTCAACTTCAAGTATTATCTTGTAGGCGTATACGAATCCACCAATGGCATACGCCCTGAATGTGAAATTATGCTCTCCTTCAGTGTATCTAGAAGTGTCAATCTTGAACGTTGCAATTCCGGTCTGTAGAGTTATGTTCACAACTTCAGGAGCAAGTGCGCCATCAACATAGGCAGATAGTGTCACATTGGGATAGGGAGATGCAATACGGAGCATGATAGTTGCGTTGCCTGAGACTTTGTCATAAGCGGTGAGTTCTAATATTTGTAGCCTCACATGATCAAGGAAATTGTAGACCCTTGATGCTGTGCTCTGAAGTCCTTCTTCAGTTTCAACAATCGCCACAATCGTTTGGTCGCCATTTTCGTAGCGGCTTCCATTAATTGTGTAGATACCGACTCCTCTCGCAACAAGAGTATGATTATACTCCGGAGTGATTTCGTCATCTACAGTAATTGTCAGGTACACGAATTCGTAATCTGAAGTTATATTCAATGTAAACTCGTCAAGTCCTGTGAAATCTGAACCTGCATCTGGCGTTAGAAACACGACAGCTGGCGTCCCATGATTGTTGACTGAGAAGATATACAAATAGATGATGCGAGCGTTTTCCCCAGTCACATTGTACTCCAACAATAATGTGAAGTTCAGAGCGCCCTCTGCGAGGATTGTTGTATTCAGCTCCAAATCGTGTTCGCCATTGGCAATATATGTCGAATTGAATTGGGGATATTTGATCGCTCCCTCGACAAATATGGTTAGATTTGCACCACCGTAGTCTGAGCCAAGCTCCACTGTGAGGTTGAAGGCGTCACTCACTTGGCTCTGGTTAGTCGGAGAAATCAGGGAGAGCGCTATAGGCTGCCCATCATTATCCACGATGAAAACAAGGTATAATTGATGCGTTTCCTGAACATCAGCAACATCATACTCAAACATGAGGGTGAAGTTAAGCAGTCCCTCTCTCATCGTGGTCGTGTCAACCTGAATTACCTGCGGCTCACCAACTATTGTGACACCATCATATGCAGGATAGATCTCACCTTCTATGTAGAGCGTGAGGTTAATGAACGCAAAGTCTGAAGTGATATTCAGCAGTAGACTTTCTGTTCCTGTGAGCGTGCTCTCATTTGCCGGACTTGTGAGGCCTACCTCGAAATTCACGTGGTCGTTGTCAACGAAATACTCCAAATAGAAGGACTCCTTCTCATCCCAGGTCGCATCCTTGTATTCTAGGAGTATAGTGAAGTTTAGATTGCCTTCTGGAATAGACGCCAAAGTTGTGTCCACTGACAGTACCTGATTCCCAGTTCCAATCAGGGTCTTGTTGTATGCTGAGTAGATTGCACCCTCAATGAACAGTGTGACATTCAGATTACCGAAGTCAGATGTGATGTCAATTGTGATATTCAATGTGCCCGAAGTTCCGCTCCTATTTGTGGGGCTGACCAGACTAACAGAGATGTTCTGAGAGTCGAAGCCACCAGTAGCAAAATGATTAGAATCCTCAAGGCTGGCTGCCATGGAGCCATCATTTGTGGTCATAGCAAGCGGTTGAATATGGGCAACTCCAGCCAGCATCATGGCCAGGAGCAGTATTGATAGCAGTCTACTCGTTGACTTCATAGTCAAGCCTTCCTGATACCCAGTGACCAGTGGTCAGGCTGGGGCGACAGGATTGAGCCCGTTTTTAAAGCTAGCGCCAGTTTGATATTCGTACGACTATTGATGTTGAACCGCATTCAATTCCCTTATATTGGATTACGGAGCACAGCCTCTGATGACTCAGACCGGACTAATAACAAACATCCAACGATGTTCAACCGAGGATGGACCAGGCATACGCACGACTGTCTTCATGAAAGGTTGCCCTATGAGTTGCACTTGGTGCCACAATATCGAGACTATTGATTCTCATCCACGAACAGTCTGGTACTCTACAAAATGCATCGGTGACAAGGCCTGCATCGAAGCCTGCCCCGAGGGTGCCCTTGCGCTTCTCGAAGAGGGCATGCGGATTGACCTGGAGAAATGTACGACATGTGGAAAATGTGAGGATGTCTGTCCAACGGGAGCCATTAAGGTCATGGGAAAAGAATGGGATTCGAAGGCTCTTGTTGAGGAGCTGCTTCGCGATCGAGTCTTCTTCACAACATCTGGCGGTGGAGTCACTCTCTCCGGAGGAGAGGCAACCTATCAGTCCGATTTCATGGTCGAGGTTGCTGAGGGCCTACGTGCCAAAGGAGTTCATGTCGCACTAGATACCTGTGGTTACTGCAGTGAGTCTGTTATCAAGAGAGCCTTGGCAGTAGTAAGCATGGTTCTCTACGATTTGAAGGTGATGGACGCCAAGAAGCATTTGGAATACACTGGAGTTCCGTTGGACCTAGTCTTGACGAATGCCAAGATTGTTGCTGAAAGCGGGTTGCCCGTTTGGATCAGGACGCCGATAATTCCCGGATATACGGACGAAGAAGAGAATATCAGGGCAATCTCACGATTTGTGGTCGATAATATGCCCAATGTTGAGAGATTCGACCTGCTAGCATTCAACAAGATGTGCATCGACAAGTATGCTCTTTTTGGATTGGAGTATCCTCTCAAAGATAAAGATCTTATGACATCAGAGAGAATGGAGCATCTAGCCTCGATCGCTAGGGTGGAAGGCGTATCGAATGTTGTATGGTCTGGAATGACTAAAGTGAGTTGATTAACTTGCCTAGACATACTCCATGATAGGAAATGCCACACCACAATCCTTTTTGTTCACATTATTCAGCAATTCGTTCGAGCCATCGATGAGGACCTGGGAATATTCGACGAAGGACGGAGTCAGCTTAACAGTGCGCCATGCAGTACCGGCTGATGCCAGGAAACTTCACGCTGGATTTGATGAGGTCATCCAAGAGGGAATTTGGCTTCCAACATTCAATGCGAACAGCAACATTGCTGACTGGGTGAACTGGATTCAACGGACCAATCAATGTCGTGATGTGATGTTGGTTGCGGAGATTGATGATGAATACACGGGCCATCTCACGCTTCAGACGGAGGAATGGATGGCATCCAGACATGTTGCCAAGCTGGGCATTATTGTAGCCAAGAAGGATAGAGGAAGGGGTATTGGCCGGGCTTTGATGAGAGCAGCTGAAAAGGCAGCCCTGGACTCTGGTTTTGAGAAGATTGTGCTCAGCACTTTTGAAGACAACGCTATCGCTAAATCATTATACCTGGCTATGGACTACCGCCAAGTCGGCATCAGGAAGCGTCATTTCAAGATGCCGAAGGGCTATATAGACGAAGTACTATTTGAAAAGCAACTAGTCTAATGATTCAAGCATAGGGTGGTCACATGGATGTGGCGAGACATTGTAGAGTATTTTCATGAATCACCTCAAAGGTTGAAGGTGGCCCAGGCGATAGTTCGCCATGGTTTCCATATTGAACAGCCAGGTCTGGTACGCTGTGGTCCTATTCGTATTCCGTTGAAAGCGATTGGTGACGCACTTGGTATCGATAGGCGAACAGTCCGAGCAACCACGGAAGACATCTGTCAGAACGAACGACTCTGTGAATTCTTCAAACGTTTGCAGCCAGCGGGTCCTTCATTGGAGAAGGTACGCGAGGTTTTAGGTTATGGCGTATTGACTATTTATGTAGACTCTCCAGAAAATGCAGGAATTCTTTCTGATGTGACATCAATAATAGCTGGATATGGCATTTCCATCCGTCAAGTTTTGGCTGAGGACATTGAGATTTACGAACAACCTTGTTTGAAAGTCATTACTCATGAGCCTCTTCCAGGCAGGGTCATTGAAACACTCACTGCGATTAAGGGTGTGAATCGAGTCATAATTGAGAAGTAGCAGAAACACCACTTAGGAACACTGAAAAGGCTGCACCAATGCCCCGCTTTGAGCGATTCTCACATGGATGACTTAAAGGGACAACCAACAGTGGAGCATGCCTGGAGTCAAGATAGCGTACATGATCGGAGATCCGGGATGAACCAAGTCTGGATGTTGGCTCTGTCCCTGAGTATCCTCCAAGTGGGCTTCGGTATTGTGACACCAATTTTCCCATTCTATATCGTAGAATTGGGAGTTGGCGCGACGGAGCTTGGCGTGTTGGCGGCATCATTTGCGCTAACAAGAATTCTCCTAGCAGGTCCGTTGGGAGGGCTGTCGGATAGAGTAGGAAGAAAGAGAGTCCTTCTTGCGGCTCTTGCTGGCTTCGCTGTTTCGAATGTAATCTATGCGCTAGCTAACGGCATCTTAGTGATGATTATCGCTAGAGCGCTGGAAGGCGGCATTTCTGCGGGATTCTATCCAGCGGCAAATGCATTCGTTTCGGACATGACAACACCTGAGAATAGGGGAACAGCCATGGGCTATCTTAGCATGGGCAATATGGTCGGATTCGTTGTGGGCCCATCACTCGGAGGGGTATTGGCTGAATTCCTCGGTATCCGTCTTCCCTTTGTTGCTGCAGCCGCAGCCAGTCTTGTGACTCTCGCTGTAATGAACCACATTGTACGCGAGCCCGAACACCAAACTTTCCGCTCAGAGTTGGAAAGGCACAGAGTCCCCGTAAGAGAGGTTCTCTCAAAGAATGCAAAAGCATACTCTGCGCTTGGCGTCACAATGTTCTCCAACATGTTTGCCATTGGCATCCTTGAAGTCGCCTTCATGCTTGACGCTGTCCAGAGGTATGCCTTTACTCCCCTCGAGATAGGATCGTTCTTTGGCATTCTTGGATTAATTGTCATAATTGGAAACCTCGGTTTTGGAAAAATATCGGATAGGATTGGCAGAAAATGGCTTATCACGACCGGGTCGGTAGTCGCCGCATTATCCCTTTACATGTTCATGAATGCAACAGGTACGATGGATTTCTACCTAGCAGGTGCAATTCTGGGAATTGCTGTTTCCATGAGAGGCCCTACAACACAGGCAATGATTGCTGATCTCTCGGATGTAAGAGCATATGGAAGCGTAATGGGTACGTTTGGTGCAATAAGCAACTCTGCATATGTCATTGGACCGATATTGGGTGGTGTGATGTTCGATACTAGTGGTGATTCAATCAGTGCGCTAGGACTGACTGTGGTGGTGTCCATCAGTTCTGCGGCAGTAGCAGGAATTGGTCTACCCAGCTATCGGCCCGTGGAAGCGTCTTCCGAACTCGAAACAGTTGGCGATTAGATAATCTCAGCTGAGACATATGCGACAACATCATTGTAGTTGCCAGTCATATCTCCAGAGTTGGCATATTTCAAGACTCCAAATCTGGTCGCGCCGCGCTCCTTTGCATATACCATTGCAGTGGCAATAGGACCGGCACCACATATGCTTACACGATGACCTCGTACAAAGTCGATGAAGCCCTTAGGATCTAAAAACTCCAAGTACTCCATAGCTTGATTGTCCTTCTTTTTGGCACTCTCTGCCGACTCGAAGTGAGTGAAATCTGAACTAGCAATCACTAGAATATCCATATCATCAGCTAGCGATGCAATTGTCTTCCCAATTGACTCACATAGTTCAAAGGTGGGCTCCCTGATACAAATCGGAACGATGCTAAAGTTCTCCTCAAACATGAATTGAAGAAATGGAAGCTGCACTTCGATTGAGTGCTCGCTACTATGTGCAACACAATCATATGATGCGTACTCATTTTCATCAACCATAGCCGAGCCCAACTCTGTGTCATACCGAACGACACCAAGCGGTGTTTCCCAGTCTTCGTTGCAGACTGCCGCGCGAGCCCCAACACCATAGTGATTAGGGCCAATGACCACAATATGGTCTGGCTTGCCATCTTCCCAAAGCCGCAGAAAGCTATGCGCAGCAGGCATTCCCGAGTACATATATCCTGCGTGGGGAGTGATGACTGCCTTCAGTTCTCGTGTTGTCCCTGGATCTCCTTCGGGGAGACGTCCGGGCCCAAGTCCCGTCAGAAAGGAGTTCCGAATTCTCTCTGTGAGAAGCTTCACCTCTCCTTCATAGAATCTACCTGCAACCACGGGCATACGAACCATATCAATCACAGAGTACATTGGACATGGTGTGAGAAAAGCATTACCTTCGCAGGCTAACTTGCCTAAGTTGTCTAAAGACGGCCCTTGATTACCTGAATCAGGTCCTCAATCTTCACTTGTGAGGTGTCCTTTGTCGTCATATCTCTTAGACTGACTTGGCCTTTTTGGAAATCTCGTTTGCCCACTATAACCACGAATCTAGCCTTCTTGGAGTCCGCCTGGTCAAACAGCTTCTTCAGAGGTCTGTCCATTATATCGCACGTTCCTGAGATTCCCTCTCTTGCAAGGTCCGCGAGAATTCTCATGCCATGCTTCAACATAGGTTTCCTGATTGGAGCTACGTACACCTCAATCCCCTCATCCAATTTCTCACCAAAACCACGTGCCATGAGGATGTCAATTAAGCGATCAATCCCCATAGAGATGCCTGTCGCAGGAGTGGGTTGTCCTCCGAATTGTTCGATAAGATTGTCATATCGGCCTCCTCCGCCGATTGACCCAACCCTAGGCTCTCCTAGATATGCAACTTCGAACACAGGTCCAGTGTAATAATCAAGTCCACGAGCCAAAGACATATCGAATTCTGTGAATTCTTCTGCTCCACTCTGAGCGAAGATCTCGGCCATGAGCTTGAGTTCATCGACACCAGCAACCCCAGTAGCGGATCCATCGAGTAGAGAACTGAATCTGTCGAGAGTTTCTAAACCCGGACCTCTAACCTGAATCGCATTTAGCAGGAAATCACTCTCTTCTATCCCAATTCCTCTATTCTTCAGTTCCTCTTGAACTCCTGCTCTGCCAATCTTGTCGAGCTTGTCAATTGCTCTGAAGCATTCGAATGCCAGGTCATCCGAAACTCCAGCTTTCTCCACCATGCCCTTGAGCACTTTTCGATTGTTGATTCTTATGACATAGGAATCTCCAAGTACACGCCTCAGAAACTCTAGAGCAACAAGAACCACCTCGGCGTCGGCAGCCGGGCTGCTTGCGCCCACTATGTCGACATCTGCCTGGCTGAATTCTCGATATCGCCCTGGCTGGGGTCTATCATATCTCCATGCCTTGCCAATCGCATATCGCCTAAAGGGCTTTGGCAGATGCGGATTTGTTGCTGAGATACGTGCCAATGGAATTGTGAGATCGAAAATAAGTCCAACCTCTCGGTCGCCCTTGTCCTTGAATTTGAACGTTTCAGCCTCTATTTCTTCGCCGCCCTTCGCTGAGATTGTTTCCCAAAGTTCCATCACTGGAGAATCCAATGGTTCATAGCCAAAATACCTGAAGACCTCAATCGCAGTTGAAGTCAAATACTCCCGTATTCTCATCTCAGGGCCCATCAGGTCCCTCATACCTCGTACTCGTCTCAACTCTGACAATTGAATGTCCTCCGTAAAATCCCCGCAGCGGCAACTTCTGAGCTGGCGAAATAGAGTCCACTAGAAAGGTCATCGTTGCAGATGAACTAAGCCACCAACATTCAATGTTGTCACCAAAGTCGAGTCTGAGGAGTTGGACTTTAAGTCTTGCGCTTCTCATGTTAGTGGAAGAATCCCGAAGACGAGAAGGAGAATGAAAATCACTACTCCAGCAGCCATTATCAATGAATCCCTAGCCACCATCTTGAGCAAGGTGGTTTCACGGTCTGAAGTATAGACATAGACCATCTTGTTCAGCACCGAGGTTGTGGTGGCAATTATCACCGCGTATACGGCAGTAGAGATTGACATGGTTGCGCCAGCAAATCCAATTCCAACTATTGCAACGATTGCTCCAGCTGAGGCAAAACCTCCAATGAATGCTGCCACGAGAACTCCAAAATCGGCATAGACATTTTGCAGGAACAGCGACAAGATTGACACGCCTGCAAAAACAAGAGCAAATCGAATGGCCGCTCCAAACTCAAAGGGAGACGCTAATGCGCCTTCAAGTAGGTCATCTTCAACTTCCTTGGTCTTCTTACTCACCCTAAGCATTCGATAGATTCCAACAAGGAGTAGAATTGCCAAGGGGATTGTGTAGTGTATGAAAATCTGAAGCGATGGATCTAGTATGATAAGAATAACTCCATTTCTTAGGACCATCGCCACATTGGCAAGTATCGCTCCTGCGGCAGTCCTATTCGGAAAAGCCCGCCCAGTACGAACATGGAAATCTGTTAGGCTCGAAACAGTCGCTTCGCTGTTGGCGAATCCTCCAAAAAAGCCAAAGAAGTAAGGACCCCTTCCTTTGAACTTCTTGATCAAGAGGTAGTTTACAAAGCTGATACTCAAGAGAAGAATCGCGAGTTGATAGATTTGGAATGCGGGAACAGTAATTGCCCACAGCTGGACGGTCTGAGGCATCAGCGGCCATAGAAACAATATCAGTACTCCAAGCTCTGCCGCACTGATCATTTCTTCTCGAGTGATGACCTCCACAGCTGCTCTGAATTCCTGTTTAAAGCCCAGCACCAGGAATACAAGAAATGACACAGTCATCGCAAACACCTGCAAAGGTCCAATCAGCTGTCCGGGAGCTGGTAACTCATCAAGGCCCACAATCGTGCCTAATAGGAATGCGACTGCAAGAACAATCGATGTGGTCATTCCTTTCCGCATGGTCCGAAACATCTTATAGATGACTTGGACACCAATCAAGATTGTAGAGATTGCAATCGCGTAAATAAGAATCAGCGCATTGTCTGTTATCGTATAAATATAAGAAGCGACTGTCCCAAAGAGGCTCAGGAGGCCGAACGATCTCACACCTCCCGGTGATTCCTCAATATCACGTTTCTGACGCTCAAGTCCAATGAGTGCTCCAACAGCGAATCCTATCAAACATCTCACGACAAGGTCCGAACTGGGGAGTATCTCTTGCATCCTAGTCACCACTCCGCATGATGCGGAACTAATGGTTTGATGTGGCCTCCATTTAAGGGATTTTGTCGTTGCATAATTGGGTGAAGAAAAGAGAAGACGAGGCTGACTCAGTCAAGCCTCGTGCTTTCCAAGAGACGAGTTAGTGGAATGTCAAAATGCTCTCCGGTTGGCAATGTCCTCCTGACTGTCATTGGAAGCACACGCGCCCGGAGCTCTGCTTCAGCTAAGGCGAAAAGCTCGCTTGGAGCTGTTTTTATACTGATTATTATTGGCGCACCCATTGAAATCTGCAATGCACGTGCGCCAATTATCCTGGCCTTCTCAAACTTGGTTAGCCACTTAGGACCAATAGGAATGCCCATAGCGACCTTGTCCGTTTCAAGTCCTGTTTTGAGACTTGACCGAATCTCGGCACGGGCAATCTTCTCAGCAGGAGGAAGCTCATGAACGTCAGGCTCTGGTTCTGGAGCTTTCTTTCGCTTTGATTTCTTGCCCTTGCGAGTAAGGTCGATTTCACCGGCTTCTATAGCATCCAACAACTTCACTGCTGCTGTGATGAAATCCACTGCCTTGGCAGTACTGACCCCTGGAACGGCTGCTGCGAGTTCCTCAGAATCTGCTGAAGCAATCTTCTCAATGGTGTCATATCCAGCAGCGACCAATTTCTCTGCATTCTTTGGTCCCACTGATTGAATGTTCGTGAGTATCTGGGCCTTCTCAGCATCGGATTCCTCAGGGGAATCCTTCTCAATTTCGGTTTCCACTTCCTGTGGGTCGTCTGACATAAGCACACCTGCTCTTTATTGTGATTGGTCTTTTCTAGTCCTCATCTGCGTCGACATCGCCGCCAGGACCTGCTCCGCCTGCACCAAAACCTGCTCCCTTTGAGCTGATCACATCGTCTATCTTGAGAATCATTTGCGCAGCTTCCGCCGCTGACATAACAATCTGCTTGTTGACGAGTGCTGACTCGATGACTCGCGCTTTCTTCATATCATCCACTTTGCCCTTGTCGATATTGATGCCGTAGGTCACTTGGCCATTCGCATGGGCATTTCTGAGATTGACAATCATATCAATGGGATCTAGCCCGGCGTTTTCAGCGAGAGTATTAGGCAATGACTCAATGGCATCGGCAAACGCGTTTACAGCATATTGCTCGCGTCCCTCGAGTTTCTCGGAATAGTCCCGCAATTGCTTGGCAATCTCTCCAGCTAGAGAGCCACCTCCGTAGGTAACATATGGGTGGATTACCACATCACGTACAACATAGAGTGCATCATTCAGTGCACGATCCACTTCGTCCACAATGTGGTCTGTTCCTCCTCTAACGAGAAGAGTGACAACAGAAGTCTTCTTAGTTCCCTCTATGAAGAGCATCTTGTCTTCACCCACAGTCCTCTGCTCGACTTTCTTAGCGGTTCCAAGGTCATTCTTTGTTAGGTTCTGAATCTTGGATACAATTGTTGCACCGGTTGTCTTATGTAATCTCTCTATGTCTGATTTCTTGATTCGCCTCACTGCTAGGATTCCTTCCTTCGCCAAGAAATGCTGGACGACATCGTCAATTCCCTTCTGGGCAATAACAACATTTGCGCCAGACTCGACAATCTTATCCACCATCGACTTGAGCATTCGCTCTTCCTCATCTAGGAAGCTCTGCATTGATGTGGGATCACTGATTGAGATCTTGGCATCAAACTCAGTCTTCTGCACTTCTAATGGGCTCTCAAGGAGTAGCAATTTGGCATTCTCAACTTTCTTTGGCATTCCTGGATGTACTACTTCCTTGTCCAAGACAAGACCCTTGACAAGCTCGGTTGCATCTACGGGCATTCCCTCTTGCTTTTGTCGGGGAATGTCATCGATGTTCAATTCCTCATCTGGATCTCTGTCCTTGTTGATGGCAAGTACTGCATCCACAACTACCTTTGATAGCTGGTCACGTGAGGTCGAGACGAACTTGCTGGACATGGCAGTTTTGGCCACATCGAGTAGTATTCTCTTGTACTCACTGCTCTCAGGATCGATTTCTTCTGCCACCTTATCTATTACTTCAAGTGCCCTATCCGCAGCTTTTCGATATCCGCTGATGATGGTAGTTGGATGTATCTTCTGGTCGAGAAGGCCTTCAGCAGTCTTCAGTAGATCACCAGTAAGGATAGCAGCTGTTGTGGTGCCATCTCCAACCTCTGCATCAACTGTCTTTGCGACCTCAATCACCATCTTAGCAGCGGGATGAGCGACATCCATTTCCTTCAAGATGGTTGCACCATCATTTGATACAGTCACATCACCAAAGCTGTCGACTAACATCTTATCTGCGCCCTTGGGGCCTAGAGCAGACTTGACAGCCTCAGCAATTACAATCGCAGCCATGATGTTGTTTCTCTGTGCATCACGACCACGGGATCTTTCTGTGCCTTCTTTCAGCACAATTATTGGTACTTGTTGACTCAATTCTAGTTCCTCCACGTAAATTGAACCGGAATCATAAAACTGTACATGGACTTCGGGCTGCGCATTTAAAGATTACCTTCCGGCGGCAGTCGGTAAAGCCTGAGGCGAAGCGTTTGTCATAAAAACCTTGTCTAATCGACAGTGATTTCTATAGCGCCGGGCGTCTAAGCACAACATTGTCACCCTTGTTCGCGGAAATCGCTCTGGAGATATGAGCACATTTTCCCCTCGTAACGTAGTAGGTTTCTATTCCATATTCCCTTTGGATTTCAGGGAAAGACTCGATATTGGCCTGCCCCTTTGAGATGACTATATCACTATTCTGCACGGTATCGAGAAACGCATTGGCTACCAAATTCTTGGGAACACCGTAGGCCCACGCGCCGGTGTCTATAATCTTCGATAGACGCTCTACTTCTGTACCCTCCACATCTGACCTAACTGCATCATTCGCGAGAGGCTTTCCTTTCACCGCATAACTGACATGCCATCCAAGGTCATTGATCATTCGCAGCAGTGGAATATCAAAGAGCGTTTCACCTGCATTATCACCCAAAAAGAGGACCTCGCCTTTCTTGGAGGTCAGGGAGTGCCATAAGTACTCAGAGTGGTCGACTGCAAATCCTTCTTCAAGTATCTCCTCGTAGATTCTTGTGAGCTCACCAAGATCAGGGCTATGACCGGCTGTGTTGAAATCGATTACATTTCCTGCGATGGCTGCCGCCAAGGCCGCCCTCAGTTTCTGGTATCCCGTTTTCTTTGAAATCGATTTCTCAACTGCAGGAAGAGCCTTCTTTGCGGCCTTGATGCTCCTCTTCTTAATCTCGGCATATGGATCCTCTTTGCCAGATCGTTCATAGAGTTCTCTATATAGATCGACTGCTAACTCTAGTGGGGGTTCTCTTTTGTCGTAGCCCCTTGCTATTCTGCGATAAGCATGGTTGTATAGATTATATTGTTCATCTTTGTCATCCGACAGCAACGGAATCAATAGACCAAGAGAGTTGACAATGCACGCTGAACATTCGGGAACGAGAGGGACATGTATCTCATCAGTAGTCATTGGATTCTGCTTCCTCGTCCATGCTATCACTTTGTCGAACCATTAGATATGCGTCTTCGCCATCACGGTAGTAGCCTTTCAATACGCGTCCAACTTCAAAGCCCAATTCCTCATAGACAGTTACAGCTGCTGTGTTGCTCCTTCTAACCTCCAGAAAGAACTCTGTTGCGCCGTAACTGACCATACCTTCCATCCCCAGCTTAATGAGATCTGTTCCAATTCCTCTATGCCGATAGTCATGCATAACTGCAACTGATACAATATGTCCTTTCTTCACCGGAAATGCTCTCTTGAAGTTTGAAATACCTCTCTCAATTCTACACATGATATAGCCGATGATTCTCTCATCCTCTAGAGCAACGAGAAATGCTTTGGGTGCATGTGTATGAAGGCCTATGAAAAAGGAGCTGGGGTAGTTTTCAGGCAAGCAAGTCTGGTTTATTCTCATGACCTCATCTATGTCTTCCTTCTTAAATTCGCGAACGACATAAGTTACTGTCATAGCTTGCTATCTCCCGGTCTATCTTGACTCGGTCACAGAAATTCAGTCTTCTTTTATGGATTATGCCATGGGAGTATTTGAGGTCTGACTTCAATCTTCTATCGATTGTCTTCAACCCACCGCCGAATATCCTCAGGAGACAGCATAATGTGTTCATTGGCTGCAGCTATCCAGTGACGAGCACTCCAAATTGTGAATTCATGACCCTCTGGCACCCTGATGGTTCCATTCTCCACTGCTAGCTCGATTCTCTTGATGATCTCTTCAGCATCCGACATCGCCAGCTCAAGCACACTCGTCATGCCAGCTCCCATGAATATCGCGATCGCATCAGCCACCCATCCAGCAGCTTCATTTGGAGTGATTTCACACGCTCCCTGAACTCGTTCTGGACTAGAGAGAGCAAGCTCCTCAAGGTTGGTGATTCCAATCTCGCGCAGTTTCATCCCATATGCTTTGCCTATCCCATCAATTACTTCAACAGGAATTTCATGCTCAAGTACTGCAGATGCCTCATCTACTTCATCTACCGGGATGGCATAGCTCTCATCTGGTTCCTTCTCTTCCTCCATCATCGCAATCTCTTCGAGAGATTCCCGCATTCGCTGTTCAAGTAGATCTAATCTGTCAAAAGACATACCGTCCCATCTTCTTCGCCCTACTCTAGGGGATGGCTGATCCAATGGAAGGCTGCAAAGCGTGTATACAGCTAAGAACATCGCTGCAAATAGAACAAGCATCGCCGCGACAGTATTTCCCCACCAGATGACAATGGAAGCCAAGATTAGCGCTATCGTTGCTATGAGGAACATACTTCTGCGCCTTTGCTCCGAATCAGCGCTTCCTTTCAATTCCAATACGGCTTTGCTCCTTGATTTCTACTAGCCGCTATCGGCTTATAAGCGCAATTCTTCGGCATACAATTTGCCTTGAATTGGACATCGCCAATTCGTTCATAACTCAAGTCCTTCTTGGGGAGAATTGAGTGAATCTGATATGTCTGCTATTCTCGTCGGCGGCACGCCGGGCACAGGAAAGACAAAGGTTGCAAAGATGCTGGGAACTAGACTCAGTGTACATGTTGTTGAGCTTGGTGAGCTGGCAGAGAAAGCTGAGTGCATCTCCGCCCAAGACAAGGCTCGAGATTCAGGCATCATTGATGAGGACTGTCTAGTCAATGCTATCCAGGTTGAGGTAGCAGATATCACAAGGCAAGTTGTAATTGTTGGCCACTACATCGACTTGGTGCCATACTCCTCAGTTGACCATGTCTTTATACTGAGAACTCATCCAGAAACTCTTAGACATCGACTCATTGCACGTGGTTGGCCTGAGGCAAAAATCACAGAAAACGTTGAAGCCGAGGTAATCGGTGTATGCCAACTGGATGCCGTTGAGTCTTTTGGGGAAGACCTTGTCAGCGAAATCGATACAACTGATATTGCTCCTGCCGAAGCTGTTGATACAATCCAGAAGATATTGAAACACCGTGTGGAATCGGTGAGAATTGACTGGCTCCGTCAATTGGAGGAGGAAGGCCGACTCGACGAGTTTCTCTCCGAGTAGTCTTTTGAGATATCACCTATATCTTTTCTTTAAGCAGAATTGAAAGAAGTGATAGCACTCCGGTTCGACAGCATCAATCATCTTAGAAGCGAGCTCTTCTGAAACTGCATCATCATCCGACTTCTCTTGGTTGGTCATCGAGGCGATGAGAGTCCTGCCATCTGTTTGAGCATCGGCATCAGTGGTGGTCTTCGCAATTACATTCTCGGTGCTGTTTCAATTTGCCTGACCATTTCATTCTCCATTACTGTGCCAAGGAACTCTCCAACTTCTCGACTTGATAGAGCCTTTACCAGTTTAGCTGAAGCGATTGGCTTCGAAAGACGAGATATCGCTCTTGATGCCGCATCTATGAGTTCGGTTGAGTCAGTTAGGTACATCTCATAGACAAGGGCGTTGGCAATCTGCTCCAGTAAAGTTATCGGATGTTCAGGATTCTCCTGTGATTTGGTATCTTGATACAAATCCTGCAATGATTCGAAAATCTGCTTGAAGAGTAGCTGATCCTTTGGCACAATAATTGGTATCTCTTCCATGATTCCTGTGTTGAGGCATGTTGTAAGCATCGAATAATTAGTCAGATACTTGATGCAAAGGTATCTCACGATGTTCGAGTTGAGTATCAGACCCAGGGCTTCAACCAGAATATCACTATGAAGTGGAATGATCTCCACCACTCCTCCACCATGAATCATTCCAGGGGGCTTCATCACGCATCTTGGGTATGGATAGTTCTTTGTTGCAACGAGGAAATTGCTTCCGTAGGATTCTCTTAGTCCGCTGTCTTCTTTGTACGCGTTATCCGCATAGAGTAGATATCTGGAATCGAAATGGAATCTCCTCACGCTTCGTCCCCTTGTAGCATATGGGACTTGGTCCTTCTTTGTCTTCTTCTTACTGACATATGATTTTGATAAATCTCGCCCTCTTCGGGCCTTTGCCCATCCCTTGGTTGCCCTATCAAGTATTCGCTCCAAAATGCCATCATAGTAGATTGAAAAGATCTTGCTTGACCTCAGAATCTTCCGTGGTACACTACCCCGCCAATCAATGCCGGGCCTTCTTGATTCGACCTTTACATCTCGAGTTGCATGTCCAGCTTTACAGAAGATGCTTACCATTTCTAGAGTGACACCTTCGAAAGGACTCCCTTCATCTACGATCATCCATAGAGGCATTTCATCAACGAGGAATCTCCTTACACGCCTGAATTGCTTGGTCCTTAGTACACTGTTGGGTATTAGAAAGCCTAGGTGCCCTTTGGGTTGGAGCAATTCATGGGCTCTTGCTATGAAAAGGGCGGCTGCATTCCAAGTTCCATTTCGACTTCTACTGACATCGGCTTTCCATGTCTTGCTAATAATGCGCCTTTCGAATTCTGATAGAATATTGCCATATGGAGGATTACCTAGTATGATGTCAAATCCCTCTCCTTTGCTCATGACTTCTCGAAACTCCGCTGGCCAATGAAATGGCGACAGATGGTTCATGATATCATTGGAGGCGGTATTCAGTCTTTCAAGCATAGCCTTGTTGAAGCATGCTAGATCCACTCGATTACATCCCTCTGGAACCTGAGACCAACCAATTAGACTGTTGCCATGCTTGATATTCTTTGCATGAATCTCATTTTTGAGATGTTCTGTATTCTTCATACCAGTCCATGATGCCAATGCATCAGAACAGATAGTGACTGCATCTTGGCGGATATCCACGCCGAAGAGATTGTGTTTCAAGATATCTGACTTCACCCTATGTTCAGGTCGGTCATCGCCTAGAAACCTTCGTGCAGCTAGTAGCCATTCGGCCGCACCTCTGAGGAATACACCTTCGCCAACTGCAGGGTCCAGTATTGCAATATCCTGAAGGTGCTTCAGCATCAACTCCTTCGAACTCATGCCTAGATTGTCCAGAAAGGGATTGATGTCAAGGGGATTTCCTATGTGACTGTTGAGAAAGGCCATGAGAGTTTGGCTCGCAATGTCAAAGGCGAGATCGGGCGGCGTGTAATATGTGCCCGTTCTTCTGCTCACATTGGTGGCTTGTTCTCTTTTTGATAACATCACATCATCACTGGTTGCGAAATTGAGGTCCAATTTGGTCTATCATTGGTGCCATATAATGCCAGTGGAGAAAAGACTGGCATGTTCACAAGTCAAGTGCTAATAGTCCTGTGTCACTGTTTCTAATGACAGGAATGAGTAGACAAGCAATTAGACATCGTAGAAACGTTTCTCGGGGACTAGCGCTATTCTTGCTCAGCACCATTGCTACTGGGTTGATGCTTTCTAGGGGATGGAAGCCGACCAGTAGTGTCCGAGGAAGTCACATTCACCTTCCATCTGACGCGAGGGTTCTAACATTGCCTGAGTACACATTCTGGTTCTGGATACGCATCTAACCCGATGCATATCCCGTGGATGGTCTATTGCCCCTCAAGCGCGGCCAAATGAATATACCAATTATTATTCCAAGATAGACGCCAATTCCCATAATCCCAAGACTTGCAGGCAAATCCAATTGTGGTTCAGTTGGACTGGTTGGAGAAAAAGTTGTAGTCGTTGAGCTTGTAATGGTTGATGGCTCCTCAGTTATGAAAACGAAGACACTTAGTATGCTGTTTCCTGCATTATCCGTGGCATTGACGAAGAGAGCATGATTTCCCACACCTGCGGGAGTGTATGCCACATATGGGGGACTCCACTCAGTCCAATCTCCGGAGTCCCATTTGAAGAATACAGATACGAGGTATAGGTCAGTGACTTCAATTGTTACCTCTGTATCCATTGGGACCGTACTTCCCTCCAAGGGGGATGTAAGAGTGACCTTGGGCGCTGTGTTGTCAACTATGAATAGGAACGAGGCTGAGGCCCTATTGCCTGCTACGTCCGTTGCATTAACAAATAGCCAATTCTCACCTTCTAAAGGAGGTGCATAGAGTACGATATCGCTAAGGTCAGAGCTCCCTGAATCAGCCAAATCCCAAAGGTATCCTACCTTCTCGAGGTGCATATCTGTGACTATCAAATTCAGGGGTGAACCTGTTTTCAGGACCGAGTTATTTGCTATGGTAGACAGAGTAATGGATGGCGCCATATCATCTGTAATGAATTGAAAATGACCAACTCTATAGTTACCCGCTAAGTCAGTTGCATTTACATACAAATCGTGAGCGCCATCGCCAGCAGGTAATGACACTTCAAATGGAAAGATGAATTCACTGTCACTAGTCTGATCCCAACGATACTCCACCCTGTCAAGATGTGTATCATTGATGGCGAAACTGATTGAAGATTCGCTGGCCATGATTGAACCATTTGCCAGGCTTACTAATGCGATGTTTGGAAGGACATCATCGCATGTGAATCCAAACCCTTTGGCGTTCTGGTTACCAGCTGCGTCGAATGCAATGATAGTGATTGTATGGATTCCATTTCCTGTAGGAAGCAGCGTTTCATAGGGCGGATTGAATGATGTCCAACTGCCAGAATCCCATTTCGCAATTGCATTCAGAAGATGATCATCAGTGAGGTTGAATTCAATCAGTGTATTTCCCTTGAGCACTGAGTCAGTCGGATGATTTCGTGGTTCAATTAGTGGTGGAATGGCATCACACTCAATTGACACATTGGCGTATCCCCTTTGTCCATAATTATCTTCGCAGACAACACGGATGGTATGATTTCCATGTGTCAGTGGAAGCGTGTGAGTTTCCGAAGACAAGCCTGTAACAATCAGCTTTCCATCGATATAGATGCTATAGGACGGATTGTAAAGCATTCCGGGTATCATGGAGCTAGAAGTCCAATCTAGTTCTAGTGGTGAGTTCTCAAGACTTCCACTACTAGGAGCAATTACATCAACCAGGGGTGATTCATAGAGGCCAAAGTGGGATAGTGTTCTGTTTAAGACGTCCATTCGGCCAGACGCATTCGAAATTGCATCGACTGCAAATCCAAAGAATAGGCTGTTTACGAATGGAGAACCTGTCGCCGCATATTCATCGTATCCGCTGCTCTGATACTCGATCACTCCTAAGCTGAGTTCCATGGTACTCACCCAATCAGCACCGCCTCCCGCCCTGGAACCATCTCCACCACCATAGGTATAGCTGACCCCAGAATAGGGACTTCCAACACTTCCCAGAAGGGTTTCTGAATTGCCGCCATCACGAATGTAGCCATTGACACCGAAATTGCTGCTGAGCCACCCTTCGAAGAACCCAATGTTATAGGCGCTCCATGCAATTTCAGTGCCTGTCAGCAACATCTTCCTTACGGATGGGTCCATGAGATATGTCTGAATATCATTTCGCTCGTCTAAAGAGAGTGGATTTCCGTAGTCACTAGTAAACCAAATCACAAATTGATAGCCAAGCAAATCAATGTCATTGGGTGAACCAGAAACCTGTGTTCGCCATACATTGTAATCTGAACCATTGGAGAAGCCAAGGCTCTCCAGCGCATCTGTGTAGTAGTCGGTGACAGTTGCGTTGTCATAGTCATCGACAATGAGGATTGGAGGCTGTTCCCAGTCGATATAGGCTTCAACAGATGCTCTAGCCGTTCCATGCGAAGTCACTTGTTTGGCTTCGAATGTTGCATTTCCACTTGGCAAACAAGACACATCCATTGGATATTCGTATAATCTGGATGTTGAATTGTACAAATCCGTGATGTCAATCCAAGAATCACTAAGCCACCGCAGCATTACATTTGCGCCAGCAATTACTGTCGCATTCACCTTGATTGTGATGTTCCCTGACAAGTATTCGCCTGCGGCTGGTGAAGTGAAGTTCAATCCAATTGGTTCTTGGGCGAGAGTATACGAAGATGCATCACGCGATTTTGGAGCAACTTCCACAACAGTAGCTGAGCCACTAGACAAAATGAGACCAATTCCAATAGCCATCACTAAGAGCAGTCGCTTCAAATGCATCTACCTCCATCGCCGATACGAATACCCGTTCCTGATGCGCCTAAGACACATAAACTTCGTGAATTCTAGAAATTCAGAAATTACAATCATTTACAATAACGCATTGAGCTAGCAACTGCTGTCATTTTGAACAAAAAAAGGGATAGTGAGTGGGATTGCACCCACTCCACTTCTATTCTACCCTATCTTGGTGCCGCAGTTCGGACAGAACTTGGCTCCATCAAGCTGATTGCCGCAGTTGGGACAGAATTTCGCTCCTGCAGGAGCTGCTCCACCGCCGGAAGGCTGCTGTTGTCCGCCGCCCATCATACCGAACGCGGCTCCAAATGCAGCACCAGGACTCTTTCCTAGTGACTCAGCAACACCTCTCTGGGTTTCTGCACCCATAACCTGCGTACCAGTTGCACCACCAGTCCTCAGCCAGAATAGTCTCTCACGATACTTCTCGGTGGTATCTATTCCCTCGAACTTCAAATCAACTAACTCAAGGCCTAGCCTCTCAAAGGCCATCCTGACCTTGGTCTTGACCTTCATTGAGGTCTCATCAAGCTGAGTGAAGACAGCCTGTAGATCGTAGTGAGCAAATTCATCAATGATTCTTTCGTTCATGAACGATCTAAGGTAGTCGTTGATCTTCCTGGTATTGAATGCATTCTGGTTGCCAACAACATCCTGAACGAAGATGTTAGGCTCTTTCACGCGGAAGAAAAACACGCCATGAAACATCAAGGGGGCCAAATCACTAGTCTGTCCCCTACCGCCGAACTTGCCTTGGAATTGCGAGCGTGAGATGAAGACACAGGTGGCCTCAAAGACATCACCTTTGACCTTCTTCTGTAACCATCCAACTAGACCAGGCATGCTGCTTGTTGTCAGTTTGTGGCGTCCAGCTAGGAATGTGTCCAGAGCTTTGCCATCACGATAGAAGATGGCGGCCTGGTTTTCCATGACAATGAGCTGTGAGCCCCAATCTATTCTGTTGTCGGGATAGCGCCAGACTACATCGTCTGGGCTGGCATTTGTCCACTCTATAGCGTCTGCCAAATCAGAATCTCTCCTATAGTCGAGTTCTGTTTGGTCTAGGGTCTTCATAGGTTTTAAACGTTGACATGGTGGGTTTCGCGGAGCACTTTTGGGTTTAAGGACACCAAAAGCATGTACGCGTCGGGCAAGTGAGCCTTATGGGGCTATTGTCATCAGGTCTCTGGCAAGCATAACCTCCGCATTTGTACTACGACCAACTGTTGCGAGTACCTGCTTCTCTTTGGCAACAACCTCAGGAGAAACGTGAGTTATCACTACCTTTCTTGGTTCTGTGAATTCAACAATTTCAGCAAGCTCGCTTGGACTAGTGTGAACCCCATTTGGATGGTCTCCATCAAGCCAGTTGCATTCATGGATTAGAACATCGACTCCAGTGGCCAAATCTACAACTTCTGGACAAGGTGCCGTGTCTGACGAATAGACAACCGACTTTCCATTATGCTCCACTCTAAAAGCACGGCTTTCGATGGTACCATGTGTAGTTGGTGACATAGATACGACCACGGGGCCAAGATGTACGACGTCGTTATCCCAGAGTAATCTTTTCTCAACCAGAATTTTCTCGCGTAGGTATGGGAACGCAATATCATACACTCCTCTTGACCACTCTCTCATCCTTGGAGGCGCATAGAGTTCTAAGGTCTTATCGTAACCAAGAAGCCAAAGGGTCTGGCACAGTGGGAGAAAATCAGAGCAGTGGTCAATGTGAAAGTGACTAATGAACACATGACTGATCGAAGTGAGGTCGAGATCCGTTTGTGTCAGGCGTTGCAGTACTCCAGACCCAATGTCCAGAAGCAATGCTGTTTCATCAGCCTCAATTAGCACTCCTGATTGTACCCTGTTTGGGTCTGGAAGAGAGGTTCCGGTCCCAAGAAGCCTTACCTTCATTGCAATCGGATTCACCCTCAGCTGGCTGCGTAATCAGTCTTCCCTTGTTCTTATCTGATCCTAGTTGGACAAATGAGCTGCTTGATTGTGTTCTCGAAGACCCTCAGCTCTTTGGTTATCTTCCTGCGCTGGAGTACTTCCGCCTGCAACTGGTCGCTCAGATCAAAACGAGCAATGTCTCTCAGAGCCCTCAAGAGCGCAATGGAATCCACACTGACTCGCCCGGCTTGAACATCCCACCACAGGGTTTCGAGAGAATTCACAAGTATCTGCTGATGTCTCATTAGACCAAGCCTCTCGTCAGGCTGAGCTTCTTGGTCCAGCATGGCCGCCATCTCATTTATCGAATTCAAGACAAGTTCTGAGGGCGTGAAGACAGCTTGTTTCTGGGGTTCTGTTTCTACCTGACGTGCCTTATTCCTTAACAATTATCTCCACCATTATCTGGCACAGGAATTGGATATTTAACGCCCACCAAAGCCCAGAATCATGATGGCTGTCTTCTTCCGAGTATGTCGTCAGCGAGCAGATAGAGACCGAGGAAATCTGCGGCTATTATGCCTCCTGCTAAGACAATGTCTGCAAGCGGCATCGATGCAGCGACTAAGAAGACCGATATGAGAATCCACGATGTGAGAAGACCTACCAGTACTGCAGTCCAAGACATGAGTGCGATCCTGTCTTCATTGGATGCCCATTTTCGAAATAAGAAGTAGAACATGTAGCCAACGAGGACAAAGAACTGAACGCCGATAGTGATTGTGAGATATGCCCCTTGCATGAGATACCTTCCCAGAAAAAGCAGTTAGTTCTTGTGATATGGATTAAGAAAAGAAGATGAATTCCGGAGCAAAAGCCCCGGAATGGTGTTTTGAGACTAGTCTTGGTAACCCTTCATGTATCCTTCACGCTGCTTCCATTTTTCTTCGAGGCGCTGCATGACGGTGTACATTCGGTGAGTGTAAGGCCATGCTTCATCGAACTTGCCTTGGTTCATATCGCCGGTGAACTCCTCAGCGACGTCATTGATGTCACCAATGTCATTTATGATGGTGGCATCGAACTCGTAGACCTTGTCAAGCTCACTCTCATTGATTTTCTCCTTTGAGCCCCAAGCAGCATAGCCATAATCAGCATAGCGGATGGATGACTCAATCTTGTCTGTGAGAGCCAGCATGCGATCAAAGGTTTCCCACGTGTTCTCTAGATTATAGTCTACGACCAAAGTCTGGAGTTTCTCAAGATCCTGCTTGACGAGTCGAAGCTGGTCAGCCATGAACTCGCGTAGGACTTTGTCTGCGGCGCGTCTCTCCTCCTTCTCCTGGTAGCCATGCCACCCCGGAATGTAATGAGTTATCAGTCCGAAGAACCCGCCCTTGATGTCCTTGGCAGCTTTCTTCCTAATCCGCTTCGCAATGGGGTCAGCTTTCTTGCCCATAGAATTAATTCTCCTGAGTGATTGTTCATCCCTACGACCTAAGTTGTAGGGCTGTCTATGGAGTCGTGCTCTTCTTCGTATTTAAACAATGTCACTGACTGCTCCTGCGCTATGGATTCACAATTGATGCCCACTTGGTCTGCAAAATAGACGGTTCGAACTTGAACAACATGCTTAAGCCATCCTGCAACACTAATGGATTGAGCCAGAGGAGCAGTTCATATGTCAGAAGCATCTAAACAGAGGACTCAGATGTCGATTCTTTTGGCATTGCTGCTGGTGATGTTGCTTGCCCCTATGGGAATGGTGGTTTATTTCTTTGATATGGGATATTGGTATGCGAACATAATGTCAATGTCATGGATTGCGAACTTTGAAACAAATGGCATCTTTTTCAGTCCTGATCCAATAATGATACTCGCCACTTTGCCTTTCTCTTTCATGCGGATTGGATTTGTATACATGATTTGGAGGGCATATCTGGGAAAGACTACGACACGCCGAGCACTATGGGTTGGTGTTGCAATGGAGCTTTGGTTCTCTCTTCTCTTCTACCTGCCCAATCTTATTGCCCTCCTGCTAGCCCCAATGGTTTTCATGTTTTGGCCATGGGCAATACCGTTACCAATTCTTCTGATCAGTGGATGGTTGGCTTTTAGATTGAGCCCACCTGTTGGAATACCTACTTCGTGGGCAGATCAGGAGCAGCCAGAAAAATGGTGGGAAAGCTCCAATCTCAATTCAAAGCATTAGTTCAGAAGCTGAAGACTTGATAAGGAGGTCATATTCTCTCCAGCATCCTGAAAGTGATCAAAATGGGAACCAAGTACAATCTAGCCAAGATGACCTGGCCAGAGGTCGAAGAGCGTCTCAAGGAATGTAGTACGGTGATTGTTCCAATTGGCTCTGTGGAACAACATGGTCCTGCACTCCCGCTTGACAACGACCACTTCATAGCGCAACGCATCGCTGAGATGGTGGCAGAGCATCTGTGGCCTGACATCAAGGTGACGGTTACTCCACCAATTGCCTATGGATATTCCCCTCACCATATGGACTTCAAGGGCACAATCACTCTTCAGGAGTCAACCTTGGCTGACGTGATTGTTGATGTCTGTGCTTCGTTGGCACAGCATGGCTTTTCCAAGATTATCCTGATTAATGGACATGGGGGCAATGGAACAGCTATCAGCATGGCTCTGCATATACTTCGTGATATGTCAAGCGCAAAGGTGTATCATATCGATTGGTGGGCGATGGCACCAGATACGATAAGGGAAGTAGCAACTCCTCCGGTGTTTCATGCATGTGACATGGAAACATCAGTTGCGTGGCATGTCGGGCAACGCGTTGTTGAGGACAAGCTTGTTGATGAACCGGGAAGGCCAATTGTGGAGGGTTTTATAGAACCAAATATGGCTTCAACTGCTCCCAGGGTTGGTACCTCATACGTGATGAAAGACCTGTCCGATTCTGGCGTTGTGGGCTATGCTACCAAGGCGACAAAAGAGAAGGGCGGCAAAGTAGTCAGGAAAGTAATTGAAACTATTGAAGCCTTCATTAGGAAGATAGACTGATAATGAACCATCCTGAGGAATCTCATCGTGCTTGAATATAGCCAATGGACCTACTATTGCCTCAGTAGCTTCTTAGAACTTGTTATTAGGGAGATATGAGGTAGATAGCAAAAGTCACCGGAGGCAGAGAGATGAGCAAATTCCTTGAAGATAGGCGGTTCTATGGATTAGTCGCACTATCACTAATACTAGTGGCCATTGCCATCATAGTGCGGTGGTATGATGTGACACTCAGCATGTATATACTGGGCGGGTCATTGATTTTGATTGCCTTCATGAGTTATCTCCTCTATGGTCCACCGGCAACTGCTCCTGATAGCAGAAAGCCCCGAAAGAAGACGGTCGAAGAGAAACCCGAGCCTACGCCCGAAGTGCCAGAGTCTAGACCAAGTCCCAAGCCAAAACCAAAGCTAGATCAAAAGCACGCTGAGCGGCATACACCTGAGGTTATGGAGCCTAAAGTCAGTCTCAAAGAATTACCCATTGAAACCATCGAAGGCATAGGGGAGATATATGGCAGGCTGCTTCGAGCAAAGGGACTCGATTCTGTTGACGATCTAATCAACGCAGATCCTATTCGGGTAGCTGAAATCACAGATGTAAGCGTTTCAGTTGCCAGAAGATGGATTGCCATGAGCAGATTTGCATGGCTTGAAGGCATATCGGAAGAAGATGCCGAAGCAATCGTATTTGCGACTGGCATAAAAACAGTCAAGGCGCTTTCGAGAGCGAATCCCGCAGATATGCTTGAGAAAATCAAGAAGGCCTTGGCTGAAGGTGATGTGCGAATCCCTGCAGGATACGAGTTCACAATCGAGATGGCAGAGAGATGGGTAGAATCAGCTCAAAATGCCTTGGAATGATCCCACTCTTCATCAGTCTGCTCTTCCTCTTTGAACGAGAATCAACGCCTCGATGAGTGCAATAAGACCGAATACCACCGAAAGCATCAGCAAAGCAAGATTCAGAGTTGTTCCTGCCGCTCCAGCTCCCTCAGCCTCAAGACCTGATGTCAAAGCTCCCAAGTTGTAAGTCATCAGCGCGATATAGTCCGCAAGTTCTTCGAAGAAGATTGCTCTACACCAGACCAGAGGTAGATTATAGTCATTAGCCAACTGCTGAGCATACTCTCCACCTGCTTGCAGTTTTGCAACATCCGATCCCAGAATAAGACTGACATTCCCCGCACGAATGGCGTCTTGGACTTCAATCAACTCAGTTCCTGAGATGAGGACTTCGTCAACTTGTAGGACTGCCTCTACTTGAATACCGAAGGCTTCTGCAATGTATGCCTCGGCGGGAGTCACGACAATCGAATGCATCTGTGTGAATGAATAATCAGCATCTGCAGAGGCTACCAAATCCATGAATGCCTGAATGTCTTCCGTGAAGCTGTCAAAGTTGTCCTGCCATATTGCTGAGAAGCTTGCGTTGAGTTTGGCGAAGGCAGAACGAGTCGCATTGGCTACTGCAATTGCATTTCCTGGCAAAAGCCACCAGGCGTGTGGATTACCTTCATGATCATGCTGTGCAATAACGCCTCCATCATGATTTCCTGGCATATCAGAGAGTCTAGCGCCGAAGTCTTCATAGCTTTCCAAAGCTGAATCGTCATGCAAGGTGAGAAATGGCGTGTCAACAACAGATAGAAGATCATCTTCCCATGAAAAGTGTCCAGTCAGGACCAAAAGGTCTGCTTCTTCCGCTGCAGCAATAGCTTCAGGTGAGAGGGATGCTGCATGGGGTTCAATTCCTTCAGGAAGCATTACAGAAGTGTAGATGTATGATCCTCCGACTCTGTTGACGAGACCTGCAAGAGGGGCAATTGAAACTGCCACTTCCAGTACTGGCTGTGACTGAGCCATTGCTTCTGGAGCTAAACCAGCCAAAGAGGCAATAACGAGAAATCCAAGAAATACCAATGAGATTCCTTTTCTCTTCATTCAATCACCTGCTGGGCTTATGCCCAGCTGAGTAGAGGTTCCTTCTCTTGGTTATGGAACATATCCGTAGATTATTAAGTATTGTTAAATAACTAATAACCACATTCTGAGGTGAACATGATACCGATAGTTGCAATTTCAATGCCTGATGAGGACTTGGCCAAATTGGAGCACCTTCAGAAAGAAGGAGGCTTCTCCAACAGATCAGAAGTCGTTCGACATGCCCTTCAGTCACTGCTGGAAGAACATAGAAGTTTGGAGGAGTACTCTGGAGCTGTCACTCTGGTTGTGACTACGATGATTGCGCCTGGCGGGAAGGGTGGCCAATTGAGCAGGATTCAGCATTCACATAACAGCCTTATCTCAGCTATGATGCATGCTCATTCTATGGACGGGGCATGCGTTGAAATCATGGTCGTAAATGGCGAGGCAAATGAGGCTCGCCAGTTTGTCCAGAAGGTGAGGGCGCTGAAGCAAGTTGTTCGAGTTCAGGTTAGTCTAGCGGGAACGTGAATCACTATGTCTGCACCCTTGATCGAGGCAGAGAATCTCGCAGTGAGATATCCTGACGGGGAGATTGCACTGCATCATGTTAGCTTCAGAGTAGAATCTCCTACGTTCATGGCAATCATTGGACCAAATGGGTCAGGAAAGAGCACTTTGCTAAAGACCATCTTGGGTCTTATGAAACCGATGAGAGGTCATGTGAATCTAATGGGGTATAACTCTGAAAAGGAACACTCCAAGATCAGAAGGATGGTCCGCTATGTTCCGCAGCGTGATCGAATTGGATTGAATGTCCCCATGAAGGTAAAGGATGTAGTTCTCATGGGACGTTTAGTGAAGAAACCTCTGCCGAGGTTGGCATCCAAGAAAGACGAAAAGATTGCCCAAGAAGCATTAACTCAAGTTGCGATGGATGGCTATTGGGAACGTCCTTTCCCTGAACTCTCAGGAGGGCAAAGACAACGGGTATTGGTTGCGCGTGCCTTGGCAGGCGAAGGGCAAGTTCTGATGTTGGATGAGCCTTTGGCAGGTACAGACATGGAAAGTCAAGAGCTGATCGTGGAGGCTCTAGGTCAATATCATCAAGATAATGATGTTAGTGTGATAATGGTCACTCATGATCTAAACCCAATACACACGCTAGTACGCGATGTACTCATGCTAAAGAACACCGTCGTTGGTGTTGGCACACCCTGTGATGTAATGGATCTAGAACTTGTTCAGAAACTCTATGGCCCCACTGCAAAAATAGTAGAACATTCCGGCCATCGCTATTGCCTAACACGTGATACGGGGGCAGATAGGCATGATTGATGCAATTCTGCTGATACTTGAGAGCCCCTTCATTCAAAGAGCTATCATAGGGGCTCTCATGATCGCAGTGGTTGCGTCAACCAGTGGAAGTTTCTTGGTCTTCAGGGGTCTCTCATTCATGACAGCCGGGGTCGCTCATGCAGCCTTAGGAGGCGCCGCCCTGGGCCTCTTTCTGCAAGCTTCTGGTATTGCGCCTTGGTTTGATCCAATATTCGGCGCATTGATCTTTGCTGTCTTTGTGGCTCTGGTCACCGGCTATGCTGGCGAAACTGGTATCGGCGAGAAGATGGAGGTAGCAGTCGGCGTTTCTTTTGCATTGTCAATGAGCCTAGCAGTCTTTCTAATGTACTATATTCCTCCTGTCCAAGTCCCAAGTATCTGGGGCTATTTGGTCGGTGATCTTCTTCTCCTGGACAATCTCGATATTGTGATGTTGTCGGGGACTGCGCTCCTGCTGCTGATACTCACAATACTGTTCAACAAAGAATTCATCTACGTAAGTGTTGACATGGAAGGATCTACCGCGCAGGGTCTGAATGCTCGAGCCTACCATTATCTCATGCTGATAACCTCGGCACTGGCCATTGCGTTAGCTACAAAAGCTGTTGGAGCTATTCTTGTCTATGCGATTCTAGTAGCGCCGGCCGCCGCATCAAATGAGCTTCTCAGCTCAGTTCGAGGAGTTCTCCTATCCGTCTTCTTTATCGCTCTAGTATCGCAATTCACTGGAATAACTCTCTCTTTGTCTATCAGGACATCACCAAGTGCCGTGGCTGGAATATTGGCCGCTCTTTCCTATGTAATCGCGCTTCAAATCAAAAAGATGCGCGACCGCGTTCATCTTGATGAGGAACTGGACGAGCTATTGAAGATGGATGCAGAAGAGGCTCAACATGCCCATGCCGAGAGTCATGCACATGAACATAGCCACTAGAAGCCATAGCCAAGGGAACAATTCAAGGAGTGTCTTCATCCCACTTTCCACGAGTTTTGGACAAGTCTGCTTGAAGTGGCCTCTGTCAAGGGTGGCTTAGAGCCCTCACCAACAACATTAACTGCTCACTCAACTATCCCCGCACTTGTCTGAAGGAGTCATGGACCATGTCCAAACATATCTACACAGGAAAAGGTGACAAAGGCGAAACAGGCTTGTTATCGGGGGAAAGGGTAGGGAAGGATAATCCACGGGTGGAAGCATATGGGACTGTTGATGAACTCATCACGGTCCTTGGGATTGCGAAGAGTCACTTGGACATTACGTCTGACCCTATAGCCAAGTACATTCATCATATTCAGCAGATTCTCTTCTATGTGGCCGCTGAACTCGCCACCAATCCTGAGAATGTTAATCCAGCTAGTGACATCTTGAGCTTGAAGAGAGTATCAGAAGACGATGTCACTCAACTCGAGAATATCGCCGATGAGCTCACCAAGGAGTTGCCTCCTCTGTCCAACTTTGTCATTCCTGGTGGTACGCCCGCCGCCGCTTTTCTTCACCAAGCTCGTACTGTGTGTCGTAGAGCGGAACGTAGAGTCATTACCTTCTCGAGAATTCAGAAGCTCAATCCAGAGCTAGTTCGCTATTTGAACCGGCTCTCAGATTTGTTGTTTGTGATGGCGAGATATGTAAACCAAGAGAAGGGTGATGGGGACTTCATAATTTCAAGAGAAGGAGTGACGCGCCAGACACGCAGAGAATGAGAGTAGTGCAAATGCGGTATGAGTGTGTCAAGGCAAAGTCCCTTCTCTCCAAGCCTCTCAAGGCTGATGGGTGGTTTCATGTAAACCGGACAATGAACGCATATCGTGGCTGCGAACATGGGTGTGTTTACTGCGATGGGATGTCAGAGCATTATCATGTGGATGACTTCATGACGCACATCCGCATTAAGGAAAACGCTCCTGAGATACTTCGTAAAGAGCTCAACAAAGACGGCTATTCTTCACAAAGCGAATTGGAATCTGAAACATTATTGTCATTCCTCGATCAGGATGATGCTATTCGAATTGCTCAGAAGGGGCCTCGCAGAAAAGTCATCGGCGTTTGCGGTGGCGTCAGTGATGGATATCAGCCTGCAGAGAAGGAGCATGAGGTGACACGATCTGTTCTGCATATTCTTCATGACTTTGGCATGCCTGCCTTCGTGCTGACAAAATCCGACTTGGTGTTGAGAGACCTGGATGTTCTCCAAGAAATTCACAAAGACGCTTTTGCTAACATTATGTTTACAATCACGCTCAACGATGAGGATGTTCAAAAAGTGTTTGAACCCCGAGCATCTACAACTTCGGAGCGTTTCAGCGCACTGAAGGAGGTTCGAAAAGCCGGTCTATTTGGTGGAGTCATGGCCACGCCACTGATTCCAGGAATAGGCGATAGTATTGAGAACATTAGGGGTCTCACTAAGGAAGCGAAGAGGGCAGGAGCCGAGTTCATCCAATTTGGAGGAATGACGCTAAAGCCAGGAAGACAGAAGGACTATTTCGTAAATGTAGTGAAGAAGCGGTATCCGAAACAGCTTGAATTGATACGTAGCGTCTATGAAGATGACCACCCCTATGGCCAGCCAAATTTCAGGCGACTACCAGTCAGCGTTATGACTCTAGGGTATGCTATTTGTAAAGAAATCGGAATCAGCGATCGTTCTATTCGGCATAAGATTCCGCATGAACATGATGCGAACAATTCAGTTCTCAGTGTTCTGTTGGATATCGTCTTTAGAAGAACAAACAATTTGGGCATGTCATGGAACAGAACGAAGCCCTTCCATGAGCTCGCTGTTCGGATAGAGAGCGGTGTTGAGAATCTCAAGGCAGTCCGAGAACGTGGCGAGTTGGCGGAATATCTTCACATAAGAGACCAAATGGTTGAAACTGTGGAGGAGATTCTTGATCGAGGAACCTGCCGAGTCCTTGAAGAGGCTGAAGGTCGCCTAGATGAGGTCTCTCAAAAGCTGATGGAATCACTGTCCTGACAGTAGCTCATCATGCCAGATTTTTGCGGGCACTAAGCTAACTCCTACCAATCCTTCGTCTGACTCATCCAGAGTCTTCTTTGATTCACCCTGAACTGCGTTCATAGACTTTGCATGTGCGGACCCTTCTGAATAAGATGCATCTCCATAAAGCCGAGTTCCTATTCCTCAAGCCTTTTAGCCTAACTAAACGATAGTTAGGAAACTTGAACTAAAGGTGTCTTGTCAATGGCACAAGAACGATTCATCGAGAAAGCCTGGAAAAGCAGACCAACAATGGAAGGAGCAGGTGTACGTTTGAACC
>JBHLPF010000005.1:86474-89192 GCA_048939765.1 Promethearchaeota archaeon
AATGGCACAAGAACGATTCATCGAGAAAGCCTGGAAAAGCAGACCAACAATGGAAGGAGCAGGTGTACGTTTGAACCGTGCTTTCGGATTCTATGAGGTACCTCTATTTGATCCGTTTTTGCTGTTAGATGATTTTGGTTCCAATAATCCTGACGACTACATCAGAGGATTTCCTTGGCATCCTCACAGAGGAATCGAAACCATAACATACATGATTGCGGGCGAGGTTCAACATGGAGATAGTCTAGGGAATAAGGGTGTAATTGGGACTGGAGATATCCAATGGATGACCGCTGGCAGCGGTATCATTCATGAAGAGATGCCCCAGAGGCAGGAGGGCATGATGGCTGGGTTCCAGCTTTGGGCAAATCTCCCTTCTTCAGACAAGATGATGCATCCTCGTTATCGTGACATTAGGAGCGACGCAATTCCCCAGGTTGAGTTAGGCCAATCAGCCAAGGCAAAGATCATCGCAGGGGAAATAGACGGTGTTAGAGGGCCAGTACAGGATGTTGTCACAGATCCGGAGTATCTTGATGTGACGGTCAATCCAAATTCTGAATTCAGGCATCGAATTGATAGAGATCATACAGTGTTTGCCTATGTCTTTGAGGGCGAAGCGTTCTTTGATGTGGATCGGACTAAGTTGTGCGGGCTCAAGAATATCATTCTCTTTGGTGGTGGTGATGAGGTTGTTGTCACGACAGAAGATGAACATGTTCGCTTTCTGCTGATTTCTGGAAAGCCAATACGAGAGCCTGTGGCTTGGCGAGGACCAATTGTCATGAACACAAAGGAAGAGTTACAAGTTGCATTTGAAGAGTATCACAATGGTACATTCATCAAGCATGAGAGAGGAGACTGAGACGTTTCGCCTTTCTCAAGTATTGCTAGCTCTGCGCGCTGGATCCTGTGATTTGGAATGAAGGAAGCTTCAGGGGTGGAACTATTGACCCGCTGTCTCTGAGATTCTGGTAGCGTCCCACCAAATCGATGCTTCCGAGGAATCGAGGCAAGGCATCTGTGTATCTGACTGTCCTTATGGGATGTGTGATTTCACCGTGCTCAACAAGCCATGCTCCATCGCGTGTCAGTCCAGTCAGCATTCCTTTAGTGTGGTCAACCTCATTCTGGTAGTGGAAGTGTGTGACCAAAATGCCTCTCTTTGTGTCTTCAATCATCTCTGCGACGGTTGAATCTCCATCTGCAATGATTATGCGGTCGGCATATGGAATGTAGTTCCCCCAGACTTCAGCATTGTGGCCGGTGCTTTGTACCCCGTCCTTTCCAGCAGTGTAGCTGTTGTACACTAGGCTCTTTACAGTGCCCGAATCAATCAAGTCGAGTCTTGATTTTGCAAAACCTTCATTGTCATACAAGCGAGGAGCATAATGCCGTTTGTCCAACGCATCATCCCACATCGTTAGCTTCTCGGAGAACACTTTCTCTCCAATTCTATCCCGGAGAAAGCTACGATAGTCCTGATAGCTTAATGCGCTAAAGCCAGTAACCATCATAAAATGGATGAAGCCGCCAACTGCAGCTGGCTCCAAGACTAATTCATAGTCACCAGGCTGAAGGTCAATGGCCTGAAATCCTTCAGCTGCCTTTCTGGCCGCCCTCTCAGTCACATCGTCAATCCGTAGCTCCCGGAAGTCCATCCGATTGTCTGAAGCACATCCTGCAGTTTCCTCTTTTCCGTCCTTTGCAATGATTGTCAGATTCAGATTGCCAAATGTGTTTGGTTGGTAGGCTGAAACTCCCAAGGAGTTGATAATAACTTGTTCAGCAAGATTGGTAGAGATTGCACCTGACACGGCAGAAATGTGTTCGTCAATGTCATGTGCCATCTGAATGATTGACGTTGCTGCCTCCGCCCTCTCCTCTGGAGTGGCGTCTGCCGTGGCTTTGCAGACCATATCTTCGACGGTGAGCGCAGAAGCACCGTTTCTTGGTTCCGGCAAAGAGATGAAGTCCGTATCATCGGCAGAAACCTTTGCCATTCGAACAGCTCCCTCAGCTGCTTCCTTGATGTCATTGTCAGAGAATGAATCAAGGGAGTAGGAACCTTTCTTCTTCCCTAAATAGACCAGGACCCGGACTGTGATTCTATTTTCCGCAACATTCTGATCAATTATGCTGTTTGCAAGCCTTGTCAGTGCATTTTGAAACCGGAAGACCTCGACCTCCACTTGGCTCGCCCCAGAAGCCTCTGCTTCTCTTAACGCGAGTTGTGCCTTTTCGAATAGCTCTTCCTTCATGAAATCCATCTATTGCCCCTCCTCCTTCATTACGCCTATTCTTACATTTTTGAATCTAGCAGTACCGCAGCCATGACCTACGTACATGATTTGGAGAGGTTGACCTTTGCCACAATTCGGTACTCCCCATAATCTCCAGTCATCCTTGGATGAGGCATCCATCCCGCCCCAGAATTCGGGAGTGATTCCAGTGTAAGTCGGATTCCGGTACATCTGCCCCAACTCGCCGTTGACAATCTCCCAGGCAATCTCAGTCCCGAATTGGAAATTGATTCTCTTGTCATCAATGCTCCAGCTCTTATTTGTGGACATCAGAATTCCTCTCTTGGTCTCTTCGATAATCTCGTCACGCTTCCAACCATTTGGTTCGAGGTTGATGTTAGTCATTCGAATCAGTGGAATTCTTTGAGGGCGGTCAGCACGCATCCCGGCAGAGCTTTCCTTTAGACCAATCTGT
>JBHLPF010000005.1:89292-98713 GCA_048939765.1 Promethearchaeota archaeon
ATCGCTTCCCCTGCAGTCTTCTCTGCATTCTCGATGAGCTGATGTTCCTGGAAGTACTCATATCCTTTAGCCGCGAAGTCGCCCCCGAATGAGCCCGGATATGATCTTGTCTGAGGTGGGACGCCAGGTACGACAGCAACACAAGAAATTCCCCCACCGCACAAGACGATCTTCTGAGTGATATAGGCACCCTCAAGACTGGCAAATACCTTGTCCTCCTGCCTAGCCCAATAATCTGCGCTCCTTATCTTGATGTTCTCATTGTGGGCTTCCAGACGCATGTCAGCTTCTTTCAGTACATCTAGCTTGTCTTCCAGTGGCACTTTGAAAGGGTCCTTCTTGGTCTTTGTTTCATAGCTGTCTTCCACAGGCTTTTCATCAACTAGCTTCACAGGGTTCTTTCTTGTCGTGGCAGATGCTCGTGCTATCCTGACGGCCAGCTTAGCTGCGCTTCTAACATGTTCCTTTGATGCTTCAAAGGACCCGGCAAATCCCCAACCGCCCTCGGCAATGGTTCGGATTCCAAAGCCTTTAGTGATTGTCTGAGCGAGTTTCAAAATGTTCCCGTTCTTGACAATGATGTCTTCCGACCTGACCGTCACAATTCTGATGTCTGCATAAGTCGCTCCTTCATCACTGCATGTTTCCAAAGCAGTGGTTGTAAGGTCTTTCAAGTCCTACGCACCGAGTCAGGGATATTATCGCCAAGATAATACTCTTGCTGAAGTTGGATTAATGAACTTGAAAAAAGAGTGAAGCATGAGGCCCGAATATGGGCCTCTGCTAGAATTCTACCAAAGCTGGTATTGCCGCTTTACGAAACCTTCCCAGACTCGCGGAAGTTTTGCGATGACTTCTTCGGAGATACTCTCAACTGAACCCCTGACTTTGTCAAGGTCACAATCACCGTAAAGTTCCACATTAATCGCTTGTGGCTCAGTAATTGGTGCGCCAATCTGACTGACAACGTAGCAATAGGCTTGGGTCAGGTCCGGATGCTCTTCGATGACCTTTTCAACTATCTCTCGTGCGGCTACATTGTAGGTCTTGCCAACATGTGATACCGGGTTCTTCCCAGCAGCTGCTTCGAGTGTCATTGGTCTATAAGGTGTGATGAGCCCGTTGGCTCTGTTGCCTCGACCAACTTGACCATCGTCTCCGTGCTCTGCAGAAGTGCCAGTCACTGTGAGATAGAACAGACCTTCCTCTGGACTGTCAGCTGTATTGACACTGACTTCAACCGGGATATCGGTGATCTTGGTTGCAGTGTCCGCAACTAGACCCTGAATGCCTTCCATGACATTGGCGTATTCGTCTGCGTCCTTTGTCTGAGTAGAAATGATTGCTGCAGCAACCTGCAGGTGAATTTTCTCGCCCACTCTGGTCCCCATGATTTTTACGTCTTCGCCAATCTGTGGCCACTTCTTCTTAGTGTAGGCGTGATTCAATAGCTGTTCAGCTTCGAGCACCAGCTGCTCCGTTGGAGAAAGAGGGGCATAACCTACGCCGAAGCTTGTGTCATTGGCACGGGGCATTTCTTGCTCTATGTCAAAGTTGCCAACAAGGTCTGTGCTTCCCGCTCTGATCTTGTAATCAATGATGATGTCTGAGTTGACGTCCAAGTTTGGAAGGTCTCCACTTAGCCACTCTCTTGTGTGCTCAACAGCAAACTTCCCAACCGGAACCTGTCGTTCATAGTCTTTGTCAACCACATCCACAGCACGACCGCTGAGGAGAAGGTATATTGGTTCAATGACGTCGCCTCCCCCAAATCGCGCGTTGGATTGGCCTCCTACAAGAAGCACCTTATCCACGTTATGATGCTGCACTCTTCCGAATGTTTCAAGATAATATTCACTTAGTCTGACAGAGAGTTCCTCCGCCGCTTTATCACAAAGGGTGTCCGGATGGCCTTTGCCCTTGCGCTCAACTATCTCGACTTTGCGCTGGGCTACCGGAATGCCTTCGCCACGCGTTACTTCAATTACCATCGTAACTCATCTCAATATCTTATTGATTCTCGCCGGCGACTTGAAGTGCATAAAAGGGTTGGCATGAATACACATTATAAGTACCAAGGGTTATTACGAGAATTGGCGATAATAACTTACAGTAATAATCAAGTGGGTGAATGAACTGTCAGATGAGAATACAGATGGTCAAGTGAGTAGTGAGGTGAGCAGACTAATTCAATTACGGCTTGAAGCAAGACTCACTCAGTCAGAGCTGGCAAAGGCAGTCGGAGTCTCTCAAGCATACATTGCGCGCATTGAGAGAGGGACACTTGATCCAAAGCTTTCCATTGTGTCTAGGATTACAGAGTTCCTCACAAGCAGTATTGCGAAGCGTCGCTATCAAGGACGATTTCATGGAATGACCTGCTCTGATGTAATGACTGTCAATCCAATTACTGTCGATGCCAGAGATCCTGCCTCAAGAGCCATGGATCTAATGCTTGAACACAGCTATTCTCAGATTCCCGTCTTAAGAGGCAATAGCATAGTGGGCATGATAACTGAACTGGATATATTGAAAGACTTGCATCATGACTTGAGTCAAATGTCAGTTCAAGCAGTCATGAATCCAGTATCTCCACCCATTGTGTCCGAAACCACTCCTGTGTCAGATATTGTACCATTACTTCAGATCCATCAAGCGATACTTGTACAAATTCAGGGACGCTTAGGCGGGGTCATATCACGAGCAGATCTTCTTTTACCTCCTCACTGAATGCCATATTACTCATTTTGAGGTTCAATCCATCGGATTATAGGGGCGTGTAAGTTATGACTGATGTCTACTTTGATTTTGGATGGTCCAGAGCTTGTATATTGGCCATTGAAGCGGCCATCTACCGACGATTGTCTGGTCGGGTGTAGTGTTTGCCTCTTCATAGTCCTCCTATTTACAGGAATCCTTATGGGCCAATTGAGAACACAAAAAGTAACCTCTTAGAATCAGTTATATAGCCTCAATCAAAGGCTAACATGGAGACTTGAAGTAGCTTGGCTGATGAATTCGAGGCATTTGAAGACCTTCGAGACAGCCTAGATACCTTCGTAGAACGTTGGTCCAAGATTCAGCGAAACTCTGTCAAGTCGATTCAAGCAGTCACTAATACTCTTGTGCAGATTGAGCATCTCGATGGTCCACTCGGCAAATTGGAATCTCTCCAGAACATTCGAGACAATGCACGAGGAAAGCTGCTGGTAAATCTATTCGACAAACTCGTTCCTGCTTTGGAGACCTCCATCAAAGAGTTCACGAAGCTCATGAAGATGTTCGAAACTCTTCGACACAGGGTATCAACTCTTCAGACTATTACTGAGTCTCTCCGTCAAGATGATACCAACGATAAGCAACTTGAGGATCTTGTAGGATTCCTCGATCTCATTGTACTGAGCATCCAAGACATCCTCGACATGTTTGAAGCGGAATTCCTAGTCAAGATTACAATCTTTCGAGACCTCGAGGAAGGGGCGGTTGAGGTAGGAGTAATCTCCAACTATCTGACCATGTGGAGCGTTGAGCCCAATATCGAGCCTCATGCGCTAGAGAAGCTATTGAAAGATCTGGACGAACACTTTGACCTTCTGCGAGACATTTTCTTGGGTAAGACTGGAATTCATCTTCCTGATGTTTATCGAAAGGTATCGTTCTAAATTCCATTTCTAAGAAGCTAACCTTCTAGCGATTTGCTTTCGAGCCTCCTCAACCAAGAGCAAGACTACTCCAAAAATGGCGATCTCAATCCATTCCCATATTTCCAGTTGTACAAGCCCAAACACAGCAGAAAGCGGCGGAATTAGGAAAAGGACGCTGACAAGCAATATATCAATTGCATAGACTGCCAATATGATCTTGTTTGTTAGCAGTCCCATCTCTGTTATTGATTTCGTGGGTGACCGACAGTTCTGCACACTGTACCATTGGAGAATAATCAATGATGCAAACAACATAGTTCGGATCTTTTCTTCAGATTGATCAATATGCTGGAAATAGATGAATACCACAAAGCCTGCCATTATGATGCCATAGAGAAATGCTCGTCCAAGGGTGTCCCTTGAAAGAATCCGGTTTCTTAGCGAGCCTGGGCCTTGGTTCAAGAGCCCTTCTTCCTTGGGCTCAAGTGAGAGCGCGACATCGAGCATCCCATCTGTCACTAAGTTGATCCAAAGTATCTGCAACGGAAGTAGCAATACTGGATTCTGAAACAGTAATAGAATTCCCAATATGGCGAAACTCTCAGCCAGATTTGTTGCGGTGAGGAAGAGCACTACTCTTCGAAGCGAATTGAGAATATGTCGACCCTCCTCGATACCATCAACAACGGCTTCAAACCTTTCATCCTGCAACACTATGTCTGCGGCTTCCTTAGCGATATCCGTGCCTGTGATTCCCATCGCAATTCCAACGTTAGCTTGACGAAGTGCAGGACTATCATTAACTCCGTCTCCAGTCATACTGACAAGAAGTGCCTGATTCTGAAGGGCCTTTACGATCCGAAGCTTATGTATTGGACTTGTACGTGATAGGACCTTTGCACCTTTCGATAATGCCTCCTCCAGTTCCTCTTCATTCATGCTATCAATATCATCGCCAGTGAGGGTGGTATGTCCCAAGTCTTCGTCGAATATGCCTACTTCTTTCCCAATAGCTTCCGCGGTGAAGGCGTTGTCACCTGTTATCATGAGAACATCAATGCCAGCTCTCTTGGACTTCAAAATGTAATCTCGGACCCCCTCCCTTGGGGGATCATTAATGCCACAGATACCGAGAAATGTCATTTCCGCCAGGTCTTCCTCGCGAATCTGTGGCGAATCCACGGGAATTTCCTTGACTGCACATGCAAGGACCCTTAGTCCCTGCGATGCGAATTCACCAACGAAATGCTCGCTTCCAGACGGCTTTTCCAGAAACGGCTCAATGATTTCCGGGGCGCCTTTCACAATAAGTAGGCCGTTTTCGTTAGTAGCATCAGCTGAATCTAGTTGCTGGCGAGGTATGTGAAATGTTGCCATGTATTTCCGTTTGCTCGTGAAGGGAATCTCTGAGACCCGCGGCCAAGCCTCATCCAAGACATACTTGTGAAGCTGAGCTTTCTCTAGAGCTACAAGAAGAGCTGCTTCTGTTGGCGAGCCTTTAATTCTCCAGACTCTATCTTCTCCGGTGCACTTCCGAATTGGGTTATCTTCTGTCAGACATACAGAATATACTTCGGAATCGTTGCATAGGGCTATTGAGCTCAGTAGCCTCTCAAGATCAGGATATTCTCTGAGGCCCTCTCCGCGGATTGGAACTTGCTTCAACTCATCAATTTCTGTTTCTGCGCCAGAGGACCTTAGACAACCATCAGGACCACACCCCTGAATGAATATTCCTCCAGTTTCTGGACTAAATCCGTTGCCACTCAATTCAAACATGTTTTTGGTCGTGAGTATTCGGCGAACCATCATCTGATTCTTCGTGAGGGTTCCTGTCTTATCTGAGCAGATGACATTTACAACACCTAGTGTCTCAATGACACTAAGGTTCCTTACTATTACGTTCTTCTTCGATAATCGATACACACCGACAGACAGCACTACTGTGACAATTGCAACCAAGCCCTCAGGAATGGCTGAGACGAGTGCAGAGAGTGAGAACAAAAGCAACTCTGTGGTTTCAATCTCTCGAAAAACACCGAGAACATAATTCAAGGCAACAAAGCCGAGTGCCGCAAAAAGGAAGAATATACTCAACCTTTTGAGGCGTACAGCCACTGTTGATTCTTCCTTCTCAACAGCGGCCAATTCGCGATTAATCTCACCCAAGACAGTCTTGTCACCGGTCTTCTCAACAAGAACCCTACCTCGTCCTTCGGTGACATAAGATCCAGCAAAGACCTGGTTGGATTTCTCATAGTAATGCGGATTCTCTATCAGACATGCTACATCCTTCTTTATTGGAATGCTTTCGCCTGTCAAAAGGCTCTCATCAACATGGAGATTTCTCTCAAATAGCACCCTGCCGTCAGCTGGGACTCTCTCTCCAGCTCGTAGGAGCAGTACATCTCCCGGGACGATTTCATTTGATGGTATGTCAAGTTCTTCCCCGGCTCTGACAACAAGCGACCTTTCCTCAATCAGCTGTCGAACAGACTCAATTGTCTTCTCTGCTTTCCATTCCTGTATGAATCCGATGATGGCATTGATCAATAAAATGATTGCAATGACTATGGCATCTATCGCATGGTCAGCGAGAATAGACACCAGAGCCGCAATAATGAGAACATAGACTAAAGGCGAATTGAACTGTCTGAAGAACAAATAGAGCGGATTCTCCGCCTCCTTTAGAGAAAGCTCGTTAGGACCCTGCTCAATTAATCTGCTCCTTGCTTCTTCTTGGGAGAGTCCTTCGGGATTTGAACCCAAATTAATCAAACACTCACTGTAGTCTAGCATCTCGTTGCTTGGGCTTTTTCCATCCATCAGAAGATGTCCTCCAGAGCCAAGAAGTCGGGTCAATCAGTACTATTTATGCATCATCCTTAGATTCTGATTCTAGCTCAAGCTTGCTTTCCTTCTCGAGTGAGCTTCAGTCTCATCATAATGTCTTCAATCTCAGCTTCCAATTCGCTCTTCTCTTCGTCGTACGCGACATCCGAGAGTCTTCCCCCTTCATATTCGGTATGCAGGTAGTCGAGTTTGTATGAAAGCACCATCTCGCGGACCTCAAGTTCTTGCTCCCTCGCTCTCTTATCAGAAACCAGTTTTCTGAGTTCATCCTCGAGCGTGAAGATCTCCTCCTCAAGTTCAGCCTTCAGGCGTAGGTATAGATCTTGAGGTATTTTGCCTTCAGTATAGAGATCAACAATCTGAAGCAAGGCATGTCTTGTTGCATTTCTGTGTGCTGTGATTTCTTCGGCAAGATCGGCTTCTTCCTCAAGGCCGAGTTTAGTTACCAAGTAGGGAGTTGTTAGCCCCTGCAAGATGAGACTGATCATCAATACGATGAAGATGATGGAGTTGATTTGATTTCCCAGCAAGACATAGTAATCTACTTGGTATTTGGTGATGACTGACACTGCGATTGCAGCCAGTGCAGCACTTGCAACACCCTTTACGCCTGCCCAGCTGAGGAAGAATCGGTCACGGACTCCCATGCTTCTATCAGGAGATGTTACCAAGAATACGGATGCGGGTCTTGCGACGAAGATTACCAAGAGTGCAACTATGATTCCCGAAATCACAGTTCCTGGGCTAGATAGCAGAAATGCCGTATCAAGTGTGAATCCCAGAAGAATGAAAATGACAATCTCAAATGCGAATGATACATTCTTCATAACGCCCCGCATAGACTTCTGAGGTAGAATTTCAAGGCCGATTCTTTTTGCATTGGCCATAAACAAGCCGGTAAAGACACAGGCCAAAGCTCCTGGGTGAACTCCAGGAAGATGCACCCCTTCCAGAAATAAGGAGATGGCTTCACCAATTCCATAGGCCAATATTGGCGTTGCAGCTGTAAGGATTGCAATGTTTGTATCTTCTCCAGTGATGTGAAGAAGCCATCCGATTCCGTATGCTACTATGTACCCAATTAACACACCTAGCCCCATGCTTAACGCAAATTCAAGCACTACAAAGCCAAACTCTTGCGCGAGGGCTGGTACAACCAGTGGCTCGAAAACCGTCAAAACTAGAACAACACTGGTGGCATCGTTGAAAACCGCCTCGCCTTCAAGAATTGAGAACAGCTTGCGTTTTACCCTCACGCCTCCTGTTTCTAGAACGGAGAACAAAGCGGCAGGGTCCGTTGGAGACAATATTGCTCCAATGAGGTACGCAGTTGCCGCAATCCCAGCTATGCCTGTTCCCAGGATGACACCTATTGTAAGGCCAGCTATAACAGAGGTGAGTAGCACTCCCAGAGTGGCGAGCAGCAATACTGACCATATTGACAGTCTTAGATCCTTAATATTCAGAGTCAGACCGGCGTAGAACAGAACCGCAGCAAGTGTTAGCTGGGCAATGAACTCGATTCCAATCGCTTCAACAAATCCCTGTTGTGGAAACACCTGAGCGAGCACAATGCCAGAAATAACCAATGGGATTGGATAGGGGAATCGATATTCTTCGGCAAACTTCGCCAGACCAGCACCTATAACGAGAATGCCAACAAATAGGTACTGCTCGGCCGCCAAGTCCTACACCTCAGAAGCCTTCGACTGTTTCCGCAAAATCCTGCAAGTTATCAGTAATGTGTTCGAGTTCTCCAACGATCTTCCTCATAAGATAGACAACATAGTCTGGATGGCCTTCTGTTGCAACAGATATCTGGCGGCAGATGATGATATGTTCCTCATCGACTTGCCGTTCAAGCCTTGAGATTATTTCTCTGCCTTCAGTAAGGGCATTTGGATTCTCGGGAAATGCATCTGCCATATTCTTGAGAGCAACGACCGATTCGTAGACTTTCCGTGAGATGGAGCTAAGGGAATCCATGAACACCGCTCCGAAATCAACATCCCTTAACATATCAAGCATGAAGAAAATGCGCTGATATGCCCCGCCTATCTTGACGAGAGATGATAATGCCTCCAGTGCAACAAGACCTACTTCGTTTGCTGGAAGTCGATTGGAAATACTATGCTTAGGTGAAATCCGCTGAAACGCCTTAGTCACCTTATCACGATCAGTCAGCCAATCAGATTCACATTCTCCCGTTACAGCCTTGCACAACTCCTTGTCGATTATCTCGGCGATTTCAACAAGGTGTCCTGCAATATGTGAAAGCCCTTTGGCGATTTGCGCTCTATCTAGCTCATCGGTAGACATGCTTCACTCCTCCACAGACTCAACTCGATTCCATCGAAGCGCCAGATTTACACGAATCGTGCTCTTTCGAATCTTTACCTCTAGTCCTGTTTCAATGGGCTCACTAAGACGAAGGTCGATTTGACCCTCCCTTACGCTAGGCATCGGCAGCTCGATTATCTCGCCCTTTCTGATATCATCTACCATTCTCTGAAGACGATCAGCGAGCTGAGAATGTGTTAGCTCTTCCTCGTACTCATACTCGTCAATATCCATGATGATAAACCTCATGGAGAGTGTCTGTTCAAAGGCGAAATTCTTGCCTTTTTAGCCTAACCATTATGACGAAAACCGCCATCCTTAATTACAAAACCTTAGGCTGGGGATTCACGGTGACATCCACATTCGAGTGATTATGATGAAAGAAGATGAAATGATTGTAACTCCTTGGGAAGTCAGCGGGAAAATCGACTATGACCGCCTAATCAAGGAGTTTGGGACGGAGCGCATCACGCCCGACCTCAAGGAGCGAATCTACAAGATAACAAAAGAGAAACATATCATGCTTGAGCGTGATTATGTTTTCTCTCATCGCGACCTCAATTGGATCTTTGACGAGTACGAAA
>JBHLPF010000074.1:0-2289 GCA_048939765.1 Promethearchaeota archaeon
GTGTGGGGAGAATATCTTTTGGCATTTCTAAGGAAACTCAGGAAGCCTTGTGTCACCACTATGCATACAACTCTATTTCCTGATTCAAAGATAATTCGTTCAATAGGAAATGGGGATGTACATAATAAGGTGGTGAAGGAAATCGGACGCAGAAGCTCTGCTATTGTAGTCATGACAGAAACGGCTGCAGACATCTTGCGAACCCACTATGCCATAAACCTCGAAAAAATCAGAGTCATTCGCCATGGATTTCCGACAATGTCATTTGTGCCGAGTCAGGTTGGAAAGGAAGCCTTAGGCTTGGAAGGAAGAACCGTCTTGTCCACATTTGGCCTTTTAAGTCGGGACAAAGGAATCCAGAATGCAATAAAGGCACTGCCAGAGATTGTTAGCGAGCGGCCTGACATACTATATCTGATAATCGGACAGACCCATCCGCAGGTCAGACTACACAAAGGGGAGAGATATAGGAACCGTCTCATCAGACTAGTCAAGAAGCTGAATCTCGGGGAGAACGTCAGGTTCCACAACCGCTTCTTGACTAAGGACGAATTGATAGCATATCTTCAGGCCACGGACATCTATATCTGTCCGTATTTGCACAAGGAACAGCTCTCTAGTGGGACAGTCACCTATGCCTTGGGTGCAGGACGCGCTATTGTTTCAACTCCATTCTATTACGCCCAGGAAGTCTTGGCTGAGGGGCGTGGAGTATTATGCAAATTCAAAAGCCCACAATCAATTACCAATGGGATTAGAATGCTCCTAGAGAGTCCTGAAGAGAGAACTCGTATAGAAAAACGGGCATTTCAGTACGGTCGTAGCATGACATGGCCCAAAGTGGCTGAGCAATATGCATCTTTGTTCGAGGAGATGACTCAATAGGCAGGAGGATGGATTGTATCAAGATCCCTTCAATCAACTGCAGTTGGCTGCAGGATTTAACAGATGACACAGGGATACTACAGCATTCGAAATTCTCTATTTCGAACAGAAAGGAGGGCTATGCCACTGATGATAATGCTCGTGCTCTGGTGGCAGTCCTCAAGTGTAATTTATTGCACAAAGATGCAGGATTTCTGAAACTAGCAAGGACCTATCTGAGTTTCCTCCTTCATGCGCAGAAGGAGGATGGTCATGTTCACTCCTTTATGGAATACAATCGCAACTTTCTTGACAAACAGAAATCAGATGATGCAATAGGTCGGGTTCTCTGGGCTTGTGGCTATTCCCAGACAGTCGATATTTCCCCCGGCTTCAGGATGGCAGCAAAAGAGATTTTTGATAAGGGGCTTGACTGGGCCTTGCGGTCAGCCTCACCTCGGACTCATGCCTTCGCCATCTTAGCCCTTCATCATTATGCTCATGCATTTCCTAAGGACAAGAATCCGCCACTCAATGTTGTTTATCTCGCAGACCAACTTCTTGAAGCATTTGGGAATGAATCAACCTCGTCTTGGCACTGGTTCGAATCATGCCTCACATATGCTAATCCTAGGCTTCCTCAAGCGCTCTTCAGAGCCCATCAGACAACTGGAAAACAGGACTACCTTAGCGTCGCTGAGAAGAGCTTTGAGTTCCTTGTTGAGAATACCATAATCGATGGGATGTTCCAGCCTGTGGGCAATAGTTCTTGGTGCAAGAGAGGTGGACAGATGGCGCTGTACGATCAGCAGCCGATTGAAGCATCATGCATGGTAGAAGCGGCATCTGCAGCATTTCAGGTGACAGGCAAGGACAAGTACTTCAGAATTGCTCATATCGCCTTTGACTGGTTCATGGGTAACAACTCAAAGAAAGTGTTGGTTTACAATCCTGCCACAGGTGGCTGCTATGATGGAATTACACCTGAGGGTTTGAACATGAACCAAGGAGCTGAGGCAGGTCTCTCCTACCTACTTGCACGACTCGAGATGGAATCTTTGACCAAGAGGCCATGATATGTTCTCACTGACGCTAGGGCAGGAGTTCACTCAGCTCATACTCGACTCCACAGACTACTGTATCGGCACCGCCATAATAGACGAGAAGCTTGTCATCCAATAAGACGCTGCCACAGCTAAACACGACATTGGGCACTTTGCCGAACCTCTCATACTCCTCTTTGGGTTCTAGTATTGGTTCGTCTGAGCGATAGAGGATATGCTCGGGGTTGTCCTTATCTATTAGGAGGACACCCAGACGGTAGACATAATTGTAGTCCACACCGTGATAGAGGAAGAACCATCCCTCATTGATCTCAATTGGTGGCGAGGCGGAGCCGACTTTCAGACTGTCCCATTTATCGGG
>JBHLPF010000074.1:2389-7885 GCA_048939765.1 Promethearchaeota archaeon
ATTCTATTTTGACGCATGACATCCTTGGCCATTGCGAAGGTCGCTTCCTGCGAAATCGTCTTTGGATGAATCGTCATGACTTCCTTGAGTGGTGCACTCAGGGGGATATCGGTCGCTACGACTCGGATTGCATCTCGTTCCGTAAAGATTCCCTCGCACTTGCGTTCTTCATTGATGACGATGATGGATCCGATGTGTTTGTGATGAAGCGTATCAATCGCTTCCCTGGTAGTCATGTCTCCAGATGCAGTCACCACATCTTCAATCATCATGTTTTTGATTTTCAATTTGCCATTCATCTCATTCTGGGCTTGCCTGACGCTTGTATATAAGGTAATAGTCATGACGAATCTGGTTTTTCATGAGCGACAAGCATCTAGCGTCGATTCTTCCCATCTTTGAGAGTGATACTTGTGTATTGCGCTGGTCAATGAGTGACCATACCATGAATGTCTGGGCTGTCTGCAAAGGCTTTTCTGATTCAATATGAAATCGAATATGAGTGAGAATCGTGGACGAGATTCCTGGGTCGGTGCCCTTTCCTGGAGAGGAGGAGCTGCGTGCCAAGACTACGAGGAGGGTCCATATTGGGTTTCTCCTGCTTGCTACTCCAATATTCCTTCTTTTGTCTCTCTTTATCCTACCGAGCTTCATTCGAGAATGGGCTGCCCTTCCGATTCTTGGCTTGATTTTTTTGGGAGCAATCTCTGGCGCCGCGCTAGTATCATACTATGGAGAGTCGAGCAGGTTATTCTATCATAGTCTTGATCTTATACGGAAACTGACTCCAGACGAAGTAATCCTGAAGGGTAGGTATGCCGTCGCCAAAATCGGAAGAGTATTCCTTGTTGCGTATTGGGGATCAAACGCACTCCTCTTCGTCGTATTTCTGCATTCGATGCCGGCAGAAAGACAGAAGCTAGATGTTCCGAGTGCAATTTGGAGATGGGAATACAAGATTGATATAGAAGGCTTCAAGATTGCGCGAAGGCAGGAGCATTTTACCATACCCATCTCGCAGGAGGATTTCATTACGGGCGAAGGCATTCTATATTCACTTCTGATTGAGAGTATGCCTCCCATTCGAGTGCTCCAACATCCTTCAAGGCAACAAATCCTTGAAATCGCCAGTCAATTGGATGACGAAGCCTCTGGCATTGGTAGCGGAACAATCATGTAGTCATTTGAGAGCGTGCAGCAGAACAAAGAACAAGAGAGAGGGAAGCCCTCTCTCAATTCAAACCCAGATACTCCATCTTTGTCTACTCGTAGGGTATAGCTCTTCCCTCAGCGACTTCTCGCGCAAACCACTCTTTATAGGGTTCAAACTCAGGAGGCTTGAATTCGATCTCGTCCAGATTCTCGGCTATTGGGTATTTTCCATAGAGTCTGACTGCCTCGAGATAGGAATGGACGTTTATCGGAGGAGTGTCCGCTGGGATTTGAATGGCATTGAACATGAGATGGCCATCTCTGCCCAACCCATCTATCACCCTCTTGACAAAGTCAGCTATCTCATACGGGGAGGCATCCCTAATATAGCTGGCACTGCAGGTTGCAGCAACCGGAGGCCAAGAGCCCTCCGCCTTATTCTCTTCAACGAACTCCTGCATCACCTCCATTGGCCAGTATTCTGGCTTACCCATCCCCATCATTAGGAATGGCATTCCCATCATCTCTTTTCCCATTCGGGACCAGCACCACTTCATTAGATCAGAGTCGAATTTCTCAGGATTGTCTTCGCAATAGTCTGCAGAGATCGCAGCCATAGCATCCAAGCCCTTCTTCTTAGCCTGCTCCACCAGGTATTTATTCCATGGAAAAACAAACTCATCAAGAATCTCCTTGCTGATGTTTGGTATTACAGCCCATGCATCAGCACCAATCGAGCTCTTGGCTCCTGTTTCTTCCTTCAATAGCTGAAGGTAAGGTATCAGAACATCATCTATAGACCATTGAAGAAGTCTATGAATGAATTCCGGGTTCTTTCTGATGTTCAGAATGACTCTGGGATATGAGTGAATTCCGCAGATAAAGCTGAAAGGAGCACAGAAGACCCCGCTGCAATATCCTGAAGTTTCTCTATTTCTCCGAATACTATCTATGACAAACCCTACTCTGCCCCAGTCTCTCTCAATTGGCACCTTGACTTTGTCCATGTCCTCTGGCTTTTTGATTAGTGGGTCGCTCTGATCTATTGTGTTCATGTGGTCCGTACTTCTAATCAGCTTTCCACCTAACGCCTCAATTTCATAGTTATAGGCCTCTGGGGCCATTCCCATTGGCGTTTCAAATCCGTACCAATTCTGAACGTTGACCTGTACATCTGTGCAATAAGCTCCATCTTTGCGATGAAATCTATCAGGGTCTGCCCCAGCTACAGTCATTGCATGAACATGGATCTGTGCAGTTGCCATAGGCACATAGTCTGGCTTTCCCATCATAGCTGCCACTGACCTTGCTCCAGGATTCAGATTGATGAAACGCAACCCCTTGGCATAGAGTAGCCCCTTAATCGCATCTCCAGTCGATGGTTTAACGAAGCTCAACGCTGCACCCCCATTAGTTTGAGAGCCTTCTCTGCTGTTTCTACTCCATCTATGCCCCACGCATCTGCTCCCTGTTTCCTAACATATTCCTCGCTGGTCCTGACGCCTCCCATCATCACCTTCACGCTATCTCTCAATCCATTGTCCTCTAATGCTTGGACATAGTCTTTCAACGTAGATGCAGTTGTGCTCATGTACGCTCCCAAGCCCACAATGTCCGGCTTGAGTTCTCTCGTCTTCTCAATGAATGTGGCAATTGGCACATTGACGCCGAGGTCGATGACTTCAAAACCTGCACCCTTCAGCATTGTCATCACGATTGACTTCCCAAGATCATGCATGTCACCTTCAACAGTGCAGATCATGTATTTGCCAATCTTCTCACGATTCTGGATGTCCTTGTCCTTTTCTAGGATGTTCATTGCAGATTTGAAGGCCTCTCCGCACATCACTACATCAGAAATGAAGTACTTGTTCTGTTTCCACAGTTCTCCTGCTTGGTTAATTCCAGGAACGACAGCATTGTTGATAGCGTTCAGAACGTCGCCGCCTGTCTCCAACACTCCTTTTGCTAGATCCTCAGCCACATCTGGATCTCCTTCAACAATAGCATTCCTTAATCTCTCTAGATTCTCCAAAGCACGCTACACCTCAGAATACCAATACAATACCTCGTAAAATTCCTTTCTAATCATCATATGCTTACAAAGCGAAGGATATTAGAGAGGAAGGCCATAAAGTTAGATTAGTCTAACATTTCATTACGCAGGTGTTGATGATGGCTCCTGATATCTTCTTCCGCATCTCGTTTCTTTCACTCTGGATTATGCTTGGAATCATTAGAGTATACTATGGACGGAAGACCAAGACGCACAACAGTCTGTCGGGAGTTGCGGAGAAACTGAAGACAGCTGAACAAGAAATGGGAAGAGGGGTCATGATTCTGACAGGTATCATCACTGTCGTGGGAGGAGCAGGGCTCATTCTCTACCTCATATCGCCACCATGGTGGGTTTGGACGAGGTTGCCACTGGGAGAGCTTGTGAAATGGCTGGGAATAGTCTTAGCAATCCCGCCTCTCTTCTATCTGGTCTGGGTCCATCGACACTTGGACACACAGTGGTCAATTGCTCTTGAGCTGCAGGAAGATCACAAGCTCATAACCAGTGGTCCTTACAGTCGAGTGAGGCATCCAATGTATCTAGGGATTTTCATCTATACCGCGGGCTTGATACTCATTGCCTCTGATTTGCTTGTGTTTGTCTTCTTTGCATTCTCGATATGGGTGAACTATCGAAGGATTCCTAGTGAGGAGGAAATGATGATTGAGCAGTTTGGTGACGAATATCGTGAATACATGACGCGGACAGGTAGACTGTTTCCTCGTATCAGCCAACAGGAGTGAGATCTCAGTAACGGCAGATAATTGCCCAGGAAGTGTGATTCAGAAACACTAAAGCGCTAAGAAGGCTATTTCTCCTGAGCTAAGATGTCTAGTGAAGAGGAAAGGATTGACAAACTGGAGGAAGTAGCCATGACCGTCTTCGCAGCTATATTCGATGGGTCTGATTCTGTGGACATAGATGGCAATGTCTATCCGATAAGGCAGACATCAAAGAGTAAGGTCAGACTTGTTGAGAGAGGGGGATACACCTACATCGAACAGAACCCGCACAAGGACTCCAGATGGGCGAAGCTCGCAAAAGAGGGCCATCAGATCATGTGGGTGATGCAAGGCCGGAGATACCTTGCACAAGTGAAGGATGGCAGATTCCTGAACTTGAAGAGGAAGAAATGACCCAATATCATTTGAAAAGACTGATTGCTATGGGAACATCTCAGTTACAATCCTGACTGCTTCCTTGACGAACTTAGGGCAGACTTCTTGGAAGCGACCTTGCTCAATCGCATTCTTCCTGGCCTCAGAGTCGCTCATTTTCACTCCTGTTAGGGTATCGCATATGATTGTCCCAAACTGCTCCTTGAATCTTGACAGCAGCTCCGCCGACAATCTGTATGTTTCTGCCTTGTGTTCTCTCACGTCTGAAACATTCTTCCCTACTAACAGGCCAATTGCCATGATTGCTCCTGAGAGAGCTCCACACTGTTGACCACTGTGAGTGATTCCACCACCAAACCCTGAAGCAAGTTGGGTCCCGTTCTCGATGTAAACACCTTTGTGTTCTGAGATTGCTCGAAAGACTGCTTGGGCACAGTTATACCCGCCGGAGAAGTATTTCAACGACGCCTTAATGGCGCTGTCTTCAGCCATATTGCTCACCTGTGTTTGTCATAATCCTGCTAACCTCTATTTAACAGAACCTTTGACATCATACATTTGTGATCACAGACTTCGAAGCGAGAGTGCTGCAAGAATAGGTCCTAGTAAACATGGCTCTTCGAGGAATCCCTTTTCCCAATAGCATAATAAGACAGTCCTATCAAAAATCCTAGTCATCCAATCGCGGGGATTGTTGGTGACTGAAGGAATCACGATGGATCAATCAGCTATTGAGGCCATTGGACTCACAAAGCATTATGGTACTCTCTTGGCTGTTGACGACATATCCTTCAGAGTAGGCAAGGGGGAGGTCTTTGGTTTTCTGGGGCCTAACGGAGCTGGCAAGACAACTACAATCCGAATGCTCGTGGGACTCACTTCGCCTAGCGAGGGCACTGCTATGGTTGCTGGTCACAGTATCACGGACGATATTGTGGAGGTTAAGCGCCGTGTGGGTGTGGTACCCGAGGTCTCCAACCTGTACGATGAGCTATCAGTATGGGACAATCTACTCTTCATGTCACAACTGTATCATGTGCCCAAACAAGAAAGGAGGACGCGTATAGAAGATATTCTTCAGTCCTTCAATCTGCAGTCCAGGAGAGGAATGAAGTTCGGTAAGCTGTCAAAAGGGCTGAAACGTCGAGTCGTAATAGCTGCTGCCTT
>JBHLPF010000038.1:0-29372 GCA_048939765.1 Promethearchaeota archaeon
GTCGACTACAGTGTAGGAATATACGAACGAGAGTTCATTGTGAAACATGATACATCTTTGACATTGCAGGAACCAAGTGATGCAGTTGGAGACCGTCTTACCGTCACCACAGCAGGCGAGTGGATTTATGTCGAATATGAGCTGACTGACGGTATCACAGCGGCGGGGGTGCCTGATGCGGCAGTCACCTTGAATTGGACTGTATCAGGTGCTCCGACTCAAATCACATTGGATGACTTTGGCACTGGTACATATGGCAAGATGTTGAACACGGACAACTTGGGAATAGCTAAACAATGGCTTGTAACTCTTCAATCCACTCATCAGTTCTACAATGATGCAACCGAGTACTTCAAAATAGATCTGTACCATCAAACAAATTTGGATTACGGAGATGTAACCACAACTCCAGCTGATGATGATTTCACTGCAACGTTGACGTTTAGAGACACGTATGATGGGTCTCCGATTGAAGGCGCAGAAATTGTCGTAGATGGCGGTCCTGTGGGAATGACCTACAATGACTTGGGTCAGGGCAAGTATAGCGTGTCCATTCCTACTGGAGCTCTCAGCCTTGGTCAACATTGGTACATCTTCAATGCGACTCTATCAGGTAGCTATCTTGAGATGGCTAGTGTGAACATTACGTTTACTCTCAGGCAACACTTCACCTCTGTCAATCTACAGGGTAATCTTGTCAGTCCCTATGGCTTCAACACACAGTTCAGTGTAATACTCCTTGACCTTGACACTGGAGGTACGGTTCCACTGAGTGCTGTGAGCCAATTCTCATTTGATCCCGCATCTTATGGGGTCCAAACTAGACCGGGGACCAGCTATTCCATCACTTTGACGACAGACACGTGGGGTGTGGCTACAGAATCAGTGACTCTCACAATTACAATGGCTGACACGAAGTACGCAACTCCTCAGGCCTATTCGTTTGATATTACTATAAGATCACGATATACTTCAGTATCAGTTTCTGGGTCTATAGTGCAACCCTATGGTAATACAACGCCTCTGAGTGTGAATCTCTGGGACCACGATGCAGGAGAGGTGGTTCCGATTGGAGCTGTGAGCAGTCTAGTATTCACATGGTCTGGGGGCAATCATCCATTTAATAATCCATCAAGCTATAGCCTGAATCTTGATGATACTTCCACATGGGATGTCGGTGTCACCACAGTGACTCTCATAGTGACCATAACTGGTGACGAGTACTCGGATCCCAGCAATTTCGTCTTTGATATCACCATCCGCAGTATGAGAACCGTGCTCTATCATGATCCATCCGACTTGGTTTTTGGTGACGGAGCTGATTTCTGGATTGATTTGCGTGTCAATGTAAGTGAGGCTGGAGCGAGTTTCGGTCAACCCATTACTGGACTCACCCAAGGAGAGTTCTCACTTAGTGGCAATCCATTTCCCTTTACTATCGATACAACAGACAATCTCATTGGACGATATCGATTGACGATTTCTTGGGCAAATCTTGGCCCAGGAGATTACACAATTACTGTGATTGTGACTCCCTCCGACGTTAGTCATGCTGTCGCACAGGTTATAATCCATTTCTCCTATAGATTTGTTCAGACTTCTCTTACATCACCGACCCATCCACAGGTGACCACTCCGTTTGGCACGGACGTCCAGTTAACTCTGAACTATACAGATATCGAGAGTGGAACCGGTATTGCAGGCGCGACCATTACAAATACCAGCATCAATATCTACGGCCTTGTTGACCAGGGCACAGGTATCTACACGCTGTGGCTTGATGTTACTGGTCTTGCAGAAGGCACTCATGCCTTCAGCCTAGGGGCGGTCAAGAATGGATATGAAGGGCGCTCTCTCTCGTTCACCGTTCGAATTCGAATTGCATATACCTATGCGATTCCTTCTATCGGCGCTCTAGACATACCGATTGGCAACTCGCCTGTCTTCTACGTCGATTATTGGGATATCGACCATGATGTGCCGGTTGACAACTCCTCTGCACCGTACACGCGGGTATTGTCTACTTGGCATAACTTCACGGTGATTTACATCCCTGCTCAGCAGAGATACCAGATAACATTCATGACTTCAGATTCAGACTCTCTTCAAAGCAATACTGTGTACTCCTTCAACTTCTCTAGAGAATCCAACTACCAATTTGGCATATTCAATATCACAGTTTCAATAAGAACTCACAACACTGACTTCCGATTAGTAAGCGCCATTGAGCCTACAAGCAATGTGGGGACAATTGAGATCTCCGTTTATTATGGAGATTTAGACAATACTTTTGGCGTTGATTCCGTCAATGTGGCTTTCAGTGTGGAGAATGCCAGCGGCCCAGTAATATCAAGCAGCGTGTCCTCGGGAGGAGGATTCTACATAATTCAAGTCGCAGCTGACCAATTCGGTTTAGGCGTTCAGACATTCACTGTCTATGCAGACTGGATGGGACCATTTGCAAAATACCAAAACAAGAATTTTGTCACAACTGCAAGTATAGTGGGATTAGAATCTGCCTATACGCTACTTGAAGCATCAGCGCCCACTCCATATCTCGAAATCATGAGCTACAAGTTCTTCTACAGTGAGCTCAGTGGAATAGGAATAGACAATTTAACAGGCAATGTGTTCGTCTACGTTTCCTTCCAAGGCGAATCGGTAGACCTTGGTCAGGTGAACATCTTCGATTATTCCCTAACTCAGCCCGGTAACTACTCCATCCAGTTCAACACCTCAATCTTCGATAGAACCGGCATCATTAACATGAATGTCTTTGTGAATTGGTCAAAAGGTGTTGCACCATTCTATCAGAACCGAACTGACATTATCACTCTGCGGATTCTACCACGTGACACATTGGTATCCGTTGTCCCTCCATCTCCAACGAGCTACCTGGAGATGGCCTCCTTCTCCTTTACCTACGAGGACATTGCAGGAGAAACCAGCAGTCTGATCTATGATTCCCCATCACTTGCAATATCATCTAACGTGACATTCTCAGTATCAGAAACTGATGGGACATTTACTTTCGAGTTCAATACATCACAGTATGGAGCCCTTGGAATGAGAGCTTTGCTATTGGATGTGACTTGGGCTGGTTCTCCGTTCTATTTGAATAGAACCGGTATCATAGTATACATCACTGTTGTTGAACGACAGACATTTCTTGAGTATCTAGCGCCTGCACCAACTCAATATAATGACAATGTTCAGTTCGATGTCACATGGACTGACATTACAGGCGGTGCCTCGGATGGCATTACTGGAGCGACGCTTACTCTGTATCAGGATGCGACTCCAATCAATCCAATTTATTACAGCTGGTTAGATATTGGCGGGGGTGTCTATTCTGTTGACCTAAGTGCCTCCTATAATCCTCCAGGTCAATACAATCTAAGCGTAGAGATGTCAATAGGACTATTCTACATTTCCGACTCAACTGTCGAACGTCGATTTACAATACGGGAACGCATCACCCTACTCTCTGCGGAACCTGTCAGAGATGTACCCTATAGCTCAGATGTTGAAATCATCCTATATTACCAGGACCTGTTTACAACCAGCTCAATACCCAATGTTACCGAGGCTGTCACCTTTGAGATCCTTAATCCTGGTGTTTGGAATTTCGTGATTAGCTACAACTTCGTAAACCAATACTATGAACTAAGTGTCACTACGTCCGACCATCCTGAGCTGCTCATTGGAGTGACATATACATTCAATCTTACAATGACCTACGACTCCATCGCACCGTATTATGCCAGTGATGGACTTTTCGTAGACTATGAGATACGCGTAAGGGACTCCGCCATTGAGCTAGATACAGCCCCAACATCCACTGCATATAGTAATGACGCAAGCTTTGCAATCTACTATGAGGACGCAGATGCATCAAGTGGAATTGCAGGTGCAGACATATCGGTATTTCTCAATGGTACTCAGCTAATTGAGAATACTGACTATACAATGAGTGAGGGGTCTGCAGGACTCTATCTATTCGATGTGGATACAGGCGCATTGGTAGGGCTTGGCATTAATACTCTGGTAGTCTATGCGAATTGGCCGGGGACTCCCTACCATGAAAATCTGACAATTAGCGTTGGGATAGTTGTACGTGAGCGATCCACAATAATAGAATTCACGCAACCACCAGCTAGAACCGAATACCTTGATGATGTGTCCTTCAAATTTGTCTACAATGACCTCGATACAGGTGCTACTGGTGGTACTCCTGTTCTTGGTCTCACAAAGACCGAAGTTAGACTTTACTATAAGAATGGCACAGAGATTCCCTCGGCCTATTTCGCTTTAGCTCCTGACGGAGATTCGTATGAGGTAGTGGTTAACTCGGCTGTTCTTAGTCCAATGCTTGATAGCGACTATTCTCTGAGAGTAGATGTTGATTGGAACATCGGGACTGCACCATACTATGAGGATGATTCCACAATTATCCGCGTTGTCATAATCGGACGCACTATGTTTGTTGATCCTACCACCATCGATACAACTCCGAGAACAGGTCCTAGTGGGACGGAGAACATGACTGTATTCTTTACAGTTTCCGATGCCGGTAATGGCAATCCCATTTCAGGAGCGATTATCGTCTTCACCTGTGTGGAACAGCCAATCTTCAACTATGTTCTCCTTAGGGGTACGGGGCCTCAAGCAGGAGAGTATACTATTGAAGTTGACACTGCAAGTCTGACAACAGTCTTTGGTGAAGGGGCATATCATTTCCAACTGAGAGTCCAATGGAATCCATTAATAGCGCCATACTTTAGCAATCGGTCTGCAATTACATTGACCGGGATTGTCGACCTAGTGTTAACCACTCTCCAAGCGGGAGCTCCGACACCTGCAGCTCCATACTTTGGCGAGAACGTATCACTAGATGTGACATTCAACGATTTGGACCATGATGTAGGGGTCAATGGCGCAGCTATTCAGGTTGTGTATGAATCAGGCATTCCGGCTGTCGTTCAAAGTCTTGATGTTGTTGCAACGGGCTCTCCAGGAGAATATAGAATAACCTTCAATACAGGAAATGTCCCCACTGCTGGCTCCTATGTCCTTAGAATCACAGCATCCAAGACAGGATATACATCTCAAATAGCTAGACCTACTATAACAGTACAAGTGATACCTACGTCGATATATCTGCCTCAGAGTTCATATCAGGTAGATTGGAAAGACACGGTTAGAGTCTTTGTCAATTTCACCGATGATTTCAATCATCTTCCCATTACTGGTGCAACTGTGACATGGAGCTATGCAAATGTTACAGATCAGCCTTTCACAGACATGCTAACAGGGATATACTATGCCGATATTGTTGCAGACATGGACAATGTTGGTAATTGGGCCCTGACGATTATAGCCACAAGAGCTGCGTATCAGATTGCTACTGCAAACATAATTCTTGTTGTCTTGCGTCTACCGAGTGAGCTGCAGATTAGAGAACCAGTTGAGGCTATTCTGGATGTACCTCGCGGCGATCCGGTGAATGTCACCGTCTTTTTGCATGATGTGAATAATCTTGCCCCAATAGCAAAAGAGGAGGTCTCCAGGGTTTACATCATATTCCAAGGTGTTGAATATGACATGTTCGAACATGTCAACGGCTCTGCAGGCTACTACCAAGGATCCATTCCAGGACCAACAACTGGGGCACTCATTCCTCGAGGCTATGATGTTCGAATAACGGCCGAATTCGTCAATTACGAGGTTGCGGTCAGTCAATTTGGTATTGTCATTCGACAGACAACAACTGAGATTCGCATCTGGGATGCTGAACATTCTGTATTCACCAACGAAACAATCGTGATTAATGCTGTGTACCTTGAAGTAGTGAACTTTACACTGCAGATTATCGCTCCCTCGTACACCAATGCTACGTTCACATATGAAATAAACAGTTCATTGGTTAACTGGTTTGAATCTAGATGGTTAGTCGACTACGACTTCATCAATAAGGGCAATGGCATCTATGAATTGATGTTCAACACATCTGAAGCATCTTATGGGACATGGGGCTTAACATTCACTTCAGTTCCCGATGACGTGTTCTTTGCAGAAGATGCTCTGCTTGTCACACTGGTGATTCAGAAAATCCCAACGGAAGTAATCACTCCCATTGTGGAGAATCTGGTTTGGGGCTGGAAAGGAAACTTGAGTTTCTACTATAACGATACACATTACAACCGAGGAATAGCTGGCGCTGATGTAGAATACTCCTATTTTGATTTGCAGGATCTTTTGGCCTATGACATGCTGAATGGATACTATCTCATCTATATCGATACTACAATCCTATTCCCAAGTGCTACGGTTAAGTATCCGATTCTCGTAACTTTCTCGAATGAGGAGGGTGATTACGAGAGTCGAACAGCTGGAGTGCAAATTACCGTTCTGGAGGTGCCCACAGAGATACTATTGAACACCACAGGAGCTTTGGGCGGATTCACGCAGCTAGATGGAGAGATTAAAGTCTTCGAATATGATGTTGCTTTTGGCGGAACAATTGATTTTGAGTTTCTATACAATGACACAGATAATTCTGAAGGGTATGTTGGAGGAATATCAGGCTCAGTAACAAATAGCACAACTCTTTATCACACCATCAACATGAACAGTGATTCCCCGCTATTGGCAGAGATTGGCGGCGGTATGTATAGATTCCAATTTAGCACCATGAATAGTCGCCTGTTTGATAAAATAGGCGGGACTCCTGGAGCTAGTCCGGGCATTCCCTATATATTTGAAGTGACACTGTGGCTCGCGAATCGGTCTGCTCGAACGGTTAGAATCTTAATCACGATCATCGAAGTCCCAACAGAGATTTCCATTGTTGATTTTCAACTAGAAACCCTGTATGGAGTAGAGGGCTATTTGGTCCTCCGCTATTGGGATACATGGAATGATATGCCGATTTCTGGAGGTGATATTATCGCTTTTTGCAGCGACAACAGAATAACGATTACTGGGAATACATCAGAATCCACCCCGGGTCTCTATCGCATTAAATTCGTCGCTGCAGCAGGCCTGCTGGATATAATTCTTCAGCCCTTCACTGCAACGATTAGTTTCGATATTTCCAAAGAAAACTATGCCGCTCTAGATGAATCTGCACTATCTGATACTCTTACTGTTAGCGTATCCCTGACTCCGACTCAAGCTCTCGTGGGAAGATATCTTCCAATTCTTGCTCCTATCAGCTTCGTCATTATGTTGCTACTAGGAGCATATGTAAGAGTCTGGAGTGTGCCTAAGCGCATCCGCCAAATAAATGGCCAGATCAAGGCCCTCCGCAAAGGCAAGATACCAAAACCAATTGACGGAGTGTTGTCGAGGCAAGAGCTAGTTGCCGACCTCTTCAATGATACCTACATCGAGCTGAAATTGAAAAGAACTCCTTCACAAATGCCTGAGGAATCTATAGATATTGCCGTGCCTGAGATGGGCGAGCTGCTCATCCAGCTGGCAATACTTACCAACCTCAGTGCTGACGAACTGGAGGAGTTCCAGGCCGACATCTCTAAGATGCGACTCAGTGAGCAGGCCGCTTTTGTCAGAGAAGTCATCATGCAAGAGGCAGTTCGTACTGCTCGAAGAGATGGCAAAACGCCCGAAGAGGTAATTGAAGAGGTACGACTCGACGCACTTCGCAGGGTTAGCGGGGAAGAAGGTCTCATTGAAGCTGGCGCAATAGTCAGGGAGAAAGAAGAGGAGGCGGTGCGAATAGTGGCTGAGGAGGAGCCGGAGAAGGAATTCAAGCCCGAGATTGCTCCACCAGAAGAAGAGGCGGTGGAGCCGGGCGAGAAACTCAGTCAATATGAGCTAGAGGAACTCCGAAAGGAGCTGGAATCCCGGGGTGTGCCTCCACATGAGATTGATACCATCATGGAGCAAGCACGAGTCCTTCCGCGCGAACTAGTCGAGGAGCTAGTGAAGAGCCTAGGAGACAGGAAGAGGTAGTTTACACTCTCCCTCTTCCATTCTTCTCTCCTTTCGAAAAAAAGACGGCTTTGACTACACATTGCTGTGAATCGACACACCATTTGTTATTATACATGTCTTGTCAGGCAGTACGCGCCACGCGCTATTCTCTGGGAAGCAAACTGGAAACTGAGAGCTCTGCAGGGAATGGACTCACTGAGGTTGTCCGCTATGAGAAAAAGTGCAATCATTGGCCTATCACTGGTTATCTTGTTCTTCCTGCCATCTACCGTATCGATGGATGGTTCATCTATGCCCGCAGCGGTGATACCAGCTCCCTTTGACAATCAAGGATTAGTGGCTGACAGCCCAGTATCGTATGCAGGAAAAGGCGGAGCTCTGGATGTAGCTCTTCAAGGTTCATTCACCGTAAATGCCTCCACCTGGAATGCCGCGGGACAGACATATGCTGCAGACTATACTCTTGGCACATCATTCTCAGTTCAGAATGCAAGTACGGTGAGTTGGACTGCCTACGTTTCAGTTTCCCCGCCTGCAGAGGTTGAGGACGTCAGCTTTGCAGTGGACTATCCTCGATTAGAATGGATTCCCATTTCGGTGACAGACCCACTAGGAGTGGTCAAGACATATCCGACGGATTGGACCTATTCTCTGGGAGTTCTGAGCGTCGCTTCAACAGCTGTCACTACGTACGGACTATGGAAGATTGAGTTTCTGGGCGGCAATCATCTCTATGACATTCAGTTTGATCTTGGAGGCGGCTCGTATGCGAATACGGCTACCTATGATGTCGGTGAAGACTTGGAGATTCAAGGTAGCAGCTCCTTCATTAACGGAGCTACGGCCCAGCTAGTCCTGACTGACCCCACGGGAGCAGTCTGGCACACTACGACAAATACAACCTCGGGATCTAGCAGCCATGAGATACCCTCATTCCAATATAAGAAAGACATCACAATCAATCAAGCTGCTATAGGTACAGATCTGAATTTCTTCCCAGTAATGGTTAGTCTAATTGACACTGGACTTCATGATCATGCTCAGTCAAGCGGCAACGATATCGTGTTTGTTCAGAACGGAATGGTTCTCGACCACGAGGTAGAGATTTACAATCCTACTTATTCTGGAACAGAGGCGCAACTTGTGGCATGGGTCAAGGCGAATGTTTCAGGAACCGTTGATACCGTGATTTCAATGTACTATGGCAATCCCATCGTTGGTCCTCAAGAGAATCCCTCTGGGGTGTGGACCTCGAGCTACTCTGCAGTCTATCACCTTGGTGAGAGTGCCGCTGATGAAGCGACAAGCGCAGTGCACTATGACTCAACCAGCAACTCATATTATGGCAATCAGAATGGAAATGCAGATGCCACCGGTTTGGTCGGATCAGGACAGGACTTTGACGGGACCGATGACAAGGTAGTAGTGGATTCTTCCCGAGGCTTTGATCCTACTGGTGACTTGACTATATCCGGTTGGTTCAAGCTCGATAGTCCTTTCACTTCTAGCTCTGGAACATCACAGGTGCTCATGGCCAAGTACTTGACAGGCGATGATGATATGCACATTGTGCTCGCGGGCACCGATTATGGTAATGCAATGACAAAAGGGTCAATTGTATTCAAGATGGAGAACAATGCTGCACAGAAATACAAGTGCACACAGCAAATCACCTGGAGCACTAGCAGTTGGTTCTACTTTGCTGCAACAATGGACGCAAGTACGCCAAACAACAATCAGATCTACATCAATGGACAGCTCGACACTAACGCGACAAACGTGATTGGAGGCGCATCTTACGGTAATCTGACCTTCCCGGCAGACTGGGAAATTGGTGGTGGATTCACTGATAGCCAGCTCCCTGGAGGACAGGGATTCTTTGATGGCAGGATGGACGAAGTCCGTGTGTCAAATACGCTACGTTCTGGAGCATGGCTATTGGCTGAATACTACAACCTAGCGTTGCCAGGATCGTTCTATTCCGTAGGATCTGAATCCGAGCGTTCACTCGCAGCTCCGAAGTTTACAAAGGCGATCGATTCAACAGCCGTGGCTGGCCTATGGACAGCCAGCCTCCATTACAACGACAGCGGTGCCTCCGTAGACCACAGAGTAGGAGAATACCAGAGAGAGTTCATAGTCCGACATGGCTCAACTCTCACAATTGGCTCGCCTTCTGGTATAGCCACAAGGGTGGTCGGTGATCTCCTATACATAGTTGCGAATCTGACCGATGATATCACATCTGGTTTTGTCAGTGGTGCTACCGTGACTGCAAACTGGACCGACACTGGAACGTCAACAATGGTGACGTTCGAAGACTATGGGGATGGCAGGTATGGCAAGGTTCTCAATACTTCGGATCTCGAAGGCAACATACGCTGGCACATCAACATTCAATCTTCACATCCCTTCTATAACGATGCTTCAACTTCCTTCAACCTTGACCTCTCTCATGATACATCTCTAACGTATGACTCACTCACCACAACACCGGTTGGATGGCGCCTCGAAGTGAGTCTGCTATTTGAGGACACGTTTGATGGGTCACCAATTACTGGAGCTATAATCAAGTTTTCAAATGGTACACCAGTTGATAATGTTGTAGCGGAAGGAGGTGGACGCTACAATCTCTCCTTGTCCTCAGTTGGACTTGGCAAAGGAGATCACAAATATTCGTTCATTGCTGAACCACCAAGCTCCTACCTTGTGGATGGTACTGTTGATGTGACCTTCACAATTCGAGCACACCATACGGCTGTTTCTGTGTCGGGGGATTTAATCGTGCCAATTGGAGAAGATACTCCTCTGACAATACAATTGGTAGATTTGGACAACCAGACTGTGGTCCCGATTGGTAGTGTTTCAGCCTTCACATTCACACCCTCAAGCCACGGTGCGCAAAGCGATAGCTCCCCCGCAGATTATCTTTTCAACCTTGTGACAAATACATGGTCCATAACTCCTTCAGAATCCGTGACACTATCAGTTACACTATCGGATTCGAATTATATGGCTCCGGATTCCCACGTATTCAGCGTAGAGATTCGTTCACACTACACCTCAGTCAGTGTGTCTGGAGTTCTTCACAAACCATTGGGCAACACTACTCCCTTGACTGTGATTCTGACTGATTTGGACACTGGCAACCAGATTGCCATTGGCAATGTTGGCACCTTCACATTCACTTCAAGTTATGCACCTCAGGTTTGGAATTCGCCCTCATCCTATGGCATTACGTTGGATACAAGCAGCTGGGCAGTTGGTAGCAATACGGTCACGCTAACTGTAGCCATGTCAAGCTCAGAATATTCCGCGCCTGCTTCGTGCGATTTTGATATAGTGATAACGAGCCTCACCATCTACATGTATCATGAACCGAGTACTCTGAGGTTTTCAACTGGCCAGGACTTCCTCGTGACATTGAGAGTCGATGTCAGTGAACCAGGACCAAGCTATGGAAGTCCAGTGCAAGGTCTAATTGAAGGCGAGTTCTCAGTACCAGGATATACTATCACTATTGACACAACCGACCAAGCGCTTGGAAAATACAATCTCACAATCTCTGCCGCGAGTTTCAGCGACGGCTATCATACAATTACGGTCTATCTTGATCCATCCAGTACCAATTATGCCAGCACGACTCTTGTGATCACATTTAGATATGAGCCAGGTCTGGCAGCATTGTCATCACCAAGCTATCCTCAAGTCACAACGCCCTTTGGAACCGATGTTCAGATTTCACTCACCTATGAAGATGCTGACAGTGGTACACCTATCACAGGAGCCACAATTGGTGGTGATATTCCGACGTATGGTCAAGCTTATGCTGCTGGTGCATACACAATTTGGATTGATGTTGCAGGATATGCTCAGGGGTCTCATCAGTTCACACTGTGGGCTGATGAAGCGAATTACCAGAATAAGACCCTCACCTTCACATTGGTCATTCGAAACGCCTTCACCTATGCATTGCCAAGTGTGGGTGCCCTTGATATCCCATTGGGAAATGATCCAGTCTTTACGGTGGACTATCACGACATCGATAATGACGTTCCAGTATCAAACGGAACTGGTGAGGTCACGGTTGTTTCCAGTTGGGGCAACTTCAATGTTGTTTACTTGTCTGGACCTGGATTATATGAAATCACATTCAACACTGTAGACACAGACACGCTGGTCCAGAATCAAATTTCCACCTTCACCTTCTCAAGGCCAAACTATCAGGATGGAGTCTTTTCAATCTCAGTGACCATTCGTCCCCATAACACTGACTTTCGGCTCGTCAGTGCAGTTGCACCTACTACTTTCAATGGAATCATCAACATTTCATTGTACTATGGTGACATCGATAATGCTGCTGGTATTGAACCACTTGGGAGTCTTACAATCACAGTTGTGAATGAATCGGGCTCTGTTGGATTTAATCCCATAGATGACAGTGGCGGGTACTACACTGTTCAAATTGCAGCAAACCAATTCGGGCAAGGACTCCATACCTTTAACATAACCTTCGGTTGGTCTGGCCCAATTCAGAAGTATCAGACAAAGTGGCTTGAAGTCACTGCAAATGTAGTTGGCGAAGACTCCCGTCTTACCCTTATGGTCGCCTCAGAGCCAACTGCCTATCTCGGTGTGATGAGCTACATCTTCTTCTACAGCGACCAAGGAAACATCGGTATCACGAATGACACCTTCAATGTCCATATCTCAGTGTCATTCCAGGGAATTTCAGTAGACCTGGGGCAAGTCAATATTCAAGAGATAGGCAGCGGCAACTATTCGATTGACTTCAATACCACCATCTTCTCTGCAACCGGTCTCTATTACATGAATGTATACATCAACTGGACTGAGGGTGTTGCTCCATTCTATACCAACCGCTTTGATGTGATTTCTGTACGTGTGCTGCCGCGTGACACGCTGGTGTCAGTTACGCCTCCATCACCAACATACTATGGCGAAATCGCCTGGTTCGTTTTCACTTTTGATGATGTGACTGGAGAAAGCAACGTGCCCATTGTGGATGACCCCTCATTAGACATAACGCTAAGCCTCCCAGGCTACAGCGTCAACTACTTGTCAGGAACGCAAGAATTCAATGTGACCTTTGATACAAGTCTGCTTGGAGCTCCTCTGGGATCAAGATCCTTCACACTAGATGTCACTTGGGCTGGCGCGCCATTCTACACAAATCGTACAGGTCATGCAATCTCAATTGTTCTTTTGGCACGCCTGACGGTTCTAGATTTCCAGGCTCCAGCTCCAACGCCATACCAAGACAATGTCACTTTCACTGTGACTTGGACAGATGTAACGAGTGTTGCATCAGGCATCTCTGTTGACACTTTCGTGCTATATGACGATGCAACTCCAATTCCGTATCCCGCATTCTATTCGTGGACTTCACTAGGAAATGGTCAGTACGAAATCACAATGAATTCAACCTACTATAGTGCTCCCGGATTCTACAATCTGGTTGTTGAACTAACTTCAGCAGACTTCTTCATCCTAGATGCGAGTGCATCTCGGGTGTTCAATGTGAGGCAAAGAGTGACACTTCTATCTGCAGAACCCACTGACAGGCTGCCCTACAACTCTACTCTGCAATTTGTCCTAAACTATCAAGACTTGCTGACCCTAGGAGTCATCGGTAATGCCTCTGACCTTGTAACCTTCGAGATCCTAAATTCATCGACGTGGTTCCACTCGATATCTTGGAATGCTATCCTTAAGCAATATGACTTCACTGTGGAAACTTATAATCACCCCACTCTAGCCACTGATACTCCATACGCATTGGAAGTTAAAATGACCTATGCGAATGTAGCTCCATTCTATGGTGCCGATACCACATACATCCAGTTTGAGTTGAGATCCAGATCCTCAAAGCTTGTGCTTCAAGACACCCCTGATTCGACCCCATATCTGGACTATGCAAACTTCACCGTGTTCTACAGAGACCTTGATGCTGCAGGATCAGTTGGTATCATTGCTGATAGCATTGAGGTGTACAAAGGCGCGACTCCACTAACCCAAGGCACACACTATTTGGTGTCAAATCTCAGTGGCGGTATCTACTTGATATCGGTAAACACGACCGCTCTAGATGGTCTAGGCACGACGGTGCTAACTGTCTTTGCCAATTGGAATCCTTCGAACAGACCGTATCATGACGATGCTGATGTCATCGTATCGATAGTAACAACCGAACGAGACGCCAACGTGCAGATTCTGGTTCCTCCGTCACAGACCCAATATTGGGACAATGTCACGTTGACCTTTGCATACTATGACCTTGGAAGAGGTGTAGAGATCACCAGCATAACAGCCTCAGACATTGAAGTCTGGGCGGATGGTGCGCTTCTAGCTCCAGGAGACTTCATTCTGACCTCTATCGGGCCCAATTTTCAGCTGGAAGTCAACTCTTCTGTCTTGAGTCCGACTTTGGTTAGCGGCTACAATCTAACAATCTTCGTTGACTGGAATGATCTTGTTGCACCATACTACCTCGATGATTCAACACTGGTTAGAGTCACCCTTGTAGGAAGGAAGATGACATTTTCAGCTGACCCCATCAGCGATGCTGACCTCGGAGAGCTCCTGAGCATAACCTTCCGTCTTCAGGATCTGGATCAGGGATGGCTAGTGGCAGGTGCTATAATCTCCTTTGATGGCCAGACTGTTTCTCTGACGCAAGGTGTGAATTACTGGGTTACTGATGTAGGCGGAGTATATACTATCGACGTCGATACCCTCGCATTGGGCAGTCCCGGTCCTTACAAATTTGATTTGGATATCGCATGGAATCCTGGCACAGTCCCATTCTATACTAACCTGGCGACGATAGAGCTAACGGGAATCGTTAGAGAGATAGATACCGAACTGACATTGATTGATCCTGCTAGTGGGATTGTTGAAGTCTTTTGGCAAGATGCGGCGTATGTCGATGTTTCCTTTGATGACTTGTATAATCTAGTTGTTATATCCGGAGCAACAGTGAGGTATGATTCAGACATTGCGAATGGTTTCTTTGATGAATCCATCGCCACTCCTGGGACCTACAATGCTTTTATCTCTACAGAGAATGCCACTTCCCCTGGAACTCTGGTTGTGACCATAACTGCGAGCCTAGCCAATTATGAAACCGCAATAGCATATGTCACCCTTCTCATAAAGGCGCTGCCGTCAGAGATGATTCCAATTTCCCCTGTCTCTGGGCAGGATTTCATGAGCAGAGGGAGCGCCATAGAAATAACCATCTATCTGCGAGATGACTACATTACACTCGCACCTATACTAGACTCCAAAGTGCTATCAGTTCTGGCGAATTTTGAAGGAGTTGACTATCCACTGGTCTACAACGGCACAGTAGGATACTACGAGCTTCTCATACCTGCAGATGGCCCAACCATTCTTGACATTGGGACTTATAATGTCCGGGTCACAGCGATTTTCAACTTCTATGACCCTGCAACATTCTTGTTCAGAGTCACCCTGACTCAGTCAGCCACCGAGCTTAGGTTTACAGGAACTACAGCAGAGGATATGTCACGTGTCTATACTGAGAGCGTCAATTTCTCAGTCATGTTGGTACTACCTGACTTTGGTGACATGTTGTTCTACAATTCAACCGTTACTTGGTATATCGTCGGTACGAGTCTGACCGGCACCTTGGCAAATCCACGAACCGGCTATTTCTCAACTGTTGTTGATACCATAACTATTGGATATGGCATTTGGCCAATAACCATTAGAGCAAGAACTTGGGACAATGCATCCGAATTTGCTGATACATCCATTCAGCTCACACTAACAATTACGAGGATTCCGACTACTGTTATCCGTCCTGGAAATATCGATGTCTACTGGGGATGGAATGGGAACATCGAGTTCATCTACTCCGCGGGCTCATTCGGTAATGTAACAGGTGCCAACGCTCCGTTCAATTGGGATGTGGTTAGTGGGAATGCAACTGAAGGGCCAAATGGTCGATATTTCGTATTCGTTAACACTTCACTGGTTGCTCCAGGCTTCTATACCCTAAGCCTCACACTCAGCAAGGAGAACTACCAAGAGGGTCCAGCGTCAATATTGATTCGAGTGCTGGAAGTACCCACATCCATCTTCGTGGATTCGGTTGTCTATACTCCAGCATATGGAGGAACATTGCCCTCAATGACAGACCTTCAGATCCCCCTTGGCGAGTCAATGGTCATCGATTTATGGTATAACGATACTGACGCTTCTGAAGGATATATTGGAGGTCTATCTGGAGCGTTTGCTACAGGCAACAGCTTCCTTAGAGGGCCCACAATAGACACGCCTTTGAGTGTTTCATTAGTTGACGTGGGACATGGTCTATATCGGCTTACATTCGACACAACCAATCCAGCTATTGCAGCCATAGTCACAGACGAGCCTTACAGATTCTATATTGAAATGGACCTGGAGAATCGCCGAATTGCTGATATACTGATCCGAATCGTAGTCATCGATATTCCAACCGACATCGTTATTCTGACAGAACTACCTGATTCATTGGTTAATGGTGACTCATTTACATTTGATGTGTTTCTCAATGATACATGGCACAATCTGGGCCTTTCTGGTCAAACCGCCACATTCTCAAACAGTGAAAGATTGCAGGGAGTAGTAGACTGGGCTTGGGAGGAAGTAGGTAACGGATATTATCGCATCATCATGAGTACTGGTGGATTACTAAACTCGGGCTCTGGCTTTGCTACAATCTCTGTCGAAATCCCTGGCTATGCATCCATGACATTTGAAACACACCTTGAGGTTGTACCCAATCAAACTGATGAGGTCCTTCAAACGGCGTTGGTCTATGGGCTGCCAATCAGCCTATTAGTAGTTATTCTCCTAGGCGCCTACATCAGGGTCTGGAGCGTGCCCAAGAGGATTAGGCAAATCAACAAGCAGATCAAGGCAATAAGCAAAGGCAAGATTCCTGCTCCATTATCGGACGTGAGGAGTCGTACGGAGATACTTGCTGCCCTCTTCAATGACACCTATAGCCAGATGAAGTTGACTCGAGTCGCCGCTCAGATGCCAGAGGAGTCTGTATCCATCGAGATCCCAGAGATGGGTGACCTTCTCATCCAACTAGCTATTCTGACGAATCTTGATGCTGATGAGCTTGACGAGTTCAAGACTGACATTGCAAAGATGAAAATCAGTGAGCAAGCCGCATTTGTGCGAGAGGTCATTGAGCAAGAGGCAGTTAGAGCAGCCCGACGTGAAGGAAAGACAGTTGAGGAAATCCTTGAGGGAGTTGCTGCTCAGGCTGCTCGCCAACTTGAAGGAGTCGAGGAAGAAATTCCTGCACCGCAGATCTTGGCTGTAGAGCCAGAAATGGCTGAAGAGGTGGAAGCGCCTATCGTCGGTGAGCCAGAGGAAGTAGAAGAAGTGACTGAAGTCACAATGGAAGACCGGCTCAGCACATTTGAGATCGAGGACATCAAGATGGAGCTCGTCCGTCGCGGAGTTCCTGCGCATGAAATCGATACAATCATTGAGCAGGTCAAGGATCTGCCACGAGAATTGGTGGACGAGCTGATTGAGAGCGTAGATCGAAACGACAAGTAGACTGTCAATTCCCTTTCCCCTTTTCCTCTGTGTTGAGGAAGTGGGAGAGTGGAAGCGTGGTGCCTGATGCGACCGGCTTTGTTCTAGAGGCTCGTCTGACTGGATACTGCGGGTGCTTCGATAGGGTATATTTGATATACATCTTGGACTCCTCCACATGTACATGCACTTGTGCGCAGCTGGCCAACGCTTTGCCTCCTGCAGGAGTCCTACCGCTTCTCGGTGCTGATGGTGCTGAGATTATTGTGGCTATTCCTCTCTGGAGGGTGAATGTCATCAGCTTGGTCGCCATGTGTGTGATCTGCTGGAGTCCCTCTCCGGTCAGGCCCTCTGAGATATACAGATCAGGAAGTCCAGTCACGATGAGAAGCCGTGCACGAACTCTGTCGAAGAATGACTCAAGCTGGTTCATCACAAGGTCATATGTCTGTGATGCATTGAACGCTCGAGAGATATAGATCCTGTCCATTGCGTCCTCCGGCTCGAGTCCGAGTTCGAATGCGTGGTCACGGATTCTCTCAATCTTGATCATATTGGCACTATCGATGATTATCGTTGGACTGTCTGCTCCACCTTTGTGACTAGGAAGTTGAGCCTGAACTGCAAAACGGAGAAGGTCGTCATGAAGGCTACGTGTACCGTAGAAGAGGTGTGTGAGCCCCATCTCAATACCGCCCCCGAGTAATCTATCGATTGAAACGTAGCCACTACTCATTCGGCGTCTCTCTACCATGTCCGCGGTGAAAAATCCTGTTCTTGTCTTTGATTCCGCGCCCTTCATCTCACACTCGTCCTCCGTTCCAGCGTTTTTATCCACCCCCAAAAACTACGAGTGCAGTTGCCACTCAGTTTAAATGTCGTACCCCCATAAGTATGCCCTCAAGCCGGGAGGAATCATGGACAAAACGCAGAAAATCAGAGTATGCCCTCGTTGCGGAAATCCCCAGATACGAGAGGCGAAGACCTCTGTAAGTGGATGGCTGGTTCCAAAGACCTACTACTGCTCAAATGAGGATTGCGGCTATTCCGGTTCTGTTTTTGTTGAAATCGAGGCGGATGAAGCCGATAAGTTCAGACGTGCAATCAATGGCGAGAAGTGAGAATGTAGCTATCTGAACGAAGCAATAGACTCAAAAGAGGGCAAGGAGCATCCTGCAGCGGTGACTACTATTGGTTACATACGAAGGTTTTGAGTGGCCTGACGATCTGTTCTACACAGAAGACCAGATTTGGTTGAAAAAGGAGGGCGGAAATGTCCGCCTTGGATTCACCACTTTCGGCATGGACCTGGCTGGGAAGATTAAATTCGTACGCCTACGACCTGCTGGCAAAGACATCAAGGCTGGCCGCAGCATTGGCACTCTCGAGTCAGGGAAATGGACCGGGCCTGTCAAGTCCCCAGTGAGTGGGACCATTGCAGAGGTAAATGATGCTCTGAAAGACAATCCGGGCCTGCTCAACGACGACCCATACGGCGCAGGTTGGGTGGCTGTGGTTGAGCCAGCAGACCTCGATGGTGAGATTGGCACTCTTCAGGGAGGAGCCGGTCTTGAGGAATGGGTTAAGAAAGACTATGCCGAGAAGAAGGCTCAATAGATACAAAGAAACTGTGGTGCCGGACTCCCCGGCCCACAATCACTTCATTTTCTCCTAGCTAACTCTCGACGCAGGCTCAGTGAGGCGTCATAGAGTATCTCTGGTGGTGCAATTAGATAAAGGAGATTTCTTGAGTAGCCCGACTCAAAGACTATGCTTTGAAATATCAGTGTCTGAAGACTCTTCTCGATGTCCTCTGGAACGAACCTCACTCCCAGTTCTTCGCATTTGATCAATACAAGTTCGTTGAGGGTCTGTCTGTCAATGTAGGTCTCAGTCTTGTATGTCATCAGATGTTGGGAAAGACTCTCTAAAACTAGAAGCGTCATGAAATCATTCATGCTGATAGCATCGATAGTGTCCATGTAGTCCAAGTCCTGTGCTGCAGTGGTGATGTTTGAGGTAGCTGCCCGAACAGCATCTGATGTTATCTCCTGACCGCTCGATGCCATAGGCCAGAGCGCTTTGAGGGCTTCAACTGAAGTCCTTGGCTTACCAGCGTCGAACTCAATGACGCAGTCAGTGATGTATCTCACAACCTCTTCGGTGAGGCCAAGTGGAAATGTGTCCTCAACTCTTTGTCTAACAATCTCATAGAGCTGTGACTGAGTGTAGGTGTCAAGAGGAACCTCAAAGTCATATGCGACCTTTGTCGCTGGACCCTTTGTGAGCAGTCGGTAGTCGTGACTGTTCAGAACCCCTATTGTGCTGGCTCTGATCTCCTTTGACAGATGCGCGAGCTTCGAATACACCTCCTCATTTGTTTCATCGATTCCATCAATGACGAAGACGGTCTTTTTTGTCGCAGAAGCTGCCATTCTCTTGAACTGCATCCAAAGCACGTCAAGGTCGAACGCCACTGTGATGGGTGAATTGGTTTCCCGGTGTATCTTGTCGTTTAGCTCAGCAACAATCTCTAGGGGGTCCTTCCGGCGCGCATCAACATAGACAGTGTATGCGTCAAACTGTTGTGGCGTGAGTTTCGTCAGGAAGTACCGGCTGAAAACAGTCATGCCGACGCCTGTTATTCCATGGACAAGGCAATTGACACCATAGTCCTCTTCATAGCTGTCGCGGTATATCCCCTCAATCGCGTCAAGTTCTCTGTCTCGATGAAGGAGTCTCTCCGGGACATGGTAAGGATCAAACAAGCCCTTCGGGCTTCGATTCTGACGGACCATTCCTATCATGGATTCGTCTAGATGAGGGTATATAAACCCCCTAACCGAAAGTATTCTTGCGAGAATCTCTCTAAACCATTGAACTCAACACATCATTGCAGGACTCATCAAGGATGAAGCTATTGAATCCTCCACCAATGGTCTTTCGAAGCTCATTCAGACGAGCTGACTTGGCCTTGTCATCAAAGGGCCACTTGTGCTCGGGCTTTGGAGTCACTCCGAGAGAGTCGCATTTTCCGACTATATCAAGAATGGTCTGCAATAGCTGATTTCCTGTCTTACCTTCCGGTCGAATCTCTCTAGAGTGCATGATGATGCCATATGCTGCAGTGTTGTCACCTAGGTACCATTTGCTGGGGGCGTGCCCATACTTTGCAAAAGGCACAAGGTCATTGCTCCTCAGGAGGGCATCAATCTCATACAAGATATGCTGCATATTCCTCAGGCTATCCTTATGAAAGCCATAGCCCTCAAACAATGCCATCTGAATTCCTTCCTTAGGATTTCGCTTGGGCAGTTTGATCCTGATGCCCTTCATCCGTTCCAACTCATCTTTGTCCAGACGTTTGATATCAACAAACTCCTTCATCTCAGACTCATAGTCCTCTGGATACTGAAGGATGAGCAATGGCGGATTGAATCCCTCGCGGACATCTGGATGGGCCATCACAATGGTTTCTCCATAGCGAATTGGGCTCTTGCGCTTTATCATTCTGTCAACTGCTTGACCTAGAGCGTCGTAGTCAGGAAACTCAGCTAATGAACCAACCAGGGTTTCATTGACTAGCGGTCGGATCGCAAGCTTCAGTTCAGTAATGAATCCAAGGGTGCCGTGAGAGCTAGCGACATCATGAATGGTCATCCCTTTCTTGTTAAGTACCTGTTCAAGGTCAGGATCATCTGATTTGACACCTTCATGGCTCACTGTGAGTAGTCGCCCATCATATGTGACCATCTTCACCTTGATGGTGTTATCTCGCATAGTTCCATTTACCCAGGTATCATTGCCGCCACCATCAGTTGACAGAATTCCTCCCACAGTGGCGATATCCCTGCTGCTTGGTGCCACAAACAGCTTCATTCCCATAGGCTCAAGAACCGCGTTTATCTCATCGGGAGTCAAACCTGGCTGGACATCAACAAATCCCATGTCCTTCGAAATAGTAAGCATCTCTGTCATCTGTAGACTGCTCATCATGATGCGGTCACTGTCGCCGCCAGTACAAGCTCCGCTGAGGCCTGACCCGCCACCTTTGGGTGTGACTTCATACCCATTTTCGCGGGCAAATGCAATTGCAGCCAGCACATCAGCCTCTGTCTTGGGATAGTAGACTCCCCTTATCTTCTTGAAGTTCAATCTATAGTACATAGAGGCGTTGGCACCGATGGCAATGTCTCTCAGCTTCATGTCATTCGTCGCCTCCTTTGCTGGCATCCGCCAAGAGTTCCACAATATCCTTGGTTCTGTTATTACTTGCAAGCAACTGCTCACGACAGGATGGGCATGCAGTAACAACAACTGTGCCCTTGAGTTTCTCCTTTGCCGCTCTTGCTTGCATGATAATATCACTCAAATTCGGGTCTGTCATCCGGAGGAGTCCCCCTCCGCCGCAGCAACTGGCCTCCATCTCCCGATATTCCACACCGAGTTTCCTTAGAAGTGACCTCGGCTCTGTCTTGATGCCAAGAATCCTATGAAGCTCACATGGATCATGATATGCTAGGTCCTCAGTCTGCTCATACTTCGGTGTGGTTTCCATCTTCTGGTCGAAGAACTGTGTGTGATGCAGCGCCTCTACATTCTCAAGATTGTGGTGCTCTCTCAACTGGATTAGGCATCCTGGGCAGCATGTCACAACTCTCTTTGCTTTCGCATCCTGAATAACAGACTTGTTGTGTTTACGAAGATCTTCTGCTCCTTTCTCATCGCCCATCAGATAGAGGGGATGTCCGCAGCAATTCTCTTCAGCCCCCATCACGAGGTAGTCTTCTCCTAAATCCTCCAGCACTGTGAACAGCGACCTTAGAACGTCCATCTGACTTCCACGAAATGACATGAGGCAACCTAGAAACACCATCGTGTCCGCGGTCTTTCCCTTTTCGTATACTCGGTCCCCGAGACCCGGAATGTCATCTTCGAGCTCATCAAGCCAGTAGACAACTCTGTCCTCTGGATCGAGTCCGTAGATGTTAGCTACGTTAGCCAGGGCATCTCTAAGTGCGTCCAAGTACTCGAACTCTTCGGGTGCCGTTTCAATAGCTTTGGCCCGTTGCTCATGCCAGACCTTGAGAAGATCTACGTCAGACGAACACACTTCCGAGCATCTTCCACAGAGAGTACACTGGAAGAGTAGTTGTCTGAACTCCTTGGCCAGTTCTGGATCATCCTCTATCTGGTCCATGATCTGCAATAGGTATATTTTCCCTCTAGGAGAATACTGCTCTTCCCCAACCGCGTCAAATAATGGGCAGAACTTGACGCAAGAGCCGCACCTTACACACTTGTCATATGAATTCGACATTGTTTGATCTCCGAATGAGAGCTAAGGCATCGTCGTTTGACGAGGTTTTAGTCTTGCTGATATCTGCTTCTTTTGAATAGAAAAAGAGAGGGGTTGCGGCGGAATGGCCGCCGCGTCAATTTCTAAGTTGCAGGTGCCTTTGGTATGTAGCCTTCTCGATAGAGCATCTCAGAGGCGGCACGCGCAGTTCGTATGATATTCTCCGCATGCTTGTAGAGCTCCTTCTCCTCCCACTCCTTCCTCGCGATACCCTGTTCTATCGCTTTCATCCCGACGGCTGTCGCCTCCAGTGGATATAACTCCCATTGGTCCATGGTCGGGATGACCTTCCTCTCACTCGCCTCCTTTGCTCCGAGGTCAGCCAATGCCTTAGCTGCAGCAATACACATTTCGTCAGTGATGGTGGTAGCCATCACATCAAGGGTGCCTCTGAATATGCCAGGGAATCCAAGGGAGTTGTTAATCTGGTTGTCGAAGTCGCTTCGGCCAGTTCCAACAATCCTCGCTCCTGCCTCCTTGGCATCCCATGGCCAAATCTCAGGAAGTGGGTTTGCACATGCATAGACAATGGCATCTGATGCCATCTTTGATACCCACTCCTTCTTCACAGAACCGGGTGTGGGTGTGGAGGCTGTGATCAATACATCCATTCCTTCGATGACCTCGCCAAGGTTCCCTGTATGTCGTTCTGGATTTGTCTTCTGTGCTAGATCATACTTGAAGGTATCATAGTCCTTCTGCTTGACTATGTCCTCGCGGTCCGCATAGATGGCACCCTTACTATCGACCATAATGACATTCTTTGGGTCGACGCCAGCTGAGAGAAGGAGGTAGGCAGTCCTGGTGTTAGCCGCACCAACTCCTTGGAACGCTACTCTTACATTCTCTATCTCTTTCTTGACAACGTTCAAGCCTCCAAAGACGCCTGCGAGAACAACCGTGGCAGTTCCTTGCGCATCGTCGTGCCAAACTGGTATCTTTATTTCCGGATCATTGCGAAGCTCCTCCAGGATCCTGTAGCACTTTGGCTTTGAGATGTCTTCTAGGTTTATCCCTCCAAAGGAGGGCTGTAGGAGCTTCACCGTCTTGATAATCTCATCAGGATCTTTTGTATCTAGACAGAGTGGCCATGCATCAACACCGCCCAGATATTTGAATAGGATTGACTTCCCCTCCATGACAGGACCGGCAGCATAAGGTCCGATGTCACCAAGGCCCAGTACTCTTGTTCCATCGCTAACTACTGCGACCATATTGCCTCGGTTGAGCATATCATAGGAGGCTTCTTCGTTTTCCTTAATTGCTAGACAGGCCTTAGCCACACCAGGAGTGTACCAGATTGCAAAGTCAGAGAAGTCACGGACGGGTGCCTTCCCGATGCTCTGAATCTTCCCCTTGTAGAAAGGATGCAGTATCATGGCGTCCTTTCCCGGCTTCTCAGCCTTCTTCTTCAGTTCTTCAACTGTAAGTTTCTCTTCAGGCATTATATGGAGCCCCTTCATTTCGCCAGACGTACCCATAGCAATACGTCACACAGGTACCGGGGCACATGCAGCTTCGATTAAAGTCTATGCCTTCTGGACTAATAGCTGTATGAGCTATTTCATTAGCCCCTAGCATAATTTCGGTTGTGATGAGAAATGCCTGGCATTGGCGATGATTTCTACCGAAAGTCAAAGTACACGAGAGGTAACCTTCCGAGACATAGACTGGACTGGAGCAGTAAGCCGCCTACATACAAGAGATATGACTCTGCCCAAAAGATTCAGCTTCCAAAGCCATCCGCCGAAGGAGGTAGTGGTCTGTGGGAAATCCTCAGAAGAAGACGCAGCAGGCGCGCCTATACCGATGAATCTCTGACACTGGAGGATCTATCGCAAATCGTCTGGGCAGCTCAGGGGGTCACCGCACATGTTGGTGATTATGCCCTCAGAACTGCTCCTTCTGCAGGTGCACTCTACCCTATTGAAACCTATCTCTGTGTCAACAGGGTCTCTGGATTGGACTCAGGTCTGTATCACTTTTCGGTTCCCAGCCATGAGCTAGATTTCATTAAGCCTGGGGAATTCGGTGGAGAAGTCAGTAGAGGGGCACTTGATCAAAAGATGGCAGAGCAGGCTGCTGTGGTGTTCATCTGGTCAGCCGTGTTTCAACGATCAAAGTGGAAGTATCTGCAACGTGCCTACCGATATGTATTCCTCGATGCGGGCCATATAGCGCAGAATCTTGCCTTGGCTGCAGAAGCACTTGGTTACGGCACATGTCAAATTGGAGCAATCTACGACGATGAGCTGAACCAGCTCTTGGACCTTGATGGGGAGGAAGAGAGTGTCATCTACTTGAGTACAGTGGCTCGCCCACAAAGACAACATGAGCCTGTCTAGAGCTTGAGCCCCCAATGGTCAACAATCTGAGATGCATGTTCCGAAGAGCGTACCTTGTCTTGCCCCTCAGACCCTCCAAAGATAGCTTCAATCTTGCCCTCTTCATCAATCAAGTAGGTTATGCGCTTAACGCCAACTCCAATGACATTCAATCTGCTATAAGCTCCATAGAGTTTGGCTATCTCAAGGTCCTCATCCATCAGTATGTTGAAAGGAAGATTGTACTTCCCTCTGAATTTCCGGTGAAGCTCTGCTGATCCTCCCGAGATTCCGAAGATTGGAATTCCAGACCCCTCAAATATCTGATAGCTATCGCGAAGAGAGCATGCCTCAGCAGTACATCCGGGCGTGAAGTCTTTGGGATAGAAGTAGAGGACAATCTTCTTTCCCCGGTAATCGCTGAGTTTGAACTTGTTACCTGTGTCGTCTTCGGTTTGGAAATCTGGAGCGTCGTCGCCTACGCGTAACATGACATCCGCTCCTACAGCTTGAGGCCCCAGAACTTGATGACCTGATCCGCATGGTCCTTGGTCTTGACCTTCTCGATACCCTCTGGGCCACCGAATATTCCCTCCACCTTGCCATCCTCATCGATGAGGAAGGTTGTTCGAACGATCCCTAGGTATTCCTTCCCGTACATCTTTTTAGTCTGGTAGACATCATAGAGCTTTGCTATCTCGAAATCCTCATCCATAAGAAGTGGAAATGGGAGGTCGTTCTTATCCTTGAAACTCTGGTGCGACTTCGCTGTTCCTCCCGACACACCAAAGACTGGAATATCGTTTCCTTCAAACACATTGTAGCTGTCTCTGATTGAACATGCCTCAGCTTTGCATCCTGTCGTATTGTCCTTAGGATAGAAGTAGAGAAATACTTTCTTTCCCTTGTATGCGCTGAGTTTGAACTCATCTCCACTCTCCGTCGTTGTCTTGAAATCTGGAGCTTTGTCACCTATTCTTATCATAGTTGTTTTCCCACAAGAGAATTAATTATTGTTAATAATGCCTAGATAATTATTGATAAAGATTGCTCTCTGGCAGGAAAGTCTTTGTCCTGAATCAGCAATCCTTAAAGAGAACATTATTCCGAATCAATGAGATGGTGGAGAGATGTCTGCAAGTCCTATTGAGTATAAGTCGGATTGGGGACTCATCACCGCCTTCATTGTCGGTATCGTATTGAACTTAGCAGTGGGCGTTATTATCTCATTGGTCTGTCTGCCCCTCCCGTTCGATTTGGTTCTGGTACTTGCATTGTTTCTGGGGTTCCCGACACTTTCCGCAATCTTTGCCTATTTCATCGGTTGGTACACCAAGAAACACATAGCAGAATATACGCCACCCGACTGGGAGTTCAAGCCAGTTCAATTGAAGCTTGAGGAAGTCCCTGAAATGGTCAAGGAATATCACCGCGAGTATCGGCGACTCGAGGCTAGAAGCAATTACTGGACATATCACCTTCCTCTCATTGTGATTATGCTAATATTCAGCATACCATTCTATCTCTCCTTTATTGACTCCAGCGTTCTGCCATTGGCTCAACTCGTACTTCCTGCTGGATTGATTCTCAACCATGCCGTCGCTTCTATCGGAGCGTTCTTTGCCACTTCCAATGAAGCATCAGAAGACTTCGCACTCCCGTTGGTTAGAGAGGCGCTCTGGCTTGGGACTACGCAGTCAAAGATTCCTGGGATTGGTCAAATCCGCCTTGTCTTGGATAAGGCGGTTCATGAGGATTTTCGCGTATACCGAGAGCCGCGAATTGTCATGCGAATCTCTGGGTTTGAACATGATGCCTACATTGAGTCTTGGTCTGAAGACCTTAGAGCGATAACCAGAGTGCTTTGTCGATTGTATGAGAATAAGGAACATGGTCAGGTGGTTTGGTGGTGGTTTGCTACTGATCGCAATTTTCGGAAGTATACGGATTCAGATGATACAGGCTACTATGTGCGTCTTCCAGTATCATCCCGAGCGAAGGAATTGGGAGTCAGAGATGTGCGCCTCGTGACAGAGAATGCAGTGGCAATCGTACTACTAGAAATATCACGGCTTCGAGGCGAATCAAGCGAAATCGCATCTCTTTTGGCAGGCCTCGGTGTTGCCTAGTTCACACCAATAATACTCAACAATAATGACTTCAGAATGATGTCGAGGATTGACATTGACAGAGGAGCCAGTGACATATTCATCACTAATACCATATTACATTCTACTCTTTGCGGTTCTCATCATCTGGTCCTTTGCTGGTGTTGAGGCCTCATCGTATCTCATAGTCAGTCTATACTCAAATCCGCTCATTTGGGTTACCTACTCAATATCCATAGTTGTAGCTGTATCTCCAATTCTTTGGCTAATTGCCAGAACGATGAAGCGGCAGATATCCCTTAATCACGATGTTTCTTGGGAATTCCATGCTCAGGAGCTTCAGTATGATGAATATGCAGCCATGATGGCGGACTATCGTTCGGGGTATTCACATCTGATTGCAAGGAGTGACCAAAGCCTACTGATTGCTTCAATTGTTGCATTGATAGCAGCTGTGATAGTTCCAGTGGCACTTGCAGCTATTTCAATTAGTCTTCTGTTCATTCTTCCTTTTACATACGGCGCACTGCAGCTAGTTTATGGAATTCTATTGACGACCTACTTCTATCGTAGTATCTCCAATGATGCGAGTGCGCATTTTCACTATGAGAATCCGGATCGCTTGAAGAAAGCCTGTATGCTATTGGAAGATACGCCTGGGTTTGCAATGGTTGGCGTAGGATTCCTAATTAGCGAAGCTGGGGGATACTATGCATTTCGAAGCCCGGCTGCTATAGGTCGAATAGCAGGAATCGAAGCAGTCGCAAAGGTCGAGGTCACTGTTGGAGACATCTCTCCTCCAATGACCGCCTTTGGCACCGTTTCTTCCACCGCGGAGGGTGAAGCATCAAAAAGAATGATGGAGATTGAGCTGGGAAAAGAGTTGAAACAGTTGGAAGGAATAGTACGATGGTGCATCACAACTTATGTTGAAGAGAATGGGAGCAATGAGATTCTGGATGAATTGATGGAAGAGCTTGCAATTGACTTGGAATCAGGTGAGGACTCTCCTCCTTCAATCGATTAGCTTATCTCAACAATTATCCCCCAAATCACAGTAGTAGGGTCGATGACAATGGCTGAAGATGAGATAGTGAATTACCAAAGACAAGGTCCTGTGAACAGGGCCTTCGCAATTGTGTTAATCGCCATTATTATCATCGCCGCTTTTTTGAAAATCTCGAACCCTACTGATGAAGAAATCGGCTTCTGGCTGTTCATTGTCTTTCCTGTTGGTGTTCTTCTTATCTCCACAATTTTTGGCGCACTCTCAAAGCGTGCTATTGACTATGTACCGGGAGATTGGAAAGAAACAAAAATCTGGATGAGCTTCACAGATTATGAACGGACTGTTGAGGAATACGAGGATGCATACGGCCATCTCTATGGCAATCCTGAGGGATTCACCATCTTCTGCTGTCTGCTCCCGATAGCCTTTGCCTTGGGTCTTTTGTCGTCCTTCTTTCTGACTTTGTCCATTCCACTTTTTGATCCCTTGGTAGACTCACTTCTATTACTCACTATTCTATACTTAGTTGTTGGCGTGGCAGGATTCGTCAATGGGTTTAGGATGCCTGCAATTGATGCTGAGGAATTCTTCCGGGCACCCGTGAAGGGAGATGTGTACGACTTTGCCAGCGAACTGCAAGGAGTGAAGGGCTACCGTGCAGGGCTCAATGTCAAGTTTGGAGTGAGGTCTGGAGTGCAGACAATACTCGACGCTGAAATCAAGACCTACCTTGAAGGGCTCCCTGATACTGTATCGGTAGGGGTGCAAGTATCACACTCAGGCTTCGCCTATCCTTACCTTGTCGGGACCGTATACAAAGGAACTCCAGTTCCAAAGGGCAAGGAGCGCTACAACATAGGCACAAGATATCCAGCCATGGTCGAAACATCGATGGATGGAGATGTTTCTGTGTTTGTGACCAGATTTGACATCCCCAAACGAACAAGCGGCGTGCCAAGCATATCGAACCGTGACTTCAGGAAACTTGCCCTATTGTTGGCTGACCAGCTCACTGAGAATTACAA
>JBHLPF010000038.1:29472-30925 GCA_048939765.1 Promethearchaeota archaeon
GGCGTGCCAAGCATATCGAACCGTGACTTCAGGAAACTTGCCCTATTGTTGGCTGACCAGCTCACTGAGAATTACAATGCTTCCGCATGACTGGTCAACAAAGTCATAGGCACCTTTAATTGTGGCTCGGTTTCGAAGAAACTCATCCTTCACTGGAGTTGAGAAATCGGTTTGGCATCATCAAACTGGACAAACAAATGGATAGTCGCTTTGATGATTGGAATCCTACTGCAAGTCATTACTTACAGTTTCATCGCCTTCACCAAGCCTACTGACTTCACTATCCATCCCTTCTTTTATGACGTAGCTCTGATCAGTCTCATTTCGGTAGCCGTTCAAATTGGCGGCTTTGCTATAATAATGTCAAAGACAAAGGCTGCTGATCCAGCCATCTATGGGCAAGGTAGACCTTTCCGCCACAAGCTTCGTGAAGAGGATGAAGAGGAAGCTACTCGCAAGCCAACGTTTGAAGATCAGTCGTAGTCTTTCTATCGCATTTCACAGCAATCTTTACCATTCAATTAGTGGCGGGAAGACCCTTGTGGGATCGTGCGGTGGGATGAATCCTGGTATCCACTGGTTCAACAGTGGCAAATAGGGAGCTATGACTATGGTAACTAGCACGAGTACTGCGAATGTCAGTGTGTGGACTGCTGTGACATAGGTGTAGTATGGGCGGATATAACTATAGAACGCAAAGGCTGGAATCGACAGTGCTGCCATTGCCACAATCTCGATCGGACTGAAGAAGAACGGCAAGCATGCAGGGAATATGAAGTAGAACACCCATGTTATCTTTTCACTTGATGTTTCATGGTGTCCGATCTTGTGGATACCATCAATGCCCTGTGATAGGAAGAACACTGGTATGAACATCCACCATTGAAGTCCAACGAAGAACATTGCCCCGGCATAGAAGAATAGATCGCCGAAGCTCTCAAACCGTTCCCAGAGTGGGTTTCGTGAGAAGTACTCAGTCGCCTCAGTCATATAGTAGCCGAGCATTTGAAATCCAACGAGAACTGGAAGGAATATGAACGACACAAGGATCATGAGCACTGCTGCTCTAGGTAGTGCCGGAATCTTTCCCTCGTGGTAGTTGTCGAGTGGATAGATCCCGTGAAGCGTGAATGCTGTCAGGAAGGCTAGAATTCCAGAAGGGATGCCGGGCACAACCAGCTCCAAAGGCTGGCAAAGATATACCAAGGGGCCCATAACTGATTCTACAGCAGGAAGGAGATATACATTCATTGTGAGTGATTCTGGAAGCAAATACCAGATACCAAAGACCACCAGAAGCTCAGGTATGAGCATCTTGAAACGATAGTCCTGGATGAATTTCATGAAGATGCCTGGCTCTGTCGTTCCTTCGCTCATAGGCAGTTCCCGCCATGTAGGAACGGTGACCACACCATCCATCACTTAAGCCTATCTCATTGGGACGGTGAATCTG
>JBHLPF010000075.1:0-7682 GCA_048939765.1 Promethearchaeota archaeon
TGTGGACGCAAACTCGTTCTGAGGTCCAGAAGACATGACCGAGCTCAGACTTGTAGGTGCAGCGATTAGCAATACAGTGAGGAAAAGCATGAGCAGCTTTGGAATCGATGGTTTCGTCATAGCTCTGCACCTCCATCACCTAGAACAGTTCTCACTAATTCATCCACAAGATTTCTTGGTAGATTAGCTACCTGTTCCATAATTGATTTAATCTCATTCTCGGGGAGACCTGCTCCAATCAGCCTTTGCCTGAGCTTAGCCATCTCGGATTCTGTTAGTCTATCCGTATCCGCCTCTGTGGAAGCTTCATCATCCATTGGCTTCGCAGATTTCTTCTTTCCAATTCCTTCATCACTGATCGGAGGCCTTCCTTCAATCACTGCACGAGCTTGAGCTGAAAGGTTCTCCAAGAAACTCTCCAGAGATTTGCCTTCGGTTTTTGCCTGTTTGATTGCTTGTTGAGTGATGACCTCTTTGGTGAAAGCGACCTGTTCACTAAGCTTCATCTTTGAAACTTCTTCCCTGAAGTCATCAAGTTCTCCAGGTGTCATATCAGTAAGGATGGTCAGCTGAACTAGCAATTCTTCTATCTCAGGAACGTCAATGCCGACAGAGAATCTGGGCATAGCATCTGGCTGTTTTGTAACTCCAACTGCAGCGCATGTTTCATTGAAAAGAGCGGCTATGATCTCTTGTCGATCTCTGATGCCTTCAGGTATTTTTGGAATCACTCCGCGTTTGAGTGCCTTTATCATCTTGTTCAGTTTCTTCAGCTTCTTTGGTACTTTGAAGACTCTCGACCACAGAAGTGCACCCACTACAACGATTGCAATGATTGGCACACCATACAGGATTGTGCTCTGAATGAGCAAGTCGGTTTCACTTGGCGCAACTGCTATTGCGATTGTAACTTCAGATGGCTGGTGGCTCTGTTTTGACAGGACAATTCTGATTACAGAGCTTCCCTGTTCAGGTTGAGATGAGATAGTTATAACGTACCAGCCGCCCCCGTTCGGGTCAGACTCATTAGAAATGACTCTAACATATCTTGTATTGAGACTTGTAGCATTGACAATTCCGTTCTCAATGCCAGCATTGCCATGAGATGGCCAGATATCGATATACCTTACTCGAATTTCCCAGGTCTGAAGGTAGGAGAGTCTTATCGGTGATGTCCCGTCGTATATGAGGCTAGTAGGCACGACAACTATTGTGATATAGACACTGATAGACGCTGTAGTTCTGTTTTCAAGCCCAATCTTTACAATCAGATGATAGGGCTCATCAGCCACATGCCATCGGCCGGAATCGAACCCTATTGTATAATTGCCGCCAGATAGTTCAGATATGGGCAGGCTCTCCTTATCCTCTATCATCGAGGGATGCGTGAGAACTGCTTCTAGATAAGTCGCTCCTGAGATTCCTTGTAGGGTCACTGTATCGTTGTACAGGCATATGACATTGAGCAAATCCCCATGAGGAACTATTAGTTCCGTTGGATCCTCATCTTGTGTGTTTGCTTCATCTGCGTATACCTCGATCTCTGTAGGAACGCTAAGCACCACAAGATTGAACACTCCTGTGCCACTCTCATGATTCTCCTTCCATAGATTGAGAATGATTGGATGTTCGCCTGGCGTTACAAGTGATGTGTTAACAAAGACTGAATACGACCCATTTCCAAGGTATGAAGCCTGATCTCCACCTCCGTCCCACTCGAGGTATGCATAGGCATCATTCACTCCCACGTTTCTAACGAGGTCCCAATAGGTGAAGCTCACATAGCCACTCCAACCCCAAATATGAGTTGCCGTCTCTGGAGATACTACCAAGGTCTTCAGACGCAAGACAGTCAGTGTTGTTGTGTTGGTTGCTTCGGAAAATGTTTCGTTTGCAGGCAGTGCGGATATTCTAATAGTATAGGTTGATGCCCGGACGTCTTCAGTATCAAAGTCGTAGTAGAAGTAGCCTGGTCCGCCAATCAGAGTTCCATTCTCAAAGACCCCATTTATTGTTGTCCCAGACACCGACCAAGTAACAAGGCAATCTGATAGGCCTGTGGAGTACGGATCGAGTGGATTCAGACTTGGGACCAGAATGTAGACGCCTAGTCGAACAACATCAGTCCAATTGAATGCTCTATTGACATAGGTTTGAGTGGTGGCATCCAGCCAGAGAGTGGAATCAATCTGGACAATCTTGACAGATATTATGCCGAATGCTGTCACGAAATTGTCCTTCTTCAATACGAGATTGAGTGTATACGTGCCAATGTCTTTGGTTCCCGTGTTCACCGACCCCGAGTAATAACCAGGCTCGCCAGGGACTGCAGGAATATAGGTCACTATACCTGGAGTGTCGCTCCAATACGCTTCAATGACCGCACCAGATAACGGAATACCATTGTGGGTGTCATTTACAAAGACTGTGACATTTACAGATTGACCTTTGTAAAGATCTTGAGACTGAAGTCCTCCCAGCAATGTCATCTCCGTTGGCAGTTTCAAAATATTAGCTGTGACTTGAGCAGTTTTTGTTTGATAGTTAGGATAGGAAGCAGTTATTATGACAACATAGGTTGTCGCCCAAGCAAGCCTTCCTGTATCAAGGCTAAAGGAATAGTTGCCCGGTGTATTTTCGGATAGAGCGCCTGTCAATTTTCCAAACTCATAGGTGAGTGATGCTAGGGAAATTGGCAAGTCATGCACAGTATCATTATAGAATGCTGAGATTGTTACATCCTCACCCCAATAGACATCTGGAACATTTGAAGTGGGCGTTAATTCAGCTGGGATTGGTTCAACCGCTACATTCACACTTATGTCTGATATGAAATAGTCAGATAGGCTACCAGCCACCTGGAGGGTGTACGCTCCAGCGTTAAGAACAGTGGTCATCAAAGTAATTTCATATAGACCACTTCCCAAATCCAAATAGGACGAAGAATCAGCCCATGATAGAGCTAGAGATGCACCAGAAAGCGGGGCATCAAAGGCATCTCTATCAACCAGCTCGAGGACTACAATTGCATTCTCTCCTTTCCAATTGCTTACTTGCGAATGGATAACAAACTCGCCATCTCGAAGTCTAATCTGAAACGGAATCTGCAATTCCACAGTTTGGTAGGGGTAGAGGTCGATCTCGACAATTAGAGCATCTGTCCCTGAAGCTGCTGCATCTGAGCAGTTTACGGTCAATTGATAGATTCCTGGAGATACAACGTAGATGTTCCATATGGATGGGGTCAATCCAGTTGACTTATACCTCACATTAGCAACAGATTCGGCACCAGTGATTTGCAGAGAATGATCAAGGTCGTTGAAATAGAGTAATACTGAGCAGTTGTAGTAGAGGGGAACTATTGATGGATTTGGTGCATCATTAGTGAGGAGTGCTTGAACCAGCCTCACTGATCCGGTGAGGTAGATTATTGTGGTATTCCTATAATATGGAGATATTCCTGAGTCCCATAGAAGTCTCAGTCTAAATGTGAAGGTTCCTGATGACCCCAAGGCATTTGAATCAACGACAATCTCATATGATCCGTCCCCCTGAGTATCCCTCAACACCCAGTAGTCGAGGTTTTCAATAAGATTCGAAGGATTAAGGCAATCGAACTCTACGAGAGCTCCGCTTATTGCCAATCCATTTCCTTCATCTACAAAAGTTGCAATCAGACTCATGTTGTCCCCAATGGGGACCGTAGGAGGTTGTCCTAAGGTGACGAAGCCGACACGATTCGTCGTGGTGACACTCACAGACACTTGGTCGGAGGTATAGAATGGTGCAACGAGAGGAATCCAATTAACCACCAATGTTAGATTCCAGTTGGTCACAAGACCAGGTCCGAGAATCGTTGAGTTTATCTCAACATAGTAGTCTCCAAGGATTTCGACAAGACTGAAGTCATCTTGCTGGAGCTGGAATCCACCACTGAAGATTGTAACAAGGCTCTTGGTGATAGCTATTGGTTGGTCATTGCTGATGTCGCTGTATCTGAAAGCGAAGGTCAGATTGTCTAGATAGAGAGCTTGGTTTGGTGGCACAACTATGTCAGCTCTCGCGGCACGCCTAGTAATGCTCAAACCAACGCTGAGGGATGAGTTTTCGTGATAGGGTGCTCCCAGCAGCCAATTCGCTCTCACTTGGACTGTATGCGGTCCTAATCCGGCAAGGGACAGCGAGTCAATAGAAATGTAGTACTCTCCGCCTGGAATGGCACTTACGAAGTAGTCAATACCCTCCACAAGTTCTTCGATGCCATAATAGATGTCAATCTCCCCATTCTCAATACCCGAAATCGAATCCAAGTCTTGATAGAGTATTGTGAAATTCACCAAATCAAGATAGGCTGTAGGCATTGGAAACTCAGTTAGCTGCAGAGATGATGATCTATACCTAAGCTGGAAGGATATGTAAACATCTGACCCTCGATAAAATGGAGCTACATCAGGATAGCTCATTCTCACGTGAAGCACATAGGGAATCCCAATTTCCAACGATTGGTTGTAGGTCTCTATAATAACAAGATAGTCTTGCGAAGATGGTCTCCACTGAGTATCGAATTCCCAAGTGCTTCCATTTAGAATTTCAAATCCAACGGGTTGACTGCCATTTGCGATATTGCCCGCTGTGAGCAGATCCTGATACTGTAGGATTGCAATGAGTGAGTCGTTGAATGGTATAAGCCCAATTGGACTTGCAGTAAGAGTTGTGAGTCGATATTGAATCTGGAGTGACCTTGTCGCAGAGGCTTCAGCTATGTAGAAACCAGGGGACATGATTACTACTGTCAGATCAAAGGTGCCTGGTGTACCGAAGTAAGTTGTGTTGAACTCCACTTCATAGGCTCCTCCACCGATTGACGATACTGAATAATAGGCGGCTGGTATTGGACCCACGCTATCCTCCAGACTCACAATGCACTCATCAATTGGGACTGATGGGTTCTCAGTAACGTCCAGATAAGTCACTGTAAGAGTCACATTTGAACTAAAGGGAATTGGAGGAGGTGTTGGATACTCAATCACCGTTTCCCTATAGAGCACGGTTATGAGCACAACATGGTTAGTGACATTTGCATAGAATGGAGTCCCCACCCAACTGACAGAGATTGTGAATGACTTCGAGCCGATAGACGCACCCAACACACTTGTGTTGAATGAAATATAGAATGTCGTTGTGGTGTCATTATACCAAAGAGAGTAATCAGCAAGACTAAGGACCACACTCATCTGAGGTTTCTTTGCTATCGGAACAAGAATTGCGTCCGTCGCATCATCAAATGTAAAGCTGAAGGTTGCATTCACTCCGTAAGGCGAGCTATCCGGAGGATTGACTGACAGCAACGTATTTCTTGCTGTTACTTTTACTTGTACGACACTGGTCTTGTTTGGATAGTATGGTGCGACTCCTGCTGACCAGTTGAAGTACACTATCATGTTATACAAACCAGGTTTCCCAAAGATCGTACTATTGAATTGGATAGTATATTTCCCTGGTTTGCCAATAGGATCAAATTCCTGTATATCTATCAGAGACTCATCAATAGACTCGCTAACAAACACGACATACGCATGAACATCCTGAGTTGTATAGTTGGATATCCCGCCTCCGCCGTAGAGCTCACTATAGAAATAGAGATAGCTCATGTTTTCCAGGTATGCAGTTGGACCGGGTGAATCAAGAAGTGTTAACTTCGACTCTTCACCAATTATGTTGACCGAAGCAGATGTCACTCCATTGAAGAACTTCGGGCCAGGGCCAGTCCAATTAAAGTAGACTGTGAAGTTATAGAGCCCTGTAGATCCAAAGACTGAAGCCGAAATGCGCAGTATGTAGTATCCACTACCTAATGATGTATCATTCTCAAGAGAAAGGAAGGATATTACTCCAGACTGGTTTCTTACCGAGACATCAAAGTTGGATGACCAAATGCCTGCATCATTGTCGATGTCTCCATAATAAAGGGAAACATTAACCACTCCTGCATAGCTGGTTGGCTCAACAATGCTTCCCAGCCGGAACTCTGTATAGTGAGTTCTGATATTGATGCTGACATTAAAATAGCCAAATTGATAGTTCTGACCCTTTGAGAAGTTGAAGAGAATTAGATAACTGCCCAACGGATCCGTGTCGAAACTTGGGAAGTCCACCCTGTATTCAGATCCTGTCCAAACAGCTGTTAAGCTATGAGTCCAGTTGTGATTTAGTGATGCGCCCATTATTGGCTCATCATTGGTAATATCCCAGTAATCTACATAGAATGTGTATGTGTCCCCTAATGGTAGGTCAATAGATGTCACTGTGGGACGAGCATACGCATACGCAATTCGTACAATCACCTCAAAGGCAAGTGTCTTGGCTTCATAGCCAACTGCATCTGCTGTGAGATTTACTGAGTGAGTGCCTTGGTTCCAGTCAAAAACAATGATGATTACATCATAGTACCCATCGCCAACATGCTGCCAGACTATTGAAGCCCCCTGAGCTGCTATTGTTCCTGCTGTTATATTGAGGCTTCTATCAAGATCAACATAATGAAGAGACACCGTGACATTTGTGTTGTAAGTTGTTGCGACCTGAGGATATTCTGCTGAAGAGAGGGAAGTACGAGTAGCCCTATAGGTGAACGCAATCATTGGTGTTTGTGCATCTTTGTAGATCTCTGAAGGTAGGAAGTCTAGGAATATGATAATCTTATAGTCCCCTTCAAAGAATGCTCCTCCTCCAATTGTTAGCTTATATCGACCTTCAGCCAGAAATGTCACTGTGATGGCATAAGGACTTGCTGTGTCATTTTCAGCCGAGAATTTTCCTGATGCAATTCCATTTATTGGACTTCCGTCCATTACTGTCCCGGGTTCTGTGGCATTTACATGAAGGAACATCTCGAAATCGTCGCCATTGGGGAATGGATCGAGATGCTCCCAAGTCAAGAATACGTTTAGTTTCCGTATCTCCACTTGACTTGACAGAACAGCATCGTCATAGTATCTTGGTGAGTCGACTGCAAGCAGTGTCACGTTGATTTCATGGACGCCGACAGCCCACCCACTCGTGTCAAGCCAGAAGTTGTAAGAGAAGAATGTGTCTGAGCCTCCGACCCATTCTACAAGTACGAGACTCAGATTGCCTGCGGGGATAATTCTAGATCCTTCATCAGTATCAATATATGAAATACTCAGGTGGGTAAGAGAGCCGACAGGCGTTGTGGAGTTGATTTCGAGGGCTAGAGATGTTCTATGAGGTATTATGCTCAGCGTGATTGAAGCTGTAGCACTCTGATAGTTCTGTTTTGAGATCGTGAGATGAATAACATGCGTTCCTAGGGCGTAATCACTTGTGTCGACCATGACTGCATAGCTGCCATCACCAAGGTCAATGAATTCCACGGAGGCTGTTGACGTAACTGTGCCTCCCGGAATCCCAACGCCTCCACTATCATCATTATACCATTGAAGCGTCGTATTGACCGTCCGACCCCATGGAACCTCAGCGGGATTCGAACCGGTTGTGATTGCAGTAGTTTCGATTGCTCGATACGTGAAAGTGACATCCAAGAAGCAAGATGACACTAATGATTCAACGGGGTCCGCCGTTATCCTGAATACATGAGTGCCAATTCCATATCCTGAGCTATCAATTGATACAAGATATGTCCCATTTCCATAGTCAACTGG
>JBHLPF010000076.1:0-7617 GCA_048939765.1 Promethearchaeota archaeon
GCATCATCAGTTGCATTATTGCCACTCGTGTCATTCACAAACAAACGAAACACATACACGCCAATAGCAAGATTGTCAAGTCCATAATTGACAAATGGGAACTCTGCGTCCAAGATACCACTCGCTACCTCTGTTCCATCGCGAGTAAGAACGTACATGTTCATGAATTCGTCAGTCACATTCCAAGTCAGCGAGAATCCTGTTTCCGAGAAATAGAACTCGACATCTTCAGGTCCCTCAATGACAGGGGTGATGTTCTCATAGACCTGGAAGTTCACGAAGTCCTTCATCTCATTGCCGTTCTCATCAAATGCCTCCAGTGCGATCTCATATTCGCCAATAGCGAATTCGGGAAAAGCTTCGGAAACATTGAACGTGTAGTCGTAGGAAGTCATGGTCCAATTCTCTCTGAGGCTCTCAGCCCCATCAAAGAAAACGACTATCTCATCAGGGAATTCATCCTCGAGATGCCATGCCAAGGTCACATTTGTGGCATTGACCAAGACCCGGACATCGTTGGGACCAATAATGACAGGTTTTCGAATATCGAAAGACGCCGTAGTGAGATTGTACCAAAAATCTCCCGCACCAATTGGTGCCCCTCCGAATGTTATACTCACGTTGATGAAGGCAATGGGTAGGTCGACGATGAGGACTGACCCGTTAGCAGGGGTGGTTTGCTCATTAATCACGGTACCATTGTGATATGTGACGTTTACAAGTGCACCAGCAATGGGGGCTAGGCTGGTTTCGTAGTAGGCGTCTATCTCCAAATCGTAGTACCGCTCGTCACCCGTTATCTGGTCCAATCTCTCATCCGTGAGAAGCTGAGTGCCATTGCTGGCGAAGTCCTGCTGAGTAATCGCGTATCCGAGATAATCCCCAAATGGCACAATAACCTTCCAGGTGTAGTTTCCAAGTGGAATGTCCCAGAATGCAACCGAACCATTGGCAGGAATGGTCTGTTCTATGTACACAAATCCACTAGTCTGATTGACAAGCGTGAAATTGAGTCCTTCAGCTGGATTTCCGTCTACGTCGTAGACAGTCGCAGTCAGGTCATCATCATCGTTTTCCCAATCTACATTTCCAATTAGTACATTGGCTGTGGCATCTGGTCCGTCAGACTCAAGAGTGCCAGTCGAGTAAAGCGCTGGATCAAAGCCACCGAAAGCTCCTTCAAGAGTCACGTTCCAGACGTAGGACTCCACGGGGACATTGAGGAATTGCGCCATACCATCAGCTGGTGATGTGAATTCATATCTATATAGGCTGGCATTTCCTGCGAAATAGAGAGTCACAGTCGCATTTGCAATGATTTGCGTTTCAGTTGTGTTGTATACAAGAAATCGGAAATCGTCATCATTGTATGATTTGAGGTTATTGAAGACCTCATATTCAACTTGCAGATTTGTTGCAGCCACTTCATGAGATGTCTGCTTCATTGTAACTATCATGATGGGGCTCTGTGCAAGTATTGGCGTCATAGCGCCTGCGGCAACAATGAGCACAAAGAAGAGTGCGAATGTTCGTCGTGCTAGGCTCATCAAGTGTCACTCTCTAGGGACCTGAGACGGTATATCCTATGCCATCTCATCAGTTGGCGGCGTCAGACCTTTATGGTGAATAAAAGGGTTTTCATAGTCAAGCAAAGGAACTACTGAGATTTCAAGTGAAATGGAATGGCAGCGTAGAACAAAAGAACTAAACCTAGCATACATCATTGGCGTCAGAAGGAGGCTCTTTCGTGGCAGTTGCATTCATGGCTGCATTGGAGAAGTCGCCCGAAACCTATGAACAGGCTTTCGATGAGATTCTAGAAGGAAGATCCAGTGCCATAAGAAAACGTATTCTGGATCTTGTTGAGCCTGGAATGAGAGTTCTGGACCTTGGATGTGGGCCAGGGCTTCTTGCAATGGAGATTGCAAAGAAGGGTGCGACGGTGGTTGGAGTCGACTCGAATATCAATATGGTTGGGCTTGCAAAGATACGGGCTGCTGGATTGGAAAATCCTCCTACTTTCGTTTCAGGTGATGTTCTGAAAATTGGAGAAGGATTCGACAGGCCTGAGGGATCGGATGAGGATCGGTTTGATCTGATAGCAAGCACATTCCTACTCTCAGAGTTGAAACCACCTCAGCGTGACCTTTTCATGCATATTATCCAGGTCATGCTCAAAGAGGATGGTCGCTTCGCGATTGCCTCAGAGGTATTGCCAAATTCCTCTGCGGATCGGAGAATGTTTTGGAGAAACAGGAAAAGAGCCGAAAAGGACTCAGGTAGGCGACTTCCTCCTCCTATAAAGGACTTAAGGGATTTGATTCTCGATTGGGGGCTCATAATCGAAGAGAGAGAGCAATTTGGACCTGAAATCTCATTCGTCGTTGGGAAGACAGGCACGCGAGCTTCCAGAATTGCATATCAGACTCGTGAGAAGGCATTCACCGGTTTCGAAGCAAGAGGACGAATATGGTATAATCATCTCACTGGCGGTTGGCGTGGCATTCCCATCGAGCCAGGACTGTACAAGTCAGGCAATCCAACAAAGGAGAGCCCCGTTGTCGTGACAGCAAACTATGAGCTCACTTACTATACCGTGATGCGAGCATTGGCGAAGGATAGACTAAATGCATGGTTGCTGGTCTGTGATACTAATGGGATCAATGTCTGGTGTGCTGCTCGTGGAATTCATTTCAATAGCGATGATGTCGTGCAGATGATCAGACTCACAGGGCTGAGAGAAGTCGTCAATCACAACGAATTGATTCTCCCACAGCTCTCAGCAGCAGGAATGGATCCTAGGATGATTCAGAAACGAACCGGATTTCGAGTTCGCTACGGTCCAGTGAGAATTCATGACCTATCAAAATGGTTGGCGCTTAACAAACCCCGGCCGAAACCGAGGGAAATGGCCACGGTGACATTCAAGTTGAGAGAACGGATGGAACAGAGTGTGTCACACATTCCCTTTCTGTTCGCGGCCCTTTTATGGAAGCCTTTAGCATTGTTCCTAGGATTGCTTTGGATTGTGAATATTGGAAGCATTTTAGTATTGCCAACTTTGTTTGGCGCAGTACTCTCGGTGACAATCGCACTTCTCCTTGTTTTCGGGCAATTTCTACTAGCATTGATTGGCAACGCTTTCACGTTGGGTTTAGTGTTCCCCATTCTCCCATCCAAAGGAAATTCCTTCTGGCGAAGAGGTCTGGGATTTGCGGCCATTACCCTACCTATTGCGTTTGTTATCATGATGGTGCTTCAAATTCACTGGACAACCATCATTGTTTGGATGGTGGCTCAATTCGTAATGGCAACGTCATTGACAATGGATTTCTCTGGAATGACATCGGTGAGTGATCCAAAGGTTATAAGACAGGAGTATCCCAATATGATTCTAACACTAAAGATAGGCATGGCCTTCATAGTAATGTTCAATATCTTAGTAGCTTTAATGGGCTGGTGAAAGACAGTGACAATTGTCGTTGAAGAAACAGGTCTGGGATTGGATTACAATCCATCTCTATGCAACCGTTGCGGGATTTGTCTGGAAGTCTGCCCTTTTTCAGTATGGGAACTGCCAGACGATGGACCTGCTGTAATCGCCCGTGCAGAAGACTGCACAAACTGTACGGCATGCGCGAAGAATTGCTTAGGTGGAGCAATCGCTGTTAGGAACATTGGGTGCGGTTGTATATGGAATGAAGCTGCAAGAAGGAAGGGCCGCTGCGAGGAGCCAGTCATTGGAACCCCCAGCAAGGCAGAGAAATCTGACAGTGGCTCCTCATCCTGTTGCAGCTAGCTTCACTGCCTATCTAAGATGCAGTATATTGGCAATATTTGCATCTGAGTTGATTAAAGGTTCAATGTTCCCTTCCGTGGAGGTGAACAGCGTCGCAACACCAGGTCCATGACCTGAGAGGATACAGTCGCTATGCACAACTATTCCTAATGAAACTGCTCCTCGTTTGTAGATTCGTCCATATGAGTGGTCTGCATCCAAGATGGCAACGAAGTCTCCAAATCGCAGGGAATCGAGTCCGTACTCCTCTCTGGTACCTTCATCAAAGAGCTGAATGTCATAGTCCCCTGAATATGTCTGAGTTGCACCAAGTCCTGAACCCATCGTGGCTGCAGGGACTCTGTGTGTCACAGGAATGCCGAGCTTTCCATTCTTGTCCTCAAAATCTATCTTGTCTACAACGCCTGGATCAATGTTCATAGTAACAATCTCAGGGTAGTCAAGCAGCTCCAAGCCAACACCGAAGGCTTTGATCAGCATCTTATCTCCTATCTTGAGATCCTCCATAATCTCTTCAGTGAAGTCGACCATGACATGTTCGATGCCCCCGTGTTTGCCAACTACTGTTCCCTTCTTGCCTTTCGCGTCACCATCGACAATCTTAGCTTCGTTTCCCACACAGGCCAGAATGTTTAGCGCATTGTTGGCAGCTAGCTTGAATCGTGCATCATTCTCCTTGTTCTCAATACTCACACCTGGCTCGACATGATCAGCTTTCCAACCTACAGCAGGGTCTCCAACACGAAGATTGTAGGTGATTCCCCCCACACCAGGGAGAACCATTGGTTTCCCATCATGCGATATTCTATACGCAAATCTTGAAACTGGACTCGCCACTTCTCCAGTCACAGAAATCTTCACAAGTTTGTCAGCATTTGTCTTGACTTTCATTATAACTCATCTGTGATATCGAAACATATCATACTGATAAGACTGACTGGCCGCGCATGTAATGCCGATAACCACTTGCTCATTCAGAGATGAGCCTCGAGCCAGTTGAACATGTCATTTGTGAACTCTTCGCCACCCGGATCTTCAAAGGGTTCATGATAGAGACCCGGATACATCTTGAAGGTCTTGTCTTCAGAAGCAATGTTTTCGAAGAACTCCCTATTCTTCTCAGGGATCAAGATAAGATCGTCCTCACTCTGCTGGAGTATTACCGGAAGTGTAATCTTGTTTGCCATATTGAAACCCTCCTCCCGAGCCTTGAGACCTTCAGCTCCGAACCTTGGAGTACAGGTGGTTATCCTCAATGGGTCCTCCTTGTTTCGCTTCACCACGTCAGGGTTCCTGGAGATGAGATCGAGGTTCAATCCCATGTCGAACTTCCTCTTCACATTCACCTTAGATAACAAGCCAGCCATCGCTCTCGTGCCTTTTCCCATCTCCAATCGCTCTGATACAGCAGGACAAGGAATGAGAATTCCATCCAGCTGATCCGAATACTTCACAGCATAGTGCACGGTGACCAATCCGCCAAATGAGTGACCGTGCATGAATGTCTTCAACCCCTCAAAGCGGTCCTTCATCTGCGCCACGAAGCTATTCACATCTTCTATTATCTCGCCAAAGCTCTCGACATGTCCCTTGATTCCATCATAATGACCAAAGCCTCTCAGGTCTGGTGCCATGAATGCATAGCCTCTATTGGCATATAATTCACCAACGAAAGATATTAGGCCGCTGTGAGAGCCAAGACCATGGATCCCAATCACTAATGCGCGAGGCTCTCCATCAGGAAGCCATCCACGCATGAACATCTTCTTTCCGTCGTATCCGATATATTCTCCTTCCTCAGTTTTCATCGTTGGCACGCGTTCATGATGGACATGACTTCCTCTTTACATTACCGGACAGTCATTCGATTGGTGGAAGAGTAACTTGTCTTGGCGGAGAAGGCTATTCATACATTTCGTCTAGCTCTTCCATTGTAAGCGAAACCTTCCTAACGCTTTCCTCCTCTTCTCGTGCAGTTGTCGGTCCGCTCACGAAATGAAGTAGAGCGAGGCCAACAAGAAATTGGATGGGAATTGGCCAGACAGGACCAAGAACAACCAGGTCAGATGATCCAAATGAGAGGACACATGTCAGAAGAATGGATGGTATCATCAGACTGACTAGTCCATATTTTATGACTGAGAACTTGTTCGCTTTCCCTTGGTAATAGCGAACGACCTTTACTGCAAATACTATGTTAAACAGACTATAGGGAACGGTAGACCATAGTATTTCGGGCTGAATAAGGGCGATGAGAAGATTATCGTGAAATCTTGGTGTGAATACCCACAGAAGTGAATAGAACAGAGGCTGAGAATAGAAGACATCTGTAAGGAATAGCCACGCCCATTGTGCTGGAATAATTGCATAAGGAGTAAAGATTGTAACAAATGCCATAATCTCCGCGATTATCGTAGGACTCACCCCGTATAGGTCAGACCTCTGGCTATTTGCCCTCATGTCTGCAGAGTTCACCATATGCACATTGATTGAATGGGAATTGATTGCTCATTACCTTTGCGATTCAGCTCTGGCTCGCCACCGATGCTAGATTGCATCCTATAATAATATAACCGCGTTATCGATATTGCAGAGATTGGAATCTGTGGGCAAGGAGAGTCATCAAGGATGCCGTTGTCACAATATCTCAAAATTGCACGAATCCATGGGAGAATGGAAATTTCTGTGGTCTGCTCGAGAATCCAGCTGGCGCCCTCTAGGAAGAAGCTTCTCAAACCATTCCGGAATAGAAATTTGAAAACAGTGACCTTTGGTATTCAAGTCGGAAGTTGATTATTCATGGCCAGCTTTTATGACAAAGCCCTGGGCATTACCGAATTAAGCGCAGAAGCAAGGCAATTCATCTCGAAGGCAACCGGCATAATCCTGTTGTACGGATTTGCTGTGATGCTAACGAACACGTTTTTGATTCTGCAGGCCCTGGAGTATATTACTGTCACTGAATTATCGCTAGTATTGGCAGTTCAATTTGCAATCCAATCAATTCTTAGCTACCCATCGGGTGCTATCGGTGATTGGATAGGTCAGAGATGGAGCCTGTTCATGGCTGCAATCACCTATGGCATCGGATTCATTGTTCTCTCTCAAGCGTTCGATCTCTCTACTGTCACAGTTGCTTTCGCTTTACTGGCGATAGCAGTAAGCCTTGAATCAGGCACCTATATTGCATGGTTCGACAATAACTACAAACTGTATGCAAAAGAAGACAGGAATCGCAGCATATACTCTCAATTCTACGGAAAATATACAATGTTCAGTGAAATCCTGACAGCGATTTCGTTCATTCTTGGAGGATTTCTCCTTGTATATATGGAGAGGGATTTTCTCTTCATAATCCAGGGCATTTTCATGCTTGTCGTCTCTCTATTGCTATTGAGATTCATTCGTGATCACAAGGACCTTAGACGCGAGAGATTGAACCTTCGAGCATATTTCCGATATCTGAGAGGTGGAATAACAACTGTCACGCAGAGTAAGACTCTTAGATTGATGGTGTTGGGCCTTATGATTTCAGGAGCTGGTTGGGCAATCTGGGGAGGCCTAATCCTCTTCCCATTCTATGCATCTTATGCCATATCAGATGCAGGAACGGCATTGCTTCGCGCTTCTATCTTCATTTTTGGGGGAATTGGAGTGGGCTTAGCAGGTATGATTTCAAAGCGAATTCGAAGACTTCGAAAATGGCTTGCTGCGGCAGTCCTACTCACCGATATTGTGTTCTTCCTTGGAGTGTATATCATCTTGAGGACTAATCCTCCTCAATCGACGTTTGTCTTGGTATCTGTTTCAATAATGGC